>CAZSTW010000186.1:5962-11351 GCA_964609845.1 uncultured Planctomycetaceae bacterium | reverse complement strand
CCGTTGCACCAGGATCAAATTGTCGGAGTATCGCTTTCCGTCGAGCAGATCGATTCCCGCGTTTTGCATGATGTCGGCATCGATCACGATGGCACACGGATGCCCATCGACGAGCAGGCCGATATTCAGCTGCCGAACTCCCCCGAGCCGTTCCACCGTTCCCGACAGGATATAACTTCTGGGAACCTGCGCGGGGATGTTGAGCCGTGACGAAGCCCTGGTGTTGCAGGTCAATGCGTCTCCTTCAACCTTCCATTCCCCGTAACGCGTGTCTCGATCAACATTAATGATCGGCAGGAGCTTGCCATCAGCCCCCATTGACGGTGTGCTGGGAACAGTTGTCGGAGGAAGCGGTTCAAGTTCCAGCTGTTCGAAGCGGAAACCTTGAAACCAGCTTGCCAGCGCCAATCGATTGCCCGGGATCACCCAGGAAGTATCGAAGGAGAACCGCCGGGGGTTGCCTTTCCAGTCAATGATGGTCTTACCGTCGTTTGTCACATTCAATCCCGCCCTTGTCTGGACGATGACGATTTCGCGAGTCGCTCCGACCGGAATGACCGGGGGGCCGCGATAAGCGAAAGGGTTGTCCCGATAGATGGTCTGGTCAATGTGAATGCCACTGGCTGTTGAACCATAGCCATCAATGGCGAGGTTTGCATTGAATGGCCCGATCGGCAGCCTCACAAACAACGACTCATTGCTCCTCTGGCCACCTTCCGCACGAGCCACCCGCATCGTCAGCTTGTATTCGTCGGGGACATCGATCGGAATTGCCAGCTTGTTGTACTCAAGATCACCCTGGCATCTCAGGGCGCTTCCGTCTCGTTGCCATTTTCCGGAAATGGCATCGCGAGTTGGATCAATCAGTGCCAGCAGATCGACACGTTTGCCAATCGAGAATTGAGGCTGTTCTGGAGTCTTCGGTGCTGGCTGTGGCGGGCCGAGTTTCAGATCGCGAAACTTCAGATGGTGATTCGTCCCGAGGAACAGCCGTCGTCCGTCGGGAAGTGTCCATTCACTCGGAAGTGACAAGCGGCGCACGTCACCGCGCCAGTCGATCAAGGTTTTCCCATCGGCATCCATTCGGATCGACGACTTGGTCACAGTACAAGCAATTTGTACGGGAACCCCTGGTTTCAGGAGTGGTCCCCGCAAACTTGTCTCGTTATTTTCCCACCGCCTTCCATCGATCATATCGAGCCCGGTATTGCCGCGGTTGGATGCCCATTGGAAATAGGAATTCCCCGCAATCAAACCGAATGTGACCGCATACTCTCCATTGCTGTCGGCGGGGAGTTCTACGGTCGCAGAGACTGTATATTCCTCGGGGACAACGGTTGGCAGATAGATCTTTCCCCAGCCTTCCGGGCTGCTCAAACCGTTTTTGCTGATCGCCCAAACCCCTCGGGTGGCATCCCGTTCCGAATCCATCAATGGAAAAACCTCAAGATCACGATCGAGTCGCCCTGGTCGAAGCTGTGGCGGCTCAGGCTTGATCGGTGTCAGCGTTGCCGACTCGAATACGTACTTGGATTTGGACATCAGAACGAATGGCGACTGTCGACTGGCGACCAGATATTCGCTGAGAAGCATCAACCGCTCTGGATTTCCGTGCCAGTCGATAATCGTTTTGCCGTCGAACGAAAGATGCAGATGCCCTGGATGTACGGTGAGTACAATTTGCTTGACAGCCTGGTCGACAAACAGCTTTCCTCGCCATTTCGTGCAATTGAAGTCATCGTCGGCCCCTCTTCCATCCACATGCAACGCACTGCACGCCGAGTTGAGTTCGTCCAGCACCACCATCCCCTGGCGACCGGCCATCATGAAACCAACGCCCAGGGTATCATTCCCCTCAATCCGCCTGACCGAGAATTTGAATTGATAATCTTCTGGAGTTTTCGCGGGAAAATAGATGCGTCCGTCAAAAGGGCCGACGAGCGCTGTCTTTGTCTGCTGCCATTCCCCTTTGAGAACATCGCGGGAAAGATCAACCAGCTTCAACAGATCGATCGGTTCACCGGCAGGATCTGTGGCAAGTTTTGAATCCGGCCAAACTACGGACTTCGTCAGGTCGGTCGTGGCAAGCGGCGGGAGTTGTGGCGACTTCTGACTCGGAGTTTTTTCTGCTGAGTTGGTAGAGACGCTGTTTTCGTCTTGAGGTTTCTGGATCGGCTGGGGACGACGTCCGCTGAGAACGAATACGAGCAGCAGAAAGCAGACAATGACACCGGCGCCGCCAGCGATCATCTGTGGTGAAGGGTTGAATGACTTCGACTTGTTCGATTTTTTCTTCGACTTGCGCCGCAGAGGTTCCGCCGGCCGCCCCTTGTCGGAGAGTGGCAGATCGGCGAAGTCGAGTGAAGGGTCGGGTTCTGCGGCCGCGATTTGAGCTCGCAGCGTTTTATCATAGGCGGCCTTGGTCGCAGGTTTGAGCAGGCAAAGACGTGCCGTTGCCAGTTCATTCAAAATCCGTGCGGCATCAGCAGCGTGCTCACCCGACTGGTACTGCCGTACGAATCCCATTTGCCGTTCGGCAGCCCCGTCGACGACATCCAGATCGTCTTCAAAATTCTCCAGGCCCAGCAACCGATAGTGATTCGGCGGCTGATCCTTGGGAGGAATCCCGAGCCACTTACGATATGGATCAAACATACTTTCGCTGCCTCAATGGAGAGGGATCTATTTTTCGCGAGAATTTCGATGTCATCATACTACACAATACACCTGTCAATCTTGGTGTCGTGAACAAGAATTGTCAGACACGACGGCGCCAGTCGTTGTTCAGGACTCTTTGTTGTCGCAGGCAGGCTGACTCAGGCTGTTGAATCCGAATCATCAATCAACTTTCGACAGCGAGTCGAGAATTCCGTCCGCAACAGCCTCTGCCAGCAAATCCGTGCCGCGTGCGTTGTAATGGCAGAAATAGTCACTGTAGATCGTTTCAGTTTCGCTCGAAAACATTTGCGTCAGATCCTGAAACGCAACGCCATCATTTCGTAAGGACACTCCCGCAGTGAGCAAGCGCGGGTAGCCTTTCTTGACACCGATTGCAAAATCCTCGCTGGGGCTATAGTACTTTTCTTTCTCGACGAGGCTGAGTGGTTTGGAACCTTCATGGTATTGATTCGGCTGGAGAAAATGGAGGTACTTAATCCCGCGTCCGACACACAGGTGATGCATCTGCAGTGAACTATTATGCCAGAGCTTTACAATCTCTGAATACATTTCACTTTCATCTGTGTACAACTGACGCGGCCCCTGTCGAGCAAATCCAAATCCCCGGATTTTGTTGAGACGGGTCAATTCTACTCCGAGGTTGAGCTGTTGATTGCGGAGTCGCTCGTCCTGTGCGGCCCAGATCAGACTGCCCGTCCAGGTGTGTCGCAGCATCGACTTCATCCACCATTGAGCTTTGGCTTGTCGCGATGCACGGATTTCCAGCAAACGGTATGACATCGCGGAATTCCGTGGATCGACGACATCCAGCAACCTGGCATGCCAATTGCGCGGATACGCTGCAAATACGCCAGTCGTATCATTTTCACCGACAACCAGACCCGTTTCATTGAATCCATCAATGTTGACGACGAAATCGAATTCGCCACCTAAAGCGAGCACATAGTTGAGCGCCATCAATTGTTGAGGCTGTTTGTATCCCGCCATTGCCAACCGGACAATTTCAATTGTCCTGCCTTTGAATGAGGGACTTGCTGACAAGCGGTTACGAAACGCCTGTTCGCCTTCGAATGTCATCTGCTGGGCGACGGATCCACCGCAGACACCGATGATGATTCGATCAGGCGAGCGCTTTCGGAGTGTCGGTGCAGAATCGACAAATCCCAGCGAATTGACATTCACCGGTGCTTCATCGTGCACCGTACCATCAGGACTGAAAATCCAGCCAAGATAGGGGTGCAGAACTTCGAGTTGATTCTTTTTCTCTGTCCCAAGTGCTGCCACAGTTTCGCGAATGCTCGGCAACTGCTGCAGGTCCTTCGGAGGCCAGAACTTCCAGATGGCAAGTGATGAAACTTCAATCGAACCAACGACAAGTGTCGCGGTCAAGGTCCGAAAGAGCCAAAGTTTGCCGCGCGATAACCGCTTCGTTCGATTAACGTCAACGCCAAGGTGACAGAGATCGCTCAAGGGAAGAATCTCCAGGGCCGGCGACGAGACACTCATCCCTCATTGATTGCATCAATCAACTGGCGGAGGCGTGACGTATCGCGCCGATTAAAACGAAGCTTAAGCCGCGGGAAGTCTGTCAGATGCGCTTCATCGCCTTCATAGGGGTGAACGTCCGTTCTCTCAATTCGCCCGTCAATCAGCAAATCGGCGAATTCGGTATTGAGCATGTCCAGTCTGGCATCACTGATCGGTGTTTTTAACCTCAAAATCAGGTCTTCGCGGATGTATCGCATGCTGTCGTAGACGGAATAGAACTGTTGTATTTCCTTCTGCGCCGCGTCGACGCTGTCGACGATTTTCAGAAGTGACAGATCCGCGGGGCTGATCAGCTGGCGTGACAGCAACTGCTCTTCAACGAACTTCAACCAGGCCGACCAGTACGTGCCACCGGGGGAATCGACACAGACGATCGGAATCAAGTCTCGCTTTCCTGTCTGCACCAGCGTCAGAACCTCAAAGAGTTCATCCTGAGTTCCGAAACCACCCGGAAACAGGACGACCGCGTGGACTTCTTTCACGAACATCAGTTTGCGCGTGAAAAAGTATCGGAACGTGACCAGTTTTTCATCTTTACTGATGACAGGATTGGCCCCTTGTTCGAACGGCAGCATGATGTTTACGCCGATCGACATCGCCTTGCCTGCACCGACATGAGCCCCCTCCATGATGCCGCCACCCGCACCTGTCACCACCATCCAGCCGTCGGCGGCCATCCGTCGACCGAAATCGACACTTGCCAGGTAATCGGGATGATCAGCATGTGTTCGGGCAGAACCAAAGACTGACACCTTGCGAACATGGCGATATGGGGTGAAGACCTTGAATGCATACCGCATTTCTCGCAAGGAGCGGCTGAGAATTTTGAGATCGCCCAGAGTCGCCTGGTCTCGATCGAGTTTATCAGCAGTCTCCTTGATCTCGGCAATCAGCAACGCTCGTCGTTCCGAGTTGAAGTCTCCGTTCCAGGACGAGGTCGAGGTGGGGATCGGCGGCAAAGGAGGGCAGACTCATGGTTTTTGCTCTCGGTGGAGGGACAGCAGGTAGGCGTCGAGCTGGTCCAGCCGCTGCTCCCAGAGGGTGCGCTGCTGGCTGAGCCAGTCCTCGGCCAGTTGAAGGGCGACGGGTTGCAGCTCGTAGGTTCGCACGCGACCGAGCTTGAGGGAGCGCACGAGCCCGGCGGATTCGAGCACGTGAAGGT
>CAZSTW010000186.1:0-5952 GCA_964609845.1 uncultured Planctomycetaceae bacterium | reverse complement strand
GGTCGAGGTCAGCATGTCATGTTTTCCTGTTTAGCATTGCAGTCGCAGTAACTCAACCGGTGATCAATTCCCGAAGCTTTTTCAGGTGGCCGGGGACGGCGACCAGGGGGTCTTCCGCTGCTTCATATTCCAGGACCAGGAACCCGCGGTACCTGGCATCCTTCAGAATCTTGACGACCCGAGCCAGATCGGTCGGTTCTGATTTGCCGTTGGGGGCAACATCGACCTTGATCTGAGCATTGATGGCGTACGGAGCAATCTTGGCCAGGTCGGCATAGGGATCCGCCGTCCGGAAATTGCCTCCGTCGAAATTGACTCCGAACCACGGAGAAGGCTTCACCCCTTCAATAATCTTCAGCATTTGTTCGGGAGTCGCCGTGATGCCTCCATGATTCTCCAGAGCCAGGCAGACACCCTTGGTGGCTGCGTACTCAAGCGACTGGTTGATTCCGGCGATACAGCGCTCACGCGCCACGTCTTCCGTTTCACCCTTGGGAACATTTCCCGCAAAAATACGAATGACAGGTGCGCCGAGAGTGGCTGAATGATCAATCCAGTCGCGGCACATCTTCAAATTTCGCTCGCGAGCTTCACCCTCGGGAAGACAAAAGTCATTTCCGATTGCCGTTCCAGAAATGTCGAGGCCCAGTCGAAAGGTACGCTCTTTCAGACTCATCAGATATTCATTGGTGATCTCTTTGGGAAAGTAATAGGCTGTCAGTTCGCAGCCGTCCAGATTCTGTTCGGCGCAAAAATCGATGAATTTTTCCAGCGTGTATTTTGCGGATGGTAACTGGTCTGGAGTCCAGGCTCTGGGGAGCGAACGGCTGAAGGAGTAGGCGGCCAGGCTCAGCTTCATGTGTGACTTGCCATTTCGTTCTGGCGGTACCGCAGCCAGAGCGGAGGTGGAGCCTGTGGCTATCGCAGCCAGCGCAGCAGCTCCTAGATTCAATGCATCACGACGGGAAATCCGCAGGTCTGTCAAATTGTGAACCATCACCAGCGCCCTTATCATAGAACAAAGCGAAAAATCGATTGGTCGTATTCTGTCGAGTTCACTTCAGGTGTGAAAGAGAGAACACCCTGATCGGGTTTGGTGATCGACCTCTTTTTTGTGTCTCTATTGATGAAAGTCCGTCGCGATTGTTGTTTCGCTTCGGGCTTAACCGTTCATTGAAAGTTGAGTCTGTTACCAGTGTCTGTCATCACCACGACTGAAAAGTCAGATCGGAATTCAGCTCCTGGCCCTTCGAACTGGTTGTTGATTCGCAGAATGCTGTGGCTGGCGTGGCAGTTTCGAGCGGCTTGCCTGTGGGTCCTGATTCTGAATTTCCTTCTCGTAGGTCTGAATTTGTCCGGGCTGGGGCTGGCTGGACTGGGGATCGACGTTCTGCGAAAGGCTGTGCAGCCCGATGGGCCGGCGCCTCGCTGGCCTTTCGGATATTCGCCTCCGGCAGACTGGAATCCGCTGACACTGGTCATGTTTGTCGCGGCCCTGGTCTTATTCGTTGCGACTCTGCAGGCTATCCTTAAGTTCGTTGCTGCGGTGGCTGGAGCAGCCCTCAGCCAGAACATCGTGATTCAGATGCGGACGGAAGTGTATGACAAGCTTCAACGACTGAGCTTTCAGTATTTCGACGCGAACGACAGCAGTTCGCTGATCAATCGAGTTGCAGGTGATGTTCAGGCCGTACGTGGTTTCGTCGATGGCGTTCTGTTGAAAGTTCTCACCGTTGCATTGTCACTAGCCGTCTATTTTGCCTACATGATTGCTGTTCACCCCGCTCTGGCCTGTGCCTGCCTGCTGACATCGCCGTTACTGTGGGTTGGAGCCGTTCAGTTTTCTCGCATCGTGCGGCCACTTTACAAGCGGAGCAGTGAGTTGAATGACAAGCTCATTCTCAGACTTTCAGAAAACGTCCAGGGGATTCAAGTCGTCAAAGGATTTGCTCGTGAGGGCGACGAAATCACTCGATTCGAAGAATCCAACCGGGAACTGAAGGATCAGAAATACGACATTTTCTGGAAGTTAAGTCTCTATCAACCTGCGATGGGGTTTCTGACTCAGGTCAATCAACTGGTGCTGATCGGGTACGGCGGAGTCTTGGTCATTCAGGGGCAACTGCCATTAGGGGCCGGCCTGTTCGTGTTTGCAAATCTGATTCAAGAGTTTGCCAACCAAGTTGGGCAGATCATCAACATCGCCAACAGTATTCAATCTGCACTGACGGGTGCGGAGCGAATCTTTGATGTTCTTGATGCCAACGTTGAAATTGGTTCTTCCGCCAACGCAGTGCGGTTACCTCGATCGCGAGGAAAGATCACGTTCGAAAACGTTCACTTCGCCTACTGTGGACGAGCAGGCAATTTCGAAACCGACGGCACTGCAATCCCTGGTGGGGCCCCTGTCCTGCAAGGGGTTTCGTTCGACGTTTGTCCCGGTGAAGTAATCGGGCTCGTGGGTGAGACCGGAGCCGGAAAAACGACCCTGCTGAACCTGATCATGCGGTTTTATGACGTGACGGAGGGGCGAATTCTGCTTGATGAAATCGATGTACGGTATCTGGATCTGCAGGATCTCAGGCGAAACATCGGTTTTGTCTTTCAGGAGAGCTTTCTGTTCAGCAATACTGTGGCTGCGAACATTGCTTTTGGAGATCCGACCGCCGATCCAGAAAGAATTGAGGAGGCCGCACGCATGGCCTCGGCTCATGACTTTGTCACGGATCTGCCGGACGGTTATGACAGCCTGATCGGGGAGCATGGAGCGAATCTATCGGGGGGACAGCGTCAAAGGCTGGCGATCGCTCGGGCCTTGCTGCTTGATCCTCCGATTCTCTTGCTGGATGACGCGACCGCCGCAGTCGACGCCGAGACGGAACACGAAATTCAACAGGCGATTTCATCAGCGCAGCAGGGGCGAACGACGATTCTGGTTTCGAACCGTGTCAGCGCTCTCAAGCGAACTGACAGGATTTATGTCCTGCAAAATGGGCGGATCGTCGAGTCTGGCACGCATGCGGAACTGTCAGCACTCGATGGCGAATATGCGAAGCTGGCTCGAATCCAGTTTGTCGAGGAACTTCCTGCCCGTTGATGTTACGTGCTGGCTGCGTCTGACAGCCATTGGGGGAAATCCTTGAGGGAAGTAAGTTCACGAGCGAGTGTCGGTTCTGCGAAGACTCGGACCCGTTTTACGTAGTCGTCGAATTGTGTTCGTGCTAATGCAGCGACGACGGGTGAAACCTGACTGAGTGGTCGGTACACCCCCTCTTTCGGGTGGAAGATGTCGACCTTGAACTCCACTTCCTTGTGGATTGGCGGAGCATCGATCAGCAGGTCTGTTGGATTAAGCGATCGTCCCAGATAGTGCTCTGCCATTTCCAAAACTCGACCACCCACTCCGATCAGTTCCGCATAAGGCCGCCCCGCCAGCACGCGATACAGTTCCGGGGTCTGGTACAGGCTGAATTCCATCACTCGCTTATGCAGCTTGCGTTTTGTCCCAAAAACTCCATCCAGAAGCGAAGCTGACGGTGTATCGGCTGCCGCTCGACGTAATTCCGCGATCACTTCAAATTCACTCTGCTGAAACAATGTTCGCAGTTCCAGCTGACGATGCAATTCGAAGAAGCTTCTCGCAAACATCGTGGTGGCAGAGCGAACAGCATGGTGCCAGTAGACTTCGCTGAACATCACGTAACGGGCAAACACCATCAGTTCTGCAGCTGTTTTTCCCTTCGATGTGATGGCTAAACCATCACCCGCTTCGTTGACCAGCAATGACTGAATCAGACGATTCCGGTCGAAGTTACGACCGTACGGAACCCCGGCATGCAAGCTGTCGCGTTCCAGATAGTCCATCTTGTCGATGTCGATGGGGCCGGACAGGATTGAACGGACCAGACGCAGCGAACTCGAATCGGTTTTCTGAACCAGAACATCCAGGACTTCAGACGGTTCGATGCCCCATTCATCCAGCAGAACTTGCCCCAGTTCGCGCGACGGGGATAGAAACTCAGCGGCGAATGCTTCGTGGGGAGGCAAATCCTCAAGTCCCATATCCTCGATCGGATGGCAGAATGGCCAGTGCCCAAGGTCATGTAGCAGGGCGGCCACCATCAGCACTTCGGCCTGATGCGGCGAAACCGTCGCTGCAAATCGTTCGTCTTTGCCAAGTTGCCACAGGTAACGAAGCGAATTGTGAAAGACTCCCAGGGCGTGTTCAAACCGCGTGTGGGTGGCACCGGGGTAGATTCGTCCCGCCAGTCCAAGCTGGGTGATGTTGCGCAGTCGCTGAAACTCGGCGGTATCGACAATCGACCGAACTCGAGCAGTAAACGGAACATCCTGACCTGTCGGGATCCGGACAATTGGCCCGCCCGCCTGGAGGTCAAAAAGTTCAGGGATGGAGCTGAAGGGGTGAGTCATGACTATCGACCGGGGCCTGTTGGCTCTGGTTCGCCTTTGAATTTGTAACCGGTTGTGCTGCAGTCGCATCTTGACGCTGGCGTGATGGTTATACCAACGCGGACGCGGGATGCGAAGAATGGCTTAGACAGGATTCATGGCATTTTGATGCTGGGCGGGATGTCGAACGGGGCCGGCGGCTGTCCGCCTCGCCGGCCAGCCATCAATTCTCGACGTTGCATTCGGGGGTGGGCTGCACACGAAGCGGGCTGGTTCGACACGCCAATACCCAGTGCCTTAGCCAACGATTGCTGTTCGCCCGTCAAATGAGCAATACGACCGTTGCAGATAGTACATTCGGCACCTGTGTCATGACCAGAACGACCCGATTGACCGCTTTTTCCCGTATGCCAGACCTGGGTCGGGCCTCAATATGCAAGGCAGCCTGACTTTGCTGAATACCAGTTCCGCTTCGGTCGATTCGACTTCGGACGAGTGCGATGAAATTCGCGCACGGCCATGCTTTGTCGTTGTCTCACCCCCAACAGCGTTCGTAGTATCTGTGGTAAGTCTTCAAAGCGTCCAATTCATCGATCCTTGTCATACATGCCGTCGCATGTCGGACTGTTTCGACGAGAGAGCGGAGTCAGCGAATGCCCCGGCTTCGTGAAATGCTGGTTGTTGGAACCGCATATGCGGTTTGCCTGCTGGCGTATTCCAATATCGTTTCCGCCCAAGAGGCCCCTGAGCCAGGGACGCCTCCGCCGAAATCCGCACCGATCGCGGAGCCTTCGCCACTTTTGACCGAGCCCGCGACACCCGAAGAGTCGTTTCGAGCCGTTCTGCTGATGGTCGATCTGGCACGACTGGACCTGGCCGTCAAATATCTTGAGCAGTTCAACAGTTCCACGCCCGACGACGCAATGCTGATCAAGATGCGCGATAAGCATGGCACTGCCGCCTTCGTAAAAATCGCCCGGATCAAAGAACTCAGTTCGATGGCTTCCCCGCTTCTTGAGCAGTTGAACCAGGCCTCTCGCAAACAATCCGATGACCCGGTCTACATTGAAAGTCTGCTCGCTCGACTGTCGAAAGATCCGACCGAGCGGGAAAATGCAACTGCCGAACTGCGCAATGCCGGTCCACGTGCTGTTCCCCAGATCATTCGTCAGATGAGTCGTCCAGAAATGGAAGCTCAGCAGGATCTGATTGTCCTGGCATTGATCCGCATGGGGCGTCAAGTTGTCCCACCGCTGCTCGGAGCAATGGACTCGCCCCAGGAGCGAATTCGCGCGGCGATCATTGGAATACTGGCGACGTTGGAAGCGAAAGAGGCGATTCCGCATCTCTGGTTTCCCGCGTTTTCGGAAACTCAGCCATTGGGGATCCGAATTGCCGCCAATCGTGCTCTGGCGAAGCTCGTGACGGGTTCGGCAGATCGAATTGACCGACTGTCCTCCTTCGCCGCTTCCAATGAACTCCGCCGACTGTCGCGAATGCTCTTCGAAAATGCAAACCTTCTGCCCGCTGAGGAAGACGGAA
>CAZSTW010000185.1:0-11352 GCA_964609845.1 uncultured Planctomycetaceae bacterium | reverse complement strand
GACTGGAGACACGCATCTCCAGAAACCGGACGCTAGCGCGTTCCGGCTGATGGTCACAGAATATTCGACGGTTTCACCCAGTTGATTACTGCTCGAATCTCAACGGGTTCGGAAAAACGGAAGACTTCCACAGTCATGTCTGTGCTGACGTAGGGTGGGACCAGCGGCGCTTCGCCGCGCCGGCCCACCACAAGCAGAGTCATCAGCGCGTTTACACAGACAAAGCTGGTGGGCCGGCGCTCGAAGCGAGCTGGTCCCACCCTACATGGAAAAGCCGCTTGCGCTGCTTCAATTCTCGACAGCGGCCTTGATCGACTCACGATATTGCGACGGAAATACCACAACCAGTTCGTGGGACGGCGGTGTGCCTGGGTTGCAAATCGCATCTCTCAAGATCGACAGGTACGTTGCGGCCTCATCTGAGTCGCGTGCGAGTGGCAGATCGTCATGAATAAGGACAATTTTCGTCGGAACCGGAATCCATGACAGGTCTCGCAGGCATTCTTCAAAGGCGTCCCAGTTCCAGCCGAAGTAGCCGGGAAAGTCCAACCCCAGTGCCAGGATCGCCAGCAGCTGTCGTTTTGTGTTAATTCCCGGCGGAATTCGAACGACGCAGGATGATTCCTGGACTGGCCAGTCTCCACTCGAATACTGGAAGTCGTTCACGTCCTGGCAACTCATGGTGACGACTTCTCCCGGATCTTGACGAACGTCTTGTAGTGGTCAGGTGTGTACCACGCGTCGCCATCAGCTCCGATGATGACTCGCTGAGGTCCTGGGCCACTCAATTTTGGCGTCGGGTGAACGTACTCCTTGTAGTAACCAGACGGTTTTGCAGGAAGTCGTCGTTCGCGGTTCTGAAAGATCGTGCCATCATTGCGGTGCGAATTGCGATCTCCTTTGGCGATCCGATCAAGCGTTGGCTGCAAATCGATTGTTCCGCTGAAAACAACGTGACCATCTTGATCGCGAATTTTTTGATTTTCGATCCGTGTTTTTGGCGAGTCAGCCTGTTGCGGGATAATCTTAGGCTGGGACTCGCCCGCCGGTTCGGCTTTCCCCGTTGAGCGAACTGTGCGAGTTGCTGAGGGATCCGTGTCAGGTTCAGGCGTGACTTGAACCGGAATCGGTTGCCGTGATTCATCCCCTTCCGCAGCCTGATTTGAATCTTCGTGCTTTACTGTCTCTGATCGTGGTGCAACCGGTGGAGATGATGTCTGCCACCACGAAACCACCACAACCCCCAGAAAAATGGCGATGATCAACCAGGGAGGCAGGTTGGGGGTTTTGCCATGGGGTGTTGATGAGCGTTCCGACATTCAGATGACTCACTTCGTGGATGTTTTCAATTTGCCAGGGAATTCAGCAGGGCTTTCATCCGTGGAGCAATCAGCGAATCCCACGCTTCATCCAGGCCTTCTCTCATGGCATCCGCTGGAGGCGCCGTTTTGCGCGCTGCGAAAACTCGCAGAACACGTGACAGTTCTACTCGATCCTGATCGGCCAAGGGAAGGTTTTCGACGAGCGTCTGAATTTCTGGTTCGTTCAGTTCCTGCAACGTCTGTGAAGTCGCCAGCAGTACCTTTCCCAGAGCCGAATCGTTCTTCAAGAATGGCTCATAATCATACTGGAATTGCTCCCGCTGGAGGTGCGTCAATCCACGTTCTGCGAACTTCGTCTTCAAGTTCGGATTCAGCATCCCAAACAAATACGAAGCTGCCAGATTTGCAATCGGTCCCGTCTCTGGACTTTCCAGCAGCTTGGCGACTGCACGCTGAGAATATTGACCTCGACGATTTTGCACAAACACAAATTCGCGACTGATCGTCCAAGCCCATGAGGTATCAGGAACGAGTGTTCTGGCGACCGGCAAAATCATCACCGTCCAACCTGCTGGAGGCAGTTTCTTTTTGGGGTCCGCTTCGTAGGGAATTGAAAAGCCATCGTCTCGATGATTGAACATGTTCACCAGCAGGCGGTCGAAGGCAGAAAGTGCTCCCCGTCTCAGAACAGATTGGATCAGCGCTGTCAAAGCCGCGTTCCGTGATTGCCCCTCAGGTTCTGGAATAATCGTTGCCAGAAACGAAAAGAAATTTGAAATCGGAGCATCCTCGCCGCGAATCAATCGAGACCCCTGGATTTGTTGGTCGAACAGCTTCGACAGTTCATCATAGATGCCCGGTTTGCAATTGATCACCAGTTGCGACACTGGACCGCTGTTCATTTCCACTTCCATCAACCTGCCTGTCATCGCATCGATGGCAACTCGCTGGGATGAATCGTTGATCGAGAGAACTCCTTCTTGGAGTCGGACCAGCTCTTTGTTTCGCGTGGCCTCTCGGACAGCTGCAACCGGGTCAACTGTCATTTGCAAGATGAAAGGTGGAAGCCTTCCTTCGGAATTCGAGCGAATTCCGGTGCCAAACGCGAACCTTGAAATCTCACCACGTTCACTCGGCCGCTGTGCGGTCCAATGCATCGCCCCCATCACGCATTGATGAATATTTCGCGTTTCAAATCTCAGTCTGTGGCGGGGTGAGTACATTGACAGCAAGTCCGGTGTCAGTTGGACCCACAGTTCGACAAGTTCACGTTTAAGGTGTTCCTTCATTTTGACACGAAGCAGGGATCCCTGTTTCCTGTGCGAGACTACTAGATTGAAATCGATGAGCAACGTTCCTGCGGGGGGATCATCCTCTGGCTCAACCTTGAGCGGCGGCCCTTGCAATCGCAATTCAAAATCGTTGTCGGTCGACTCAAAGTTCGTTAACCAGTTTGCCAACTTGATCAGGACATCTTCTTCGGGTGTAAACTTCTCACTTAACAGCGGTGCCTCATCGAATTCGAGAAGTGTAATTCTCAAGATCGAGTCTGCATCGCCGAACGGCGGCGTAATGAATTCCACTTTCGATTCCAGAAAGCGAGCCGCACTGCGCAGCTTTTGCTCGATCCGTGTTTTCAGGTCGGAATCCAGGACGGCACGTTTGGGAATGTCCAGGTAGCGAATGACGTCTTCAGGAGTATTTCTCGTCAACCCGATGATTTCAGTTTCACCCAGGACCGCACAGGGCCCTTCGTCTGTGATCGTTACCACAAGTGTCGCGGTGCCGTTTGATTCGGCCCGGGGGACAACGCTGAATTGAACGTCATGGTATCCCAAGGATTGAAAGAGCTTCTGCAACGGCTCGTGCTTCGCCTTCCAGAACCCTGGAGAAAAAGAGGCAGGTTTACCCTTTTGCCAGATTGGCTTGGCTGGCAAAGGAGGGGCGAAGTCACGTTTTTCGTTGGAGTTCTTTGCGGTTGTCTGTTCCGGCGAAGTAGTGACCATCAGCTTCTTCAGGCGTGCGTCCGGAATGCTTTTGGCCCCTGCGATTTCAATCTCACCGGCTTGATAGCGTCGTCCTTCGACGATCGTCACCACAATGCAGTGACGCTGCTCGACATACTTAGCGCTCGTCGTGACGTCAGCAAACCCGGAATGGCGATAGCCATCACGCAATCGGGTTTCCAGTAATTGAAGAAGTTCTTCCAGGGGAGCGTCTGGATGCCCGGCCACCAGGACATCAATATCGAATCCAAGGGCCGAACGCAGGTCGCGAGATTCAACGTTTTCATTTCCGATGAATTGAATCCGTTCGGTATCGCCCAGGTTCCCGACATTTTTCGGTTCTACCGCCGATGATGCGATCGACATCGCCAGTAAAATAACACAAGTCATCCATGACAGGTTCGACATCCGTGTCCCCTCGAAATCGGAATCGATAGCTCAGCCTCAATATTAGCAAACTATCTATACCGTTGACGAGGTCATTCACCGCGATAGGAAATTACCGCCTGCTGCATTGTCGGGGGGAGAGGATAAAATTCGCTTCGGACAAACCCAGACTTGGCAAATACCTGTTCGTATTCAGCGAATGTATAGGCATCGCCGCGGCCAGTCGTGGCGAGCATCGTCAGTGCAAATCCGGCCGCGCCGACGGGGGTTACCCGGCCTTCGTCAGGAATAAACTCCAGCGTGACGGCACGTCCGTCAGGGGCGAGAGCTTCACAAGCCTTTCGAGCGATCTGTTCGCACGTTGGCGGGTCAAAGTGGTGGAGGAAATTCGTGATCAGCACGACATCGTAGGGGCCGCCCCAATTTGTATCGAACGCACTTCCCGGCAGCAGGGAATAGCGGTCTGCAATCCCGGCTCGCTCGGCGTTCTCCTGAGCAACCTGCAGAACGTTTTTCCAGTCCAGAGCGGTGACGTGTGACTTGGGAAAATGCTGGGCAACCGAGATTCCAAACAATCCGTGACCGGCGGCGATATCCAGCACTCGCAGTGCCTGTGATTTCTCTCCCCCGATCAGGCCGACGAGAAGTTGTGCGGGAAGATGCATCATCGGCCCCATCGCACGGGCGAAATCGACCCAGATCGGATTGTCGTGCGAGACCGTCCCGTCATCAGAAACGGCGGTACCTCCTCGTTTGACGGCGCTCGTCAATTGCGTGAAGCATTCCGTCAGCGAGGGAGTCAGAAGGAACTGCAGAGTCCCCCCAAGATAGGCGGGGGAAGAGCGTGTCAGGAATGTTGCAGAATCCGTTGTCAGTCCGTACTGATCAGAGGACTTCGTCAGAAAACCTGCGATCACCAGGTAATCGGCAAGAATCCGGGCCCCTCGTTCAGCGACACCACACACGGCAGCCAGTTGGGCAGCCGTTGTTGATCCAGATGCGATGGCGGAAAACAGATCTATTTCGATTGCAGTTTTGAGTGCTTGCGTTCGCTGATAAGCGTTGATCGTGTCGAAGAATAATCCGGGCGACGGTCCTTGAGGCGGCATGTTGCAGACTCCCGATTGAGATCACAGTCACCGCCGAGACAGTCTCGGCGGTCGAACTACTGTGATCGGATCGGGATCAATAGTCCATCCACATCCCGGCACCCGTCAGAGTTTCCCTCTGCCCGGCAAATTCCCATTGCAGGGCTGGTCCCTTGTAGTACTGGAAGCCGAAACGCCACAGATGGTTGCTGCTCCCTCGCCATTGCCAGCCTGCTGTGATATTGACGCTGGTAATGTAGCCGAAGTCTTGTCGCGTATGCCCGTTAATTGCGGCAAACGGTGCCCCGCGCAACCCGAAGACCATAGGTGTGTACTGCAGCCCGTATTGCAGTTCCAGCGGTTTGGCACCGTCTTCATAGTTGAAGGCGTAGGCGATTTCTCCATAGGCCTGAGTATCGCGAGTCAGGTTCCTTGTCCAGCCAGCGATGAATGAGTCGCGGACGTAATTCAACCGGACAAACGTCGGATTACGGATCATGTATTCATCACCGACGTGAGAACTGAGGTGGTAATAGCCCACCTTGTACGCATTGTCACCGTAGCGCCATGTCGACAAGAAGCCCGCACGAAAGTCGCATGCTTCCAGGTCATCCTGGTGACCCATATCGACGCGCGGCATGGCGGCACCTTCCAGGTCGAATTGCCATCCCTGCGGGTTGATTGCGTCCGTTGTCCCGTATCTCAACAGCCCGACGTGACCACCCAGTGTGTTTTCCCAGACGGTTCCATCGCGCCCCTTACTGCCGAAGAAGACAGAGCTCATGCGGGATTCTTTTTCACCCGCAAGATAGGCCTTGTACATCAGGCCGGTTGGCATCACCTGCCATTCGTAGTCGTCTTCTTGACATTGATACGATTGAGCCCCAATCACTTCTTCCTGAACTGGTTCCTGCCAGTCCACTTTTTGTGCAAGACCGCGTCGATCAGGTTCCTGATCATCGGAAAAGCTGGCAAACGAAGCCTTACTACGCGGCGTACGGTCCGTACGCACATTCCCGTCAGTTCCCATCTGAACCTGCAGTCCAAATGTGGGGTCATCTGGTGCTTTTCGATCAGCACGAGCTCGGGCAGTATCCTCCCGGGCAAGCGCCGACATCCCGAGCACCAGGAAGCAGCAACCTATCCAGCGAAACACGCGAGTTCTCCAAGTACAACAGTTGCGAGACTTCTGTAACGCGAATTCCTTATCGACCGCGCCTAGCGATTGCGCACGTACCTCTGCCTGAAGCGATCGTGATCAACGGAATCATGCGTCCGGATATGCCCGGCATGCCGGAAACTCCACTCCGGTAGTCTGCGATGACTTTGCCGACGACGAGTTCCGCGAATCAACTGCGGTGACTCGGATCGTCTTGACTAACTTCCATGCTGACTTAGGTTTAAAGACGTACGAGTCTCGTGGTCGCTTGCTGTTCCCAATATCTCATTCGCTGCCGAAAGTTTCGTTAAATGATTTCCTTATCCACTGTGCCAGCAAAGGTTACGTCTGCAGACACTTTCCCGGGGTTGTCCACGGCAGAAATCGAATCCCTGCTTGGCCTGATGGAATGGGAGCGTGGCAAATGCGGTTGCCGTGACCCGCTGTCGGCGGTTTCACACCTCCATCGATCGCTCCATCAGCAGGCTTGTCGAGCCTATGCCAGAAGACTTGGTACGGTCGTCGTGCTGAAGGGTGACAGATTGACATTGGCGGACGGAGATTTCAGAACCACCGCTCAGGTTGTTCCAGAAACCGTTCGGATTCTCGATGCGATAGAACGAGTGCCGCTGTCCGTATTTCTCATGCTGGAATGTTACGCAGACGGAATTTCTGAGCAGTCCGAGGCATTGATTGATCAGCTTCGAACTCAGACCATGATGCTGCTGTCGCAACTCGGCAGTCTGGGTTTGGCGGAAGATCTGACGTCGCGACAGGCGGAATTACTGGCGATGACCGTCCAGTTTCTGGATAACGCTGTTTCCTGCGGACGACTCGAGGCCGACGTCGTGGCCAGTTTTGTCATGCAGTCGAAGCCGCTACTGGAGCAAAATCATGCGGAATCCTCACGGCTGATGTTTGCGGCTTTCGATCAGCAGTTGTCGATTTGGAAGTCAACATTTCCTGAGTATGACTGGGAGCATCTCCGAGCAGTCATCGTTCAGGATCAATCCGAACGTCGTGAACGGATTGCTGTCGAGTATTTTCTGCGGCTGCATCGTTTCAACGAGGGGGAATCACTCGTCTATGTGGAAACTGCGGAAGACATTGAGCAGGCACTCCTTCAGCTTCGCAGGACTGCATTTGCGTCAAATCCGGCAGAGGAATTTTCGCCTTTCCACGGATGAATCGATCCGCGGATTGAACGGGGGATGCCCCGTCCGTTACCATTCCGGAGATGGGACCTGTCTGGTCCTGCTGCGCAAAATCTCGTCCCACCGATCTTCAGAACGAATTTCGGCTGATCAGCGAGAGTTCCGATCTGGCGCTGGCCCGATCGGCGAAGCGGTTTCTCTCCAAAGGAAGTTGACGTGTTTCAGTCTGTTGCAGTCGTCGGGGCCACAGGGGCCGTGGGTCGGATCATGTGTCAGCAGCTCGAAGAGCGCGGCTACAAAGCCGGTTCATGGACGTTCCTTTCGTCCAAGCGCAGCGCCGGGACCACGATCAAATTCCAGGGACGCGACTACATCGTTCAGGAATTGACGAAAGATTCGTTCCGGGGACATGATCTGGTCATCGGCAGCACTCCCGACGAAACGGCTCGCGACTTCTTCCCTGCCGCTGTCGAAGCCGGCTGCCTGGTGATCGATGAATCTGGCTACTTCCGGATGAACCCCGAAGTTCCGCTGGTCATTCCTGAGATCAATCCGCAAGACGCCCTGAGATTACTCGCCGCAGGACGCGGGATCATTTCCAGTCCGAACTGTTCGACGACGCAAATGGTCATTGCCCTGAAGCCGCTGCATGATGCTGCAAAAGTGAAGCGAGTCATTGTCAGCACTTATCAAGCCGTGAGCGGTGCAGGATTGCAGGGGACGACCGATTTGATCGAAGGGACACGCGCGAATCTCGCGGGAACGGACTACAAGTACTCCGCCTTCAAGCATCCGATCGCCTTCAATGCGATTCCGCAGATTGGCGGCCCGAAAGAAGAAGGGTACACGAGCGAAGAAATGAAGATGGTCTACGAAACCCGTAAGATCATTGGCGATCAGTCCATTCAGGTCTCGGCCTCGTGCATCCGGATTCCCGTGGCGAACTGCCACAGTGAAACCATCTGGGTCGAAACCGAACGACCCGTCTCTCCTGCCGAGGCACGTCAATTGTTCGCAGCCTTCCCGGGGATCGTCGTCGTGGATGATCTGGCCAACGGCGAATACCCGATGCCCATGACGTGTACTGGCCGAGACGAAGTCTTCATCGGACGAATTCGTCGCGACCTTTCGCATCCGAATGGACTGACGTTCTGGTGTGTCAGTGACAACCTGCGCAAGGGAGCCGCGACGAACGCCGTGCAGATCGCCGAACTGCTGGCGCGACACAAGGCGTGAGAAGGAATCGTGATGCCAAACCCGTTTCCTGGAATGGACCCCTTTCTGGAAGGCCCCAGTTGGTCGACGGTTCATGCCAATCTCGTTGAGGAAATCGCCAGGCAGCTTTCGATCAAAGTGCGACCGAAGTATCTGGCGATTACTTGCGAACGGGTTTTCATTGCTATTCCTGATCAGGTGTCCCCAGCCGGCCAATCAGGTCGAATTCCGGACGATTCCGTTGTTGCGATTGACGAAGGGCAACTGGCACATTCGGCAAGGAGCGCATCGCCATCAATCGTGGTCGAAGCACTATTGCCGGAGACCATTACAGAGACCTACGTTGAAATCCGCGACGCCGCAACGCGTTCGCTCGTGACCGCAATTGAAGTCCTTTCACCAACCAATAAGCGAGGTGATGGCCTGGCAGAATTTCGTAAGAAGCGATTGGAATTCCAGCGTGGCACCGCTCACTACCTGGAAATTGATTTGTTGCGTTCCGGGGAACGATTCCCCATGACCGGTCCCCTTCCCTCCGTTTCCTGTTTTGTTTTTCTCAGCCATGCTGATAGACGTCCTCATGTGACCGCGTGGCCGATTTCGCTCAATGAACCTTTGCCGACAATCGCAATTCCGCTGATGTCGGGGGATCCTGATGTCGCATTGAATCTCCAACAGGCTTGGGAGACGATTTACGATCTTTTCCGGTATGAGTTTTTGGTTGATCACACCCGGAATCCGACAGTGCCGCTCTCGGCGGAGCAGGATCGCTGGGCGCAAGCGTGCCTGAGAAACAGTGGAGTGACGGCATGAGTGCCAGTACGACAAGCCCTGCAATCAAGACTGCGGCTGTCAAGGGGCGGCGCAAGTTGCGGTTCGCCACCTTTGACGACGTCATCAAGGATGCCGAACACATCGCCTCTGTACCGTGTCGTACGCTGGGGAACTGGACAGTTGCTCAAAACATTGACCACTTGGGAAAATCGATCCAGGCTGGATTTGAAGGTCCTGTGATCAAGACGCCGTGGTTTGTCCGCTGGCTCATTGCACCAGTGATCAAACGCCGATTCCTGACGAAAGGGATGCCCGCAGGATTTGCTCTACCGAAAAAAATGGCTCATTTCATGCCAGGCAGTGACCCCGCTACAGAAACGGCGTTGAATAATCTGCGGGTCTGGTCCCAGCGGCTGCAAGCAGAATTACCGGCGAATGGTCATCCTGCCTTTGGAGATCTCAGTCACGAGGAATGGATTCTTTTGCACCTTCGCCACGCGGAGTTACACCTGAGTTTCATTGTTCCAGAACATCCGTAACATTGTTTCGGCCCGTTCTTATCGCGATAACACCTGACAGTACCTGCCTTCGATGGAAGATTTGTTCGTCCTGCCGATAAGTTCGATTATCAACAATACGCTGAGATTAGATTTACTTCATTTCGAAAGACCACACGTTATGCAGCCTTTTTCGTATCACGACGGTGAACTCTTCTGTGAACAGGTTCCCGTCGCCAAGCTGGCCGAACAATACGGAACGCCCCTGTGGGTGTACTCCGAGTCATTTCTCGTCGGCCAGTTGAAGCAGATTCAGACTGCGTTTGCAGAAGTCGAACCAGTCATCTGTTATTCGGTAAAAGCGAACTCGACCCTCGGCATCCTGAAAGTGATGCGCGACGCTGGCAGCAGCTTCGACGTGGTCTCGGGAGGTGAGCTTTACCGAGTGAAGGCCGCTGGCGGAGATACGACCAAGGTCGTGTTCGCCGGGGTCGGCAAGACCGACGAAGAAATCCGTTTTGCTCTCGAAAACAACATCCTGATGTTCGATGTTGAAAGCGAACAGGAACTGGACGCGATTGCCGCGGTCGCGGGTTCAATGAATGTCGTGGGCCGCGTTGCCTTGCGACTGAATCCAGATATCGATGCAAAGACGCATGCCAAGACGACGACTGGCAAGAAGGGGAACAAGTTCGGAATGGACATCGAACGCTTCCGCGAACTCGCCGCCAAGGTGTTGCGAGACAAGCGGTTGGCGCTCAAGGGGATCCATATGCACCTCGGTTCCCCGATTCTGACCACCGATCCTTACGAAGCGGCTGGCAAGAAGGCGATTGAAGTCGTCGATGCGCTGCGGAAAGATGGCCACGAAATCAACTGGATTAACCTCGGTGGCGGATTTGGCATCAGCTATCGTGGGAACGAAGGACTCCCTGCAGAAGCCTACGCGAAGGTGATCGTTCCAGCCGTCAAGGAGGCCAAGTGCCGACTGGCACTGGAACCAGGTCGGTTCGTCGTCGGCAATTCGTGTATCCTGGTGAGCCGTGTTGTCTACACGAAGCGCGAAGGGGGCAAGCTGTTTGTCATCCAGGACGGGGGTATGAATGATCTGGTGCGACCTGCCATGTACGATTCGTTCCATCGAGTCTGGCCCGTTCAGCCCAGCATTGAAATGCCCGCGGATCTGGAAGGAGAAATCGCCGGTTGCGAAAAAACCGATGTCGTTGGACCTGTTTGCGAATCGAGTGACTACTTCGCCAAGGACCGTTATCTGCCGCCAATGAAGCGGGGAGATCTGATGGCGATCTTCAGTGCAGGTGCTTACGGCACAGCGATGAGCAGCAATTACAACTCACGCCCTCGCGGTGCCGAGATCCTGATCGATGGCACCGAAGTCAAAGTCATTCGCCGACGCGAAACACTGGCAGATCTGATCGCTCACGAACTCGATTCGTAGTCGAAACCATTTTGCCAGCCAAAAAATGACCGCGAGCACATATCGGCTGGGGCAAGACTTGGGCACGTTCACAAGAGCGTGCCTGAGTCACGGCAAGGCGACAGACTCCTGCCCTTTGATTGTCGTTGCAGACGGCTATCTTCACGCAGTAGTACCAAGGTTGCTTTTGGCCCCCCTGCTCGGCCGTTGATATCGACTGCACTGAGCGGCACGTCAGAGTTCATCGGCCTGATACTTGGGTTTCCGTCGCGTCAAGCGATTCCGCCTCAGGCAATTCATCGATCGGGCAGACAT
>CAZSTW010000184.1:0-11606 GCA_964609845.1 uncultured Planctomycetaceae bacterium | reverse complement strand
CGGCCGGTGTTCGAAAATCGCTTGTCAGGAATCACCCTGGTCCTCCGTGCCCCAGATCGAGCGGTCGTCGAAGCAAGAGCCAGGCGGTCACCAGTGGCGTCGATAACCAGACTGTGACAACAGGTCAAATCGCATGCGAGATTGAAATTGTATGAACAAGCACAATAACAAATTTCGTATTGAGAAACGACTTTGAAATGATCAAAGGCACGGCTTTGTCAGAGACTCCAAAACCGGTGGCACCCGCAATCCACCGTTTTTTGATCCGCATTAATGCGAAACCCCGGAAGGGAATTCCGGGGTTTCAACGGACACAAACTTAAATCGAGATGCTTATGCAGCGGCTCGGTTTGGGAACTGAATGATTTGTGGTGTCGAGCTTCCACAGGCCGTCATAAAGTCCTGGAAAATCTGCATGTCCAGGGCTGATGCCGTGTCGTCCTCTGGATGCCACTGCACGCCGACGCAGTACCAGTCCGATTCCGTCGACTCATAGCATTCGACGATACCATCGGGAGCATGTGCCGAGGCGCGGAAGATCGGTGCCAACTGCTTGATCCCCATGTGGTGATCACTGTTGACTCGGATTTCGCCAGGCCCGTAAATGTCCCAGCAGCGAGTTCCTTCGACGATGTTGATGATGTGTCTGTTGTGACGTTCCACCGGATCACGGTGATGCAACGCCTTCTGAACTTCTTCGGGAACGTGCTGGAACAGTGTTCCACCACAGATGACGTTAACTGTCTGCATTCCCGAGCCAATTGCCAGGATTGGCAATCGCATTTCGACGGCCATACGAGCCAGGCGACGGTCAAAATCTTCGCGGCGTTGTGGCATCGGACGAGTATGAGGATGGGGTTCCAGGCCCAGTCGTGACGGATCAAGATCCATCGTGCAGCCTGCCAGGACCAACCCATCCAGATTTCGCAGGGCCTGCTTCAGATCGTCATCGGAAGCATAGGGTGGCAACAGAAATGGCAGTCCCCCTGCCGCAGTGATGGAATCGTAGTATCCCGAGTTGTACCAGCTCAGCGCGACGGAATCCTTACGTCCTGGTCGAAAGTCGCCATTAACACCGATAAGAGGCTTCTTCTGCATTCCATTACCTTTCGAATCGTGGCACATCCGTGTGCATCGCCACTGACAAAACTTCCCGTCGTCGTTCGCCCGGGCGCAACGCGCCCCCCTGTTTAAGCGATACGGCGGGAACCATCCCCAAAGAGTTTCTCGCCCCGAAGGCCAGCGAGTGAATGGTCGTGATTCAGACAGAGAAGTACATCGACGCTGTGAAGTACTGAAGATTGATCGTCTGCGGGACGATGCCCCCAAGTTGGAGTCGTGCGTCCGTTGACGACATTGTCGAGCCATGGCTCGACGACAATTGCGGGCTGTTGACCAGATTCCATTCTGTCCCCTTCACCTGAATCCTTTCAGGTGTGACTCGTGTTGATCTATGATGCACAGATCTCAGCGTCCAGCGTCATTCGCTCGTGGCCCAACAATCAGCAACATCCAGTTGACTTGCCGGGTGCGTTCGAAGTGGGGGGACTCTAGTGATGCCGCTCGTCGTTGTAAAGCAAACGGCTCATTTTGAGTCCCAAACAAACATTGACCACAAGATGCTGTGATCACACTGTTTTTCACCGTTTTGCCAGACATCAGGTTCCAACACTGCTTTTTCAGGTCCGTTTGACATGTCCGAATTGCCCGGAAACGCCGAAAATCAACTGCAAATCTGCGTAGAATCGGAAGATGCAACGGCAGAATTAGGGCGTCAGATTGCTGATTCACTGGAGCCTGCTGCGGTTCTCGCGCTCGTTGGTGACCTGGGAGCAGGAAAAACGCGGCTTGTTCAGGCGATCGCGGTGGGACTGGGCGTTCCCATCGATCAGGTCAACAGCCCGACATTCACTCTGGTGCAGGAGTATGCCGGGCGAATTCCGCTGAGGCATTGCGATACCTATCGTCTGCGAAATCCTGATGAATTCCTCGATCTGGGACTCGATGAACTTCTCGCCGTTGACGGTATCGCCTTGATCGAATGGGCCGACCGAGTCCAGCACTTGCTTCCCCGCGATCTGCTCAGGATCGAAATTCAAATTCTCAGCCCAACCTCTCGCGAATTCACGCTCCGTGCTACGGGGAAGCAGTCCCAATCAATTCTGAAGCGAATAATGGCTGAACGCTGAGGTCAGGTCATTGCCTGATGCTGCCTGTGCTTGAAAACTCACAGGAATCCACTTCGTATCAGATGCCACTGCGTGTGCTTGTCGCTAGGATTGGATCCGTCACGTGCGTTGCCCATCCGTAGACTGTTGACGTGCACGATGAGGGAAAACAGCGAATGAAGATTACGGCGATCGAAACGTTTGTCTGCCATGCGCGCATGCGGAACTGGATCTTTGTCAAAATCCTGACCGACCAGCCAGGTTTGTATGGCTGGGGCGAAGCAACACTGGAGTGGCATACTCGAGCCGTCGTTGGTGCGATCGAAGATATCGCAGAACTGATTGTCGGTGAAGATCCGCGACGGATTGAACATCTCTGGCAGATGATGTTTCGACAGCATTTCTGGCATGGAAATGGCATTGTCCGTTCGACCGCGATCAGCGGGATCGATCTGGCGCTGTGGGACATTGCCGGCAAAATTGCTAATATGCCATGCAGTCAATTGTGGGGTGGTCGAGTTCGTGACTGGGTCAGAACTTACAGCCATCTTGGTGGCGGCAGGATGGAAGATTTTTACGAAACGTCGGTGGACGATGCCCGTCAGTTCGGGGATCTGGCCAGGCAAGCCGTTGAATCGGGATTTACCGCATTCAAGGCCATGGCCGTCCCCCCGACGATGCCCTTGGAAGGACTCAGACCAATTCGACTCGCCGAGGCAGCCGTGGCAGCCATGCGTGATGCCGTGGGAGACGAAATCGATATCATGGTGGACTGCCATGCCCGGCCGTCCCCTGCCATGGGATTGAAGTTCGGTCAGGCTCTCGATCAATTCGGATTGTATTTCTTTGAAGAACCCTGCTGGCCCGAAAACATTGAAGGGTTGGCTGCAATCAACGCCGCGATCACAACGCCGGTCGCCACCGGCGAGCGCATTACAGACCTGGCGACATTTCGAGAACTCTTCAATAAGCGTGGATGTGAGGTCTGCCAGCTCGATATCACTCACTGTGGTGGCCTGACAGCCGCCCGGCGCGTGGCGGCACTGGCGGAAGCTCATCGGATATCACTCGCCCCACATAATCCTCAAGGTCCCGTCAGCACAGCGGCATCGCTGGAATTCGGATTCTCGCAGCCAAGCTACATCATTTGCGAAACAGTTCACAACGATGTTCCCTGGCGGAATGATGTTGTGAGCGAAGGCTTTACGGTAGAAACCAAGGGACGCATCGTGAGGCCCAACACTCGCCCCGGACTGGGAATCGAGATCAATGAAGTCGAAGTCAAAAAGCACCCGTTTCAGCAGGAGTTACTGCAACGCGTCTTCTACCCCGACGGGAGCGTAGGCGACTGGTAGTCTCGTAGTACTTTTCGATTCAGCGTAAGTCCGGCTGCCACCACAGGCAAGTAAATCCTTCATCCGGAAAGTAACAGAAGTGACGAAGCAGATTCAGGGCATACTTCCAATTGCTCATACTCCGTTTCTGGCCGACGATTCGATCGACTTGAACAGCTTGCGTCGCCAGATTGACTGGGCGTATGGTCTGGGTGCGGATGGATTCGGGACCGGAATGGTCTCGGAATTACTTCGCCTGACATACGATGAGCGGATCGCGTTGACCGAGAATCTTGGTGAAATCAACGCCGGACGCGGTGTCTACTTCGCAGGCGTCGGAGCGGAATCGACGAAGCAGGCGATTCAATATGCACGTTGTGCCGAGAAAGCCGGTGCCGATGCCGTGATGGCGATCCCACCCATGTCGACCCGTCTGCCTGTGGCCGCTGTGCGGGATTATTTCGTTGCTCTTGCGGAAGCGATTGCGATTCCTGTCATCGTACAGGATGCCTCAGGTTATGTCGGTCAGCCGATTCCAATCGCAATCTGTGTCGAACTGCTTCAGAGGTTTGGACGCGACAAGATCCTGTTCAAACCGGAAGCGTCTCCGATCGGCCCCAATCTTTCTGCCTTGCGCGATGCAACGGCGGGCGAGGCACGGATCTATGAGGGCTCGGGGGGCGTCTGTCTCGTCGACAGTTTTCGTCGCGGCATCGCCGGAACGATGCCAGGGATGGAGTTCCTGCGAGGCATCGTGGCACTCTGGAAGGCACTGCACCGCAAAGACGATGCTGCGATCTATCGGTTGTACTTTCCTATCTGCGCTCTCGTCAGCCTGCAGCTTCAGGCAGGTCTGGATGGTTTTCTGGCCGTTGAAAAATACGTGCTGCACAAACAAGGTGTGTTCGCGACAGATCACCGTCGAGTCCCGAACGCCTGGAGCCTTGATCTGGAAACTCGAAATGAACTTGATCGCCTGCTGAACCAACTCGATGACGCGATCAATCAGGTCGGTCCCTGAGCAGTCAACTCACAGTTCTCATTTGAATTCCATACTGGACGGAAAACCCCGTGTCATTGTTGTTGATCAAAAATGGAATTCTGCACGATCCCGCCAACGGAATTGACGGCGTCGCTGGCGACCTCTGGATTGAACGGGGGCGCATCGTGGCCGCTCCGACGGATCCAGCCACGCGTCCTGCGCGTGTGCTTGATGCGACCGGTCTGGTCGTCATGGCGGGCGGAGTCGACATGCACTGCCATATCGCGGGCCCGAAGGTCAATGCCGCGCGAAAAATGCTGCCGGACGATCATCGCAAGGGGCGAATTCTACGACGGACTGAGATCACCCGCTCAGGAATTGCTGGCAGTGTTCCCACAACATTTGCCACCGGGTACCTGTATGCAGGGTTGGGCTACACCACGGCGTTTGATGCCGCTATTCCACCATTGGCAGCGCGGCATGCGCACGAAGAATTCCTCGACACCCCGCTGCTCGATAAAGGGTTTTTCGTACTCGCCGGAAATAATCAGTATGTGATGCAGCAGTTGAAACAGAAGCAACCTCAGTTGGTGCGGGCGTATCTGGGATGGTTGCTGGAAGCGACAAAAGGCTATGCGATCAAGGCTGTCAATCCGGGAGGAGTCGAAGTCTGGAAAAGTCGGGGCCTGGGAAATGTTTCTGGAATCGACGACAACGTTGACTACTTCGACATTTCACCGCGTCAAATCCTGTCAGGACTGGCAACCGCCGTAGATGAATTAGGGCTGCCACATTCGCTGCATATTCATTGCAACAACCTGGGAATGCCGGGGAACTGGTCGACGACTCTGGAAACTATGCGAGCTCTGGAGGGACGTCGAGGGCATCTGACGCACATTCAGTTCCACAGCTACGCGGGTGATCCCGATGATCAGTCAACGTTTGGGTCCCAGGTGGCAGAGCTGGCAGACTACGTCAATTCCCATCCCAATCTGACGGTTGACGTGGGGCAGGTGATGTTTGGCAATACTTGCTCGATGACGGGGGACGGTCCCTTAGGTCACTATCTTCATCAGGTGACAGGAGGCAAATGGTTCAGCGGCGACATTGAGCAGGAAGCAGGCTGTGGCATCGTACCGATTCGGTATAAGCAAAAGAGTCTTGTTCATGCGCTCCAGTGGGCGATTGGTCTGGAGTGGTACCTGCTGGCCCAGGATCCGTGGCGGATTGCCATGAGCACCGATCATCCGAACGGAGCCTCGTTTCTGGCCTATCCGCAGATCATCGCCCTGTTAATGGACCGAACCCGGCGTGCAGAAATGCTGGCCAATGTTCCCGAAGGGGTGCGGACTCGATGCGTGCTGCCTGATCTGACGCGCGAATACACCCTGAATGAAATTGCGATAATTACCCGGGCTGCGCCGGCCCGGATGCTCGGCCTGGCACACAAGGGACACCTGGGTCCCGGGGCCGATGCAGACATTACGATCTACTCACCGCAATCAGACATTGAACGGATGTTTGAACTGCCTCGCTATGTTCTGAAAGGGGGCGAGGTCATCGTTGAAGGGGGCGAAGTCCGACGTTCGGTCGATGGAGTCACATTACACGTCAAACCTGCCTATGATGATGGCGCGATCCCTTCGATTCGTGAATGGTTTGAGTCCCGATATTCTGTGCAGTTTGCCAATTATGCGGTTGATGACGAAGAACTCGGTGAACAGGTCGAAGTTGAAACTTCGGCTTGATAATTCGTGGGCAATCACAAGGGTTGAGTGAGGCCTACGGGAACAGACATTCAATTCTTGAGCGTTTGCGGAATTGAGTTGAGGGGGCGGCCCTCATGAGGCAGGTTTCAATGTCAGAAGGCCAGTCACCGCTTGATCCCGCATGGTTGGAATCGCTGCAGAACTCCGCGACATACACTCATCCCGTCGCAGCCATCGACGTGGCCGAAACTCATATCTCATGGGTCGCGCTCACGGGTGATTGGGCCTACAAACTGAAGAAGCCCGTTGACTTTGGATTTGTCGACTTCACCACATTAGCCCTTCGGCTCGCTGCCTGTCACGAAGAAGTTCGCCTGAATAAGCGAACAGCCCCGGACCTTTACGATTCTGTGGTGCCATTGACACATGATCAGGATGGCTATCGATTTGGCGGAACAGGTCCGGTTGTTGAATATGCGGTCCGCATGAGACAATTTGCTCAAGAAGACTTGTTGGATCAACGACTTGGCGGGGGGACATTAACCGAGGAGTCCCTCGACGTTCTGGCCCATGAAGTCGCTTCGCTGCATCTGCACGCTGCCGTCGCACCTGTCGATTCATCCTTCGGCAATCCGACTGGAATTCACAAAGTGGTTCAGGCCTGTCTCGATGCACTGGCGAAAACATCATTGCCCAGCGAGATGAAATCAGGGCTTTCGTCGCTCGACTCCTGGACGAATCAGGAATTCGACCGTCTCAAGAGAGTCATGGTTGAACGAAAAGAACAGGGCCATGTCCGCGAATGCCACGGCGATCTTCACCTGGGAAATCTGGTGATGTTTCGCGGAAAACCAACACTGTTTGACTGCCTGGAGTTTAATCCCGAACTGCGCTGGATTGACGTCGTTTGCGATGTGGCCTTTCTGGTCATGGATCTGATTGATCGAAAGGCTGAACCATTCGCCTGGCGAGTCCTCAATGAGTGGCTGCAGCAAACGGGCGATTACCCGGGTTTGCGACTCTTGAAATATTACCTGACGTATCGAGCGCTGGTACGTGCGAAAGTCGCCGCTCTTCGACTGCACCAGACGAACCTTACAGAGCGTGAGATCCGGCGGCAGTCAGAACTTCTGCAGAGCTATCTAAACCTTGCCGAGCAGATGACTCGTTCGAATCCGCAGAAAATCATTCTGATGCATGGCGTGTCAGGCAGCGGCAAATCATTCGTAGCCCGCAAGCTCGTGTCGTTCCTGGGAGCAGTACGAATTCGATCTGACGTTGAACGAAAGCGATTGTTAGGGAACTGGCCCGCACTCCGGAAGGAGGGAGTCACCGATAAAGAGATGTATTCCCCAGCGGCCACGGTTCAGACATATCGGCGACTTCACGATTTGACTCGGGAAGTAATTGAATGCGGTTATTCCGCAGTCGTGGATGCAGCATTCCTGAGACAATCCGACAGGCAATTGTTTGTCTCACTCGCTGAAGAACTGGGTGTCTCCATACGAATTGTGCATTGCACGGCTCCAGACGAAGTTTTGAAGAGTCGCATCCAGCAGCGACTTTCACAGGGACATGATCCCTCGGATGCCAATCTTGAAGTCCTGGATCGACAACAGGTAACGAAAGAGGAATTGACAACTGCAGAACAGAACCTCGGCTTCAGCGTGAATACTGATGCGGACGATCTGAATCTGGTGTTTCGTCAACATCTGTCGTGAGTGTCAATCCCTGTGAACTCTTGCTTTCGATGTGCAACGTGCAACTTTGCCCGAGCAACCTGCTTCGGACTGATTAAGAAAACATTTCGCGGATCGGCTCACCACCAGATAACAATGGCATCGGTCTGCCCGAATAATCCAAGGGTGCTGTATCGGTTGAAATTCCCAGAAACCGGTACATTGTGGCGAGCAGGTCTGCCGGGCCGACGGGTCGATCCAATGGTAGTGCTCCCCTGGCATCACTGGAACCAATCACCTGCCCGTGGCGTAATCCCCCACCCGCGAACAGCGCCGTAAAAACATTTCCCCAATGGTCACGTCCGGCCGTCGTATTGATGTTTGGCGTGCGGCCGAATTCGCCAAACACCTGAACCAGCACTCGACTCAATAAGCCTCGATCTTTCAAGTCCATGACCAAACTGGACAGCGCCATATCGAGATTTGGGCCTTTGGTTCGGGTCCCTGCGATCCCTGGTCCGCCAAGCGTTCCGTGCAGATCCCATTCAAAAAACTCGTAGTCCTTCACATTGACGAACGTCACACCGGCTTCCACCAATCGACGAGCCAGCAGGCAGGCCTGGCCAAGTCGATTCCGGCCGTAGCGATCACGCAATCGAGGGTCTTCCGCAGAGACATCAAATGCACGCCGGACTGCCGGGCCCGAGATCATGTCCAAGGCAGACGCTTGAAAATCGTCCATGGCAGCAGATTGCCCCTGAGTATCGAGGTCGCGTCGGAATCGATCCAATCCGCGCAACATCTGCAGACGATCATCGAGCCGACTGGTCGTGATGCTGTCGTTCAATTTCAGATTGGGAACGTGAAAGTCCGGCTTATTCGGGTCACTGATCTCCATCGGGTCATAGCGAGATCCCAGATACGATGCTGTGCTGTAATAGAATCCATCAGGAATCGCGACATTCGCTGGCATTCCTCGCACATTGGAACCGCGATATCTGGCGATTACTGCTCCAGTCGCAGGGAACTGATTCTGCCCGAAAACAAGTTGGTTCGGATACCGACCCGTCTGCATCCAGTGGACACTGTGATTGTGGCTCCCATCTCCGTGTGCCACAGATCGGACGACAGAAAACTCGTCAAAGACAGCGGCCAGGCGCGGGAAGAATTCTGTGATGCGTACGCCGGGCATCGCAGTTTCAATGGAATCGAAGGGGCGACATTCTGCCGGCGCAAGTGGCTTTGGATCAAACGTATCGTGCTGGCTTGGCCCTCCGCACAGAAAGACTTGAATAACGGCGGTGTCGGGGCGCGTTTCCTTTGCCAGTGCACGCTGGCGCATCATCTCTGCAAGCGAGATACCGCCTGCTGCCAGCGACCCGAATCGCAAAAACTCTCGACGACTGATATCGGCAGAGACGAGTTTCAACATGGCTGAGCCTTTGCCATCAGGACAGGTTGAAGTGATCCAGTGACCGTCATTCCAATTCAGTGTACGCAACATTCCAGAGTGATTACGAAAGCACTTATATCGCACCATTTCGACTTGTGCGAGTTGGGCTACCCCGCCGACAGGGGACTCGCTGCGAAATTCGGGCTAATCCGCCGTGGGAAGAAACTCGCAATCCACGCGTGCAACTCGTCCGCAGTTACCACACCGGATGATATCACTCGCTCGATAAACAGTTCACACGATAGCGGCATTTGCTCTGACTTAAAGATTCCTGTTAGCTACTTCGAACGGTTGGGATCATCCCATTCGATCGAGCAGTTGGGTAAGGACGTTTGTAATGCGGCGACGCCAGCGGCGGTGACTTTCGTCCCCTGGAGTTGCAGTTTTGCAAGTTTGCTCATACGAGCAAGCGGTGTCAGAGCCGTATCGTCCAGCAAAGGATTGTTCATCAGATTGAGCGACCCGACTTGCGCCATCGCCCCGGCAAGTATGGCACATTGCGCAGGCTTCAGTTGCGCACCAGCGAGGTACAACGACGTTATCTTGTTCAAACGAGTCAGGGCGGTCACCTGGTCATCGCTCAGGGGTTGGCCGCCGCAACTGACCCTTTCCAACTTTGGCAACCGTGCCAGCGCGGTGATGCCCGCTGGAGTCGGATGGCTGTAGTCAATTCCCACGAATTCCAGATGGTTCAACGCGCGCAACGGGACAAGGTCGGCATCCGCGCCAGTCAGCCGTCGCTTGAATTTGATGTGACGAATTTCGAAGTTGTCGGCTGGCAGATCATTCACGCTGGCAATCATTCCTTGCCTGCCGATGAGAGCCACTTCTCCTCCCTGTGCGATGACCCACTCGGCGGCGACGCGATCAGGGTTTGCTCTGCTCGATGTCGTCTGGGCACTGAGTTTTTTGTCAGTCCCATTTGAAATCCACGTGGCGTTGACGATCTTGCCACTGTGGATGTGGCCGGACTCGTCTTTCAGCGATGTCCCTGACACCTCTTGGAAGAGGTACATCGCAAGCGTGTCTTTGTCGGACGTGAATCGGGCCGGAGGATCGAAGTCATCGACGTATCGGGCAACCTGAGAGAATCGAGCCTGAGAAACCTCACCCGCGAAGGGGTCTGTTCCGTCAAAGGCCGCTCCGAGCGTTGCCATCCAATTGACAGCGACCACACTTGAGCAGGGGACAGGCTCGCCATGTCGGATGCCATCGACAAACAGCCGGACGTGCTTGCCGTCGTAAACTCCGGCGACGTGAGCGGTCTTGTTCCAGTCGACATCAGAACTCGCGACGACTTCGTGAATCTTCGAGTCCTTGTCTCGTACACCGAACCACCACTGCTTCGATCGCAGCCTGAGAACGCACTGGCCTGCGAAACCGGCAACGACACCGTGATTGACAGGCTTCGAGGGGCGAGCCCAGACCTCGATGGTGATCGGCCTCGTTGGCTCCATCACCAGCGAGGGGATTTCGACGCGTGCTCCGCTTCCGTCGAATTGAAGTGAACTTGTTGCAGGCGGCCGAGCCGCGTCGTCGGCAGGAGATGAGTTCTGAACACGGTGAACTTTCCAGAGATCAAACGCGCCGGATCCCTGCGGAAGCGAGGCGTGGAAATAGAGGGTCGATCCGTCATGAGAGAGACGCGGCGCTTTGATCGTCCCCTTGAGTTGCCCCAGTTCCACAGGTTGTAACTGACCAAAGCCGCCATCCTGAGGATTGATTCTCACGACCATCACGGTGGATTGATTGGCATTCTGGCGGGCCAATAGCGCCGATCGACCGTCGCGAAGCGGTGCGAAGTTCAAGTCATCCTGAGATGAATTCACAACAGTCCCGAGATTCACGGGTGCCTCGAAGGGAGCATTCATCGCAGGTCGACGCGCTCGGTAAACATCCATCCCACCCTGGCCCCCCGGCCGATTCGAAGCGAAGTACAGCGTCAGGCCGTTGTCAGCGAGGACGGGACAGTCTTCGTTGTCGGTCGTATTGATGGCCTCTCCCAAGTTGACTGGAGCTTCCCATTTGGCGGCGGGAGTGGTTCGACGACAGACGTAGAGATCGCGTTGCCCGTTCGAGCCCGGGCGATTCGACGCAAAGAACAATTCGCATCCATCGGCAGTCAACCACGGAGAGTCATCGTCACCGATCGAGTTGACGATCCGAGGCAGTTCTTTAGGTTGACCGAAGGGTTCGCTGAGCGACGATCGGCGGCTTTCCCAAATTTCATACCCGACATGCCCCAAAGGTCGTTTCGAGGCGAACACCAACAACAACCCGT
>CAZSTW010000183.1:0-11611 GCA_964609845.1 uncultured Planctomycetaceae bacterium | reverse complement strand
GACGGGGTCGATCGGTGTCGTCGGCGGAAAATTGGCGTTTGAAAAGTTCTACGAAAAGATCGGGATCACGACCAGCGTTGTGCACCGAGGTAAGAACAGCGGTGTCCTGAGCATGACAACGCCGTTTTCGGATGCGGAACGCGAAACAATGCAGAAGATGCTTAATGACATCTATGCTCAGTTCACGACCAAAGCCGCTGCCGGTCGCAAGATGGACGTTGAAAAGCTCGAAAAAATGGCGCGAGGTCGAGTTTACACCGGGGCTCAGGCACTGAAACTGGGACTGGTGGATGAACTTGGCACGCTCGCAGATGCAATCGCGTTTGCGAAAAAGTCGGCGGGACTGGACCCAGATCAGAAACTGGAGCGTCTGGACCTGCCCAAGCCGATCAGCCCATTCGAGCAACTGTTCGGACCAGTCGACCCCAGTGCGGCTTCGCTGAAAGCCGGGACGTCTGCATGGATGAAACGGCTGCCGCCAGAAGTCGTCGACACCCTGAAGGGGCTGGATGTTTACGAACTTCTCGCTCGTGAACGTGTGTTGACGGTTATGCCATATCGCATGCTGATCAAGTAATTCCAGCGAGTCTGTGCCCGAAAGATTTGTTCATGCGAATTGGCTCCGTAGCGATTGCCCATCCGATCACCCTGGCACCGATGGAGGAACATACCAACTATCCGTTTCGGCTTCTCTGCAAGCAACTCGGTGCCAGCCTGGTGTGTGGTGAGCGGGTCGATGCCTGTGATGTCGCCAAGCGAGATCGGCGGGCAATCAAGCTGCTTCACACCTCCCCGACGGAACGGCCTGCCGTCGGTCAGATCAGCGGGAATGATCCACAAGTCATGGCAGATGCAGCCAAGGTAGTGGCAGAGCAGGGGTTCTCGATCGTTGATCTGAACTTCGAATGTCCGATCCGCCGGTTGATCGGTCGCGGTGAAGGGGGGGCCCTGATGGCGGACCCGCCTGCGATTGCCAGGCTGGTCGAAGCCGTGGTTCGAGCCATCGATATTCCTGTTACGATCAAGATTCGCTCCGGCCCCGATGCCGAGCGTGAAACGGCGGTTGAAATCGCCAGACTCGCCGAACAAGCGGGGGCTGCGATGGTGGATGTTCACGCTCGCAGTGTCGCGCAGTCGTATGTGGGGGGGCCCGACTGGTCTGTGGTCGCACGGGTCAAGCAGGCTGTTCAAATACCAGTGTTGGGGAGCGGTGGAGTTCGAGAAGCGGCCGACGCGGTCCGATTTCTAAAAGAGACCGGTGCTGATGGAGTCGCCATCGGCCGGGGCTGCCTGGGTAACCCCTGGATTTTTCAGCAGGCCCGAGCACTTGTCACCGGAGGAGCGAATGTCGCTCCTCCGAGTATTTCCGAAAAAGCCCGAGTGGTCCTGCAACTGGTTGAAGGAGAATTCGATTTCTACGGCAATCATCTGGCCGTCAAACGTCTTCCTCGTGTTGCCTGCTACTTCGCCAAGTCACTTCCCAATTTCGCCGAGTTTCGCGATCAGGTTCAGGGAATCAAGAGCGTTACCGAATTCAAACGTCTTGTGCGTGAGTTCTTTCGATAAGCGAGTTCCCTGAGAGACGCTGAGGGAACTGAGAGTCACTCTGTCAGCTGAAAAACAAGCATGACGACTTGAACGTAATCATTCAAAAAGGCGATGTGCTTCGATGGCGGTCCGCAGGGCGAGATCCCCTCGAACCCGTTCTGCAACCTCCGCGGCATTTGCGGGGAGTTCGTCGAGCATTTCATCCATCGCATTTGCGACATCGTCTGTGGTAAACGACTCGGTGATGCAGTAGTCAAGAAGTCCCGTCTGCCTGAGTTCCTGGAATTGGAGGGCAATTTCGCGAATCCATCGTTTCAGATTCGACCGGGATGCCTCGGACAGATCGTCTGATGACTTGCGCTCTATCTCTCGATGTTCGATCAGCAGTTCGACAAATTTTCGAAGCAGCGGGCGACAGGAATTTTCCAGCAGGTTCCAATGGTCCAATCCGCGGTACGACGACTCCATCGCATACTGGCAGTATCGGCGGAGAGCGGACTGAGCTTCGTTGTGATTGCAATTCCAGGTTTGTTCGATGAGCTGAATCAAGCCCCTGAGCGGACTGCTTTCACCGTCTGCCATACTTTCGATTTGATGCCACGCCAGCTGTTGCTCATTGAGTGCGTCAAACGAATCCCAGAGCCAGTGCGACGGGTTGCTGCAGAGCAACGTGCGTAATTCTTCTTCGGCTGTTCGAAACATCTCAATCGCAGTTACCGTGGATGTCATCGCAGTCTGATGCATGACTCCCAGCAACAACGTGCACCATCCATCAAAGTCGTCGAACAACCGTTGTCTGAACGATTCCAAATCGGATTCAATGACCTCGAATTGGCCGAGATCCCGGGCGGCTCGCCAGCGAATCCGCATCAAGTCCACAAGGCGACCTCGTCGCGACATCAAATCCAACAGCGCGATCGATCGTTCGTGCCGAATCTCACTCGGATGACGTTCGAGTTCACTGGCGTAGAGTCCCAGCAGACGCCCTTCAGGTCCATGTTGCTGCATCCCTTCGATCAACCACGACACAGCGACGCGTTCTGGATCGATGTCTGACTGCAGAGTTGCCAGCCAGTACAAACGCAAAAAGTCGGTCTCCGTCGCGTCACCGCTTGCTGCAAGTCTTTCGAGAGCACGGTAGACCACAACAGTATCGCCACCATCGAGTACGCGTTGCCAATGCTGGTCTGCGCTATCGACTTGAGGGGAATTTCGACCGCCCGTCTCACCCACGGCATTCAGATTCGTTTTTGACGGCTGTGCCGCTGATGAAAGCTCAGGATCGGTCGCGTCCAGCGGGGGTTCTGATGATTCAGCCGCGGGCGATCCGCTGCCCTCACTCGTGTTTTCCGTCGGTGTTATCGTCGCCGACGAGTCATCAGCGAATTGGATCGTGAACCCATGGCTGGCAAGCTTTTCTTGCCATTGCAGACGTGAGTCGACCTGATCATACGCTTCGCGCAGCCGCCGAAATTGTTCCGGAAAGTGCTCTGGCTTGAACCGCTTGATCAATCGGGTATAGGCTCGTTTTGCTTCCTTTCGGGTAGCAGCGTCTGTAATCCCAAGGATTTCCGCAGGAGGGGTCGGCCATAGGCTGACATCTTCCGGCAGCATGTGCTGCGGTGTCCCGTCCGCATTCGATGAACCCGACGAACGATCATTGTTCATTCGAGTCGCTCCGGTTGGACTTGCCAGCAGAGTCACTTTTTTGCTTCGCATCCAATGGAGACTGGCGTTTGAAAGGGATGTATCGCCGCTCGATGTTTGCTTTGAGTTCCTCCGGAGACGACAGAAGGGGGTCTTTCAATTCCGCCTTGAACTCCGGTTGGGGAAACTGAATTTGAGCCGGACGAGTTCTCGACATTTGCGACGGGGATTCACTTCTGTTGGAATTCGAATTCAATCCTGCCGCCAGGAGTCTGAATACTGCAATCACGGCAACGACAATGAAAACGTTTTCAAATGGTGCCTTGTCACGCGGTGCAGATTGGTACATTGGCGAGCGATCGTCGTCTTGCAAATCAAGTTGGAAACCTGGCTCCGGTGTTACGGTCTGATCGTCGCAAACGGATCGATTCAATTGTTCGATCGTCTGCTGATATCGCCGTTCAACCTGCTGCCAATCGGCCAATTTGCGAGTCCATGCAGCGGCACGCAGCGTGAATTGACTGTAATTCAGGTGCAACTTGATTGCAGCCCGACCCCAGTAATCAGGCTCTTCCCGGCTGGCGTGGATGAATTCCTGGCGTTTTCGGCTCGATTCACGCGGTGATGCGACGAAGATCTCGACACATGCCATGACCAGACGATCAAAGGCCTCGTCTCCTTCAGCGGGAGGGCGATCAACATCCAATCCTGATGAGAGCCCGTCTAACCATGCCAGCAAGTACGGTTCTTCGGCACACAGAACCTTCAATTCATTGAGTTGTACTAATCGTTCCATATACGGCTGATCAAAGAATCCCTGTGCAAAACGCCTGACGGAATCTTTCAGCCGAACCGATGTCCCTCGTTCTGCAAATTGTCCCCTGATGCGGTTTGTCAGTTCTGGACTTTCGGGGGAAACGAAGAACAGTGCCGCATCGGTCTCATCACGCGTCAGGAAATATTCTCGCTCTGTCAGCCGCCGCAGAATTTCCGCCCGCGAAGGCACTGAGTCAGCAGGATTCCAATCAAGAAGACGCAGGCTCCAGAATGTCGGATCATCCAGGTCGGACGAGTCACGAACTCGACTTTCGGAGGGCGACTGTTCAGTCGTCATCATATTCCTCCTCGTTGTGCGACTCGTTATCTACTTCGTCCAGGAATGCTTCCAGCGGCTCTCGATTGGCGGCGATGGCAGCTGTGTCGCGAAGTTCAAGAGCTTCCTCGAACCCCGTCAACAATTGATCCAGAAAACGACGCTCTGCCGACGGCAGTGCCTGAAAGATGCGTTCGGCGCGCAGGATCAGAAAGCGATTCACTGATTCGTCACGCGGGTGGACTTTCAGCGCCGCCATTTCTTTGACCGCGATCGCGACCTGTTCTGCGGTCAGACCGCGGGCATACCGTGTGACCACATGAGTGACCTTTCGGTTTGTTGCCACGACGGTTGCTTCCACTTCGAGCACGCCATTCAAGTCGTATGTAAAGCGGATGTCGATTTCCTGACCTGAGGGGCCGCGGGGTATCCCGGTGACTTCGAATTCTCCCAGAAACACATTGTCATCGATTCTGCGAGCTTCTCCCTGATAGACCTTCACGGTTGCCGTGGTTTGATTGGCGTTCGATGTTGAGACTCGATTGACACGACTGGTCGGGATTGTTGTGTTTCGATTAATGATCGGGAGAAAAAAGTTATCCTGACGCTGGCCCCCAATGTCGCGTGAAATTGCCACTCCCATGGTGAACGGTGCGACATCCGTTACGACCAGGTCTTCGACGCTTTCGTTGTTGGCAAACAACCCCGCCTGCACGGCCGCCCCCAAAGCCACCACTTCATCGGGATTCAAGCGGCAGGTCGGTGTCCGTTCGAAGAGTTCCGCAACACGCTGAACGACGAGTGGCATCCGTGTTGCACCACCGACGAGTATCAATTCGTTAATTGCGTTCCGCTTGATACCGGCATCACCCAAAGCACGCCGGATTGGCAATTCAATCCGGTTCAGAATATGGCTGGTCCATTGTTCGAATTGTGACCGCGTCACCGTAAATGCCGGGGATGTTTCATTCAATTCCCCCTGCTGATCAGGGATGCGGATGGCGACCTCAGCTTGTGTCGACAGGCGTCGTTTGGCCTGTTCACACTCCTGACGCAAGCGCGAAACAAGTTTGGGGTGGCGAAGTTCAGTCTGTTCGAATGGCATCCCACACAAGTCGAGCACGCGCGCCATGAGTGTCTGTGTGAAATCCTCACCGCCCAGGAACGTCTCTCCTGAAGATGCCTTCACTTCCAGCGTCCCTTCGAACAGTTCGACAACAGAAACATCGAATGTTCCGCCACCCAGATCGAGGACGACGATGGTTTTCGTATCCGAATCCAAGTCCGGGTCGTTGCTGGAATCCTGCTCAGTCACTGCCGGAATTTTAGCACCACCATGCAATCCATAGGCGATTGCAGCAGCAGTGGGTTCGTTGAGAATTCGGTGAACCTTCAACCCCGCAATTTCTCCGGCACGGATCGTCGATTTTCGCTGAAACTCGTTGAAATAAGCCGGGACGGTAATCACCGCCTGCTGAACGGGTTCTCCAAAAAACGCTTCTGCGTCCTGTTTCAATGACATTAACACCAGGCTGGAGAGCTTTTCGGGAGTGAATTCGCGATCGGCCAGTATCGTTTGCCAGTCAGTCCCCATGGATCGCTTAAAAACCGCTGCACACCGTTCTGGAGAGACAACTTGAAGTTCGCGCGCTGCACGTCCTACCAGCAGATTTCCCTCCAGATCGATGCCGACGACGGACGGCGTAAGCACATCCCCCAACGCATTGGGAATCAGCTTTGCCCCGTCGTTTGACATCCAGGCGACCGCGGAAAAGGTCGTACCGAGGTCGATTCCAACGATTGGTGCCATGAGTGAAGTGCCCCAGTGATTATCGTCACGCGAATGAATACTGCAACTTTCCGTCAACCACCGAGACGATTCCGGTCTGCCGTAATTCGTCGAGGATCAAATCCAGATCACGCTGACTTAATTGCTTTTGAAACAATGATTTGGTGCAGTTTTTCAACCCCTTCAGCTTGTTCGGTCGCGTGCTAGGATGCTTTTTCAGGTGTTTGACAATGTTTCGATTCGTGTCTGCTGATCGACGCTCCCGGAATCAGGCGTTCGATTTACCACGGAAGATTGAAGAGGGATTGCGTGTTCCACAGGTTCGGCGAATTCATCTGATTCTGTCGCTTGAAAAGGTCCGACACATTCGCAGAAATCCGGCTGCCTGATTTCCATCTGCAATGAATCGCATTCATAACTCAGCCAAAACACGAGGATTATCGCCGCAAAAAGACTAACAAATCTGGTACGAGGATTGAAGCGGGCTCGAACTGTTAAACCGGGCGAATACCTTTTTGAAGTAGGATGGGACCAGTGGCGATTTGCAACGCAAGCCCATCGTCATTTCCTGACGTTTCCTGGTGGTGGATGGTGATAGTGGGCCGGCGCTCGAAGCGAGTTGGTCTCAAACCTGCAAAAGCCGTTTGGCCTGCGTTTGCGGGGCGTCACAGATGACAATTGCATGCGATGTTGTCAAACTGGTGGGTTCACAACTGTGAAGTTGAGACTTTGAAGTTGAGTTGGCAACGTGATCCACAAGGACTCCTCAATGAAGATGAAATCGCTGTTTCTGGTTTTTGCGGTGCTTGCTGCGGCTGCCACAGCCTCGGCTCAGGATCTTGAACTCAAAAAAGGGGACCACATCTGCATCATCGGCAATACTCTCGCCGAGCGGATGCAGCATGATGGCTGGCTGGAAACCTTGATCCATGCCCGATTTGCGAGCCATGAGCTGGTTTTTCGCAACATGGGATACAGCGGCGACGAGATTGACGGCTACAAAAACCCCAATCATCGCATGCGGTCAATGTCTTTCGGATCTCAGGATGAGTGGCTGGCCGGAGTCGCTCCTTGCCCGCAGCCTCAGAAGCTGTCGCCGCGCGATGCGGGAAAAGTTCGCGAAAACCGTTTTGAACTGACAAACACTCGGGCAGACGTCGTCTTCGCGTTTTATGGATACAACGAATCGTGGGCGGGTGAAGCCGGCCTGCCTGGATTCAAGAAGAACGTCGAAGACTTCGTCAAGCACACGCTGGGTCAGAAGTACAACGGCAAGTCGGCCCCGAAGTTGGTGCTGTTCTCGCCCATCGCCCATGAATATATCGATACACCGACTCTTCCTTCGAAGGCCGACGTTGATGCATCCAATGCCCGCTTGAAGGCGTATTCCGCTGCGATGGGTGAAGTCGCCAAGGCCAATGGAGCTCAGTATGTCGACCTCTTCACACCGACCGCTGAAATGTTTGGCAAAGGGGCTCCACACACAATCAACGGTGTTCACCTGAACCCCAACGGCGACCGGCTTGTTGCTGCGATTGCTGAGCGAGGCCTGTTCCCCAATGGCCCGGTATTCAAGCGTGACGGTGCCGCTCTGGAGCGGCTGCTGGCTGCGGTCAAGGACAAAAACTTCTATTGGTTCAATCGGTATCGCGTTACAGACGGATATTCGACCTATGGTGACCGAGCTTTCTTGAAGTTCGCCGAGGGCCCTGGCGGATACGGAGATGGACTGTCGAACTACTCGGTCGGACAACGTGAACTGGACGTTCTGGACACCCTCACGTCAAACCGTGACAAAGTGATCTGGGAAACGGCTCAAGGGAAAACGGTCAAAGCGGACGACAGCAAGCTGCCAGAATTCATTCCGGTGATTTCGAACAAGCCCGGACCGCTGCCGGATGGCAAGCACATTTTCCTGTCGGGACAGGACGCGATCACGAAGATGACCGTCCATAAGAACATGAAAGTCGAACTCTTCGCTGACGAAACGATGTTCCCAGAACTCGTCAAGCCTGTACAGATGGCGTTCGATACCAAGGGCCGACTGTGGGTTGCCTGCTGGCGTACGTACCCGCACTGGAAGCCGACCGAAAAGATGGACGATCGGTTGCTGATTCTGGAAGACACCAACAACGACGGCAAGGCCGATAAGTGCATCGAGTTTGCCGGGGACATCCATAACCCGACCGGGTTTGAGTTCTGGAATGGTGGAGTGCTGGTCGCTCAGGGGCCAGACCTGCTGTTCATGAAAGATACGAATGGCGACGACAAGTACGACGTCAAGGAGCGGGTTGTTCACGGCTTCGATACTGCTGATACGCACCATACCATCAACAGCTTTGCCCTCGATCCGGGAGGATCGATGTACATGCAGGAAGGGACCTTCCACCACTCGCAGATTGAAACACCTTGGGGAGCCCCCCGACGTGTTGCGAATGGTGCAGTCTTCCGCTACGAACCTCGTACTCAGAAGACCGATGTCTACGTGTCGTTCGGGTTCGCCAATCCGCATGGACACATCTTCGACGCCTGGGGCCGCGACATTGTCTGGGATGGAACAGGTTCGCAGCCATATCATGGTCTGCTCTTTTCCGGGGACCTCGATTTCCCCAACAAGCATGGTCGACCGCCGCAGGTCTATCAGCAGCGCACCCGCCCCTGCTCGGGAACAGAAGTTCTCAGCAGCAGTCATTTCCCGGAAGAATTTCGTGGAAACATCCTGGTCAACAACGTGATTGGCTTTCAGGGGATCCTGCAGTACAAACCACAGGACAAGGAATCGAGTCTCGCGGCGGTCGAAGTCGAGCCGATCGTCTTCTCGTCTGATCCCAATTTCCGCCCGGGCGATGTCGAAGTCGGGCCAGACGGGGCGATCTACTTCACCGACTGGCAGAATCCGATCATCGGCCATATGCAGCACAACCTGCGAGACCCCAGCCGCGATCACGACCATGGTCGCGTCTATCGCGTTCGCTACGAAGGTCGTGACCTGCTGAAACCTGCGCCGGTTGCCGGACAGCCAATTGAAAAGCTGCTCGACCTGCTCAAGCATGTTGACAATCGGACCCGACACCTCGCTCGTGTCGAATTGTCGGGCCGACCGACCAGTGAAGTGATCCCTGCGGCCAAGAAGTGGATTGCAGCCCTGGATACGGGCAGCGCCAGCTATGAACACCACGTTCTGGAAGGTCTGTGGCTGCACCAGAGTCACAACTCGGTCGACGTCGACCTGCTCAAGAAGGTGTTGCGATCGCCAGAGCCGAAGGCCCGAGCTGCGGCAACGCGAGTTCTGACCTACTGGCGTGATCGAGTTCCCCAGCCGCTGGACCTGTTCAGTGCTCAGGTGAATGATGAGAACGCTTCCGTCAGACTTCATGCCATCTGGGGCTTGAGCTACTTCACCGGTAAAGATGCCGCCAAGGCGAGTGAAGTGGTCGTGGAATCGTTGATTCATCCGCAGGATGGATATCTGAAGTTCCAGCTTGATGAAACGACGAAGACGCTTGATCGACGGAAGAAGTAATCGGTTTGATGGAAACGTTGGAGTTCAGTTTTTCCGCTGAACTCCAACTTTGCTTTGCAGGAGTCTTCGAGAATGAGATTTGTTCTGCGAGCGCTGTCGCTCGTTGCAGTTACGGTCGCTCTGAATTCGTTTTCAGATCTTGGCGCTGACGAGGTCGAGAGTGCCGTCGGGCCGTTGATGAAGTTGTTTCAGAGTGGACGACTTCCTGCCGAACGCCAACCGGCCGTCGTCGAAATGATCTGTAATCGAGGCAACTCAAACGATCTGAAGGTGATTTTTGATAAGGCAATTCAGCCGGAAGGATTTGCGCCGGAACTGCGACAAAAGTCACTGCAGTGGTTGACCGATGCCGCAGTCACTCGCAAGGTCAAACCTGCGGGGGAACTCGCAGCGCTTGAAAAGCTGGTTGTCGGTGCTGACGCCAATAAGAATCCAGCGATCCAGCAGGCGGCGATCAAACTGGCCTCCACCTGGAAAGATGCGGCAATCTCTCCCGCCCTGCAGGCGCTCGCCTTCGACGCTAAGGCCTCACCCGAACTACGAGCCGTCGCGATTGATGGCCTGGTGGCTATCGGGGACGCATCATCCAAAACAACCCTTGCGAAACTCGTCAGCAAGGAATCGCCTCTGTCGATTCGGATGCAGGCTGCAGCCGGGTTGTCGGGACTCGATCTGCCGCAGGCCAGTATGGCCGCTGCCTCGATCCTGGCAGACGCGACTCCCAAGGATGAACCCGATGGCATGCTGGCAGCGTTTCTTGATCGAAAAGGGGGGGCCGATGAACTCGCCAAAGCGATTTCCACCCAGAAACTGGTTCCCGATGTGGCCAAGCGGTCACTTCGCTACATGTACTCCGTGGGGCGCAGTGATGCATCGCTTTCAGACGTCCTGAGCAAGGCTGCAGGAATTGCGGCCGATGCGCCACCTCCCACAGCCGAAGAAGTTGCCAAAATCGCGGCCGATGTGATTGCGAAAGGTGATCCCGCACGTGGCGAAAAAATCTTCCGCCGCAAAGATCTGAACTGTATGAAATGCCACAGTATCACGCGAGCCGGAGGACAGGTTGGCCCGGACCTGAGTGCAGTCGGCGGGACATCGCCCGTCGATTACGTCCTCAACTCGATTCTCAATCCGAACCTCGCGGTGAAGGAGCAATACATCACACGAATCTTTGCTCTCGACAGCGGAAAGGTGTCGTGATCGATCGTGATGATGTTCGCGTCAATATCCGCGACGCGAATGGAAACACGGTCAAAATTCCGACCGCCGATATCGAGGAGGAAGTCGAAGGAAAGTCACTGATGCCGCAGGGACTGACCAAGTTCCTGACACGCGACGAACTTCTGGATCTGGCGAAGTTTGTCTCAGAACTCGGCAAACCAGGACCGTATGCAGTTCAGCAGGGAAAGGTGATTCAGCGGTGGCGAGTCTTACGTCAACCTGCTTCGGAACTGACAGCCGATGTCCCTCACCTCGAACATATCCGCCAATTTGTCCTGGGGAGTCAACCTGGCGAATGGGGTTCTGCATATGCTCAGGTGGCCGGTACACTTCCACTGGAAGAGCTTCGGCCAGGTGACAAACCTGTGGTGCTGATCCTGCAGGGCGAAATCAACGTCAGTGCTGACGGTAAGGCGAAGGTCAAGATTGCCTCGACGGAACCAGTACAGTCATGGTTCGATGCCGAAGCGTTTGACACCCGGAAGGAATACGACGTTGAACTGACGTCAGGTCGACATGTGATCACGGTTCGCGTCGAAGTTTCAACACGCGAGCAGCCGACGCTTCGAGTCGAATTGACCACTCCGAACGAATCTTCAGCGAACTATGAAGTGATCGGTGGTCCGTAACGTGCCGTAACATGGGCGTCTCGCCCATGGACCCGCTCGCTTCGATCGCCGGCCCACCATCCGAAAATTGCTGGTGGGCCGGCGCGGCGAAGCGCCACTGGTCCCACCCTGCTTTTTGTGATGCGCGGAGGCGCGCAGCGTCTCCGAAGCCTACGCGGATG
>CAZSTW010000182.1:10452-11678 GCA_964609845.1 uncultured Planctomycetaceae bacterium | reverse complement strand
CAGGTTATTCGACGGTTTCACCCAGTTGATTACTGCTGGAATCTCAACGGGTTCGGAAAAGCGGAATACATCCACAGTCACGTGTGCGCTGACGTAGGGTGGACCGCCCTACTTTGAAATTGCCGATGGCCCTCGTCGTTGACGCTTCGGTTCTTTCGAGACGTGTCGTTCCCAGTGGGCTTTCAGCCCAGGCTGGCTCACACTCGAGAAACTGGCCCATCCTCCGCAGCCTCAACTTCGAGGCACAAACATGTGGATAACATTGACGCTCCCTACATACTGGCCAGCTTAAAAATCATTCTGCAAGGCTGTAGTACCCCGGCCTGCATGTCATGCTTACAAGCGGATTCCAAAAACTCGCACGACACCATCTTCGCAAAGTACCGCGAATTCTCCCAACTTGCTGGTTCGTGTCACGGCGATGGCAGGGCTCGGGAGTGGGGATTCCCCTAATTGCCTGGCAATCCCTTTTTCAAAGGTGAATGCACGGCATGTGCGGTCGTCAGCAATGGCGAATATCCCCGTTGGCAGAAATGTCCCTACCGGAGATACCATCTCCTCGGCAAATGGGGTGAATTGATGACGCTGGACTGGCTCGGTAATCATCACGCCACCCGACTGGGTCAATGCCACGAGACAATCAAATCCTTCGGGGGACCAGTGCAGAGAGTTGATGATTTCATCGAGTCGGGTCACGTTTTCGATTGCGTCCCATGGACTGGCATCGATCAGCGGTGGTCGGAAAATAAACTGTCCGGATGCAATTCGCGTGTGCCACCCCTTCGCTGCAATCGAAACGGGAAACTCGTGAACATCAATCGTATCTGCACCAAATTCAAAAGGAGTCGTGATACTTGAAAGCCGATCTCCTTCAGGGCTGTAAGCGATTAATTCGACTTTCCCAAAGCCCGAGACACTCACACACCAGGTAACGGATCGTCCTGCAGCCCTCGCAAACGCGAGTGTTGATTCATTGGCCCAGATCGGCGACCCGACATTCTCCTGGTGTGTGTTCGCGGGATCTGCACGGACAATTTTCCAGTCGACGGGAGCGAGACCACTGTCCCCTGCAGGATGTATCAGAATCTTTCTTGAGAACTCCAGAACATCGAGCATAATTCGTCGAATGGGCTGGCGCATCATTGGCCAGGTGGCACTGATCACCTGAAAGTCGACATGCGTCCAAGGTACGCGTTGAAGCGTGATGTCGCGATCTTCATTGACAC
>CAZSTW010000182.1:0-10296 GCA_964609845.1 uncultured Planctomycetaceae bacterium | reverse complement strand
GAGCAGTGCCTCGCCCGTTGCCACTGCCGTTGTCCACTGGACTGACTTTTTCGCCAGTTCGAATCCCTGAATGAGTTCCAGACCAGCTGCCTTTTGCCGCTGTCGGGGCTTGGAAAGTTCAGCTTCTTTCATTCTTGCGAAGCGGTCGCAGTCCCGGGATAGAAGTCGATCTTCAGGAACAAGCGAACGGAGGGATCCCAATAAAGCAGCGGCCTCAGCGGGCGAAGTCACTGGGAGAGTCCGTGAGACGAGGGTTTGAGTCACATCAAAAGCGGATGCCCTAACAGACGCGTCTTCATATCGCGTGGCGACACTCGACAGTACTCGGGCCAGCACAACTGCTCGTGACTTGGCCAGCGCCTGCTGACGGAACGCGGCAACTCGCTGACCAGCCGCTTCGTGTCGACCGTGCTGACCGAGTAATGCAAAATATTTCCGATGACAGGCTTCAGCAGACGACAGATCCGTGGAACACCCCTCATTAAGCATCGTCAGAGCCCCATCGATGTCCTGCAGTTTCTGATGCAGGATCTCGCTGGCTCGCAGGTAGTTCCCCTGCTGCTTCAATTCCGACGCCCACAGGCGAAGCAGATGCTCGGCTTCGTCTGGGCGTTCGAGGCGACGATAGAGATCGGCCGCTTGCTCATACATTTTCAATTGAATGTACTGCTGTGCCGCCTCGTCGAGCAGACCTCCGCGTTCGAGGCAGCGAGCTGCATCGGCTGGTCGCTTCAGTCGTTCGCGATACAGTTCTGCAGCTTCACGATAGTGCCTTCCGTTCTCAAGCGTGATCGCAGCAGACTGAATGTCACCCAGCAGTTCAGCATAGATGTATGCGGCCCGACGGTGGCGACCCAGACGGATTTCCCGCTCGGCCAGATTCCTGTACATCTGTGTCAGTTGAACCTGCTGCAATGGCGGAATATCCCACGGATCAACGGGACGGCTCGCAAACAGGTTCCCCAATCCAAATTCGACATTTCGACCGACAAGTTGATTTGTCGCAGGTGCAATTCCGCGTGGAGCCGCCTGACCACCCATTGGCAAAGCGAATTTCAAACCCGCATCAGGGTCTTCCTTCAAGAGATTCATCAGCCGATCGATCTCGCGCATGCGAGCCGCTTGATCAACGATTGGTTTGGGAATCATCTTTCCTAGTAAATCTCCGACGACTGCAACGGGAGCCAGCAGACCACTCAGAGCCGATAGCAACATTCCACCAGCAGCCCCGGATTTCGCGTCTGATTTCTTTTGTTCGGGATTTGAAGGTGGCGGCAAATTGCGCTTCGTCAGGTTCTTCCAGGCATTCCGCAATGGCTTCATCCACTCGTGAATCGTCCCTCGCAGACCCTCGTCGGGGGCCGGTGGGAGTTCGTTTACCGAACTGTTGCCGATCTCACGTCCCGCGATCTGCATCATTGCGACAACGGTGGGACTGACTCGCGGCTCTACTGAGATTAATCGTGAACGAAAAGCTGTTCCTGGAATTGCCCGTCCCCAGCGCGTTTCCGATTTCAACGGAAATTGCAGCAGATCGACGACTCGCCGACGATCGGCAGCCTCGCATCGCACCAACCCCAAGGTGGGATGCCAGACGAGGTCTGCGGTTGATTCAATCGGAAGTAACTCAACAAGTTCGCTGTCACTGATTGCGGGGAACAATTCCGCATTTACGGGCAGAAACAGTCGCGTTTGAAGCACGCGGTAGGGAATTGGAGGACTACCGGGGAAGGGAAAAGTTCCGATGGGATTTATGGGAAGGATGGTATTCATGGGACCTGACCGGGACATTGCTCCCATTGATGCCATCATTCCCCTGTGGTTGTCGTTCTTGTTTGAGGACGTGTCCCATGTCACCAGCACCATGTTGCTGCCGATCGACCGCAGGACGATCCATTCCAATGGAATCCCCCACTGGCGAATCACAGCCAACCATTCTTGCGGTGTCGCACCGGTCACCAGCCACGCTTCCGCAGCGTGCTGTTGTCGTGTCGGAACGATGGTCAGTGTAATCTTCATGGGTATGCCATCGCCGTAGGAACGGCTAACTCAGACGTTCTGTAAACGGTATCAAAATCTTTTCCATGATTGCCTGAGGGGTATCATCGGAGCGATATGTTAAAAAAAAAAAAAACGCAGAACCGCTCAGTCGAGCATGACTGGTCCAGACTGCGACATCCGATTCTGCCAATACAAAAGCGGCTTCAGGAATCATCGTGTCGGAACTCTGCAGGACCAGCAAGCCACGCGAATCAATGAAGGCACGGCTTCCGTCCTTCCACCGAGCCATTGTCAGTGACAGACCGACGTTCGGATGATGTACCGGTTCGAAAACTGCAGTCTGCCTCAAATTGACGAGCCCCGTCCTGCGAACAAGCTTCAGGCCATTCGCTGTCGCGGAAAACTGCCATGTCGTTGACGTCTTCAGCAAAAGCGTCAAATTGCCATCTTCCGAGACCGCTATCCTGATCACACGGTGCAGCAATGTCTCCCATGTCCTGAAATTCTTTAAATCCCACATTGCCAGTGACGGGAAACGCAGTGACCACGTGCTGAACTGGTCGTTCGGATCAACTTCCACCCGATGTGAATCCAGGTGAATCACTCGGCGAGTTCTCTGAATTTTGCCTTGGTATGTTGGCTTTTCAGTATCCTGCTCGATCAGCACCCGTTCGCCGTTGCCACTGATTTCGATGACCTTGACCTGTGGTCGCCCCAGATCTGTGAATTCCCATTCTGTCTGGTTGGAAAGATTGGCGATTGAACCTCGAAGATGAACTCCGAACGGCCCGTCGTGTCCAAGACGATCGAACATTCTCAAAATGATGCCAGACAACTCCGGACCGCGCAAAGGAACTTTCTCAAAACAGATGCGGGATGAGCTATACGACATCGCATGCCATTCCCCCTTTGAGCTGGTAAAAAAACGCGAGCCATTCCACGTCAAGTCAGCATCAAGTCGAACCTGATCGAATAAGTTTCCAGATTCCAGGTCGAAAACTTCAACGGTCGAACTGTAAACAACAAATAAAACGCCTGCTTGACATGTTGCTCCCTGCACCTTGGACCCTGCACCGGATGTTGCCAGGAATTTCGATTCCATTCGACGGGTGACCGTGACTCGGTTCAAAATCAGGTTAATGTCCAACAGGTAAAGCGCAGGCTCGGTCGCTCGATGAATCAGCACATGCACAACGCGAAAGTCCTCTGATGAACCACTCCATAAGACCGTACCAAACGGAACACCTGTCGCAATTTGTCGACCACCGCTATACGATTCATCAATCAACATAATTCGACGATCTCGTGTCAGGGCCATGACTCCATACATTGGTGACACGGATGACGTCGGTGCCGGATTCGCGGTGCGAACAGGATGTCGGCCTTCGGGCAATCGAACACTCCAGACCTGTTCCTTTCGTCGATCGCTCGTAATCTGAACGGGTAACCGAAATGGGATTGGATCCGCGTGAAAGAAGAAAGGGAGGTTCGAATCGATTTTCGAATCGACGAGTGCTTCAGTCGCTGGCTTTGACCGAGCAGGGCGTTTCAGCAGATCTTCGAGATCAAGCTTGAGTGAAGTGACGTGCTTTGTGCCGCGCGTCCCTTTCGCCCAGAGTTCAAATTCGCCTTCGCGATTGACAGTCGCCAGATAAATGGGGGCGATTGATAATTCCGACAATGCACGCTGAAAGTCGGGATCTGCAATCGCCGTTTCAGTTGTAATAATCACGACGTCACCCGCTTCACCCTCTTCGACAATTCGTTGTGTGAACTCGCCCAGAGATTCTCCTGGGTGCAGTTCTGTATTCAACGCTGCCAGGTGCTGGATCAACCCATTCGTGGATGTCAGGTCGACGGGTTCTACATGGTCATCGGTGGCTCGATAGGCGAGCAGCGAACTCCCTTCTGCGCCGGTCGATGCCAGTGACAGCAAAACTCCCGTCGCAAAGAAACGCGGCAATCCCCACATCCGTAATCCGGAATCAATCAAGACGTGGCGCCGCCTTGGCGGAGGGCTTGGAGGCGTTTCCCGTCGCAGATAGAGGGCTTCATTCAGGGCGACGCGAGTTGCCAGTGTCAAATCATCGTGTGCCAGCTCGCTAAGCAGTAGCCGGTCGAGTGTTCCCCGATTCGAGATATCCGAGATCCCGCCCATCGGCATTTCGTCCGAATCGGTGATCGCTCGCGGCAACTGAAATACCGCAGAAAGTTGCCGGGCAATTCGTGCAATACCGCTCAATTCTTCATCGAATGCCAGTTTCTGGAGCAAAGCCCTGATCGCTGCAGGTTCAGCCGGAACGATGACATCCGCTGGTAACGGGACTTCATCAAGCCCCGTCTGTTTGCGTAACTTCAGTGAATCAGCAGTGGTTCGTTCCAGACTCCAACTGAACTCCCGAAGTTCACAGACCAGGGCTTCTGTTGTTTGAACTCGCCCTCCCTGCAGCTTCGTAAGGTTTGGTATGAAATAGATACTTCGGACCATTCCCTGAATGAGGATTTCACAAACCAGTCTGGCCACTTCGGGGGGGATCACGCGCGGAACCGTCTCGAAGACCGCCTCTGCGAGATCCTGTTTAGCTTCAATGGAATAACTCAGGTCGCTCGGCAGATTGTGAATACGATCCAGATCATGGAATAGGTACGAAAGCTTTTTGTGACGGTCGCGTACCGACTGCGATTCACCCTGCCACCCGTCACGAAGCGCTGCAATCAGCAGCAGCACCGCATCCAGTACAGGTAACCCTCCTGATGCAAGTCTGTGAAGAATAGAGCCTAGTTCTTCACGAAAAGTAATGACCGTTCCATGCTTCCAGGTTACGACACGACCTTCCTCGGCCCAGCACCAGAAGGCGCCAGTCGGGGTCGAGAGATATCGAATTGCCGTGCGAACCTGTTCGTCCATGTTACTGCCCGAGGCACTCGGCCATCGAATTGTCAGTCAGTCGAACTGCCGAACGCGTTGCGCAAACGAATGCAGAATCTGGAATCACATCCATCACCCCAGCTTCCGAGATGACAGCGATTGTTCCCGGCCCCAGCGACATTGCCTGATGCAGTGATGCCTCCGCAATTGGTGGTTCCAGCCGCCAACCGGCCGGGATAGCGATGCCAGCCTGCTCGACGTACCGAATTCCGGGCAACGGAGCCACAGGTCGGCCACGAATCAGTGCTTCGCCATTATCAGAGACCGCAAATGCCCATTGGTTCAAGCGAATCTGCGGTGCAAAAAGCGCATAGTCACGCCAGAGAGACCATCCGACTTTCAGCAGGTTCGCCTCGACAGGAACATCTGATCTGACGAGATTGAGCGCGATGTGCCGATTTATCGAGGCTGAAAATCCAGCGGCAGGCATCTGTAGTGTCAGCCACTCTGAAATTGGAAGCCACGTTCCATCAGGTAATGTTGCCCTGGGAACAGTTTCGCCCCAGAATGTCAGACTGTTATTCGTCGCGACCAGAAATCGCTCCGCATCGGGAAGCGATCGAAGTGTCCTCGACACTCGATCATCAAGAGTTTGCCCTTTGATCCAGACGGCGTTTTGAGACGCTGATTCGATTGGAAGAACGACGACACCGGGAAGCTGCCGCAACATTCCAATCGAAGCATCGATTCTATTCAGGCGTACGGCCCACGAACAGGCGGTCATACTGTTGTGATCGGCTGAAGGTTCCATTGTTCGCTCAATGACTTGGTCAACGTGATTTGTCAGCTCGCCCGGCGAATTCCTTAGATTGGTGCGTTCACGCGTGGCCAGAGTGCCTGAATTTCTTTCTGCAGATACTCACGTTGATGAGCATTTGTGACCCATTCGCAGCGAGATGCCAGCAACCCCACTTCGTCCCTCAGTTGGGCTCGTTCCGAAGCAGGCAAATCTGGCGTTTCCAATCGCGTTGCGATTCGATTCAGTTCGGCGGCCAATGTTTCGGGATTTGGAGCATCACTCTGTTGTGCGCGAGGATGGCTACCCGGTTGATCCGTTCCACCTGCCGCCGCCATGGCACCATCGACCAGTGCAGAAATTATTTCCTGCTGTTCATCGGTATCCCAGATGTGACGCAGTACCCAAAAATCGGACGTCAGTGCACTCATGCGACCGCACAACAGCGCACTCGCGGCGATCATTCTCTGCAGCTTCACCGCTCGACGATCAGAGATTTTAATCCCGGCCAGTCGCAGGCGGCGGATCAGGTCCGAGTAGCTTGGCAGGATCGGTTCCAACTCGACTTCGTACAGCGATTTTTGCAATTCGCGAACCAGGTCGACACGCAGGCGCGACGGAACGCTTGTTCCTGTTCGCTCGCGATTCCAGCCAGCCCGTAAAACTTCGGACAGCCGTTCTGTCGGGACATTATCGCAACGGACGCGCAACAGGAATCGATCAAACAATGCCCCGAGGGCTTCATCCTGAGGAAGGCTGTTGCTGGCTCCCACGACCATCAGTGTCGGCAGGGCAAATGTCTCGCGGCCACGTCGGAAGATTCGCTCGTTCAGTACCATCAGCAGGCTGTTCAGGATCGCGCTGTTGGCATTCAAAAGTTCGTCGAGGAACACAAAATCGGCGACGGGAAGCATCCCTTCGGTATTGGTAACCAGTTCCCCTTCGCGCAGTCGCCGGATGTCGAACGGCCCAAACAGTTCATTCGGCTCGGTAAACCGAGTGAGCAGATAGTCGAACATCTGGCCGTCTAAACGATGAGCCAGTTCCTGAACCAGTGCACTCTTCGCTGTACCGGGAGGCCCCAGAATAAACAGGTTTTCTCCCCCTGCCAGGCAAACCCCCAGCAGATCGATCACTTCGTCCTTACCGACAAAAGTCTCTTTCATCGGGGTCAGCACGTCCCGATTCAGCCGGACACCAGGACTTTGAGCGGTCACGTCCTCGGTTGATCGACTTGCGGGATTGGAGTCGAGATCCGAGTCACCGTTGGAATCCATGGAAGAGCGATTTCGTCAAAAGTGAGTTCTTGGGCGAGATGTTTCTGTCTCGTTTCTACTTCACCGGGCGAATCTTCGCCAGTTTCAGCGTGCCTGCTCCGGCAGGTGTCGCGTGGCCCGAAATTTCTGCTTCGAAAAACAAAGACGGCCCGGGTGGGCCGTCGCGCGTAGTTCATGGCTTCAATCAAGCGACCAGAATTCATCGTCATCGACCGGGGTCACCGAAAGCCGGGCTGACGGAAGATCGTCGACATGCTGGCGTTTCGGCCTCGAAACATGCGGTTCGTACCCCTTGACGGTGTACGGTTCCAGCATCCGATCGACGCGTTTTTCAATATTGGTCAGTAAATCTCCTTCGCTCAGCGAGACGAAAGTGAATGCCGCCCCCTTGGTCTCGTGAGATGACAGCCGGCCGGTTCGCCCGATCCGGTGGACGTAATCGTCGCAGTCTTCGGGAATGTCGAAGTTAATGATGTGCGAGATTCCGCTGACATCGATCCCACGTCCCATGACATCGGTGGCAATTAACAGGCGAATCTGGCCACTTCGAAATTGCTTCATCACACGATCACGGGCGCTCTGGGCCAGGTCACCGTGGATAAATGCCGATTGGGGAAGTCGTCCCGAGAACCGGCGAAAAACTTCTTCTGCACCCCGCTTCGTGCGCGTAAATACGATCGCCTGTTGTGGCCGCTCCTGAATCAGCAGTTGAACGAGGACTCGGAATTTGCGGTCGGGATCAACCGACACGTAGTACTGATCGATGGTGGCACTGTTCACCGTATCGATCGACATGTCAATCCGTTCTGGATCGCGCATATATCGACGAGCCAATCGCTCGACCGGTGGGGGAAGTGTGGCAGAGAGCAGCAGAGTCTGACGTTCCGGAGGTACCTGACGCAGGATCTTTTCAATATCTGGACGGAACCCGATATCGAGCATCCGGTCGGCTTCGTCGAGCACGACAACGCGCAGGTGACCCAGCTTGAGATAATTGCGGGTCATCAGATCAATGACGCGACCGGGCGTTCCAATGACGATCTGGGCTCCACGTTCCAGTTGCGTGATCTGCGGTCGTAGCGGGCGACCGCCGACGCAGCAGGCCGTCGTGACTTCATGATGGATAGAAAGCCGAACCGCTTCATCGGCAACCTGCTGACTTAACTCACGCGTGGGAGTCAGTACCAGAACCTGAGTGCGGGGATCGTCAAAATCCATCCGTTCCAACATTGGCAGAACAAATGCAGCAGTCTTGCCAGTCCCTGTTCGTGCCTGCCCGATGCAGTCTTTTCCGGAAACCGCGATCGGAATGAATGCAGCCTGAATCGGACTGGGGGTCTGATACCCGACGGCGCGAATTGCTGTCAGCGAATCTTCGCTCAGCCCCAGATCTTCAAATCGTGACGGTTCCTGCTCCATGACTTCAATCAACCAAATCGTCCTTCCAACAGTTGCCTGCCACCCATCCGGCAAGGCGAAATCCGTACCTACCAACACAAATATTCTCGATTGACTATAGGTCGCACACGGATCAAGGTCAATCAAGTTCATGTCGATGCGTCATTTATGGGGAATTCCACAACGCCGCTTGCTGCGTCGCTCAGCGGTCTTTTCGATCATTCATCGCATGTACGACTGCCATGTCGTAAAGGAAAGTAGAAGGAAGAAAAGACCTTCGGGCGTCCGGATCAGTAGCCCCGCGCCGATCAAACGCGCGATTCGGCGGCGCCGTTAATGAAAGTTCGAGCAAAACCGTCGATCACGCCCGAAGTCTGTTCGCAATGCGAACTGCCTTCGGGCGTCGATCCCGATTTCAACTCAGCCAGCCGTCGATTCCTGCAGAGAAACACCTGATGTCTCGAAACATTCGGGGCGAGAAACACGGACGTGTGTCGGTGCTTCGATCCCCAATTTGACAGAGCCACCAGCAGTACGCAGGACGGTGATCTTGATGTCGTCACCGAGTGTAATGACCTGCATTGCCTTACGAGTGAGAATCAGCATGGGAAGAATCCTTCCAGATTCGCTGCGATCTCGGGCAGGGCCAGTTCAAGCCCCGGCGCAGCACCCGTGAATCATTCACGGTTCAAATCACGTCCGAAGAATACCCAATCCGGCCCGGATGTCAACACCTCGTTCGCATAAAATAATTTGTGTTCACCTTAATTCGCCCGCGGACCAGATGATCATACAGCAGGTCAGTTCACCCCCGCCGAGAGATGACTACCATGGTGGGGCGGGAAAGTGTTGTACCGCCGTGAGTCCCGTAGTTGACGGTCGCCACCGTTCGACCGAGTGCGTCGGGGTACATCGTCTGATACGTCACGCGGGCCTTGGGAGTCGTGGTCGTGTTTTGAAGCGGGCCGGTTTGGGTATCGGGTGCCGTATGGTAGCGCTGCCGCGTCGTCGTCTGGATCGCGTTACCGGCGTGATCATAGATCGTCTCGGTCTGTTCCAGGATGACATCGTCTGTGACTGTCAATGCTTCAGCGTAGGTCGTTTCATCAAGGTCGTAACCTTTGTAAGCGATGACTGGACGACCGAGGCTGTCGAACGTGGTCTTAGTGAATTCCTTCGACCCCGATGGCAGTGACTTGATTACATGGTTCGCCGCGTCAAACCATGTATTGTCTATCAGGATGTTGCCGACCGTACCGGTGACAGGGTTAACTTCGGAGTGAAGCGACTGATAAGCACGGCTCCGGTCGTCAAACCTGGTTTCGTCGCAACGGATCAGGTGGCCGGGAGCCTAATCGAAGAGTCTCGACCCCTTTGTTTTCTCCAGATGGCAACTTCGTTTTGCTCCTGCTATTCGGGGACCCTAAACCCTCCCCCGTCGTTAGTTTTACACCATGTAACGCATCGGCCTTGGGTTTCATGAAAACGAATCACCGAATTCACTCGAGCTATACCGTCCAAGAGGGCCGCCAACGCGTCCCCTCCAGCAGATGGTATGCGGATCATGCCGAGCTCCTCGCATTCTGTTTCGCACACCCAGATATCGCGCTCGTCGCAATAGGGCAGTCCTATCTTCACAACTATCTTGTAACACTCTGATCCATCTTGTACTTCAATCATACGGTCAAACATAGAGAATATTCCTAAGATCGCAGGTTCATCAGGTGAAATCAAAGGGGTCAGAGGTGAAATCAAAGGGGTCAGGACTCTTTGTTGTCATTGGCTTCGCCGACAGGGGGATTGATCGGTCGGATTTGAGGTCGGCCGCGCGGCCTTAGTGTCGATTCCAACCCGAATCGCTGTACCGTCGATTCAACCCAAGTATCGTCACCCAAGGGGGCCCCCGTTGGGCACATCGACGAATGCGAGCCAACTCCTTGTCTGTCAGTGGTTCG
>CAZSTW010000181.1:9884-11726 GCA_964609845.1 uncultured Planctomycetaceae bacterium | reverse complement strand
GACACATATCTCCAGAAACCGGACGCTAGCGCGTTCCGGCTGATGGTCGCAGGTTGTTCGACGGTTTCACTCAGTTGATTACTGCTGGAATCTCAACGGGTTCGGAAAACGGAAGACATCCAGAGTGACGTAGGGTGGGGCAAGCTCGCTTCGAGCGCCGGCGCTCCAGCTTTCTCCGTGTGAAATGGGTTGTCGGCTGAATGGGTGGGCCGGCGGAATGGCCGCTTCTCGTCTTCTTTCTTTACGACCTGGCAGTTGTACATCCGATGAACATCAGGCGCCCGTTTGCAGGCGGCTGTCTTCACGCAGGAGCGTGAAGACAACTTTCGGGAAGCCCTGTTGTAGTCCGCTGGCCGGTTCTACCCAATCAATTTCGGCGCGACAGCACGTGGTGCTGTTTCGAAGGCTGCATTCATGCGGCACAATCCGATACTGCCAATTCTGGTTTTGCTTCAGTGAGCGATCCACACATTTGTCAGGCAGTTCCTCCAAGAACATACCAGGCGCTAACTTGGGCAGCGAGCGCCAGCATGTTCCCGACGCTGTGCAGGATTAACGGTACAAGTATCGCCTCGCTCTTCAAAAATGACCAAGCGAGAAAGAACCCGCCGACGAGATTCTCTGGGCTCGGATTTCCGTAACAGACATGCAGGAGACCGAACAACACTCCGTTAATCGCAATAGTTTGCCGGTGGCCGACAATTGCGGCGATGAGCCCGCAGGCAACGACACGATAGACAGACTCTTCAACAACGGGAGCAACAAAACACATCTGGAGAAATCTTGACCAGAGAAATGACGGCTCTGTGATCTGAGGTCTCAGCGAATGGCCTGTGGCAACCCACATGCCTAGGCCTGCGGCAATGCAGACTGCAACCGCACAGCCTAACTTTAATGAGGTGCTCACCCAAGGCAACCATCCCTGCACGGGCGAGGTACGCAAGCCTAATGACTTACGATCGTCGTCAGCAAGGCAGATCGCAATGGCAAATGCGACCAGCGCAACAGATGCGCGAACATCCATGGCGTAGAGATGAACAAGGGCGAAATCGAGAGCAACTGAGACGGTTGCGAGCAAAACGGCCATAGCAGGCCGTTTGCGAAAAGCTCGGCCGATTACAGCGACAACAGGTGGCTTCGCAGCAGACAACGGAAACTACTTTGTGAGGTGCGGCAGCCTGCACACGTGAACCCAGATCAGAACGCATTTCGTTCAATTACTTGGCCTTTTTCGCTTTCGGCTCACAGTGTTTCAGCGCGATCAGAACATACGCTGTCCCCAGGTCGGGATTACCCTCATACCAGCGATCGTTCTTGTTCAACCAGGCTCCGTTGTCCTGCTGGAGTTTGAACAGGTGCTCGGCCAACTCCTTACGCCAGTCGTGTTCCTTTCCCTGAGCGTCCTTGATTGTGTCGAGATCCATTGTGGACAAGGCCTTGGCGAACATCTGGTGGTAATACAGAACGCCCTGTTGACCGAGTCCCGGATTTTCTTCGACCGAATAAAACTTTGTGATCCACTCGATCGCCGCCTTCACGCGAGGATCTTCCGGAGTCAGGCCTGCGTAAATCATGCTCTTGAGACCCGCATAGGTCATGCTGCCATACGACCGCAGCCCACCGTTGGCGGTGTTTCCTGCCTGCGAGTTTCCGCCAGCTGCCGGGGTGTAATAGAAGCCACCATCATTGACCAGGGTTGAGAATTTGGTGGTGTTGTGTTCGGTTTCCAGATTCTGACAGCGGGACAAGAATACGAGCGCTTTCTGAACTGCCGGATCATCCTTTTTTGCACCGGCGGCCTTCAGTGCATCCAGAAAGAAGACGGTATTGGAAAGATCCGGG
>CAZSTW010000181.1:0-9874 GCA_964609845.1 uncultured Planctomycetaceae bacterium | reverse complement strand
GGTTTTACCATAACCTGCACCGCCATATTTCGGATCAGTCTTATCGGCCGATTCGGTGTCGTCCCATTGAAGCTTTCGCAGGTATTTGTCTGCTTTGGCAATGGCCTCTGTGTACTTGCCATCCTTGTTGGCCTCATTCAGGGCCAGCAGAGTGATCGAGGTTTCATAGTTGCCGTGATGACTCTTCGGAGAATAAATCCCGCCGTCCGGCTGACTGAACGACAGGAGGTGCTTCAACCCTTTGTCGACCGCAGGGTCTGTTGCTGGAACCCCACTGAGGAGCAGCGAATAAATCACCAGTCCGGAAATCCCGGGAGATTCGGGCGACGTCCAGCTTCCTCCCGATCCCTGACTGGTTTTCAGATAGTTGATTCCATGTTCGCGGGCCTTGGCGAGTTCTTCAGGCTTAGGCCCGACGGTCTGAGCGTTTGTCACACTCGTCCACGCCAGTGAGACCGAAACCAGCGTTACGAACCAAGCTCGGGAAGTCCATTGCGACATGCTGCACCTGAGTGAAAAGGTATCTGACCGATCCGAATAGGATACGAAGGTCGACGAGATTTGTTAAGGAGTCTGACTGGATGGAGGCCGATTGCCAGTTTCGAAATGCAACTCGCATGCCGTCAGCGATGCAGCTGACATTATGGAGAATCCCCCATCCCCGACGCGAGCAATGTCGGTTTTCTCGACACGAAAGTCGATTGAATCGACTTCCAGACGCTATGTCAGCAGTGGCAGGATCGATCTTTTTGCCTTGACGATCTTCAAGACCGCCATCGATTTGCCTTCCAGCGGATACGGCTCACCCGCGTGCATGCGAGCCACCAGTTTATCGGTTGCCGTATCCAGAACCGGGTGCCAGTATTCGTGACTTCCGTGTGGCGGAAGATGGAACGGGATTGCTTCATTGTGTGAATTGAACAGGATCAGCAGCGTATCACCGGTGATGTGCTTGCCCCGCTCATCGATTTCATCCAGCATCTGCCCTTCCAGCCGCATTCCCAGGCAACGGGTGTAATGCTTGTTCCAGTCGTGGCTGGTCATCTCCACCCCCATCGGGGTCAACCACAGAATGTCTCGCACAGACTCGCCGCGAATCGGACGCCCCTGAAAGAAGTGCCGACGTTGCAGAACCGGTTGTTCACGCCATAAGTGAATCACGCGTTTCACAAATTCAAGGAACGATTCTTCGCGTTCGGTCAGTCGCCAGCGCAACCAGCTCAACGGCGAGTCCTGACAATAGGCATTGTTGTTCCCTCCTTGTGACTGGCTGAACTCATCGCCACTGCGGATCATTGCGACCCCCTGCGACAGCAGCAGCGTTGCCATGAAGTTGCGTTTCTGGCGTTCTCGCAGCGTCAACACGGCGGGGTCGTTAGTGGGACCTTCGACGCCGCAATTCCAACTGATGTTGTGATTATCTCCATCCTCGTTGTTTTGACCGTTTGCCTCGTTGTGCTTGTCGTTGTAACTCACCAGGTCCTGCAGCGTGAAGCCATCGTGTGACGTGACAAAATTGATGCTGGCGAAGGGCCGCCTACCGTTGTGCTGATAGAGATCGCTGCTGCCACACAGTCTGGTCGCAAATTCGCTGGCGGTATGTCCGTCTCCGCGCCAGAACCGACGGATGCAATCGCGATACTTCCCGTTCCATTCTGTCCAGAGCACTGGAAAGTTTCCGACCTGATAACCTCCTGGGCCGACATCCCAGGGCTCTGCGATCAGTTTCACCTGAGACAGTATCGGGTCCTGATGAATGATGTCGAGGAATGAGCCGAAACGATCGAATTCGTGATGATCGCGAGCCAGAGCGGCAGCCAGATCGAACCGGAAACCATCGACGTGCATTTCCTGAACCCAGTATCGCAGACTGTCCATCACCAGTTGCAGCACACGCGGATTCTGCATGTTGAGCGTATTGCCGCAACCGGTGAAATCCATGTAGTGCCGATGATCATTGTGGACCAGCCGGTAGTACGAGGCATTGTCGAGCCCCTTCATCGACAGGGTGGGACCGAGATGGTTCCCTTCACACGTATGGTTGTAGACAACATCGAGGATCACTTCGAACCCGTTGCGATGCAGCGTGCGCACCATCCGCTTGAATTCATTCACGGCAGCCTGCGGAGATTTATCCGTCGCGAACCGCAGATCCGGGGCAAAGAACCCCAGCGTGTTGTAGCCCCAGTAATTCGAGCGGTCACGATCGACCAGGAACCGTTCGTCGATATGGTGATGAACCGGCAATAGTTCAATGGAAGTCACACCCAGCGACCGAAGATGTCGGAGCGAGCCTTCGCTGGCCAGGCCCTCGTAGGTCCCTTTCGATTCTTTGGCAACCCAGGGGCTTTTGTACGAAAATCCTTTGACATGCACTTCGTAAAGGACAGTCTTATGCCACGGAATCCGTGGCGGTTCGTCACCCATCCATCGAAAAGCAGAGCTGACGACGGCCCCCAGCGGCGCCGTTGCTGCATTGTCGTTTTCATCAAAACTGACATCGGCCGCTGGGTCGTTGATCTTGTATCCAAAGGCTGCGTCATTCCAGACCAGATCCCGGCCGATCGCCTTGGCGTAGGGGTCGAGCAAGACCTTATTCACATTGAAGCGATGGCCACGGTGCGGATGATACGGGCCGTGAGCCCGATAGCCGTACAACTGCCCGGGGCGGATATCGGGCATATATCCGTGCCAGACTTGATCGGTCTTTTCCGGCAACGGTATCCGATGAGATTCACGGACTGCGCTGGCTGAATCAAACAAACAAAGGTCGACCTGAGTTGCGTGCTCCGAAAAGACCGCGAAGTTGACCCCTTTACCGTCCCAGGTGGCTCCCAAGGGCGAAGACCGGCCCGGCCAGATTCGCATCGTGACTGACTCCTCGTGAAATTTCGTTCCTGTCAGGAACCCGCTGGAATATTGCCTCCGAGCGGGAGGAATACCCGGTTTACCTCGTTCATGTTATCTTCACTCACCAATTCGATACAGTATATCAAACTGCGGTATCCCCCAGATGGTTGAAACCCGAAGGGGTGGCGTGTGGTAACAGTTTCTGACTCACTTGGTGCTTGTACGCTGAATTCACGGAAAATTGCTATGCGAAGTTTGTCTCGGTGGACTGTCCGAATCGGTCTGACAGCCCTGACTGCCGTTTGCCTGCTCACCAGCCCGTCCGTATCGGCGCTGGGAGCGAGCGATGATACTTCGACCTCCACCGACTACCCGCTGGTTGTCATTAACTCGGCCAGCGTTCAGCGGTTGCGTGATAACTCGAAGTTCATGTTCGAACTGGCCGAGCGGCCTGAAATGGTCGACACAATCGACAAATGGACCACCACAACCCTCAAGGATATGAAGGGCATTGATCGGACACGCCCGTTCGGAATGATGCTGTATCTCCCCCCGTCGTTCATCGGGGCACCGATCGGAATTACTTACATACCGATCACAAACATTGACGAAGCCCTGCAGACGCTCGCCTACGACACCGGGAAGATCACTTCAGTCGACGGAAAGCGGGGTTACAACAACATCCGTTATTCGGAAAGTTTCCAGATTCGAACTCGCCATATCGGCGGATACCTGTTCATGGTCGGACCGGATGGAGACGAGACCACCATGGACAAGAATTTTCCTGATCCCGTCAAGCTGAACAGCCGGCTATCGACGCAGTATGACGTCGCGATTTCGCTCCAGATCAAGAATATCCCCCCCACGATGAAGTCGTTGTTCCTGGAATTCCTCAAGACGTCGTCGCAAGCCGAGTTGCAGCAGCGAGATGGCGAGCCCGAATCGGCTTATCGACTGCGGCGAGCCAATGGCGACAGTTGGCTGGAACTGATCGATCGCGTTGTGACGCAAGGCGAAGAATTCACCATCGGTGGCCGTATGGATCCCGAAACTCGCAAGGGAAATATCGATTTCGAAATCGCCGGGACTTCCGACAGCAAACTGGCCAAGTTCTTTCAGGATATGGCAGGAAAGCGAACGTATTTCGGCAACCTCCTGGCGAATCCATCAACCTTTACAATGTCCGCCTCATGGCTCCTCAGTGAGAAGCAGCGTCCACTATTGACCAGCTTCTTCGAAGCGGCCAAGAAGGACATCAGCACAGCGACAGAAAAGAACGGACTTGAGGGAGTCAGCAAAGTCATCGATCCGATTTTCAAGGCCTTCATGGCATCATCGGATGCTGGCCATGTCGATCTGATCGCTCAGCTGGTGGGAACCGAACCAGGCAAGTTCGCGCTGATTGCCGGATCAAAACTGACGGCAACTCGCAGTCTGCCCAAGAATATCACCGACCTGCTGCAATACATCAAAGACAATTCGAAAGGTGACGAAAACATTGCCAAGCTGGAAATCGAAGCTGGCGAAATCGATTCGTTCCCCGTCCACCGATTTCCCGTAAATCCACCCGACAAACCAGGGCAGCGGATGTTTGGAGAACAGGCCCACCTCTATTTCTACGCTTCTCCGCAAGCACTCTGGTTTGCGTTCGGTGGGGATTCTGCCTTGGACGCCTTGCGTGAATCGGTCGCTCAGGTCGCTCTGCCCCAGGATCCTCAGCAGAATCGGAACCGCGTTCCATTCCTGTTTGTGACTCATGCGAACAACTGGTTGAGTGTCGCCAGCGATGAAAACCCCGGAGCAGCATTATTCAATGAGCAGGCTCGGGCGGCATTCAAGACGGACCACGATTCGATGCAGGTGATCGTCCGTCCGACCGATAGCGGCGTGCGTCTGCGAGCCGAATTTGAAGAGGGTTATATCGCATTAATGGGTCGCGGGATCGGCAAGGGAATCGATTCCGGAGTCTTCAACCGCCCGCGAGGACAACGAGGTGGACCGCGCGGTCCTCGCGGCCCTCGCCAAAACGAAGCCGCCCCGGTTCAGTAGCCATAAACTCAAGAAGCATAAACATCGCAAAACCAGCGAATCGAGTTAGCCGAGCGATTGACTTTACTTCGTTCTCCAAAGTACTCCGAAGGAGTTACGTCCTATAGCCCAGGGTTGCTCACGCAGTGAGCTACCCTGGGGCCCGTCAATAGAATTATCTTGAACCCCAAAGGGGTTCCGTCAAACATCGCATTCCACGTGGCAAGGAAGTTCAATGCCGCACTCGCTGATGATGCTTCGCTGATGCGATATTCTGCTCGAAGAGTGGATCTGCGGACGAACTCCGTTCCGTTTCAAATCCCGGGTGGAATGGGGCACCACGAAGCACACGAAGAGCACGAAGGTGGAATTCGACGAAGGTCCAACTGCCGCACCCATCAAAATGGCTGATGTGAAGACATGGTTTGTTATTCAATTCGACAACACAGAATCCAGCATTTCCTTCTCTGATTACTTCGTGCTCTTCGTGCCGCTTCGTGGTAAAAAAATCGTACAAGAAGGTTCAGCATTCCAATTGTGCAGGATTCCTTACGTTGGAAGTCACCAAATCAGTACAATCCAACCCGACGTCGACTCATTGAATTCAGAATCCCCCAATCAGATAGCCCTACGATGATTGATACCGTCCTGCACGAGCCTGCTGAACAAACCACGGTGACTCCCGTCATCTTCCTCGTACGCTATGGAGCGGTTCCGGAAGTCGCTCGATTTGTCGATGCGGATGGGATTGCCCCTCAGCGAGGCGAATCTGTGATTGTGGAAACACATCGCGGACTGCAGATGGGAACTGTCCTGGAACGACTGAAGCCCACATCTATTGCGGCAGAACAGGAAACGGACTTTCGTATTGTCCGCATCGCTACGACGGATGACCGAACTGCTGCACAACAATTGTCGCAGGACTGCGACGACGCATTCGATGTCTGGTGCACCCGGATTTCGCAATGGGAATTGAATCTGGAACTGATTGATCTGGAATGGACCCTGGATCGCCAGAAGCAGATTCTGTACGTCCTGTGCGAACGAGGTCCTGACAGCACAAAGCTGGCACTGCAAGCGGCAGCAGCCGGACTAGGTATCATCGAAGTCCAGCCCGTCTCATCATCCGGCCTGGTCCAAACCGAACCCTCCGGAGGTGGCTGCGGCACCGGAGGAGGCGGCTGCGGGTGTTCTCACTGAAAGGTTTTTTCGCTCGGCTCTAACTTGCCGCCTCGGCGCGAATCCTGCGGATTCACCATGAAGCACCACTTTGGCGATTTACTGGATCGTGAAGGGGATTACTGGACGGTTGTTCCAAACAGGGATCGCTATGCATATCGGATTGCCGACGTACCAGTTGGCAGTGCTGATGTCATCATTGCAACGATCGGTTCTGATGACGAATGCTGGGAAAATGTTTTCTCGTTTCCTCATCTTGAAGAATTGACTCTGCATGAACCGAGTCCGGAGCAACTGGAAGCAATCTCAGGAATGTCCAGGTTGAAAAGGCTGAGGGTGACTCATGCCCGACCGGCCAATATTGAATTCATCCGCTCGTTAAGTAACCTTGAAGAAGTTGTTCTGGAATATGTTTCCGGGTTTTCAGACTTAGCCCCACTGGCGTCGTTGAGGATGCTGAAGTCACTCCATATCGAGAATTTGCGGAGGGTTCGAGACTTCAGCGGCTTGTCGGGGATCAGCAGCCTGCGGTATCTGCACATTGACGGAACATTGGACTGGAAACAGCCGATTGCGGATTTTGAGTTTCTGCGTGGGCTACCCAATCTGGAAGTTCTTTCGTTCGGTCAGGTCATCAACAAGACTCCATTTCCAGCGCTGTTACCAGCTCTCACTTTGAGGCATTTGAAGCGGTTGCGATTGACCTGGAATATGCTGGCGACCGAAGAATACGCATTGCTGGAAGTAGGCTTGCCAGATGTCAAAGGTACCCAGTGGGGGCCGTTTACCCGCTTCCCCTACGGAGGCGGTGTGGAGTGGTTTGAGTTCACGGGAAAAGGGGCTGGTCGAGCGAAGTGCGGAGCCGCCGAATCCGATCGCAAATGTGCGGACTTCGCTGGAAAATATGAGCTGATGAAGAAGCATGCAGCCGACGTCATTTCGAAGGCTGTCTAGCAGACAACTCACTCGACGACAACATGCTTCATCACGTGTGGCCCAGAACGCTTCAACCAGGATCGCATCAGTTGAAGAGTTTGAAATCCGCGAGCGTACCTCGCGATTACAATGACTGTATGCATCCCCCGCAGTAAATTTGGCGTTCCTTCGCAATCGCCTGAACGGGAACCGCAGCGGCGCCTGGCAATATCAGTACTCAAATTGATATTGCTCGAATCGACTTCGACTGCTTCAATCCGGCGCGATCGACACAGCGGAACTTCCGACGCGCGCGAATCGGTGACCGTGATTTCATGAGGTTTACCTGACATGCGATTTCGATTTTTGCCCCTTACAGCGGGCTTGGTTGCCATTACCGCAGTTGTCGTATTGACCAGTCACGCCTGGGCACACTGGTATGAACTTGGTCCGGCGAAAGATGAGTACGGGTTGAAGTACGACGCAGAAGTGGTAGCTGCCAGCGGCGACAAGCTGAACGTCTCCTTCACTCTCGCTGACCAAGGGAGACTCAAGCCGATTCATTCGGTCTTCGTGATGGCGCTCAGCAATCCCGACAGGAGTGGCAGTCGCACCTATCTCGTGAAGACCCCCATCGGAATGAAGCAGACCGAGGACGGCAAACTCACCGGTCAAGTGGAGGTCCCGAAGGAATTTGCCAACCGTGCTGTGATTCGGATCTTCACCATGACGGTTGACGGCCGGTCGCAGAATACGGGACCAACGGCCGGGGCAAGGTATTACGACATTCCGCTCAAGAAGTTCCTGGACAAAGCAGCGTCCCAACCACGAACCTCCATCGCCTCACCACCGGCATCGAACATTGTAAAGTAAAGTGATCGTCACCGATTTTCGGCCAACTGCGTACCAGCCGATGGTCGTCGTGGTTTCCAGAAACTCAGTGCCAGGTGAATGACAACCATGCCCAGCGCGATGAAAAATGTCCATCGCGGATAAAACTGGATCATGTCGTCCTTGTACCAGTTCCGAACGTAGACTTGGACGCTCTGTCCGGTGTCTATGAATCCTGTATCCGAAGCTCCAAATGTCTTGATCGGGATCAGGATTTCATCCGGTTCTCCCCGAGGAGAATAGACGGATACGGTTGCCGAACCAACCTGGTGCTGCACACCGATGTAGATTATCGGAAGCGAGCCGAATCCATTGAAGGCCATGATCAGGGCAATTCCGATCGACAAGTTTAGCCGTTGTATCTCAGTTACGTTCGTGAGCACACAACGAACAGTCCGCAGCCTATCAATGGGGACGTTTGCTTTCGATCTCAGTTGCACTTCTTAAGTGACCAGTGGATCTCTTCAACGTCCGAAAAAGTCGAATTCACCACGAACCTTCCCGCCTCAGCCCCCGTCGCATACGGGAATCGAGTGAAATCGGGATAAGGCTTGGCTGGCTTGCTTGCTTGATTTGACCGACCCGCTAGACTGCTTCTTCCCGAGGAGTTTGTCCTTGACGGAATTCGTGGTACAGACAGCGTATCTGTTGTTGGCAGCATGGCATTCGAACCATGCAGCATGACATCAACAACCAGTTGTTTTTACGTGTGTTAACGAAGACTGTTGAAAGCATTCGTCCGATATAAAGTTCTATCTGAAAATCACTTGCGCCCGTAGCTCAGCTGGATAGAGCAACGGATTTCTAATCCGTCGGTCGGGGGTTCGAATCCCTCCGGGCGTATTTTTGTTTGCAGACGCAAGAGGTTGCACCGAATCGTATAACTTCGCAATTTGCAAAATCTTGTGATCGTCAGCGAGACCGCCGTTTGAGCGGAGCCTTTCGCACCCGGAAATCACAAAACTCGCGAAAGAAAACCTGCCGGGCATGCCACTGATTGGACACAGCCCGCCAGAATACAAGGTTCCCGATATTCGGGGAAAAGGATCAGTTCGGATGGAGATTTACAAGGAGTTCACGTTTGAGTCGGCTCACCGGCTGCCTCACGTCCCGGCGGGCCACAAGTGTGGCCGGCTTCATGGGCACTCCTTTCGAGTCACCGTATTTGTCGAATCAGACCTCCATCCCGAACTCGGCTGGGTGATGGACTTTGCGGACATCAAGAAGGCCTTCCAGCCGATCATGGATCGTCTGGATCACAACTACCTGAATGATGTCGAAGGTCTGGAGAATCCGACGAGTGAGGTTCTGGCATGCTGGATCTGGGCCAGGCTCAAACCGTCACTCCCGTTGCTCAGCAAACTCATGGTCTCGGAAACATGCACCTCCGGCTGCGTCTATCTCGGCGAATCGCCGAATCCGTGATTTGGTATCCCATTATTCGAACGTGTCATCGCATTGAGGTGCCTGAACTCTGGTCACCTCATAATTGATTTTGACAGGGTTTTCACTTCCGACTACAGTCCCCAAAACGCCGGGCCGAAGGATCGGCTCTGCGGAAAGAAGGGTATCGTCGCCTCGACGATCTCCCGGTCAGACATGGAAGGACGACCGAGTGGAAGTTTCACGGCGAGTGCTGGTGGTAGGCGGAGCTTCAGACACAGAAACGGTTCTTAAAGCCGTGTTTGAGCCTCGCGGCGCCACCGTCGAACACAGTCGCGGTTTCAGAATTCCCCAGCGCACGAGTGGGGCTTCGCCGAAAGTTGTTGTGATTGATCTGGATGCGGAACATGACGCGGCTTCAGTCACGTCACGCTGGCAGCAATCCAATCGCGTTCTGATCGGGTCAGACCTGCCACCGACAATTTCTGCTGACGAACGATTTCTCGCAAAACCGTTTCATTTTCCCGAACTTGTCAAAGTCATTGAAGAACTGCTCGACGCCAGTCCTGCGGCCTAGTGCGTGTCGCACTTCCGTGTCGCGTCGAAACATGGGTTAGACGCTGTCGTT
>CAZSTW010000180.1:0-11818 GCA_964609845.1 uncultured Planctomycetaceae bacterium | reverse complement strand
CGGAATGTGCGCTCCACACGAAGACCGGGCCTTCCTTCGCAAAGCCTCAGTCCCGGCCACCCGACGACTTTCACCACGGGCTGCGAGCGTGTCCCGACCTACTTTTCGGATCGAGTTTGAAGCAAGCTGGGCCACCCCGCGTTACTTCATGGTCCCGCGCCAGCATCCTCACCTGGCTTGAGAGACGATTTCGCTCACTTCCTCTTCCGAGTAACAAAAAATCGGGCGAATCTCGATTTCTGCATTGTCAGACATCGGGCAGCGTTTGACCCAGGCAATGGCTTCTTCCATCGATGTCACCTCCCAAATCGAATAACCAGCAATCAACTCTTTGGTTTCGACAAACGGGCCCTGCGTAACAATTCGGTCCTTTCCGGTGCAACGAACACGAACGCCCGATGAGCTTGGTTCCAGGCCTTCACCGACAAGCACGATTCCTGCCTTCACCAACTCGTCATTAAATTTTTCCATCTCATTCCACATTTCCGGGGTTGGCATTTCCCCCGCTTCGGTCTCTCTGGTCGCCTTGCCCAACACCATCACTCGCATAACTCAGCCCTCACGCATGCGCACTTTGTCCGCCCTTTGGAAACCCGCCCGGTAAACAGATTCGCCGGGCAGCCACTCCATAGTCGAACGGGCCACGTAGAAATCGACACTCCCGTCCACGTTCTTGGCGAAGTGTCACAATTGAACGACAGTGGCTCAGCTGATCGCACGTCGCAGCAGGTTGGTGGTGATCTTCTGGACTCGTTCATCCGGTCCGTGGGGTCGACTCCAATGAGACCATGGCAGCATGTGCCCTGGAGGACTCGACAGGTCCTGGCACCAGAAGATGGTCGACGCATTAAAGACGAAGTTGTTTTTCGGGCCCGGGTAAATCGTCGCTGTCCAATGTTGCGGTCGAGTCCCCCCCTGCAGCGCCGTCCCTTCACCAACAATTTCCAGACCTGGAATGTCAGTCGGAGGATCGCCGTGATACTCCCAGCCAATCAGCCCAGGAATTCGATCTCCCTTTTTCATACCAGTCCCGGCGAAGATCCAGTGATCGGGCTTCGTACAGATCCAGTCGCCACCACCATTCACCGGATCAACGTTTCGAGCACCCATCAAATAGCCTTCGTCGGGGCCGCGATGAGGAAATGGACCGTTCAGTTTCTCACGCAACTCGGCATACGTATGCTTCCCTCCATACGGTCCGCCACGGAACATGATCCGATTCGCTACCCCGCTGCTGCTGTCTCGATACGGAGTCACCCAGCAGACAGAGTTCCCTGAAAAGAACAACAGGTTGACACCTGCATCGCGCATCTTGACGACGCTTTCGTACTGGCGGATATCCCAGTATTCATCGTGTCCGACGCTCAGAAACGCTTTACATTTCAATCCTCTTTCGGGAGTCAGCATGTCACTGTTGGAACAGTACGAAACGTCATAGCCCTGTTGTTCCAGCCAATAAGCCATCGGAAACTCGAAGCACAACCATTCTCCCGACCCGAGGGATTGAGGATTTTCGTAGATTTGCGCGTACTTGGAGTACGGCCGATCAAAACTGACATCGGCCCAGGGGCCTTCTGTCCCCTTCGGATGCGTGTAGACGGAATAGTTATCCGGCCAGCGATTGTAAGCCTGCCATGTATTGTCCGAGCACTGCAGCAGGATGTCTGCCGGCCGATCATCCCGCACAATGAAAACAACGTAGTTCTGCCAGTACCCCGCAGCCGGGTCATCCGCCAGCAGGCTTAAGCGACCAAGATAGACTCCACTGACCCAGTCGGCGGGGATCTTCAGCGAAGTCGAAGCCTGCCAGCGGCATTCGTGCAGGTTCTTTTCACCGGGTGTCGGAACAACCTGTTTCTTTCCGTCAAAGGGCCCGAGCGTCGCCATCAGGCGAGCCCCGCGGCCCTGATAGTAGCCTGTGCGGAAGATCTCAATCTTGAACGGCCGGGGCGGGTCCGTCGAAACCATGATGTCGATGGTCTCGCCTGCCGCGACGCTTTGCCTTGAGCAATAACCTTCAATCCATGGCGATCGAAAGCCGCCCGTCTTGTCTAATCGGACACGAGTCAACTGCCAGTCGGTCGAACCTGGCTTCAGATTTTCTTCGGCAATCAGACCTGTACGGCGCGGCTGTGCGTCGCGATCGGCCGCCACGCATTCGGGAGATTCTGTCCCAAGATTGCCACCGATGGTTGCCAGCGATGCCGCAGCGACACCTTTCAACCAGTTTCGCCGCCCCACTTCAGAACCATCACCGGGAAGCTCGCTTCGGAAGTTGCTCGAATCGAGTGACATGGGGCGCCCTTTGAAATGCGTTCAGTGAAATTCGAAACCGGGTCAAACCTCAGCAGACATGCAGCGCAGGCAGGATCGATTACTTGTCCTTGCCCATCTCTTTATCCTTGTCCATGTCCATATCCTTCTTCATCTCGTCGGAATCTGTCTTTTCAGATTCCATCGGCTCCAGCGGCTTCACTTTTTTCTTTTTCTTCTCAGCCGGCGATTCTGTATTTTCCGTAGAGGGAGCTTTCATCTCACCCTTGACCGTCACCTGATACTTGCCCGGAAAAATGACTTTGCCGTTGTACTTGCGTCCACGGATTTCAAAACCTTTGGCTCCGGCGGGAAGCAGAAAATACAAAGCCCCTTCACGGTCCTCATAGACGCAACGGTAAGGAGCATTGCCATAGACAGCTTCCACCTGAAGACCCAGGCCACGTACCAGAGCGGGCAGTCCCAGCGTGTTCCTGTAGTCGTTCAACGTACTTTTGGCCGCGGACTTATCGAGGACCTTTTTGTAGTCGTTCACAAAATCCGTCCCTGCCCGCTCCAGTTCTGCCACGCGGTATTCTTCGAGTTCAAACGTGTGCTTCTTGCGGTAGTTGATCAACGCCACATCGTTCTGGATATCGACGCGATAGAACTGAGTCTGCACCCCGGCATTGATGCGAACTTCCATCGTACGCTTGTTGGCCCCGATCAGAACCTGCATCAACGAACTGTTGAATGGGACCGATGACTTCTCGAGTTCATCGAAGACACTCTTCAATTCGTCAGGAGATTGTTTGAACAATCCGCGATCAACGTCTGCCGCAGCCAGTTCCAGCACGGGCGCGTATTCCGCCGTCAGTTCCCCCACCAGTCGTTCGGACTGATACTGCTGCCAGACAAACCAGCCGACGGCACCGATCAGCGCCAGTCCGAACCCGACTGGAATGAGCCAGCTGCCTCCGCTCTTCTTTTTCTTCAGCTTGCTGGCGATTGATCCAGGGGGGAGCGCCTTGCGAGGTGCCGCAACGGGAAGTTGCCCCAGTGGACGTGCGGCAGGTGAGAAGACATCGATCGTAGCCGGAGCAAATTGATCGTCGGCAGCCTCGGCGAATTCATCGGGCGATGCCGTGGCGAACGTGACATCAGAATCATCCGGGGCCGCCGATATGGGCTCATCGGACTCAGGAGCGACGAACAGATCGTCAGGACCGGGGACCTTGGGAGCCGCCTTGGTGGAGACTTTTGGAACCGTGATTCGGCGTGCACAACGCGGGCACTTCCCTTTGCCGCCCCCGGCATTATCAGGAACGCGAATCATTGCTGAGCAGTACTGACAGTTGAATTCGATGGCCATGCGACGATCAAGCGACAAGAACTTTGGTGACTTGGAAATCAGGAACGTCCAGCACTCTACTTCATGCCGGGATTCTCGTCACGCGCGCCACCGCGAATTGGCCTTCAGATTTTGCGAGTTCGTGGTTTCGTTTTCGTCAGCATCATCGCACTTCAACGATTCGTTGTATCCGGCTCCCATTTTTAGTCTGATACTCAGCGTCCGTGCAAACGGCCCGAATTCGCTCTTACGCCACGCGGTACTCCATTCAGGAAACGAAGATGATTCCAGCGGTCCAGCGAGCAGCCATGGTGATTACGGTCCTCGCCGCAGCGCAAGCGTTCGCGGATGAACCGAAACCGATCGCGTATCCAGATCACTCCCGCCTGCTGGTCATTCGCGACGCCGACGGTAACGAACGCCCTGTCACCACCAAAGCCGACTGGGCTGTGCGAGTCAGCCACATTCGCGCCAACATACAGCTGGTGATGGGGCCTCTGCCTGGCAATGATCGTCGAGTTCCCCTGGATGTCGAAGTCATTTCGGAAGAACGGACCGAGAAATACCTGCGCCGAAAACTGAAGTTCACGCCCGAACCGGGCGACCGCGTCCCCGCCTGGCTGCTGATTCCACATGGCCTGACCGACACTCAGAAGGCCCCCGCCATGCTCTGCCTGCACCAGACCAACAACGTCGGGAAGAATGAACCGGCGGGTCTGGGGGGACTCAAGTCCCTGTACTACGCGCATGAACTGGCCGAACGCGGATTTGTCTGCATCGTTCCCGACTATCCGTCATTTGGCGAGTACCCCTACGACTTCAAAAAGCAGGGAGCTCATTATGCCAGTGGTTCCATGAAAGCGATCTGGAACAACATGCGAGCGGTCGATCTGCTCGAATCACTCCCCAACGTCGAAAAATCCCGAATTGGCGTGATCGGACATTCACTCGGCGGACACAACGCCCTGTTCACTGCCGCATTTGACGAACGCCTGAAAGCGGTCGTCACCAGTTGCGGCTTCACGCCGTTTCACGATTACTACAAAGGAAAGCTTGCAGGCTGGACGAGTGACCGCTACATGCCCCGCATTCGCGACGTCTATGGCAACGATCCTGACCGAGTCCCGTTCGACTTTTACGAAATCGTCGGAACCCTCGCCCCTCGCGGGCTCTTTTCAAACTCGCCCGTTCACGACAGCAACTTCGATCTGGATGGAGTCAAAAAAGCATTCCAGAAGGGGAGCGACGTCTATTCACTGTTCGATGCGAAATCGCAGTTGCAACTCGTCACTCCCGATGCCCCCCATGACTTTCCGGAAGCCGAACGCCTGAAAGCGTATGAATGGCTGCAGCGGCAGTTGAAGTAATTGTGGGCTGGATGAGTCAGTAAGGGGCGATATGGAATTGAGTCTTATTATTTCGATGCTTTTCGCTGTCTGCATGACCATCGCGATTGTCGTGTCATTGGTGATTGGTCTGGCGCTGCCATTTTGGATTTCGCGAATCCATGGCGGTGCACGTTGGCGAATCTTTCTCGCGGCGATGGCACTGCCGCCTCTTGCGGTTATCGGTGTGTTTGCAGGTTTCGTAGCATATGCAACGTGGTGTGAGACGGTGCGTGAAGTTGACCCAGGCATTGGCGATACGTGGCAAGTCCCACTTGGGAATGGCTACCACTTGTGCATGATCGACACACCGGAGCGAGCCTTCGTGACGTCACCGCAGCAACGCCAATTCAGCATTGTGCGGATCGGTTTTGATGACGATGTGGCGTATTTCGAAACTGTCCGAAATGAGTTTCACTTGATCACGAAGTCAACAGGTTCATGCACGTTGTTCAGAGATCAATCGTCTCTTGATGAACGACTCCGCGAAATCGGGTCGCAGCCTTCGTCGTTTCAGTCGGCGGAAATCGCCTATCAAAAGTTGCGATGGGGACTTCTCGATTTGATGGCTTTCTTAATGATCCTGGGTATTCCTACGATTCTGATAGTGGTGATGCGGAGATACATCCTGAGCGTTCAGAACACTATCGCATGAATTTTTGAGCCCGCACCTCGCCAATCTCAGTCCGTTAGAAGTCATGAGCCAGTCGCATACCAAATCCATGGATGATGCCTGCAGCCGGTGATTGGGGGCTGCCAAGCGAATTGCGATCCGTGTAAACATAGTTCGCCTGAACCTTCATGTTCGGATTCAGGAACCAGTTGATCCCCAGTGTACAGTCCCAGATCTGTCCACCGCGCAAGGCCCCATCATTCAGATTCAGCGATGAATAGCGAGCCAGCACCTGCCAGGCTCCGAAGCCTCGTTCTTCACAGTTCTTGGGAAAGAACCGTGAGTTCCGATTGGGAATCACGCGTCCGAAGGCACCGTTTTTCTTTTCGTATTCGCGATGCTCACCCGTCAGGAAATACGAGGCCATCGCGTAATAGCCGTTCGTCGTGTATGCACCATAGTTCACCGTGTTGGTCAGATTTCGCGCGTCAGATGCTGAGGAAACGATGTACTCTGACTGGATCTGCAGGGAACCCAGCACGAGTGACATTTCGGCCCCTGCCAGGTCCTGGGAGTCCGCAAGAAAGTTTCCGGAATCAGCCAGCACAGGGTTCAAGGAACCCGGCCCGTTTCGCAGGGATGCTCGTGATCGGATCCGCAATACATCATTGATGGGATCGCGGTGACTGTAGGATGCTCCCACATGCAATAACTGGCGACCTTCACATTCATTCCACAGCAGGTACGTTAATCGCCCGTCAACGGCATAGCCACCATCGCCAACACCGTAGGTGAACACGTTGACGATATTCTTGAACACGCCGAAGTGCCACAAGCCACGGTCGTCTTCACCAAAGTGATTGAAGATCGAAACGCCTGGCGTGAAGCCATTGTTGAACGGGCCAGTATAAGCATCCTGATTGAAAGATCGTTCCATGAAGTCCAGGTAACGACTGCTGGTATGGTGTTCCAGGCCGATCGGTTCCTTCTGGTTACCGACGCGAACATTTCCGACCACGGGAATCTCACGAAATGTCCAGAACAGGTCCGTTGGAGCGGAAACATTAATGACGTTGGCAGGCGACGCCGGTTGCAGTCCAACATTGTCGTTGACGCTGTTCACGAAGTCGTATTCGTAGATGTACTCAATCGTCTTGTACATCGTTCCTTCCATGCGGAAACGAGCACGTCGGAAGTCAACGGCGTCTGCATCACCCGCACCGTTGTTCACTCCGAACGCGGCGCTGTCCTGGAACCAGACGGTGTCAAACTGAGTACGACCGCCAAAGTGAGCGGTGAAATTCTTGTCCGCCGATTCAAAGTTCAACTGGTTTTTCCAGCCCCCTTTGAACGATTTGGGATCAGGCTTCGATTCCTTGGCCGCACTGATTTCAGACAGACGATTGCGCAGCAATTCCGACTCAGACTTTTGATTCTCGAACTGTTGCTCCAGTTGCTTCAGACGCTCTTCGAGCGTGAACTCCATCGGCGCTGGAGGAGGTGCTTCGAATTCAACAAGCTGAACGCCATGCTGCGAACGATCGAAATCGACTTCTCGCGGGTCCAGGCCCGCTGAAGCAATGATGGGTCGCGTGAGTGGCGCAGGAACACCGTCCTGGGCCCACGTATTGAGTGACGAGTGAACCATTGCGAGTGAGGACAGAGCAACTGTGGCGTACCGCCGAACTCGTTCCCAGCCCGTCATCCGGGTCCAGCCTGTTGATCGATCAACGGGCGCACTGCCGCCTTGACAGTATGAATTCCGCATCATTCCCCCCCCACCCACATTTGCAGAGCACTTTGAACGGATGATGAAATATCCGTTAATGCTGAAACTATCGGTTGTAACGGGGAAGCGGGTTATCCGTGAAAAAACGAAGATTCAAAAATTAACAATTGAACCGATTACGCAGGTCCATATGGCAGATTTTGCCGAAGTTGCACGGTGTAATATCCCAAGATCAGGGATGTAGGGTGGACAAGTGGCGCTTCGCCGCGCCGGCCCACCATCATTTCGCGACATTTGGTGGTCCTGCGCTCGAAGCGAGTTGGTTCCACCCTGCGTCTGCACAGACGTGACTCTGGATGTCGTCCGTTTTTCCGAACCCATTGAGATTCCAGCAGTCATCAACTGGGTAAAACCGTCGAATAACCTGCGACCATCAGCCGGAACGCGCTAGCGTCCGGTTTCTTGAGATGCGTGTCTCCAGTCGTCCATCGGAACCGGACGAGATGTGGGTAACATGGGACCCACCCTACCTTGAAAAAGACGTTTGCCCCGATGCGTGGGCGCCCCAGCTTGCCTCAAGCTGAGTGCGCAGCACAAGAAACCCGTCAAAAACCGCCCTCATAGATCAAACGTCAACGCATCTCAAACGTCGGCTTCAAGTTTCCTGGGCCTTTGGCCCCCGGCTTGAAACAAGCCGGGCCACCCCGAAACCAATGGACTTTCAACCCAGAAACGACGCATCAAAACTTCACGCCAGCCCGCAGCATGAAGGTGTCGTTGATGCTGAACCCGGGCGTCGTCTTCAGGAAATCGACGTTACGACCGAAGACATACCCCACTTCCACGAACTTGTCGTACGTCGTGTGGTCACTCCTCAGCCCCACAGCGATCCGCCAGTCCTGGAACTGGACCTGCTGGCCACTGATTCCCGGCTGACTGATCTGATACGATTCGACATGGTATTCACCCGAGGCGTACAGCCAGTGAGCCCCGTCATTGACGGTCCCCAGGAAGTAGCTGATGCGTGTTTTCGGAAACAGCAACCGCAGTTCCCACTGGTCGTTCGGATTCCAGACCGCCCCGGCGTACGGCAGGATAATCTTGTCGACTCGGTCCCAGTAACCGACCCCCAGCACAAACATCCATTGAGGCGACGCCCGGTAAAACAGCATGGCGTTCCCGTCGAGGTTCACCCCTTCGCGGCCCAGGCTCTCGCTGAAGTCGGTATTGATCGACGGATTGAAATCGAGCTGCATACTCCACAACCCGACGATCGGCGTTGCCAGAGTGAAATCCCAGCCGAGGCGTTGAACCGAACCAGGCAGATCCGGGGTCCCCGGACCATCCCACAGTCGAATTCCGTACTGAGGCGTATTTGTCAGAATCCACCCTGGCCCGACCTGCTGAGTGTGTGCCAACTCGAAGTTGAATTCGTTCGAACCAAAACGCCCCTGCCCGGGACTTTGAGATCCCGCCGGAGCTAGATAGGTGTAGTCCATTTTCGGAGTGAACCCGAATCGGTAAGGCTGTGGGCCATTGACCCCGGACAGAATGGGTGCCCCCGGCTGCCCCCCCAGAACGGGATCGCCATACAGGAACGGGTCACGCAGATCACCACCAAGAAACGGAGCCGCCCCGCCAGTTGTGGGAGGCGTAATGGCTGGCGTTTCAAAGGTTTGTGGATTCTGACCACGAACGACAGGAGCTTCCTGCGGACGATCCTGACGAAAGACGGAGGGAATGGACAAACGAGGCAAGCGGTCTTCGGTCGAAATGCGGAACAATCCCTGAGGATCGAGCGGTCCAGCCTGCCCGAAGACCTCAGTGACATGGACCACCAGCACGGTCAAAACCGCAATAAGTGGAATTCGCACGACGTTCCTCGCCCTAGATTCGTGAAAACAGCGTTGCATCCACAGCGTTTGATTGGAAGAAACCGAATCAACACCGGGACCGGTCAAAACCGCCGATTGGCGAGGTGGATTTCTCAGAAAATCGCAGGCAGGTCAACATCAAGTCCAGCCAAAAATGCCGAAGAAGACGCCAGGGGGCAAGACCGAGCGAAATTGAAACCCGGATTTGGGCTCAATTGTCAGCCGAAACACTTGCAAACCAGCCGATCGACTGCGATAGTGCGCGTCTGCCGACCTGAGGGAGATTTATCTCCCACAGCAGGTCGTCAGAAATTCGGGCTGTGGCGCAGCTTGGCTAGCGCGCTTGACTGGGGGTCAAGAGGTCGCAGGTTCAAATCCTGTCAGCCCGACATTGAAACGCTATAAGCTACATCAGCTTATGGCGTTTTTTCTTTAGAATTCGCACGGGTGCCACGGGCGGCAGATTTGGGCCGCCCGTGTTCATGTTTGGCAATTGATTTGTCTCGTGTCTCGATTCTTCAGGCGAGGCCGCGAACCTTCGTACAAAGCCATCGCTCGACGGCAATTGTTTCGATGACATCAAACATGCATCAGCTGTCAATCCTCACCCCCGCGTGTGTGCAGGCATCAAACAGGGTGGGGCCGCCGCGAACAGATTTTGTCGTGCGGTTTCAATGGTCAGCCGCAAATAGTCAGACGGTTCGAGCGGTTCAAAGCCGCCGCCCGTACCATCCGTGCGCCAATCCTCAAGATTAACCGGGCGCTCTACTGATTCCATAACCGTTCGTTTCTCAGGGGCTACCTGCCCCAAAGTCGCCTGCGTACGAAAAGTCGTTGCTACCACCCGGTCAAGCCGGGCGGAGAGCCAGACTCGATACTTCGCTGACGGGGTAGCTGGACAGTTGTGATCCCGCCGGGGCGAGTCCGACGGAAATCTCCTCTGCCGGGCCCGACGACAGGATTGGGTTCGCCCGTACGTACCATTCGCCGGAGCAATCCAATCAGAAGTGCCATTCAGAAGAGAGAGTCGTTCACCTGAAAGTGTCATTCAGAAGAGTGTGTCTGTAAGATTGGTTTCCGCTGGGCTTGTCCCGGCGGGACCAGCAACTGCAGGCTACCAATGAATCATCAACACTTGAAACTGCTCTCCGCCCGGCTTGACCCGGTGGTAGCAACGACTTTCCGGCTGATGTGATTATGGAAGTGGAGCGTGTCGCGGATCAGGGAAGGTATAAAAAGCAGGATTGACTCTTGGCGACCGTGACTATTGAGGAGGTTCAAACGAAACTCAAAGAACTCATCTGCCAGATGACCCCGGGTGAAGAACTCATGATCACCGACAACCTGCAGACTGTCGCGAAACGGGTGTGTCAACCAGTGCCGAAATCACGATTTCGACCTGGCCCGGGGTTGGGAAAGGGAATGATTTCCATTGCCGCAGTGGATGACGAACATCTGCAGGACTTTGAGGAATACATGCCGTGAGACTACTGCTCGACACGCATGCCCTGGATTGGTACGTCGAGAGCGACCATAAACTGACCGAGACGGCGGAGTGGCCCAAAGCAGGCAAACGAAATCCATCACCATGAACGAGTCTCCCTGTTCTCGGCTTCAGGGCATCGCCGCGCTGCTATTTGCAGCGTGCCCAACCGTTGAGTTGGGATTGATGATGCTTTCGGACTACGTGCGAGGGCATGGAGACCACATGCCCGTGGGTGTTGGCGTGCCTCCCTTGTCGGTGTTCTTGTTAGTTGGCCTTGCCTTGTCGAGCCCCTGGATCGCCGCTGGACTCTTGTTGCTACGAAGTCACCCAGCCGGCCGCTGGCTGGCAGTCGTATTGACGGTTCCGACTGTTCCCCTCGTGTTGCTGTCTGGCGGCGGTGCTTTACACGGGTTCTGCTGGGTCTGGATCATCGAACACAATCCCGCAGGATTTATGACAGGACTCGTATTCGGTCCGTTTGCTGGACTTGGTTCAATGTTCTGCCTGACAGTGTGGATATTTCAGTTCTCGTACTGGCAAAATCGCAAGAAGCCGAGTGACCCCAGCAGGTTCGCTAGTTGAAGTCCAACCTTCGCCTTTTGAGTTGGCTTACGTAAAGACTCCATGAACGAAATTCCTGTTCGCGCGCGGCCGCCCCCCCAGGCGGTGGGCCACCCGTGATTAGCGCTCGGTACTGACATTGAACGTTCGTCAAACGGGATAATCCACATCTGGACTTCAGGCGAGGTCGCGAGCTTCGCGTTCACCCGTCGCTTGACGGCACGGGCAGGCCAGGACGGCCCCTGCCACCCGAACGGAGATCCAGGGCCAATGCCTTTTTGAAGCTGGGGAGGATGTAGGGTGGAGTCAAGCTTACGCACATCTTTATCTCTGTGCTTGCCAGTTGCGGCCACCAGCCAGGTGTGAATTTCGAAACATCCATCAGCCAGAACTCGCTAGCGTCCGGTTTCGATGGACGACGGGAGACACGCATCTGCAGAAACCGGACGCTAGCGAGTTCCGGCTGATGGTCGCAGGTTATTCGACGGTTTCACCCAGTTGATGACTGCCCGAATCTCAACGGGTTCGGAAACAACGGAACACATCCACAGTCACGTCTGTGCAGA
>CAZSTW010000179.1:0-11864 GCA_964609845.1 uncultured Planctomycetaceae bacterium | reverse complement strand
ATCGCGGTCAGATCGAGGGTTTGACCGTGGCTCTGGTTGGTGACATTCTGCACAGCCGTGTCGCCCGCTCGAATATCTGGGGACTGACGACTCTGGGCGCGAAGGTTATCGTCTGTGGACCTGCGACCCTGATTCCTCCTGAAATCGAACGACTCGGTGTGGAAGTAAGCCACAGCCTGGACGACATCGTTCCGCGGACGGATGTCATCAATCTATTGAGAATTCAGGCGGAACGTCAGCGGAGTGCTTTCTTTCCATCGATTTACGAATACGCCCACTTTTTCGGGATGAATGGGGCTCGTGTTCAGCGGGCTCGTAAGGATGTGTTGATTCTTGCTCCCGGCCCGATCAATCGGGGTGTTGAGTTGACTCCAGAAGTCGCCGATGGTGATCGCAGTGTCATCCTGGATCAGGTGACAAACGGACTGTTCATCAGAATGGCCAGCCTGTCGCTGCTGCACGAAGCGCGACAAAGCTGAAAGCGACTTGAGATATTTCAATAAATTCTGTCTTCGGATTCCATAAGGGGCCTTGCCGCCGATGTCTTCTCTGTTGATTCGCGGTGGTCGAGTGATCGATGTCAGCCAGCAACTGGACCAGGACGCGGATGTTCTGGTGCGGGATGGTCGGGTTGTTCAAATCGGCCGTGATCTTGGCCACGTCGATCAGGTGATTGATGCGTCGGGCTGCATTGTGTCGGCTGGATTCATCGATACTCACGTTGGCGTTCGTGATCCCGGTTACGAGGAAGATGAAACGACGGCAACGGCAACGGCAGCCGCGCTGGCAGGTGGCTTTACGACAATCGCCGCACTTCCCGATACGCAACCGGTGGTTGATAACGCAGCGGCGGCCGAGTACGTCGTCCTGCAAGCCAAGCGAGCAGGAAACTGTCGCGTTCATCCGCTGGGTGCTGTCACGCGGGGGCATGCCGGGGTCGAACTGGCCGATTTGGGGCAGCTTGCCCGCAGCGGTGCCCTGGCGTTTACCGATTCGCAGTCGCCGATTGCCAGCGCCGAAGTGATGCGTCGAGCCCTGGAATATGCTCGCATGTTTCATCGGCCGATCTTCGTTCATCCGCAGGATCCGACCTTGACGGCTGCTGGAGTGATGCACGAGGGGTATTTCTCGACGCTGCTGGGGCTGCGGGGAATGCCCGCAGCCGCCGAAGAGATAATGGTCAGTCGTGATATTGCGCTGGCGGAATTGACCGGGGGACGCATTCACCTGATGTCCATTTCGACCACGGGATCTGTGGAACAGGTTCGCCGCGCCAAGCAGCAGGGAATTGCCGTGACGTGCGATGTCACGCCTCATCACCTGGCCCTGTCGGACGCGGAAATGCAGGTTTATGACTCGCGATACAAGGTTCGCCCGCCGCTGAGAAGTTCGGATCATATCGCCAGTCTGATTGATGGTCTGGTCGATGGAACGATCGATGCGATCTCGGCCGACCACCAGCCGTACGCGTCTGAAAAGAAAGATCGCGAACTGGATCAGGTTCCGTTTGGGATCGTGGGATTGGAAACGCTGCTGCCGCTTTGCATCAAGACGCTGATTGAGCCGGGGCGACTGACGTGGTTGCAATTACTCAGCAAGCTGACGACTGGCCCCGCTGGAATCCTGCAACTGCCGCAATCCGGGTCATTGGCCAGTGGTGTTCCCGCCGATATTACTGTGATTGATCCGGCTGTGGACTGGACTATCGATCCGTCGCGGTTCCGTTCCAAGAGCCGAAATACTCCGTTTGCAAACTGGTCGGTGCGGGGACAGGTTCGAACTGTTTTGATCAATGGCGAAGTCCGCTATCGCTCAGAAGGCTCCTGACGACTGGTGCCATGATGTCTGTGCCGTACCTGCTGATTGATGGCTACAACCTGTTGCATGCAGCGGGATTATCGCAGGCGCGGTATGCCCCGGGAGAATTGCGCAGGCAGCGACATCGACTGCTGGTCCGTCTGGTGAATGAATTGACTACGGAAGAGCGAGTGCGTTGTACGGTTGTGTTCGATGCCATCGAAGCCCCTTCGGGGCTGGATCGTTCCATGAGGCATGCGGAACTGCTGGTACGATTCGCTGATCCCGGACATGATGCCGATTCCTTGATTGAAGAGCTGATTGAAGCACATCCATCTCCGACGCAATTGCTGGTGGTTTCCAGTGATCATCGGATTCAGAAGGCGGCGCGTCAGCGACGCGCAGAGACCATTGACAGTGAAGTGCTTCTCCAGCGGCTGGCTGCTCGCGCACGTGCTGCCGCAGCGGCAAAGCCGGCTCCTCCCAGTTCCACCAAAAGTCCTGCAAAGCCAAGTGAGGATCTCGCGTACTGGCTGGGTGAGTTTGGAGAGATTGATGTTGCTGAAATTGCCCGTAGCGATGATCCCGATTGGACTGCAGCAGCAATCGACCCCTGGCAGCAGAATCTGAATGAATTGCAGAAGCAACTGGACCAGGATGCAGACCTTGACGAATGGCTGAATCGCCCGCCCAAAGGTAAGGGTTGGTAACGGTTTCGGTTTGTTTAGGGCTTGCAGGGCGGGTATAATCGCCTGACGGGGCAGCTGCTCACTCGCTGAGCATGATTGCGGTCCCGTGCGAGTCTTTCAGCGTACAAAACGGCAATTACCAAAACACGAAATGCAGGTCCGCCATGTTTCCCTGCCAGCGATATTTATCTCAGCCCCTTTCCCGTCGACAGATGCTGACTCAAGGGGCAAATGGATTTGGGGCGGTGGCACTGTCATCGATGCTGGCCACCAATGGGGCGTTTGCGGCTGGAACACCGGCGAGCAATTCGCTGGCACCGAAGCCGACGCATTTTCCAGCAAAAGCCAAACACATCATCTTCCTCTACATGGATGGTGGTCCATCCCAGGTTGATACTTTTGATCCCAAGCCGATGCTGGAAAAGCATCACGGCAAGAGCCCCTACGAAGTCCTGGGAAAGGTTGAGCCGACTCAATTTGCGAATATCGGGAAGCTGTTGAAGTCGCCGTGGGCCTTCAAAAACTATGGCGAATGTGGACTTCCTGTCAGTGACCTGTTTCCGCATGTCGGAACGTGTGCCGACGAACTGGCGGTGGTCCGCTCGGTCGTATCGCAGTTCTCAGAACATACGTTTGCCAACTACTTTCTCCATTCCGGAAGTGGTTTGCAGGGACGGCCAAGTCACGGTGCCTGGGTCAGCTATGGCCTGGGATCCGAATGTGATGATCTCCCGGCGTTTGTGGTTCTTAATGGAGGACTCATTCCGCCCGGGGGAATGGATTGTTTTGGAAGCGGATTCTTGCCAGCTGCTTATCAAGGGTCGGTGTTTACGTCGGGCGAAGCTCCCGTGGCAAATATTCGTCCGAGCGAAAAATCACGTGAAATTCAGGATGCAAAATTAGCGCTGATGCGCCGGCTGGACCAGTCGCGACTTCAGAAACTGGGGCATGTGGATGCGCTGGAATCGGCGATCGCCAATTACGAACTTGCTGCACGGATGCAAACTGCCGTTCCGCACCTGACTGACCTGCGCAACGAAACCAAAGAAACACAAGAGCTTTACGGCTTGAACGATGAATTTGGCAACACTCGGCAGTTTGGACGTAACTGCCTGGTAGCTCGGAGACTTGTGGAGCGAGGCGTACGGTTTATTGAACTGACGTGCCCGGGGGGAAATGGCGATCGCTGGGATCAACATGGGGGCTTGGTGGATGGTCACACGAAAAATGCCAAATCGGTCGATAAACCCATTGCTGGATTGATCAAGGATCTGAAGGCTCGCGGGCTGCTGGGCGAAACCTTGGTTGTCTGGTGCGGCGAATTTGGCCGAACGCCGTTTGCCCAGGGAACAGACGGCAGAGATCACAATCCTTTTGGCTTTACCATCTGGATGGCTGGAGGGGGAGTCAAAGGCGGAGTGACGTACGGAGCAACGGACGATTTCGGTTACCGTGCGGTGGAGAACAAGGTCGAAATTCACGATCTGCATGCAACGATGTTACATCTCCTGGGAATGGACCACACCAGGTTGACGTATCGATTTAGCGGGCGTGACATGCGACTGACAGATGTCCATGGGCATGTTCTGAAAGAGATTCTGGCGTGAGTTCAGAAACCCATTCAGTACTTTCGGATCGAATAATCCAGCTGGAAACGGCTGTGGCGCACCTGCAACATGACTTGGAGCAGATGCATCAGGCATTTGTCAGCATGCATCTGGAGCTAAAAGGTAGCAAGGATCAGTTGGCACGGTTTGAGCAAAAACTGCAGCAGCTTTCCGAGCCGCCTGAGATGCGAGATGCGAAAGAGGAACGACCACCGCATTATTGATGGATTTCTGATTCATTTGTGCATGCATCGTTAAGGCGATTCGTTCAGGAAGACAGTTTCCTTGAAATTCATTATCTGAATTCCGGAAGGGATTTGCATTTTTTTGGAACCAATTCCATAATTTCGATGGTCTTCAGGGGTTCCCCAAAAAAGGTATTCACCGTGGTCGTAAATCCTCTCTTTGCCAGGGTTCGTATTTCCACGAAGCATTTTTCTAAAATGCTTTGCCTCACAGGTTTGGTCGCGCTGTGTCTTCTTGACAGCGTTTGTCGCCACTCGCCTGGACCGTCTTTTGGGGGGTTCCAGTCGTGTGCGAGTTCTCTTCACGAGTGCAATAGCAGTTGCTGTGTCGTCAGTCCATTGATCGACGGCAAATACGCCTGCGCGTCTCCTCCGCTGGATTTCAAACGCGCTGCCGCGACACAAGCGATCGCGAAGCCGAGAGTTCCTGCCAGTGCTGCACCTGCCGCAACGGCCTTCCTGTTACACAGCCGTCCGTCAGCGACAAAAAAGATCTACCTGGATTTTGATGGTCACACGACCACGGGTACCCCGTGGAGCAGTTCGCCGATTGTGACAACGGCATTTGATATGGATTCTGCACCAACAACTTTTTCAGCAGCAGAACTGACCCGGATTACCGAAATCTGGCAGCGTGTCGCCGAATGCTATTCTCCATTTGATGTGGATGTCACAACAGAAGCCCCTTCCGTCGCAGACCTGGTCAATACAGGTGGTGCCGATACAAAATGGGGGATTCGCGTGTTGTTTGGCGTGTCAAGCCCATCTCCAGCCCCTGGCGCCGGTGGAGTCGCATTCGTAGGAGGGTTTGGATGGTATTATACAGCCAATGTCGATGTTCCGTGCTTTGTCCTGCAGCAGGGAATGGGAACCGAAGGCAAGTACAATGCTGATGCTGCCGTTCACGAAATCGGGCATACATTAGGCCTCGATCACGATGGCCAGTTCCCTGCAAACGACGCGCGGCACGTCGAGTACTACGAAGGGCAGGGAACAGGCAAAGTTGCTTGGGCTCCGCACCTCGGCGTTGGCTATTACGTCCCTCTGGTTCAGTGGAGCAAGGGTGAATATGCCAATCCCAGCAATACAGAGGATGACCTGGTGATCATCACCACTCAAAACGGCTTTGGTTATCGGGCCGACGATTACGCGAGCACTCAGGGGACTGCTGCTGCAATTCCGGGAAGCGTATCGGGCGGACTCTTTAACATCAGTGCCAGTGGCGTGATCGAAACAGGTGCCGACTCGGACTGGTTCAAGATCGTTGCAGGTGCCGGTACTTTAACAGTCAACGCCGTGGGTGGGCCGGCGAACAGCATGCTCGATATTCAGCTCAGCTTGTACAACTCAAGCGGTTCGCTGATCACGACAGTCAATCCCCCGGATGATATCATTGCGAATCTCAGCCAGACTGTTGCTGCGGGGACGTACTACTTGAAGGTCGAAGGTGCGCCACTTGGCAATCCATTGACAACGGGATACACCGACTATGGAAGTCTGGGGCAATACTCTCTGTCAGGCTCCTATACGACCCCAGACACCACCAACACCAACACCAGTGCTCCGGTTCTTGGTGGAACGAACAATCAGTTTTACGGTGTTACCCAGGCTCCGAAAAACCTCAATGTCGGGCTGACGGTGACAGATGCTGATAGTGCAACGCTGGCCAGTGCAACGGTGAAGATCAAGAACGTTGTGGCTTCTCAGGATGTGCTTCGCGCAAATCTTTCGAGTACGACCACGGGTAACATCACCAGCAGTTACAACAGCAGCAGTGGAATATTGACGCTGACATCGGCCAATGCCACAGCCACAGTGCTCCAGTTCCAGGCGGCTTTGCGTTCCGTTCAGTATTCAAACACCAGTTCGAACCCGACGCTGACTCCCCGAAATATTGAGTTTCAAGTCTCTGATGGCGTGAACCTGAGCAATATTTCACCGTGCGTTTTGACCATCGGCTACTTCTATGTCAACTCAAGTTTTAACGCTGCGACGAAGACGTTGACGCTGACGGACGATGTGGGTGACAATACAGTTGCCGTGACGTATTCGTCCGGAAAGTTGACGGTTCAAGGAAGTGGTCCGACCAGGATTGGAACAGCAACCAGCAGCCAGACGTCAGTGACCTATAACGTGACGGGTAAGATAAATCTCGTCTTCAATTTCTCGGGAGGGAGCGATTCCATAACCTTGACGGGGATCTCATCAGGGACATCGCAGATTAGCCTCGGAGATGGGAACGATACACTGACGGTGAAACTTTGCAGTATTACGTCGCTTAAAGTTGACGGCGGCAATGGAACCGATGTGGTCACGTTGAGTGGATCTATTGTCTCAAGTCGTGTTTACACGAATGTGCCGTAGGCGACTTCATCTCGCTGTGTGAAAGCTTTCATCGTGACGAGGATCGCGCACGAAAACCGATCTCGCCGACGTCTCGTCACGATTGCCATCGGGGCCATACTGCTCTTTTTCTTCAGTATCCCCATCGGTTTCATTCTCTATGGGGGTGCCGCAACTGCACTCGGCGGAATCGGGGTTTGGGGACTGCTGGTCGTTCTGCAGATACCCACTTTCCTGCTCTTCAAGAAAATGGGCTGGATTCCTCCCGTGGACAGGACAACGGAATGAGGTTGATGCCGCGTTCGATCACCATTCGAGCGTCCGATTGCCGAACTGACTGGGTAATCAATTGGATTTCGTCCCTGTCAGCACGCCACAATGGATCAGTGTTGGGATGAGATCACCCGGAATAAGTCCTGCGTCAATCAACCATTCGCGATACTCGCGTCCACTGTAGGCTCGTCCTTCAGTGAGTGAAAAGAGGGCGGCGGAATAGAGCGCGACGGGGAGCGGACCATCGAGTTCGTCATTTAAAAAGACGTCGTGGATCATCAGACGTCCCCCTGGCTGCACTGCCGAGGCACATCGTTTCACCAGTTGCTGGCATTCCGGCACATCCCAGTCATGCAGGATATTCGAAAGCAAAATATTCTCGGCCGCGGGTAACGGGTCTGCAAACATGTCTCCTGCGTGACATGTCAGTCGGTCTGCAACGCCGTACTGCTTTGCGAATTCGTCAGCGACTTTCAGGACTTCGGGACGGTCGAAGATGATGGCTTTGAGGTTCGGGTGTTGGCGCAGACAGGCGATCGCATAGATTCCGGTTCCGCCCCCAACGTCCAGCAATGTTTCGCTTCCGAACGAAAGCTTCTGAGCCAGAACCGGAGCGACATTCTTGGCCCGACCCGCCAGAGCAAGAGTCAGCCGTCGCGCTGATAATTCGGATTCCATCGCCGAATCGAGTCCCTCGCGAAAGATAAACGCAGCCCCTGCGTCAGTCTCCATTGCGGGAGCGAGTTTGTTCGATCGAAGCCGATCGACCATCGCCATCACACCAGGGCTTTCGGCTGCCAGCCCAACGTAGTCGCCCACGTAAAACTCGCCGTTTGGAATCAGGTGCTCACGGGCCACGGCAGTCAGTTGCACCCGGTTGTTCTGGTCGACGTCCAGCAGTCCCATCCCCCGCAGCGCCGTTGTCAGCACGACGAACGACCGGGGGGCCAACTGGAGCCTTTCTCGCAGTGAATCGGACGGAATGGATTCTGATGCCAGGATTTGAAACAGGTTGAGATGTGCAACTGCGGCGGTCAATAGTTCCGTCGCGTAGCTGCCCCGGAAATGTTCAAAGATTTGGGTTGGATCATTGGCCGGTGTGGGAAGAGCGGACATGGCGGACGTTCCTGGTGGATATCAGTGCTTGAACGACATATTGTGGGCAGATCGTCTGTCGGATGCGCAACAATGGAGTACGACGGAAAGCGATCACGAGACATCGCATTTCAGGCTTTGAGTGATGTCTTCCATCAGAGGACGGACGCGTTCCATTTCACGATCTTCGGCCTGGAAGATCACGAGGACGGTTTGTGTTGCGGTGTGAAAGACAATTAATGAGGCGGTGCTGACCAGTTCCATGCAGACGAAGTCAATTTCCCGAGCGACGACCGGGATGCCCTGAACCAGGACATCCGGTTCCTGAACCTCCATGTCGTCATACATCTCGCGATACGCTCGCAAGACCGATTCGGCAATCTCTTCGGGATCGTGATGTCCTTCGAACAGACTGAGACTCCAGTAGGCGGTTGCCGGGCTTTGCACGGTGATCATCGTCTGCTCGTCGTTCGATTCCTCTTGAACTTCCCATCCCTCGGGATAGAAGAACTGCACCCCGTTCCCGGCATACGAGACTTCGTTGTGTGACGTAATCTCGTCCACTGGACCGGAATGATCATGGTCATGGTGGCTGTCGTGGTCATGGTCGTGGTCATGGCAACCACAGCCGTCATCGTGCTTCACGGGAATTCCTCGTCGAGTCAGGTTTTGAGTTTCAAAGTGCGTATTCCGGCGGCTTTCACGCCAATCTTCGGGCGTGACGGATGCTGCCGTGGATGGTATTCTAAAGAACACGTTCGCGTTCGTCCCCGTGCGGGAGAAAATCTTAATGTTTGATCATCAGCTTCGCGACCAGTTAGCGTCAGTAGGAAATCGTCTTGGTCGGCTTTGGCTATGGAAGCGGCTGACTTGGTGCTGGCTCGCCTGCACAGGTCTCGTGATCGCTCTGTTTTTCGGATTCCCCCAGTCGGCACTGGCGACTGGCTCCGTTGCCGTTGCCTCGGCCCTGACCGCGATACTCCTTTGGGCTCGGTCAAAATCACTCTCATTGCCCCGAACCGAAATTGCGCGAACGGTCGAACAGGCCTTTCCAGATCTGAATTCACGACTTCTGGCAGCACTTGAGCAGAGCCCCGACATGAATTCCGGGCGATGGAATGTTTTGCAGCGCCAGGTCATTTCGGAAGCAGTTCATCACTCCCGGATCAACGACTGGATGGAAGCCGTTCCGGCGAAACGAATGCGTGGAGCGTTTCTGCGTCAAACCGTAGCGCTTGTCGGATTTCTGATTGTCTGCGGATATGTCTGGCCCGTCGCAGCCCAACGAACCAGCAATCAAGCTGCAAAGCCCACAGTGGCAAAGGGACCTCTGGAATCCGAATCGGAATTGCCGGTGATTGAACCCGGAACCATTGAACTGGAACGCGGAAGCAATCTGCTGGTGCTGGCGAGATTTCCCAGCCAGCCTCCTGCCAATGTTGTCCTCGCCTGGCGTCCCATTGCGGGAGACGAAGTCATTCTTCCCCTCACCAAAAGTCTGGACGATCCGGTTTTCGCCGGACAGTTGCCGCGAGTTTCCCAAGACCTCACTTATCGAGTCGACTTCGATGGTCGCCGATCCCCCGAATATCAGGTGACGGTCTATGACCTTCCTGCATTGGTCCGGTCAGATTTGCAATTGACGTTTCCCAGTTATACCGCACTGGGAACAAAAAGACTGGAAGACGCGTTTGTCGCAACGGTTGTTGAAGGGACCTCGATCGGAATCACCTGCCGACTGAACAAGCCGGTCGCACTGGCCAAACTGGTGGATAAGGATGGCACCTCAATTCCACTTGTTGTTGATCCCGCCAATCCGCTTGTCCACTCGGTCGATTTCGTACCGAAGCGGACTCATCGTCTGGAACTGAAACTGTTTGACACGGCAGGACGACAGAATCGTGATCCTGAAGAATTTCGTTTCGACGTGAAGCCGAACACGCCGCCGGAGATCAAGCTGGCCTTTCCTGCCCAGGATGTGAAAGTTTCGCCGCTGGAAGAGATGCTGATAGAAGCGACCGCGTGGGATGATTTTGGAATTCTAAGTGCCGGGATTGTCGTGACAATCCCAGGACGTGAACCAATCACAGTCTCACTGGGAACGACTCTCAAAGGTGGCGAACATCATAAGCTGTCCGCCTTGCAGCGACTGGAAGACTTGAAGGTGGATCCCGACGAACTTGTTTCGTACTACATTTTTGCCGAAGATCACGGTCCGGATGGCCAGGTACGACGAGTTTCCAGCGACCTTTACTTTGCCGAGGTCCGTCCCTTCGAAGAGATCTTCCGGCAATTGGAAGGACCGCCAGGTGGTCAGTCACAATCATCCGGCAGCCAGCAACAAAAGAATCCAATGGACCAGTTGATTGAACTGCAAAAACAGATCGTCACGGCCACATGGAAACTGGCTCGGCCACCTCAGCCAAGCTTCGATGCCAAAGTCAGTGAGAGTGTAAAAGTCATTCAGGAAAGTCAGAAGAAGGGAATCGAGCAACTGGAATCGCTGAAAGAGCGAATCACCAGTCCGCATCTCGTCCCCATTCTGTCCGTCATTGGTGAGCGAATGGCTGACGCGGACAAATCGCTGGGGGATGCGATTGCCAGCTCAAGCATGCAGCCGCTGCACGTTGCGTCCGTCGCTGAACAGGGAGCCTATCAGGGACTGCTGAAACTGCGGGCCAAAGAGCATCTGATGATGAAGAGTCAGCAGAGCGGAAGTGGATCGAGCGGAAGTTCCAGTGTTTCTCAGGAACAGATGGCTCAACTGGAACTCGACAACAAGCAGAATCGCTACGAACTGCAACGCTCGGCACAAAAGCAGGCCGATTCATCACAACGCGAAGAACTAGCCGTTCTTGACCGGCTGAAAGAACTCGCTCGCCGTCAGCAGGGAATCAATGAAAAGCTGAAAGAACTGGAAGCCGAATTACGGACAGCTAAAACTGAAGCAGAGCGAGATGAACTTGAGCGGCAACTGAAACGGCTTCGTGATGATCAGCAGCAGTTGCTGCACGATGCCGACGAAGCTCAAAACAAGATGGCGCAGTCGACTCAGCAGTCCAAGATGAACGAGGCTCGCGATCAACTCGAGAAGACGCGTCAGCGAATGGTCGACACCGCAGAAAAGCTGCGTGAAGGTCAGTTGTCTCAGGCGCTGAGTGCAGGAACGCGGGCCGAACGCGAACTGCAGCAGCTGCAGGAAGATTTCCGGAAGCAGACCGCAGGTCGGTTTGCCGATGCCATGCGTTCCATGCGCGACGCCGCGCGGCAGATTGCTGAGCGTGAAGAGCAACTGGCAGAGCAGTTGAAGGGAGTTCAGGACGAATCGAAGCACTCATTGCGACAGGCCAAGAATCGCCAGAACCTGGAAGCGGAGTTCAACGAACAGCGACGACAGACAGCAGAACTTGTGGAAGACGCAAAGCAGGTGGTTGAGCAGGCCGAACAGGCAGAACCCCTGCTGGCGAAGCAACTTTACGACACCGTCCGTGCGACGCGCGAAACGAAGACCGATCAGGCACTCGATGCGACTGCAAAGCTCTTGAAAAGTGGCTTTCTTCCCGAAGCGCAGGAAGCAGAAGCACAAGCCCGCGAAGGTATCAACCGGCTGAAACAAGGGATTGAAAAAGCATCGGAATCCGTACTTGGTGACGAAGTCGAATCCTTGAAGCGAGCCCGCGAGCAACTGGCTCAATTGTCTCAATCACTTGAGAACGAGATTGCTGAGCAGCAAAAGGCGGGAGAAAAAGGCTCGGACCAGCCGGGACAAGGTCAACCGGGACAAGGTCAACCGGGACAAGGTCAACCGGGACAAG
>CAZSTW010000178.1:0-11901 GCA_964609845.1 uncultured Planctomycetaceae bacterium | reverse complement strand
GCTTTTTAATTGGCATGCGGCTACGGCGTTCCAATGTATCGTTGGCGCGCCAGAACGCTTTTTAATTGGCGTCGGGCGACGGGTTTCAAGTGGAACGTCGATTCGCCGGAACGATTATTGAGCGTCGATTCGCCGCCATGATTTCAAGCCGGAGAGGCTCACCAACATTGGACATTAGACATGGTCATCTTTACGAATCAGGTCTGGGCCGTCGCCAAGAATCTTTTCGTACGTTCCTGTCTTGGTTTTCTGGTACTTGGTAAATCCTTGACGTTCCAGGCTTTTGTTGCTGATGTCACCTTTGATTCGCTCGGCAGGGGGCCGCGGGACACTTGCTGCAGAAATGAGTCGTTCTACTGGAAGTCCGCTTTCTGGATGCTTCTTGAGTGGTGGATCACCCAACCGCTGCAGGACTTCAATTGTTTCCCCGTACGATCCGTCAGGGTTCACGACCGCGTATTCATAAAGTGGCATCTCTGATTTCCTCCGTCTTCCGCGTCTGAAAGACGCCTTGCAGGACAGACGATCATTCGTTTGTGGTGTCATTCGGAACGCATTATACAGAATTTTCCGAGTCGCGGTGTAGCGTCAAAACTCAAGCGTTCCGTCCGGTAGTTTCCTGACTTAGAACTCGTTTGTTCGCACGTTGCTTCCGTCTTTCGGCACGGATCATCTGATGATTCCGTCCCTCCCACCATGAAAAATGCCAGCAACGTAAAGATAATCATCACCATGCTGGAATTTTCTTGAACGGCATCAGAACGCGGTTCGCAGCCTGTTTGTCAGCAAATCGGCGTGAACGATTTGATCTCGAATGGCCTTCATTTTTCTGTTCGTAAATGAAGGTGTGTTGGCTTGACCTTGACGTGATGTTTTCGTACTCTTCACGCATCTTGTTTTGAGTACTCAAAACTTTTTGTTGTCGCGTACGACTTTGTGTTGAGATGCATCAAAAATGATGTTTCGCCCGAAGAAAAATGTTCAAGCAGGCTTTACATTGATTGAACTGCTTGTCGTGATTGCGGTTATCGCAATTCTGATGGCTTTGCTTCTTCCTGCTGTACAGCAGGCGCGCGAGACTGCTCGTCGCACTCAATGCAAAAACAACCTCAAGCAACTCGGACTGGCACTGCACAACTACCATGACGCGTATTCCGTGTTTCCTCCGGCGTACATCGGAAATCCATACGTCTCAGGAACCAATAACGGGGTGACGTACCCCGACGACAATGGAAATGGTGTCTCGGGATTTGCCTGGGGGACGCTGTTGCTGCCAACACTAGATCAGTCGACTCTCTACAACCAGTTCGACATCAACCAGCCGTGCTGGGCTTCGCGGAATGTTCCGTTGGCGAAAACGAAGATGACCGTGTTTTTGTGTCCTTCGGCAACTGGTGGCAGTGATGGATTTCTGGTGGAACGTTACAACGGGTCACCCGCCTACGCTCCCCGGAATCCAACTCCTTTCAGTCCAGCGATCACATTTGCACATTCACATTACGTCACGAATGCAGGCATTCATCAGCCGTGGGGGCGTGTGACAAACTACGATGATTTTTCAGCACCAGAACCGATTCCTGCTAACGGAAATCAGCCTGCCTTGATCGACGGGCCGTTCTATCGGAATTCAAGAATTTCGGCGTCCAGCGTGACTGACGGACTTTCGCAAACGATTTTCCTTGGTGAACACAGCTCGATTCTCAGTAACAAGACCTGGGTTGGCGTCGTTCCCTACGCCGCGACATGCCCCAAAGGGACCTTTCCATCAGACTGCAACAGCGCGGGGTGCCTGGTCGGAGCACATAGTGGGCCTGACACGCATGACCACCCACAGGTTGTGATTCACGCTCCAAACAACCCGTTTGGACATACAGATGAGATGTACTCCGAGCACGTCGGAGGGGCAAATATTCTGATGGGCGACGGATCTGTTCGATTCGTATCGCAGTACCTCGACCCGTTTGTCTGGGTCGGCTTGTCCACACGGGCTGGCAGCGAGATCGTCGGAGATTTCTAGTGCGTGTCGCACTTCTGTGTCGCGTCGAAACATGGGTGAGACGCTGTCGTTTGATGCTCGCGGGACGCCAAACTTAATTGAGATGCGATCTAAATTGATGCGGACACCTTCGAATGACCCGTTGTTTCGTATTACTGACGAGATGTCCGTGTCAGCCAATTACCGAAGATTTACAGCGATTGCGTATTTCCGGTCGCAGCAGATTCTGCTGCTGACGATGGTATTGCTGTGCGGCTGTGGCCGTGCGGCGCAGATCGGTGAAAGCGAAGACGTCCTTGCGGCAGTCGACGCCCTTTATACCGCCGTCGCTTCAAAGAGAGTCGAACTGCTGGAAAAGAGTGCATCAAGGATCGAGGAACTTCACAAACAAGGCGAATTGCCAGAGCCCGCCTATCGACAGCTGAAATCCTTCATCGACGATAGTCGGGCAGGCCAATGGGATGGAGCAGTCCGCAAATTGCACGATTTCATTCGCGGTCAACGTCGCCAGGGAAAGCTGTGATCACGCCAGCATTTCAGGAACGATCTTTCCGTCGTGAGTCAGTGGCACGGGACGATTCAACTTATCCGGCAGAGTTGAATAAGGATTGATTCCGATCAAGTGATAGATGGTCGCCAGGATGTCCTTGGCCGTCAAAGGTCGGTCTGCCACCATAGCACCAATCGGATCTGTCTTGCCGATGATGTTCCCACGCTTGATGCCCGCGCCTGCAAAAAAGTTCGTATAGGCACGCCCCCAGTGGCCTCGTCCTTCCCCTTCAAACTTCGGGGTCCGTCCCATTTCGTTCATGACAAGGACCAGCGTGTCATCCAGCATCCCGCGAGCTTCGAGGTCCCTGATCAATGCCGAGAAGGCGAGATCCAGCCCAGGTAGCAACTCGCCCTTCAAGCGGTTGTAATGGTCAACATGCGTATCCCAGCCGGCATTCAATTGTCCGAATTCATCCCAGACGACAGTGACGAATCGACAACCCGCTTCCACCAGCCGTCGGGCTTGCAGAGTCGACTGTCCGAACAGTGTCATTCCGTAATCATCTCTCACGCTGGCAGGTTCTCGTTCGAGATCAAACGCAGCGCGAATTGCGGGCGAATCTAGCAGAGTAAATGCGAGATCCCGCTTCTGGTCATGACTGCCACGAGTTGCCTGACGATCCATGACGACTCGCAACGTTTCGATCTGTTCGAGCAGCGAGCGTCTTCGATTCAATCGATCCACGGTGACATCGACGGGCATGTCAGCTTCAGCAGCAATCAGGAACTTGCAGTCGCGTTCGATGTCCAGGTATGGGTCGCGGATTTCGGTTGCCGGACCATGGGAACGTCGGACGATACTGCGCGTTGCCTCACCGCGAAACTCGGTCCAGATCGGATCAAAGCGACTTCCCAGATACGACGCAAACGGAGGCGTATAACGAGCGGCAGGACGACGAGTACTGAGCAGGAATGGCAGGATCAGATTGTCGGGAATCGAATTCGGCGGCTTGGGACCGCGCCTCAGTTGATCATAGTAATTCACAACCGAACCGAGAAACGGCTGATGCATCGGATGCGTCAGCGTCTCTTCCAGAGGAACGCTCCCTTCCGGGGCTCCCGTGGTGGCGTACTGCATTCCATGAAAATTCCAGGGATGGTTCAAAGACCTGACAACAGTGACTCGATCCATTACCTGTGACATACGGGGAAGATGCTCGCACAGATGCAATCCCGGCAGTGTGGAATCGATACGCTGTAACTGCCCGCGGATTTCGACAGGAGCCTGCGGCTTCATGTCGAGCGTTTCCAGATGACTGGGCCCGCCGAACAGATAGAGAAGAATAACATTCTTTGCCCGGCCAGACCCCGGCAGTGTCTCTTCGGAAGCAGACTCCAGCGCTGCGAGTTCCGCATGGGCATGCTGAGTCAACAATGCATTACCAACACCAAGCAGCCCGAGTCCGCCGACCGACAGCAGATCTCGTCGGGTGACTCCTGAACAAAGCCGTTTGGGCCCGCCGAGAACCTGAAACATCACAGCCTCCCAACCCTGGATTGTTCGAACGCTCCGTCAGTCTAATCGACGCATCAGCGCACGCCAATGTCGCAGGCACGTTTTGAACGGGGCTGGTGTGTCGATTCTTCGTTTTCGTGGGATACGCTGCGGTCGGGGCTGAGCCGCGCATGTCTTCAAACAATCACGGCTGCATGTGCCTGGATCGAGTGTATCTCGTTTTTCGTGTTGGCTGCAGATTGTTACTTTTTACGTGATCGCTGCCAGACGAATTAAACAAAGGGAGCAGGTGTACTCTCATGCGGGGATGCAGCTTGTCACTGTTACGGCGATTCTCACGATGATGGTGAGCGCGGCTGGTTTGAGTCGCGCAAGAGTTGCATAATTCCTCCAAATCAGGGTTTTCGTAAATGTGTCGAGTCTGGCCGTAGCGATAATCCCGGGAAAGCGTATAACTCCGATTACTCACCGGATACACGACACATGTCAACGGATGCTCCCTTCGGCTCTGTGACACAAGCGAACGGGACATTGATGACAGCGAAGACTATTGTTGAACGGACTCTCGATGCCCAATCATTTCTAAAGGAGTTCGTGTACACGTTCGGACATCAGTCGGATTCCTATCTGGCAACGGCCCCGGGACGCGAATTATTTTGGTCAACGGATCATGGCGGGCTGATCTCGTACATGCGCGTGGGGCGACATGTCCTGGTGAGCGGCGGGCTGATCGCCCCCCTGTCTGAGCGTCCCCGACTGCTGATGCAGTTTCTCAAGTTCGTCGAATCCCGGCGTTGGCGGGCGACGTTCTTTTGCATCCCCGAAGTCGACTTGCCGCTCTTCCGCAAAGCGGGATATCGAATCAACAAGTTGGGCGAAGAGGCCATAATCGACCTTGAGAATGTGACGTTTGCGGGAAAGAACTGCGAATGGGTGCGCCGGCAGTCCAATTACTGCAAGCGTCACGGTGTATGGATCGAAGAGTTGCGTCCCTTCGATTTCACTCAGATCGAATGGGCTGGCATCTTGAGCGAGTTGGGCGAGGTCTGCCGCGCCGGGATGCAGGAAAAAGCACAATGCAGCGAATTGTCGTTTTTCGATGGCACGCTGAGTGAGCACGAACTGGGGTACCGGCGACTGTTCGTTGCGCGAACGCAGAATAATGGCAATGGTCGAATTGAAGGCTACGTCGTTTGCAATCCAATGATTGGGGGGCGGTTTTGGGCAACGGAGATTTATCGCCGCCGCCACGACGCCGTTCGGGGAGTGGTGCCGTTCCTGATCCACCAGATTGTATTACAATTGAAACGTGAAGGAGTCGAACAATTAATGCTTTGTATCATTCCGGGGCGAAACTGCGAGCAGGTACTCCCTGGCGATAAAGCCCTGATCCGGCATTCGCTGGTGTTTTTTCGAGATCATCTGTCGATGTTGTTTAACCTTAAGGGAATCGACCATTTCAAGAGCCGATTCCGACCCGAATACAAAAACAGTTACCTTTGTTCACCGAGCAAACCGTCCGTGGGGGCCATCGTGGCCACCGTTCGCGCGTTTGGATTGATTCGCGTCAAACCACTGAAGATGCTTCAGTTAATCTGGATGGCGTTGTGGAAACCACTGCCTCGGGAGAAATTGGGCGATTAGCACCGCATTGTCCGCAGACTGGACCGCATCGATTGTGCCGGGCCAATGTGCATGTAAGAAACGGGTGTATCGGATGCGTCAGTCGGGAACATGTTCTGAGCTGCCAAAGGCTGCGTTGAAGGAACATGTTTGGTCTTTCGTTGCTGAAGTTGATTTCGCAGCGTGGGAACAAGTCCGGGACGCATCTGATGTCTTTATGGATTTGCGGTTGCTTCAGGCGATAGAAACCAGCATGTCGGAAACCTGTCGGTTCCGGTACGTTCTTTACCGTGATACCTCGGGCGAACCGGTGGCGATCGCCGTGCTTTGTGTGTTCGGGATTGATGTTGGCGTACTGGTCAATGACTCATGGTTTCGGTGGTTTCTCGCATCCCTGCGCCGCATTTCACCAAAGCTGGTTCAGTACCGAATTCTGTTTTGTGGGCTGCCGCTCTCTGCTTGTCAAAGCAGCCTTCGATTTGCGTCGGGCGCCGATCACGAGACAATCACGAATCTTTTCGATCAGACGATGCGACGTGTGGCACGGCAGGACCATGCCAGAGTCATCATCCTGAAAGAATTCGCAGATGACGAACTGCCACAGTTGAAGACGCTTGAGACGCTGGGGTATCGAAAGGCCGAAAGCCTTCCAACGCACCTTGTCCATTTAAAATGCGATTCGTTCGACGGCTACGTTGCGAGCGTTGGTTCAAAACGGCGGACGAACATTCGCCATTCCCTGAAGAAGTTTGCCGCTAGCGGCATCCGAATTGTCACCACGTCGGACATCGCGACGATCGAGCGGCTGTTCAGTCCGGAAACGTACAAGTTGTACGAATCAGTACTCAGTCGATCTGCAACGAAGCTCGAACATTTACCGCGGGAGTTTTTCCTGGAGGTGGCCAGGCAGATTCCCGATTGTTGTGAGTTCTCTTTTGCCGTGGAGGGTGAACGCGTTCTAGCGTTCTCGATGAGTCTTTGGGCCGGGCACGAATACCGTGGGATTTATCTCGGTTACGACGAGGTCATCAATCCCGCCGTTGACCTGTATTTCAATACGGTGTTCCAGATCATCGCAAATGCGGCCATTCGCGGTGCAACCGTCGTTGAACTGGGCCAGAACTCGCACTATTTCAAACGAACAAAACTCGGAGCTGTCCAGTCACGTCGGTCGATTTACGTTCGGGGCGTCCGTTCTTACACGAATTGGGCAATCGGACTGCTGTTCAGCCAATTGTTCCCTCCACATCCGCTTGCGGGTGAAGAAAAGAGTAGCCATACAATTCCCTCACACGTTTGAATTCACAGTTCGAAAAACCTGTATATCGTCCTGCCCCATTTGATTTGCTCAAGATGTGAAGCAGGCGTAAGAGCGACAAATGGACGGGCGATTGGGCGTCCAAACTGACGGACGAGCCGGGGATTGCAGGTTCCAGATTCCCAGACGTGCCACAGTACCCGGCACAAAAGAATAGCCATAATGGTTCAAATCCAGACCGTACATTCGGTCGCCAACGGCTTCGAAGGCACGGATCAACTCCTCTCGTGATTGCCTCTCGATAGTAACAAAATGCTCTTTGTCCGACTCATACATTTCTTGCACTGTGGTCACAGTCCAAGTCACGAACGGATCTATCTCTTTGATAGCTGGCCATCCGTCTTGAGTCATACTCATCCGAAACGTAAATCTCTCGGTAAACTCTTCCCATAGCGTTTTATTTTGGGCATGAGCAAGTTGCGACCAGTCGCCTGCTTCTCACTCTTCGAGGACCGGGGTCGTAAAACGACAAGAAGTTGTGCACAATGCTGATCGTTTTGGACGCTTCTTGTGACTTCGCCACGCCGGTAGCCGAATTGGCCACCGGGGCCACCCTGCGGGAATAAAAGGAAAGCACATGTTTCAAGAAATCACGGCGAATTCAATAAAGATCGTTGACGGCAGCGGTAGGATGCGCGCATTGCTCGAGTATAGCGACTTTGCGAAGACAACTATATTAGAGATGTTCGACGACGAAGGCTTGGGACGTTTACAATTGACTGTTGAAGATGGTGGACAAAGCGCTATCCGAATCATGGGGCGTGACGGTGGGAACCTTGTTGAAGTGTTTGCCTACGGCGCACCACGACACGGAATTGTTATCTCCGGGCTGAGCGGAGAAGCCGCCATTGTGCAGGTCGTACACCCCGATGGTAAAGGCCAGTTCGAGGTGTTTGATAAATGATCATTGGATGGCCCAGGTCGGCCGTACTGGGCCTACTCAGGTTGGTGCGTGTCGAGAGCAAAGATACGGAACCGCCCCGACTGTTGGATCAGGTGTGGGCGAAAATGCGCGTGGCTCATTATTCCATCCGGCAGGAGACAGAAACTGACTATCACATTATAGCTTGTTAATCGCATCAGACGCGCCAATTCAGCACCTTGCAGTAAAGCGTGCAACTTTCAGCCATTGGTACTCCTCCCTTATGGGCCCCCACCAGTAGTTTTCCTGCCGCCCGAATGGCCAGTCTTACTATGGGTCCATTCATCATCCAGGTGCATTGTAGTACCACGGCCCCAGTTCTTCATCGTTTCACCCTGCGAGTCAGGTACGCAGCGCCTCGGCTCTGATTTAAGGACGACAGACTTTGGGGATGCTCTTCTCTGAATCTCACTCTGTGCCACTCCGTGACCTCAGTGGTCAACCGTATTCATGTCAACCTGGGACATGGACAAGGTCTATCTCTGCGGTCACGGAGGAATTTCGAGGCGAAAAGAGAAACGCGAAGTATCAGGCCTTCGCGGGGCGTGATCGCAACCAGTCTCGCAATTCAACGAGGTTGGCACGAGCGGCGTTCATTCGTTCTTCGTCGGTCCAGTCGCGCGGTGGATCTCCATCCCAGCGCGGCGCACCCAGGATATTCCATTCACCCAGTGCTCGACGGGCGTTACGCATTTCGCGACAAAGGTCGATGAAACCACTCGCTTCCGGCGAAACGCGGGCTGCACGAGTCTTACGATCAGGACGTGATGGTGCCGCTACGACAAGCTGTGGCGGGCTCTTGACGGCACCGGATCTCAACTGATCGCGAGTGATCCAGGAAGTGAGCCAGTTCAGAAGGTCCGTTGGATTTGCGATTGGTCGCGGTGGCAATTCAAGGTTAGCGCCAACTCGGCGAGGTTCCCAACCTGTGGGCAAATGAACAGTCATCCCATCGGCTCCGTTAGAGACGTCCAGCGGCCAATTCCCGAATTCAACTCTGTGGCAAACGAGGAACAGGCACCCCACAACTGATCATTGCCAGACGATCACCCTACCAGAATTGTCATCAATCTGCGCTGATAATATGGGAAGTTCTCTGAATCGCTCGTTTTCGTCGGGGGAGCGAAACACAAAACCTCGCGTGCAATGTGTCGCAATTCGTGAAGGAATTGATGCAAATCTGAGTTGAAACATCAGGAGCACATGGCTGTTGAAAGCCATGGTCAAAAGGAAATGGCTGATGAAATATCGCCGGTTAGGACAAACAGGAATCAATGTTTCTGCCATCTCATTTGGGTGTGGCCCTGTCTCAGGCTGGGCTGCTCTCGAAGATCGCGACTTCCAGAGAACAGTGATTCAGCATGCAATCGACTGCGGAATCAATTGGTTTGACACCGCGCCAACCTATGCCGAAGGACGATCAGAACTGGCGCTGGGACGCGCGTTATCCGCGTGTCAAAGACCGCAAAAGATTCACGTCGCGACAAAAGTACGAATGACTGACGAAAGCCTGCGTGATCTGCGAGGATTCGTGTTGAGATCTGTCGAAAGCAGTCTGCAGCGATTGCAATGTTCGCAGATCAGTCTGTTGCAACTGCATAACTCTGTGACCGCACGTCGCGGAGATCAGCCGACGTCACTGACCCCTCATGATGTGCTGGAACCGGGGGGCATCCTGTCTGCGTTTCTCGAGTTGAAAGCGGCTGGCGTTGTCGCATATCTCGGATTGACGGGCCTGGGAGATATCCCGTCAATTCGGTCTGTGATTGAATCCCGGGAATTTGAAACGGTGCAAACTCCCTATCACCTGCTGAATCCAAGTGCGGGTGAAAAGGTCTCGACCGATTTTCCGGAGGTGGATTACGGCAATCAGTTTGAACATTGTCGCCGACTGGGAATGGGGGTTTTTGCGATTCGCGTATTTGCCGGGGGAGCACTGGTTCAGCGCGAGCCGAGTGCTCACACACTGACGACTCGATTCTTTCCGCTTGATCTCTACCAGCGGGATCTCCAACGAGCGAGTTTACTGGCCGCATCCGACCCCACAGAAAGTCTGTCATCAAAAGCGATTCGGTTTGTGCTGAACCATCCTGCAGTCTCATCCGCACTGATCGGATTCGCAAGTACTGAGGAAATCGACATCGCATTGAATGGGATTGGTTAGTGTTCCATCTCGCCCAGTTTGCAACCACGCGCATACCAACCGACGGTAAAAAATGCAACCGACATCAATAGGTATCCGATGGCAACATCCCACGCATGATAAAAAAGTGCACCTTGCGGATTGGTGGGCTGCACGAAGTTGAACTTTTGGGGCTGGGGGAAGTTGAACAGAAAGTCCACCGTGTTGCCGTCCAACTGGTAGGCGTGGGTCAGCCCCACAAAGGCAAACAAGGCTCCAACCATTGACCAGACTCCGGCAGTGACAAACTTCCGGTCAATCAGAAACGCCGATATTGCCGCCAGAATCATGCAGGTAAAAATGTATCCCTGCTGCAGGGACATCATTCCATGCAGGACGAAGTCACTGACATTAGCTCGCGGATCAGCCTTTATCAGGTCAAAGAGAGTTTTTCCGTTCGCCTTGATAAATGCACCTTGAGTGACCGTGAAGCCCCAGGCGGCAATTGCGGGAAATAATCCGACGGCGACCGCGGGGGTATGTTCCCGAGGGACTGCCGCAAACGCCTGGGCGGTAATGATGATGCCAATCCAGAGCACGATGGCGATACCGGACTCCATCGGAATCAGACTGTTGATCAGGCTGATCGCCCCTGTAAAGCAGATGAATGTGACAACGATTCCGTTAAGAGTCGAATATCCTGCTCTGGCACCAAGCCCCTTCCAACCCGGATGGCCAATGTAGATTGTCGTGGGAAAGCAACTGCCGAACAGTGCTGCCGAAATCGTCCCCAGACCGTTAGCAGCCAATGAGGAACGGGTCGAGAATTTGTCGCCACTCGCTTCCGCCGATTCGATGTTTTGGAGACTTCCGATGAGATTAAACAGACCCATGGGAATGACCACGGTCAGCATCCCGAGCCAATTCGACATGACCATCAACCGGGCGAAGATACGTGGACCAGCAAATGTCGGCAGATAAAAACCGAGCTGTTCCGTCGCCTTGCTGATGGCCCCTGGATTCATCGCCGAATCCTTCAGTTGCTGTGGAGCATCCGGCCAGGCGGACACCAGGCCCGTCAAGATCCAGGCAATCGCTGTCCCCAGTGCGACGGAAATCAGTCCCCCCGGCAAGTGAAACGGAAAGGGGACTCGAGCAAAATACGTAATCAGGACAATTGCCAATGGCAACATCGCCAGCAACGGCTTTTGAAAAATCTGCAGTGCGAACGTCATCGAAATGAAACCGATGGCAATCCCGGCCAATGTCGAAAGCAAGGCGGCTCTGGGAGTCTGCTTGCGAATGGCATCGGCGACGAATGCGCCGAAGAACTCAATCAATCCGCTGCCGATACAAGCCAGCAGGCCCATTTCCCAGGCCGCTTCGGCCGCGTCTACAGGAGCCAGGCCGTCGTCTACCGCCTTCTTGAACGCAGGTGCCATCACAAAAAAGACGTAGACCAGCAGCGAGGGGGTGTTGATCCCGTAGGGGAGCGCAGTGACATCGCTGCGTCCAGTCGCCAAGGCCAGTTTTCGAGCTTGCCAGGCATAGAACAGGTTGCCGATCAGGATACTGACCGCAGCCCCCGGCAGGATATGTCGGTACAGCAGATAGGCGCTGTCTCCGGTCATCCCACAGAGGTAGGGACTGGAGCACAGCGTCAGGATCAGCAGGAGCTGGATCAGGTTGTCGACAAACAGTCCAAAAAAACCATCCAGATCGCGACGGACGAAGTACGGATACAGAGTGGTGGCGGGGGGCTGAGCATTCATGGAAAGCAGACTATCGGCGCAGGAAATCGATGTCCAGCGGAGCGGCCCCTTGATCCAGGGCCAATCCCTTTTTGAAGTTGGGGAGGATGTCGGGTGGGACAAGTGGCGCTTCGCCGCGCCGGCCCACCATCATTTCTCGA
>CAZSTW010000177.1:0-12057 GCA_964609845.1 uncultured Planctomycetaceae bacterium | reverse complement strand
GACCCTGTCCCGGCTGGCCCTGTCCCGGCTGACCCTGTCCCGGCTGACCCTGTCCTGGCTGACCCTGTCCTGGCTGACCCTGTCCTGGCTGACCCTGTCCCGGCTGACCCTGTCCCGGCTGACCCTGTCCCGGCTGACCCTGTCCCGGCTGGCCCTGTCCCGGCTGACCCTGTCCCGGCTGACCCTGTCCCGGCTGACCCTGTCCGGGCTGACCCTGTCCGGGCTGACCCTGTCCGGGCTGACCCTGTCCTGGCTGGCCCTGTCCTGGCTGTCCGGGCTGACCTTGCTCTGGTTGACCCTCTGGTTGACCTTGCTCTGGTTTGGGTTGGCCTTCCTCGGGCTGTGAATCTGCCTTCGGTTTTGAGAGTGATTCGAGTTGCTCTTGTGCTTTACGCAATTGTTGCGCCGCCTGGGCAACGTTTGTCCCCAATTGCTCAGGAACCGACTCCCCACCCTTCGGAGTTTCAGGGGCGTTCTGTGCCTCGGTAGCGGCTTCTTTCAGTTTCTCAGCCGCCGCGGTGGCATTTTCCTGCGCAGCCTGGGGATCATTTCCCTGAGACGCTTCCAACGCTTGCTTCATAGCCTCATTGGCTTGATTCGCTGCCTGCTGTGCTTTCTGAGCAGCCTCGGCTCCGTCCTTTGAATTCAAGGGCGCGGCTTCCAGATTTTTGGCGGTCTGATCCAGACGTTTTGACAGAGCTTCTGTGGCATCCGCCAGTTGCTTCTGTCCTTGTTGCCGAGCCCCTTGTTGTGCCTGCTTGTCTTCAGAGATCTGACGAAGTTCGTCAGCAAGTTTTTCCTGGCGATCTGCTAACTGATTCGCCTGCTCCGATTGCTTCGAAGCGGGCTGGCCTTCAGGCGCCAACTCATCAGCCGCCTTTCTGGCCGACTCAGCCGCAGCCTGCCCCTGTTCAGCCGCCTGACCCAGATTTCCGGTCTCAGCTTTGCGTGCGGCATCGATCGCTCGCTTGGCAAATTCGACGGCAGCCTGTGTCGCCGGAGATTCCGCCCCTTCACGTTGTGCCAGTTCTTGAGCTTGGCGAGTCGCTTCCTGCGCCAGCTTTCGCTGCTCTTTGACTCCCTCTGCACCAGCATTCATCGGTGAGGATTGTTCGGCAGTTCCCTGCGGATTCGTACCATCTGGTGATTTCGGCTGACTGTTGGACTTTTCAGGCGATTCATTCTTGTTGAGCTGTGCAGGATCTTCGGCCGCTTTTTCGAAGGCGTCTGCCAGTTGCTCTTGCGGCTTTGCCAGTTGCGAAGCCTGTTCGGCGAGTTTTTCCAATCGTTGCAATTGATCCCGGCGAGCAGCGTCCAGCAGTTCAGGATGCTTTTTGAGCAATTCCTCGAATTCATCATTCAGCTTCTGGCTCTCTGCCTGCAATTCTTTTCGCTTCGCTTCTGCTGCGGCGAGCTGCTCTGCTTTTGCGGCATCATTCGCAGGCTGTTCAGATGTCTCGCCAGCGGCCGCGTTGTCACTGGATTTCCCATCCGCTTTTGGTTGCGTCTCGGCCTGTGAGTTGTCTTTCGCCTGTGACGACTCCTTGGAGGCAACCTGGTCACCTCGCTTCTCTGGGGATTGAGCATCCGCACCGTCCGCTTTGGCTCCGTTTTCTGCCTCACGAATCTGCTTTTCGAGCTGGTCGATTTTCTCGGCCAGACGATCTGTGTTGCGTGCGAGTTGTTCGAGCTGCGCCAGATCCTGTTGCAGTCGCCCCAATTCCGCCAGTTGCTGATCGAGCCCCTTCAGCTTTCGATCGATCGCCCCAAGCTCATCAATAGCCTCGCTCAGCGGTTGCAACTGATCACGTGATTCACCCTTCTTCGCCTGCTCAAGACGTTGCTGAGCTTCGGCCAACTCTTCCTCCGCCAGTTTCTGAACTTGCTCAGCCAGCTTGCCTGTGAGGGGACTGTCGGCGAGTTCCGCGGCGAGTTTCTGCAGACGTTCGTTGAGTTCTGCCTGTTCTTTCTGAAGTTTCTCAAGAGCTTCAGACTTGTCGCTGTTTTTCCCTTTGAGTGATTCATCTTCTGTCTGACGATGCAACTTCTCCAAGGCCTCACGATTTTCTGCAAGGTCCTGCCGAAGCTCGCTGATTTCGTCCTTCAGACTTTGTTCCTGCTGAGCCAGTTCTTTGTCAGGTGCCGTCTGCGACTTCAGGTCGATCATCAATGTCCGTGGCTTCGTCCATGTTTCCTGAGGACCTGGAATCGGTCGATTGTCGACAGCACGGACGCGATAGGTGATGGCCTGACCCGGCTTGACCTCGAAGTCGGCAACATCGATGGCAAATTCATGCTCAAATGCCCGATTGCGGACGACATCGACCGGCACGGTATCGATTCGCTTTTTACCTTCTGATGACTCGAGGTGCAGTTCCACGATCGTCAGCCCGTAATCGTCGCGTACTTGAGCGGTGACCAGATGGCGATCAGTTGGACGGACCGCCACAGGTTGTTCATCACCATTCAGCGAAATGGCGGGTGGCAGGTCCGGATCGACGACAATGGAACGTCCAGGCTCCTCGTTTTTCAGCCCGAATCCATTTTTCAGATTCAGTCGGAACGCTCCTGAACTTACTGCGAGAGCTTCGACCGTGGCAGAGCGTTTATCGCCGGAAAGCCGGGCTGCAATCGTACGTTCCGTCACAGGCTTTTCACCAACTCCAACGTCGTCCGGAAGGATCGGCCAGACAAGTTCTGCAGTAGCAACGGGTTCATCGAATTCCAGCTTCATCACGACCCGGCTGCGTTCTGCCGCGTGAATTTCGCCCTGGGCACCATCGAGCGCCCGTGCCGGGAGCCCCGTGTAGGCAGGTGGCTCAATGTCGAGTTGCAAGCGTGTAATCACCGGAGGATTGGCAACATCGATCCGGTACGTTTCTGATTTTGCGTCACTCGTAACGGCGTAGATATCTAGTGCCTTGCCAATATGGGGCAGTGTTGTGGTGAATCGATGGTTCTCGGTGTCCCAGTCCAACCGTCGAGAATCCCGAACCCCCGAGTTGTCAGTCCAGTGCAGCCAGACAACGGTCTGATCGGGGCTGACAGAAGTTCGATGCGATGGGACATTGATTTCCACATCAATCGGAACGTCACTCCCTTTGGCCACGACGCGGTTGCCGCCAACGATGACCAGTTCCGTTGCGCCCCAATGGAAATTACCCCACGGTGCGAATAAGCGAGCCCACAGCAAACGGTACTCATCCGACCGCAATGCAAATGGCACGAACAGCAGCAGGCAGGCGATCACCGCCAGCATTGCCGTTCTGGGTGAACGTATTGCTGGCGCTGCGTCGGAAAGATCAAGTTTATCGATGGCTTTGGCGGTCTGTCGGGCCAGCAGATCCTGCATCAACGGAGACGCCCCCGGGGCATCATGATGCTGCAGTTCGACCAAGGTCGTCAGCCGCTCCTTCAATTCGGGGTGCTGCCGTTCGACGAGCGCTGCGAGTTCCGTAAACGAGGCAGGTCGAAAGGCTGGTCGCAAAATCCAGGACCAGATTGCATAGGCCGACAACAACAGAGTCGTCGCCAGCATCGCGAGTCGAATCCCGCCGCTCAATCCCAGAGTCCAATCGACTGCCAGACAGATTCCGATCAGAACCGGAACAAGTACCCCCACACGGCTGATACCGCGACTGAACGTGGCGTCGCGGACCTGCCGGTCCAGCACCAATAGCTGACGCTCAACATTTTCAGGAAGCACTCTGTCCGAAAGAACTGCTGTTGCCATACGGCACCTCATGCGGCATCACACCGCGTGTTGAACTCAAGTCCGATTGGAAGAGAATCGTCAGATTGGAATCGCAGAAATATCTCAAAAGTCACGACTGTGGTCAGAAGTCAGCCAGCGGTCTGTCAATCCAACGACAAACGGTTTGCGTGAAGTTTCCGGCAGGCTGACTTCTTCGTAAATATTATGCAGTTATCGAGTTGCTGATGCAATTGGAAACTCTAATCCCTGAATTCCAGTACTGACTGGCACCGGTTTCATCGAATTCATTTGCCGTTTTTTCACAGAATGTCGATTCTGTCTCTTTCTAATCGACTTAACGGCGAGTGATTCTCATTTCCTGTTTCACCATTTTCCAGGATTTCAGCAATGTCTACTCCCGCATCAAACCCAATTCCCCAAGGAATGCACTCGTTGACGCCCCATCTGGTTTGCGCGAATGCGGTCCAGGCCATTGACTTCTACAAGCAGGCGTTTGGTGCTGTAGAAGCAATGAAATTGCTCGCCCCCAATGGACAATTGGTGCACGCGGGCCTGCGCATTGGCGATTCGATGTTGATGCTGGCAGAGGAATGTCCTCAATGGGGCAGCCTGGGGCCAAAGTCACTCAACGGCTCGCCTGTCGTGATTCACTTGATGGTCCCGGATGTCGATGCCACGGTTGCACAAGCGGTCGCTGCCGGCGCGACGATCACAATGCCGGTCGCCGACATGTTCTGGGGAGATCGCTACGGCCAGTTACTCGATCCATTCGGACATCGCTGGTCAATCGCGACTCATCTGCGAGACATGACTCCAGACGAAATACATGAGGCAATGCTGAAAGCAATGCCTGCCTCGTGAGTTCGCAATCAATCGGTTCAGCTTGTTCTGTTCGGCGCGGGTCTCCTGACCCCGCCGAAACCGACGACCGACGGTCTCCTGATACAGGTTTTTGGTTCTTGGTTCTTGGTTCTATCGTCGCTCACGCCCCCAACCAAGAACGAAGAGCCAAGTACCAAGAACTACGAACCGGAGTTCAACCCCTCATCACGCAGAAATGAAAGGACGCAAACCACAATGATTCAACAGAAGATCAAGACGTTTCTGTGGTACGACAACAAAGCCGAAGAAGCTGCGGAACTCTATTGTTCGCTGTTTCCAAACTCCAGGATCATCAGCGTTTCACGATACCCTGAAGGGAGCCCTGCTCCTGCAGGAACCGCGATGACGGTTGAGTTTGAGCTGGCCGGGACGAGATTCGTGGCCTTGAATGGCGGCCCGGTCTTTCATTTTACAGAAGCGATATCGTTGACGGTTGATTGCGAGGATCAGGACGAAGTGGATCGCCTCTGGGAAAAGCTGACAGAAGGTGGGACGCCGAGCCATTGTGGATGGTTGAAAGATCGTTACGGACTTTCATGGCAGATCGTTCCGCGAATCCTGCCACAATTATTGTCGAGTCCCGAAGCCGGTGTGTCGCAACGGGTCATGACCGCGATGCTGCAGATGGCAAAAATCGACATAGCCAAGCTTCAGCAAGCGGCCAAAGGTTGATCATTTTCCGAATTATTGATTGAACAAGAGATTCAGGAACACCGCATGAAATATATGCTTCTGGTTTACAGCCCGGAAGATGCCTGGACCGACGAAGAACGAGCCAGCTGCATGGTCGACTCGACCGCCGTGTGCCACGAGTTGAACGAAAAAGGCCAGTTTCGAGCAGCCTCACCCTTACACCCCGTCAAGACGGCTGCCAGCGTGCGAGTTCGGAGCGGACAGCAACTGGTGACAAGTGGCCCGTTTGCCGAGACAAAAGAACAACTGGGAGGCTACTTCATTATTGATGTGCCAAACCTGGACGACGCGATTGCAACGGCATTGCGACTTCCATCGGCAAAAAAGGGGACGATCGAAGTCCGACCGATTTTCCCGCTGGAGGGACTTCCACCAGACCAGTTCGGACGACTGTCATCTCGCACCGGCCAAAGCAGTCTCCCTTACATGTTTCTATGCTACGACGATGCCCAGGCCTGGGACGAAGCAGGCCCTGCCGCTCTGCAGGCAGCGATGCAGCTCACCCATCAGTTGAATGCCCGCGGCCAGTATGTGAGTGCTTCGCCACTTCATCCCGTGTCAACAGCAACGAGCGTTCGCATCCGCGAAGGCCGACGCCAAGTGACAGACGGGCCGTTCGCTGAAACTCGCGAGTTTCTCGGAGGCTATTATGTGATCCTGGCAAAGGACTTGAACGAGGCCATCGCGATCGCCGCTCAACACTCTGGAGCTCGCGTCGGAACCGTCGAAGTTCGACCGATCTTCGAATTACCGAACATGCCCGAGCACAATGCCAACCATGGCGTCGAACTTCAGAAGTAATCGAGATCCACAACGAAAGCATCCTGACAGAACAATCGGAGACTACCGTGAAAGTTGTCGTATTCGTCAAGGCGACGAAAGAATCGGAAGCTGGCGTCCTTCCGGACGAGAAACTGCTGACTGACATGGGAAAATACAACGAGGAACTCGTGAAGGCTGGAATCATGCTTTCGGGCGAAGGTCTGAAGCCAAGTTCCAGCGGGATGCGAGTCCGTTTTTCAGGGGCGAACCGCACGGTCATCGATGGGCCGTTTGCTGAAACGAATGAGCTTGTCGCCGGGTTCTGGCTCTGGCGTGTGAAATCGATGGAGGAAGCGGTTGAGTGGGTCAAACGGTGTCCGAATCCGATGATCACGGATTCCGAGATCGAAATTCGTCCGATCTCTGAAGCCGAAGATTTTGGCGATGCCATGACTCCTGAATTGCGAGAGCAGGAAGCGTCACTCCGTGCACAGACTCTGGGGCTTGGAGTCATCCACTTTGCTGCGGGGCAATCACTGCGACTGGCCGGACTGATTGGACACTACACCATGGAAACTCGGGGGGAGATCCCTTCGCTCTGGTGTCGTTTCGTCCCATCCATCGGTAATGTTCCTGGGCAGGTCGGCAAGGCGATTACCTATGGCGTCAGTTTGAACGCGCAAGCAAACGGAGAATTCGACTATATGGCAGGCGTCGAACTCTCTGCTGAAGCTGCAAAGCCCCCGGAGTTGGACGAGATTCAAATTCCGGCACGTCGTTATGCGGTCTTTACACACGCCGAAGCGGTCACTTCGATTCCTGCGACCTTTGACAAAATCTACTGTCAGTGGATTCCAGAATGTGGTCTCAAGATCGCAAAAGCTCCGTGCTTCGAACGATATACCGAAGATTTCAATCCGCAAACCGGCCGGGGTGGGATTGAAATCTGGATCCCACTGGAGTCGTGAACGGCCTCAATCCGACACTGACTTCAGTTCCAATCACCTCTACGGAGTTTCGAGGGCGTGAATTCGTGCTTTCTGGCGACCCGACTTAAATCGACTTAAATCCCGGCCAACCGCTCCGTCGCATCGCCGAATTCACGCAGTTCGATTCCCATCCGGTCCAGCAGTGCCAGGTAGAGACTGCAGAGCTTACGACGGTCGTTGCCAGCCGGCATAAAGTCCATGGTCCGTCCCGTCTGCAGCGTTCCTCCCAAGCCACCGGCCAGGATTGCGGGGACTTGATTCGAATTGTGCGCGTCCCAGTGCTCTGAAATGAACAGCAGGCAGGAATTGTCCAGAACGGTGCGATCCCCTTCCTGCATGGCTGCCAGTCGTCCGACCAGGTAGGCGTACTGTTCCACATGGAACTTGACGATCTTCTTGTATTCCGGTCCCGTGTTCGAATGGGAATAGCTGTGGTGATCGTCCTTGATATCCAGGAATGGATACGTCTGCCCGGAAAGGTCGCGTGAGAGCAACAGAGTTGCCACACGTGTCCGATCTGTCTGGAACGCAAGGGCAATCACATCACACATCGCCCTGGCATATTCACTCAAATTTGACGGCAGTCCATCAGCAGGTCGCTGGGCCGCTCGTTGCTGAGTCTGGGCCGCATCCGTCGGTTCCGTTCGAAGTTTCTTGACGCGTTGCTCGGTTTCACGGACCGAAGCGAGATACTCATCGATCTTCACCTGATCTGATCCACTGACTGAACGTCGCAGGTCGTTGGCCTGTTCCAGGACGTGATCAAGGATACTCCCCTGCAGCTTGCCACTCTTCTTGCCAAATAAGCCGTCGAACGCGAGCGAGGGATAGAGTTCAATCGGAACGGGCGAATCTGCGTTCTGCCAGGAAATGTGAGAGGCGTAAACCATCGAGTACTGACTCTCGTGAAATCCGCTGACGGGATGTTCACAGCCGAGGACAAGGCTGGGGACCGCTGATTCCTGCTCGAACTTGCGAGCCAGCAGCTGATCCATGCTGGCAGCCCCGCGGATGATTCGTCCGCGTTGCAAGGCCACTCCGGACAGGATGTTGCCGGTACAACGGGCGTGACCACCACCGGCATTCCGGTTGAACAACCCGTTAATGACATTGAGCTTCGTTTTATGCGGCGTCAGCGATTCCAGGCTAGGGCCCAGTTCCATCGCATCGCCCTGCCCCTTGGCCCACCAGTCTGGCGGCGAGATACCGTCACCCTGAAAGAAGCAGGCAAACCGCTTAGGCGCGGAAACCGGATTTACCGACTCGTTTCCCCAGGCGCGCACCGATTCCAGCCACGGCAACGCGACGGAAACACCAAGACTCTTCAGGACGGCTCGACGAGAGATTTTTGCGTTCATTATCGTTCGGCTCTCTGATTCTGGGTACGAAAACGAGCAGAGGAAAAATCGCGGCACCGCTGGTTGCGGAACTGTGGACTTCGAACAATGGTCTCGACCAAGGGTACGAAACGGTCGCCGTTCGTGTCGAGAGCGACTCGCATCTCTTCCAGAAGAACATCATCGGACAACTGCAAGGATCTGCCGAGAGAATATCCCAGTAACTTGCGACAGATCGTCCGAAGAAAGTCGTCGCGGCGCTCTTTGACGAGGTGACGGGCGAACTCGGGGATTCCGTGAGCCTCAGTCCCATCTGCCAGCTTCACGACATTATCAATCGGTCGATTGGCCAGATCTTTTGAGCGGCGTCGACCGATTGGATCGAATCCTTCCATCGACAGGCCGACAGCATCAAACCGGACGTGGCAGCGTGCACATTTCTCTGCTTCAACGTGCAGTGCCAGCAATTCCCGGATTGTCTTGCCGTTGGTATCGGTTTCCTTGGCGGGGAGTGCGACCACGTCTGCAGGAGGAGCCGGAATATGTTCCCCAAGAACTTTGTGAACCACCCAGAAGCCTCGTTTCACAGGACTGGTCCGTTGCGGCTGTGAATTTTTTGTGAGAAAGACGGCCATCCCCATGATGCCGCCACGACCCTGGCTTTGCAGTCCTGTGGCTGGAATCCATTCCCCCGACTTCCCGTTGAATGGAAGGCCATAGTGGCGTGCCAATCGCTGATCAACAAAGGTCTGATCGGAATCAATCAACTGGGTGATTGGAAGATTGTTGCGGATCAAATGAGTCGCCAGACGGGTTGGCTCTTCCAACATCGCCAGTTTGAGCGGATCATCGAATTCCTTGAAGATGTTCCGATCAACCGATTCCTGTTGAGCAAAATCACGATAGCCGAGCCATTGCCCGAAGAATTCCGCTGCGAATCCCGTCACTCGTTCGTCCTTGAGCATCCGACGCGTCTGCGCAATGAGCACAGACTCTTCGCGCAGCTTTCCCGCTTCAGCCAGAGCCAGCAGTTCGGCATCGGGCTGCGAAGACCAGAGGAAATAGCTCAGACGTGATGCGAGCGCGAGATCGCTGAGGGGTTTCACCGTGTCACCCGCCGGGGCGGGATCAATCCGACAGCCAAAGTAGGGTGACATCAGGACTCGAACGATGGAAGCACGAACAGCCTGTTCAAGTCCATGCTCTTCCTGTCGTGAGACTTCGTGAAAGAATGCCCTCAGGTCTTCAAGCTCTATCGGTGTGAGAGGACGTCGATAGGCGGCGTGAGCAAATGATTCAAGATTCTTCAGATACAACGGTTCAGCCTGCTTCAATTGTGTCCGCTGCATTACCAGCGAAGTGCGAATCTGTTCGAAGAACAGGTGAATTGGATGTCCCTTCAGTTCTTCAATCGGGGCCTTGACGCCTGATCGATCGAGATACACGCGTTCGAACCGATGAAGGGTTTCAGGCTCGACCAGTTTTGGATCTTCTTCCTTGAAAGGATCGAAGTCAGCATGCTTGAGAAAGTTTCGCTCGGACCGCTCGAAGAAGACGAACCCTCGCAACATCTTCTCAGTGATTCCCGTGCTGAATTCGAGTTCTTTCCAGAGGCGATCGAGTTCCCGGTTTTCATCGTCGTTCAGGACATGCTTGCAGAGTGGCTGATCGTCACGAAAGAACCCTTCGATCAGATGAAACCCCGCCGAAAGCCCTCGGTCTCCATCAACAAAGTAAAATCGATTGGGGAACTGTCGACAGAATGCGATGCCAGACGCTTCGACCTCTTTTGCCACGGGATTTTCGGGATCCACCAGTAAGTGCGATGTCTCAGTAGCGGTCTTGTTTTCTGTGGGTTTCTCGAACAATGAAACAGCCAGTGCACCAGACTTTGTATTCGGTCGATCGAGTTCGACGTCGAGCGAGAATCGAACGTCACGCATTTCTGCGAACGCCTTGGCAGGAATCTCTATCTCCAATGTTCCTGGAGCTGAAATCACACAGGCTTCGGCCGCAATGGTGTCTCCTTTCGGGTGGAGACCAAACTTCGCCCGCTCCAACTGGTCAGGAGCCACTTCCATCAGGAGTGCTCGTAAAGGAAGATTCTTCTTGACGGGAGGATTTGCAGTGGTTTGCCCCGAAAAAACCATTCCCTTCAAATGCACAAGTCCGTCAACAGCGGTAACCGTTCCCGATTTGACACTAATGACCAGCGCCACCGTCTCACGTCGGTCAAGGTTCTTGAAGTCGAGTGTCAAATGTCGCGACGGCTGAATCGCCTTGAGATGAAACGTATCGCGTTCAGCCGCAGTTTTGCCGCGACGGTCCAAGTGCTGAATGGGCCCGTTCCCGGCGTTGGAAACAATCGCTTCGGTCTCTTTGGGACAGATTTCCAGGCTGAGCTTTTGAATCTGCTCAGCCAGTCTTTGAATGTCTTTTCGTGCGGCTTGTGAAAGCACAGGCGCTGCAGCATCAACTGGTCCTTCGATCCCCTGCCACTGGCGCCGCAGCCATCCCACGTAGAATCCGTCGTCCCCCTTGCCTTCCAGGAGTTCATACAGCGATTTCAGATATTTCACACTGAGCTTTCGCTGCTGAGCCCACTGGTCCAGCGTCATTGTCGACTGGCTTGCGGGCCGATAACGGAACTCCCAGCAGGATGTCAGATACGTTTCATAGTTCACCCTGTGCTGATCATAGAACTGCAAGATGGCCTGTTCATAGAATTTGGTCCGGTCTGCAAACGTCGCCACCGGGTACGGCGCGAATTCCACGCCCGTTGTCGTCAGGATGGCATGATCTGCAACGTGCTGAGCCGCACCGTAGAGCTTGTTAAACAGTCCAGGCGACATCGAAAGTGCTTCGCCGGTGTTGCTGAACCCCTCGCCTGCAGCGGGATCAACCGGGAATGCGACCGTCGGCCGGATATCAACGCCCGTCAAATCCCGAATCGTATGGTCGTATTCAGCGTTCGTGAGTCTTCGGGGAAGTACCACTCCAGGATCTCCCGCCAGTTTGCGAGCTTCTGTATCCAGAACCGACCGTAACGTCTTGAGAAACTCGGCACGGACTGTAGCAGTTGGTTGCTGCTTGGCCGACTTGGGTGGCATTTCTTCGCGCTGAACGAAGGTGATCACATGTTCCCACTGCCGAAAATCTTCCGCTGCCGCCTCGGCAGTTTCGTATCGAACCAGATTCAACTCCGCTTCAGCCAGCTTGGCATTATGGCATTCCGCACAATGAGTTTTAATGAACGGAACGATCGACTCGCGAAACGGATCCGCCGCAAAACCGGGCGAAGCGAGAAGCTGAAGCATGGCTGCACAAACAGCAACCAAAGCGATTTGCAGGCGAAATGCGCGTAGGACCATCAGGGGCTCAATAGATTAACGTCAACGGCAAACAGCAATGAAAAATACGGCGAATCACCATTGATCCACCGCACAAATCGGCAAACGTTGATTGTTGCAGTCCCCGGCTGATACTTCAATAGTGATGATCCGGAAGTTACTGATGGTGGGCCGGCGCTCGAAGCGAGCTTGTCCCACCCTACTCTTTGTGATGCGCGCAGCGTCTACGAAGCTTACGCGGATGGATCCGTACGGAAACTGAGATTTCCAATTTAGAATTGGGTGCCACGGTCTTGGAGTCTGCGACAAGGCCGTGTCTTCGAAGAATC
>CAZSTW010000176.1:4064-12177 GCA_964609845.1 uncultured Planctomycetaceae bacterium | reverse complement strand
GACGCAACACGAGGTGCCAATGGTTCGGCATCAACTGATACGAAAACAGTTGAACGGCATACAGCTGCAGCCCCTCACCCAGAATGCGTTCAAACGCTTCAAAGTCAGCTTCTTTGTGAAATATCTCGGCGCGTGAATTCCCTCGATTCAGGGCATGATACAACCCGCCAGCTGCATCGGCTCGTGGAGGACGTGGCATTTCTTAACGATAACAATCAATCCACGTCACTTTCAACATCAAAGAGTCCTGACCCCTTTGATTTCGCTCTTGTTCTTGCCTTGACGCGGGACTAATAAACCCCAATCGGGTTATCGTGCACAACAACCCACTCCGCGCTATCGGCAGCTTGAGAACACACAACGACACCGGTACCCCCTCCATGCACCCCACCAAACGAATACCACATAATGCCAAGCAATTCCTGTTCTCCGGCGACGACGATCGGCACCGAAACAATGAGTTCACAGCCGTTTGTAGGGATGTCGTTTGGATGACTCAGGCTTTGTGTCACGGTCACCTGAACCAACTGCGTCGAAGACGATGCAAAGAAATCATCGGGAAGCAGTTCACTTTCTAAATTGGCACTGGCCAATAGAGCTTCCCAGCCTGAAGGAATCTGATGCCCGAGGCGCTGAACACGTTCTCGTACATGCCCTGCGAGGTGTCTGTCGATGCTTGCGAAGTCTGTATGACAGTACACAGAAACGTTACGTACGTTGTATATGTGTGCTATATTCAGCATTCCACACTTCATGAGCAGGGCAATTTCATCCCGAGACACTTTCTGTACGGAAGTCCGCCCAGTATAATACATCAGGAGTAGAGACGCACCTGCAGCGCCGATGGCAAATGCGACCAGTATCGTTAGTACAGCAAGATGCCTGCGCATTTGGGTTCGGATCCAAGACATGTGTTGCGATCCCTTCGCCGTGAAATGCCACGTGTAGTTACTTAGGCTGGCTTGGCATGCTATCGTCCAGTGGATCATAGTCCTTCTTATCGATTGGACTGCCGTCATTCCCGCTATTCTCGTGTAAGTTCAACTCATTACGCCATTCCCTGATGAATTTCCTGTCGGCCTCATGCTCTGCTTTATTCGCGGCGTCATAACATTGTGCATAAGTGGAATACCAGCCTTCAGCTTTCTTTAGAACCGCAGGGTGGCCCCGGTTGCCGCTTCGGCTACCGGGGTGACGAAGTCACAGGAAGTTTTGAACGTTTAGAACGGGATAAACTTCTCATCGCGTTGCGACCCAGGTAGGCCGAGGACGGCCAACCTGGGCCACCCAGCGAAGATATCGATTTCACTCATGCCGAAATTCCCCTCGTCACGCTTGTGGAGAGTCCGATTTGCGGGCTACCTGATCTTCGCTGTATCCCCAGAAGAAGAACACCCCCGCCTTGATCCCGAACAATTGAGGAAAGCTTATCGAAAAGCCGCCGTCAGAACGTGGTACGCAGCTAAATCGAATCTCAGCGTCTTCCCCGTCCAACTTTTCCGTTGCCCTCACGACCCAAGCAAGGGTGCGATGCCCCTCTTGGGTGTATGACAGAATCTCAAATGGAAAAAGAATGGCCTCGTTATCGATCGTGTACTCGACTTTGACCTCTTGGATCGGAGCCGTTTTTCCCTTGAAACAGAGCGAGACACCCTTTGGTCTCCAGTGGAAATCTACCTTGTGGATGCCTTCGGGAAGGCGGATCAACCTAGGTTGTTCGTCCATCAACCGGATACCCTCGCTTACCAAGTCCATCACCGGTAGTAGCTCGGGGTTTCCTTCCCGCTTGATGACGTTTGGCAGACTTGCAGCGCTGAACAAATCGCCGGTGTACTCCAAGAATGGATTGTCAGCAGGATTGAACATCAACAGCGGGTTCGGCTTGATAGCGTCATTTACCTTTACAGTTGATTTGTAGACCTTCATCGCGTTGTTGACGATCTGGAGCGGCCACTGTTTCGCCTCCAATGCCTCAAGCCGCACTAGCAGGACCGTTGGTCCAAGCTCCTTGGCAACCTTGTCTTTGATTGAGCGAGGAAATGGCTTCGCTGAAACGCAGATCAAGCGATTCGCGCCAACGTCCCGCATCTTCTGACACCATCCACGGAAATCGTTCGGTTTGACTCGCTCGTTTCGCTTTTGAACTTCGACGATGGTCCGTGTGACTCTCGGCTCCTGGCCCATTTCAATCAAGACATCACACTGTTCATCGTGTCCCGTTGTCAGACACGGCAACTTGACGTTGTGCGTCACGCGGGCGTCAGGAGCCAGCGATTTCTCCAAGAGTGCTACGACTTTTTCGACGGTCTTCCATTGGGGTTCTGCACCTTGAGATTGGGGCGAAGCTGCTTTCTTGGTGCCTTTGCGTTTCAAGAGCTTTGCTCCTTATCGCCGACCTGGCCGAGTAGCCCCGCTGCAAGTTCGGCTGCACCATCCTTCGGGATTTTCACGGTATCCTCGTTTTTCTCTGCCCATCCTCTGGCATTGTTGGATAGGGGGAAATCAAAGAGGTCCTGACGTCCTGACCCGTTTGATTTCCCCCGCAGACTTCTCGAACTCAGGAGTGTTCAACGCTTAAATAGTTAAATCTCGCGCTAATCAGAAATCAACGAGTTCGTTGACAGAACCCATGTTGAAGTGGCAGAACAGGCCGGTTGTTGAAACTCGCAATCGGTTCGAGGAACTGTTCGATGTCTACGAATATTCGATTTGCTGCGGGAATACTCGCTGTCACGATGCTCCTGAATGGCGCGGACTGCGGTGCGGCAGATCTGATCCTCGCTTCCGAGGGACGATCCGAGTACCAGATCGTATTGCCAAACTCTTCGCCGTCTCCATCGATCGAAGCGAGTTTGCAGCAAACAGCGCGACTTTTTCAGACTGCGTTTCAGGCGAACGATTGCGAAGTCGTTGTCGTTACCGAAGAGAAGCGCGACGTCTCCCGTCCGGCGATCTTTCTGGGAGATACGGTTTTCGCACGTGCACAGGGAGTTTCACTGGATAGCCTGAAGGGCTGGAGCTATGTCCACAAGACGGCGGGCCGCGACGTGATCATTGCCGGGCGAGATCAGCCGTCGCCAGCCAGATCGCTGCAAGAGCGGCGTCCGATGTGGGATCGTCTGGGGACTGCGAAAGGGGTCGTGGATTTCCTGCGTCAGTATGCGGGGACACGGTTTCTTTACCCCGATCTTGCTGCATATCAGCCCATCAGTTCCGCAGCGAAAATCGATCTGCTGACTTCACCCGCGATGGAATTTCTCAAAGTGTCGAAGATCTCCGTCCCTGCTGATCTGAATGTTACGGTATCACCGCGACTGGAGTTCAATACGTCTCACCCAGCGCGTGGAAGCTTCTATGACATCGCACACAATCGTTTTCCATTGGTCGATACCCTCTTTGGCGGTCACACCTACGAACGGGCGATCCCGCGCGAGAAGTACGCAGATACACATCCTGAATACTTTGCATTGATCAACGGGGAGCGAACGGCGAAGGGTACCGGCAACGCTCAGTACTGTATTTCGAATCCTGAAGTCCAGGAGCTGTTTTACCAGGACTTGATCAGCTTGATTGATCGCGGGTTTGAGGGCGTCGATCTCGGCCAGCCCGATGCCTTTCGGGCCTGTCAGTGCGAAAACTGCACAAAGCTTTTTGGCACGGGAAGTGACTGGGGAGAAAAGCTATGGATTCTGCATCGCCAACTTGCGGAACGCGTCGAGCAGACACGACCTGGCAAGCAGGTCACAATGATGTCCTACATCCAGACCGAGAATCCGCCGAAGTCATTTCAGAAGTTTCCAACGAACACACGAATTCTCCTGACCGGTACGAATGAAGAAGACATTGTTCCCTGGCGCGGTCATGTTGTTCCGGCGGGGTTCTCATCTTACATCTACAACTGGTGTCCGAATCTTGGAACCCGCTATACGCCAATGAGGACGCCACGATTCGTGGAATCCCAGGTGAAGCGACTGACACTGAACAAGTTTCAGTCGATCTACCGCGACGGTCCCGGTGACCTGTATGGACTGGAAGGTCCGGTCTATTACACGATGGGCCGCATGTTTGATGATCCCGAGCACTTGCAGGCGAAGTTGCTGGTGCAGGAATTCTGCACGGCGGCATTCGATAAGTCGTCACCGTCGATGGTCGCATTTTATGATCAGCTCTATCACGGAATCGAACTCTACTCAGAATTTCTTGGGACACGATCACCAGCCTGGGTGTACCACAACATCTACGGGCAGCGACGTAAGTTTCTGACAGATCCATTTCAATTCCTGGGCTTCCTTTACTCCCCAAACCTGTTGGGATCACTGGAATCGCATCTGGCCCAGGCCGAGAAAACTGCCGCAGAGCAGAGCGGATCTGAAAAAGTCCAGACCCGGTTGTCACAGGTCCGCCGTGAGTTTGATTATCTGAAGGGACTCGCAAAAGTTGTCCATCTTTACCACGCCTACCAGATTCAGCCGGACCTCATCGCACGCGATCGGTTGCTTGACGCAATCGACTCCCGAAATGCGTACATCAATTCGCTGTTTGATGCCAAAGGTGCCAACCCGAAACCGGCGCCGGGATGGGGATTCGTGATGTTCCCTCCTCTCGGTCATGACGCAAAGCACCTGCGACTGGCTTACGATGGTTATCAGGAGCCGTACGCGAATTCGCCCATGAATTGGGACACGAAATCGATCCGTCTGGCGCCGCTGCCAGGCGCCAAACGGCTGACTGTTCGCCTGACGGATGCGTCCATCACGATTGACTCGCCACTTTGGACAAGCATCCCGGCGGAACGAATCTCCAACGTTCTGGCAGATCAAAGACACAGTGAGCGGGGTGTGGTTCCATTCGGGCCGGTTGTGGTGCGGGCGATGGCTGACGCAAGCCAGCTTTATCTTCGCGTGGAGTCTCCTGTATCAAAAGAAGGAGTACGGCCGGACACCATCGATCTTTATCTGGCGCCACTCCGTGCTTCTTCTCGCACGACAACACGCCCAGGGGTTTCGGAGACGCCTGAAAGTCCACTGACGAATGCAAACGTGGCCCATGAGATTATTTATCGCTTCACTGTGAGTCCCGGGATGGATTCCAAGGTCGACGCTGCCAATGGTTTCAACAGTGATCCTCTTGATCCACGGTATGGACAGTACGATCCTGATTGGAATGGCCAATGGCAATATCAGTCACGCGTGGATATCGAAAAGCAGACGTGGACCGCATTGATTGCGATTCCTTTCAAGACTCTCAATGTTGAAAGACCGATGGCAGGTTCCTTCTGGCGAGGTAACATCGGGCACACGCATGTCGTCGCCGATGATCATGTGCAACGCTCGCTCTGGTCCGCCACGAATAGCACTCGCGTCATGGACGACCGGAACGAATTCGGCGAATTTGTATTTGAGTCCCTGACAAAGTAGGAGCCGGGACAACATGAAACACGTGATATGTCGAATTGTTCTGCTGGTTGTGACGTTCAACGTCAGATCGTATGCAGAAGTCGTCATCGGTGAACTTCCTGATCGGATTCAGGTCAAGATTGATGATCAGGTCTTTACGGAGTGGCGGCACCAGGACTGGGTTGCCCCTTTTCTTTATCCCGTCGTGGGTCCGAATGGTGAGAATGTCACTCGTCATTATCCAATGAAGGGAGGCGTTCCTGGAGAAGATCCCGATCATCCGCATCACCGTTCGATTCGGTTCTCGCATAGCGACGTTAATGGCTTTAATTTCTGGTGGGCACCCGGCAAACAGTTGGCGGGACATACGGCAGAAATCAGGCTTGAGAAAATTGAAAAGACCATCTCAGGAAAAACCGGGGAGCTAATCCTCTGGAACCAGTGGCTGGGGAACGGCAAAGTCGTTCTGCGTGAACGGGTGCGGTTGACCTTTATCCCCCTCGAAAACCGACAACTGCTGATGGACTATGACATCGATCTGCACGCTGTCGAGGCTCCCGTCGTGCTTGGCGACAAACGAGACGGCGGGCTAATGGTTCGGGTTGCAGGCTGGATGAAAGTTGAAGATGAGAAAGGGAACAAGTCGAACGGGACAATCATCAACAGCCGTGGTGATCGAAATGCTGGTGCCTGGGGAAAGCGAGCGGAATGGGCTGACTACTATGGACCTGATCACAATGGCAAAACGGTAGGGATTGCCATTTTCGATCATCCCTCCAATTTGCGGTTCCCCACGCATTGGCATGCACGGACTTACGGCCTCATCACTGCCAACCGGTTTGGTACCGATCATTTCAAAGGCAACTACAACGATCACAAGACTGTCGTCTGTCGGCCCGCGGGAAATGCGTGTCCTGCGTGCGCTTCGCATTCGGGCGACTTCACACTCGCCGCAGGAAAAAGTATCACACTCAGACATCGCCTTTACTTTCACCATGGTGATGCTGACATGGCGAAAGTTGCTGACCAATACCGTGACTATACGGCCGAGCCCGAAGCGATCCTGGGACGGATGCGAGCACTTCATCAGGATCGAAAGTGGCTCGAACTGACCGAACAGTTTCAGGATGTTGATTTTAGTGCCTGGCCGGCGGAACTCGTCGAAAAAGCCAGCGAGGCGCTTCATCTGCGTGGCCAGGTTTATTCGTTCCTGAAGGTGGGTGACAAATCGGTGAAGGATCTGCAGGAGGCGATCAAGCTGGCTCCCAGGAATGCAGCGTTCTGGCTGACGCTGGCCGAGAACTATTCCAATAACCTGAACAGTGACGAACAGGCGTTGGATGCTTACCGACAAGTGCTGAAAATCACCGGCAAAGGAAATGGGTGGCAACCGCTGACAGCCACAGTCGCCATGGCTCGTCTGCTGACCGATCAGGTCAAGACCGACGAGGCGCTGGCCGTTTTGAACGAGTACGGCAATCTGGAGGGCATGGCACCGGGCTGGCGTATCCGTATATTGCGGGCCTATGGCCACGTCTATGCAGCTCGAGGCGAGGAAAAGGAATCGCTGGCGAAATTTCGTGAGGCACTTGAACTCGAATCAAAACAGTAGGTCATCCTCTGAAGGACCAACATGAGAATCTGCCTGTACACATTACTTCTTGGCTGCGTGGCATCGATAACACTTGCGGCCGAGGAACCAGCGAAGCCTGTGACCGTGTTGCTGATCGGCAACAGTCAATGCCCGACGATCGTCAGCAATCAACTGCTGGAAAAACTGGCGGCATCTGACAAAGGGGGGCGTCCAATCAAGGTTGGTGGCTGTATCAAAGGGGGAGCATCGTTGCGGTCGCATTGGGAGGCGGGTACTGGTGAAGGGACAGCCCGCGCCATGATTGCCAGCGGTACCTGGGACTATGTGGTGCTTCAGGATATCTACAACGTACAGGAACCCGCGTTTCAGCCCTACGCCCGACAGTTTCACAAGCTGATTCAGGAAACCGGTTCGAAAACACTGTTGTTTGGAACGGCATCCATCCTGAGTGACTACCCAAAGGGTTTTGAGCGGCAACATCAACTGCATCTTTCGATGGGCAAAGAACTGAGCGTGCCGATTGTCGATGCCAGCTACGCTTACATTCGTTACTTTGGAGAGACTCCTTCGACGGAACGGCTGGAAAGCCTGTTTGCCAAGGATCGGGCACATCCCGGATTGTGGGGTTCGTACCTTTACTCATGCATGCTTTACAGTGCCATGACAGGTCGCAATCCCATCGGACTCGCTGCACCTGATTCGATCCCGGCAGATGTCGCGAAGACGCTGCAGGAAACCGCGTGGATTCAACATCAGGCAACTGCCAGCGAATTGAAGAAGTAGTTCCTGGATCCTTTCAATGGGAAACCGGTTTCATGAACCAGCGAATTCTGATGACCAGTCTGAGCGTGATGTTCGTAGCGGCCAGTTCTACGATCAGTGCTCAGGGTCCACCCGTCGCAACAGCTCTTCGCGCCGGAACTTCCAAGGTTGAGATCACACCCGCTGCCGATGTTGCGGTTGATATCCTCGGGAAACCGCTGCAACTGCGAGATCCGCTCTTCGCACGTGTGCTGGTCCTCAAGAATGACCAGGTTTCGCTGGCGATCGTTTCAATTGATTCGATTGTCTTCGCATCACCCAAAGTGATTGCGGAGGCCAAGGCACGGTGGAAGCTTGACCA
>CAZSTW010000176.1:0-3964 GCA_964609845.1 uncultured Planctomycetaceae bacterium | reverse complement strand
GCGTACATGGCACACAACCGGCGACTGGTTCGGGATGGGCGTGTCAGTCCCCTGTGGGAAAACCCGGATCGCCGTCCAACCCAGCCGATCGATCCGACAGTCGGAGTGATTCGGATCGATGACATGTCGGGCAAGCCGCGAGCATTTGCGGTCCATTACGCCTGTCACCCGGTGGCACTGATGGGAACAGGAGTCGTTTCCCGTGACTTCCCAGGTGCGATGGTCGATCATCTGGAACGAGAACTGGGGGACGATTGCCTTGCCATGTATCTTCAGGGGGCACAAGGGGACATCGACCCCTACGACCTGCACAATCTGCGGGGCGAGAACCGGTTTAACATCGCACGCCAGGCAGGAATCTCACTTGCCAAAGGAGCACTTCGCGTCGCCGAGGGACTCAAAGGGGCTGGTTCAGAGCCCGAGCATCAGGTCTCCATCGAATGCAAAGAAAGCCTGTTGACCATTCCCTATCGCAATGGTAATGGAAGCACCGAAGTGGGCCTGCTGACGGTCGTCTTCAACAAGGAACTCGCACTCGTCACTATCCCTGGCGAGCCGTTCATCCAGCATCAATTGGACCTGACCGAAAAGTCACCCATTCCGAACACGTTACTTCTTGGTCTGGCCTACCATGGAAAAGGGACTCCGTTCGTGGTGTACATCCCGACTGCACAGGCCGTCAAAGAAGGGGGTTATGGAGCCTCGGAGTGCAGTTTCCTCGCCGCGGATGCGGGAGAAATCATGGTCAATGAAGCGGTATCTCGACTCCGCGAACAAAAAGTTGTTCCGATTCTGAAGTAGAATTCTGGTGGAAAGTGATCTTTCCCGAACGTCTATGGCGTCGCCGTGGTTCGAGAATCACGAGACGCCAGTGATCGATGCGACGTTGGTAAAAGCGACTGTACAACTCATCGCTTGGGGCGATAGGCATGCGTCGCCTGGCCGTACACGCTTTCGGCAGCTTCCATCAGGGTTTCGCTGAGTGTGGGATGAGCGTGAATCGTTTCAGCGACATCCCGTGCGACGGCGGCGGTTTCAACAGCTAACGCCGCTTCGGCGATCATTTCTCCGGCTCCGACACCAACCAGGCCGACACCGAGGACTCGTTCCGTCTGTGGGTCAACGATCAGCTTGGTCAGACCTTCGCTGCGGGCCAGCGTGATCGCCCGACCGGACGCTCCCCATGAGAACTTCACGACTTTGACTTCTCGATTCCGGGCGGCTGCTTCCTGTTCCATCAGTCCCACCCAGGCGACTTCGGGGTCGGTGAAGACGACGGCGGGGATGGCGATATTGTCAAACTCGGCCGGGCCCCCGTTCATGGCTTCGACGACGACCTTCGCTTCACGGGTCGCCTTATGAGCGAGCATTGGTTCGCCAGCGATGTCACCGATCGCGAACAGGTGTGGAACGTTTGTCCGGCGTTGTCCATCAACCTTGATGAATCCCTTCTCATCCAGTGCCACGCCGGTTGCTTCGAGGCCAAATCCCTTGTTGTTCGGTCGGCGTCCGATTGAGATCAAGACTCGATCAAAGGTCTGCTTCGGAGTCACCCCTTCGCCAGTCAAGGTGGCTTCGATTCCCGTCTTGGTGGCCTTCAGGCCATCGACTTTCGTATTCAAATGGATCGCAGCAAACTGCTTTTCCAATCGCTTCTGCAGTGGGCGGACCAGATCACGATCGGCACCTGGCAGCAGTCCAGACGTCAATTCGACAACCGTGACTTTGGAGCCGAGTGCAGCGTAAACGGTTCCCATTTCCAGCCCGATGTAACCACCGCCGACGACCAGCAACGATCCTGGGATATCCGCGAGTTCCAGCGCTCCAGTCGAATCCATCACGCGCGGATCGCCCAGTTGGAACACCGGTGGTACCGCAGGCGATGAACCCGTAGCAATGATTGCTTTTTCAAAAGTCAGGCGGTCGGTCTTGCCGTCAGGATATTTCAGCTCGACGGTATTGGCATCGAGGAACGTGCCGCGGGCTCCGATCAATTTGACACCGCGTGCCTGGCAGAGGGTACGAATCCCACCGACCAGTTTCCCAACGACGCCCGTGTTCTTCCATTCACGGAGTTTATTGAGGTCGATCTTGGGCGGACCAAATGTCAGGCCATGTTCAGCCGAGTCACGCGTTTCATTGATGAGTTTGGCGATGTGCAGCAACGCTTTGGAAGGAATGCAGCCTCGGTTCAGGCAGACGCCACCTGGCTCGGCCCCTTCGTCGACAAGAGTCACCTGCATGCCGTGATCTGCGGCTTCGAATGCTGCCGGATATCCGCCAGGACCACCACCCAGGACCAGCAGTTGTGTCTGCAAATCTGCCATATTGAATTCAATCTCAAGATCGTGAAACAGTTCTGAAAATGACCGGTCTGGACCGGTCGTCTGCCGAGACAAGGTAGTCTAATCAATTTATCTCTGCGAGGCACCTGTCCCGAACGATCCCGATCGATGACGAAGGTTTCCAGATTCGGGTGGCCCAGCTTGCTTCAAGCTGGGTGCGCAGCACAAGAAGTTTCAGTCGGAGGCTGAATCAAGGGAGCAGCGGCGTTTTCTGATCCATCGCAGTCGCAGTGTTCATGAACCCACGAACGGCGTGCGGTGTTGTTGATATCTTTCGTATTGCGAAGGAGTTATGTCCAACAATCAGAGTTGCTTTATCCGGAGGTACCCCGTTGGGGTACATGACTGAATGATCAACCGGACCCAGGGTAGTTCACTTCGTGATCAACCCTGGGCTACAGGACGTAACTCCTTTGGGGCAGAAGAGAAATCGCATCATCATGTTGCCCCCCGCGTGGTGGAAACAAACGTGATCAATCGAAGAACGGCTCGGCGGGAGCCTCGCCCTCCCGATCCGCCCGATATGTTTGCCGGATGTTTGCCGGAATTTGATTCCACCAGCACGTGGATCAATAGGTCGTTGCACCTTTTCCGCAGTCTGCGACGCGAACGATCAGCAGACGCTGTTTCAGTCCGCCGTCGTCATCGTGCCGGAAAAAGAGGTCACCCATCGACTCGGGCTGGTCATTCGTGGCCGTAATGACGGCGATTTCACCCACGTTCATCGTCAGACTGAATTGCTGGGCGTTGCGAACGTCAATTTTCTGTCGATTCTGGTAGGTCCAGCCTTCATCAGTAGGCGTATGTCGGGCTTTTAATTCGCCGTGATGGATTTCCGGTTGAAAATCGATCTTGATCCAACCGTCGCGCAGTCGGGCGGATTTCATCCGGAAGACGCAGCGAGCGTTGTCAAATTCGTAGGGCTTTTCGCCAGTTGCGTCCGTAATGTAAACGCGGCAACGGGCACGGGCGTCGCTGGCCTGGAGTTCCGTTTCAATTCCCGGAGGAAGGGATTTTCGCAAGCCGACCATCGGTTTTCCGCTGATGTTGTCACTCGATCCTGCATCCGCGACCAGTCCGAGGAGTGATTGAATGGCCTGCGGGGGACTGGATCCGGAATGTCCGATCTGAAAACCATTTTTGTGCAGGATTTCTCGAGTTTCGGCAGGAATTGCCGCGATCTGGTCGACTTCACGCCACAAGGTCTGTCCCAGCAGCGGGTCGTCAGCAGGCCGGTCCACAAAGAAAACTTCCAGTTGAATTGCGTCGCGCGACGTCTGGATCGGGGGGAGAGATGGTCGGTGCAACTGGACCGATTTCACAGGATCACCGCTGGGAAACAGCGAACATCCGCCAGAAATCAACAATGCCAGCAGGACTGCCAGGGTTGGCAGCCAGCGGTACATCGTGATGCTGTAAACGCGTAAGGACACGCGGATGCTTCCGTGAAACGACGTGAAAATGGGATAACGAGGGGATGGATTGGACTCTAGGAACGAGACCGATTCGTGTCAATTTGATTTCGCAGGGAAGCCTTTGCAGGAATTCCGGCAAATCACTCGCCTTAGTGCGTGTCGCACTTCCGCGTCGCGTCGAAACATGGGTTAGACGCTGTCGTT
>CAZSTW010000175.1:3247-12349 GCA_964609845.1 uncultured Planctomycetaceae bacterium | reverse complement strand
TTTCACCGGGGCAACTGGCGTCAGCATGACGCTGTCGATGACATGGATTACGCCGTTCGCAGCATCGATATCTGTCGCGACGATGCGAGCCCCGTTGATCGTTGCGACTCCGTTATTCAAGTTTGCCGTCAACAGCCCCCCCTGCACTGTCGTCAATTCTTTCTTGCTGAGAACATCACTCGCGAAGACTCGGCCAGCGACCACATGGAATTTCAGGATTGCAGCGAGCTTTTCCTTGTTCTCTGGCTTCAGCAGATTTTCAACAGTACCAGCTGGAAGTTTCGCGAATGCTTCATCGGTCGGAGCAAACACCGTCAGCGCGGTTGCTCCCGACAGGACGTCTACCAGTCCCGCGGCCTTCGCTGCGGCCAGCAATGTCTTGAAGGTCCCGGCATTCGCCGCGGTTTCGGGGATGTTGGCCGTTGATGGCAGGATCACCTGGTCGATGACGTGAATGACACCGTTCGAGCAGGCGATATCAGCTGCTACGACCTGGGCCTGGTCGATTCGAACCTTGTCTCCGTCGATTTTAACATCGACTCGCTGCCCGTTGACAGTTGTTGCTGCTTTCAACTTGACGACGTCTGCAGCCATAACCTTTCCGGCGACAACGTGGTACGTCAGCACCGCAATCAGTCGCGACTTGTTTTCGGGCTTGAGCAGCGTTTCCACCGTTCCCGCAGGCAGCTTGGCAAAAGCCTCGTCTGATGGCGCGAACACCGTGAACGGCCCTTTCCCCTGTAACGTTTCCACCAGTCCAGCCGCATTCAGTGCTGCCGCCAGAGTTTTGAACGAGCCGGCCTGTACTGCGGTCGTCACAATGTCTTTTGTGGCAGCGTCTTGCGCTAGAGTGAGTCCTTGCCCCGCAACAGTGAGGGCCATCGCAGCCAATCCAAACACCATTTTCCGAATCATGTCATTCTCCGAGTTTCCGCCTACGACTTGCTGAACGACGAACCATCTCCAAAAATCGTTCAAATCGTTCACTGGTAGACGGACCGCAGAGTTTTCGAAGAGTTAACTCTTCTTTTTCAAGAATTCTGAAATTCTTTCGCATGGCGTTGAAGGGTGGACCGGGACTGACCTCGTTCCGCACTCGATCACATTCAGATCCAGTCACGGATGATGTCTCGCACTTCCTCGGTTTCCAGAGTCTCGTGAGCCAGCAGGTGATCCGCCAATGCCGCGATGGCGGACCAGTTGGGCTCGGAGTCCATGAATCGATAGAGCTCACTGGTAGTTTGTTCGAGGTATTCGAGTCGTCGGCGGTTGTCGGGAATCAGCATGGCAGCCAGTTCCCAGGCGGCCTGCCAGTCGTGAGCCCACTCCGCGACAAGGCCCGGGTGATAGGGATCACCCGTATAAAGCATCTCGGCAACTGGTCCGGCGAGCGAAACCTTGACAGCTCGCTCGTGAAATTCGCGGTCGCTGAACTTGGATCGCTTCCAGTAAATCTGCGTATCCCCGAATCGCTCAGGGCCGTCGTCGTTGTCCGGGTCAATTGTGACAGACTTGACCCGCGCCCCCAGTCGCGTCGCCATGAAGGCATGTCCCGCTTCATGATAGGCGGTCGGTTCCATCGGCAGACTCGTTGAATGCGCGTTGTGAAAAGGATTGGGACACGGAATGCTCAGAGATCACGGAGATGAGTGACAACCTCTGGTTTCGGAATGAACAGCAGGATTGCTACCATTACAAGCGACGTGCCCCGTCATTCTAAGATTTCAGCGTAGCAGCCAGGCGGACGGGGATTCCAGTGCCTGACTCAAGGTTTGCAGGAATCGGGCGGCGGGGGCGCCGTCGATGATTCTGTGATCAAACGTCAGGCTGAGCGTCATCTGATCTCGCGGCACGATCTGATTGTCAATGACTGCTGGTTCTCGGCGAATGCGGCCCAGACCAAGAATTGCCGTTTCCGGAGAATTGATGATCGGCGTGAAGCCATCGATTCCGAATCCACCAAGGTTTGTTACCGTAAACACGCCTCCCTGCATCTCGTTCGCTTTCAATTGACCGGCGCGCGTTCTGTTGATCAGCTCACTGGTCCGATTGCAGACTTCGGTAACGGTGAGTGCTGGTACGTTGCGGACAACGGGAACCAGCAAGCCGGCTTCGGTATCGACAGCGAGGCCTATCGAGATTTCGCTCGGGATCACCAGTTGGTTGTCGGCCCACTGCGACATCATCTGAGGTTGTTGTGCCAGAACCATCGCCGCCAGCTTGATCACAATATCCGAATAGGACGGAACGACGTCACCTCCGGTGGCCTTGAATTGTTGCCGCAGGCTTACCAGATTCGTGGCATCAATACGGGTCGTCAAAGTCACCGGCGCCGTCTGTTGTCTGCTGTGTGTCATCCGATCTGCGATCGTCCGGCGATGGCGTGTCATCGGAATGACAGTGCCTGAACACGGCCCCGTCACACTTCCCGAAACGGTTGGCGATGGATGTTCCGCGGCAGCCCGGACATCACGTTCGCGGACGCGTCCACCGCGCCCCGAGCCATCGATCGACTTCCAGTCGATTCCGAGTTCCCGGGCGATCCGCCGGGCTCGCGGGCTCGCCACACTTGAGCGAAACGTCTGAGGGCGTGAGGCAGGATTTGTCTTGATAACATCGGCAGCCAGGATACGTCCTGCCGGACCGCTTCCTGTGACCTCGTTCAAGTTGATACCGCGTTCGCGTGCCATACGGCGTACGGAAGGAGGAGCTGCAGACTCTGTGGCTGGCTCGACGCGAGTCGAGGCCTTCGCCCCAGGATCTACTGCGGAAACGTTGCTGACTTTCGCGACGTTACCTGTTGACGCACCGGGGATCGACTCACCTGCCGCGACGAGATAGCCAATGACGGCTCCAACCGCGACAGTCGTATTCGGCGGAGGAGCCGTCGGCGGAATGTGAAGAATTCCGCCGTCAACGGCTTCGACATCCTGAGCAGCTTTCTCACCTTCGAGTTCAAACAACGCTTCGCCCGGCGCGACGGCATCGCCGTCCCGCTTCAACCAACGTACGAAAATCCCCTCTTCCATCGACCAGCCGAGTCGGGGAATTGTGATCTCGAAAGCCATGCGTTACTCCAAGTCTATTCGTTCATCAGGTCGCGGATCGCCTGGGCAATGTCTTCTGCCTGGGGAACAACGACCTTTTCCAGGCTGGGACTATACGGTGTCGGAGTGAAGGCTCCGTTGATTCGTTTGATCGGAGCATCCAGGTCATTGAACCCTCGATCTGCGATCTGTGCTGCTACTTCACTGGCAATACTGCAGGGACCAAAGGTCTCATCGACGATCAGCAGCCGTCCCGTCTTATGGACAGATTGCAGGATCGTGTCGATGTCCAGAGGCGAAACCGTTCGCGGATCGACCACTTCCACCGAGATTCCTGCATTTTCCAGTTCATCACAGACCGAAAGTGTCAAATGGACCATCCGTGCGAGGGCAACGACGGTAACGTCGTGCCCGGTTCGCGTGATCGCCGCCTTGCCGAACTCAATCTCGTAATCCCCCTCCGGAACAGGTCCCTTGATCGACAGGATCTCACGATGCTCCAGAAACATTACCGGGTCGTTGCACCGCAATGCATGTTTGAGCAACCCCTTGGCGTCGGCCGCATTCGACGGAACGACAACCCGCAGTCCGGGAACCTGCGAGTACATCGGGTAGTAATTGCCGGAATGATGTGTTGCGGCGGAATGGCCAATGCCGATACAGCCGCGCAGCAGAACTGGCATCTTCAATCGCCCGCTGCTCATGTACTGCATCTTGGCGATCTGGTTGATGATTTCGCCGACCGAATCAAGCACAAAATCAGCGAACATGAAATCGATGACAGGTCGAGTCCCTGTCATCCCCGCCCCGCATGCCAAACCGACGAAGCCTCGTTCACAGATTGGCGTGTCACAAAGTCGTTCCGCACCATAAAGATCGAACAGTCCTGTTGTGGTTTTGAAGTTGCCACCCCGGACACCGATTCCTTCCCCCATGACGAAGATCTTGGGGTTGGTTTTCATCTCTTCAGCGAGTGCCTCGTGTGTCGCCTGAGTCATCGTGATGGAGCGGGTCGCTGGCGGCGGTGAAGGGATCGGCGGTGATGGATCCGAGTAAACATGTCGCGTGGCAGATGCAGGATCCGGGACTGGACTCGCCTCGGCGAATTCGCGGGCTTCTTTCACGATCGCTGCCACTTCAGTATCAATCGCATCAAACTGGCTGGAACTCACTTTCTGACTCGTCGATTGTCGCAATCGAGTAATTGGACACTTCTTTTTCCATTCTTCCACCTCTTCACGAGTCCGATACGTGAAATCGCCCATTCCTTCCGCATGAGCCCGTGTGCGATAGGTTTTGCATTCAATCAGAGTTGGGCCGCCACCGGTGCGGGCTCGCTTCACGGCTTCTCCAGCGACGCGATAGATCTCCAGTACATCGTTGCCGGCGAGCGTAAACCCTGGCATTCCATAGGCCGCTCCGCGACTGCCGACATTCGGGTTACCGGCCGCGTAGGCATTGGGGACTTCAGTTGCAAACTGGTTGTTTTCGCAGATGAACAGGACTGGCAGTTTCCAGATGCTGGCCATGTTCAAGCCTTCGTGGAAGGCACCGTTGTTGGACGCTCCATCACCGAAGAACGCTACCGCAACATTGTCCGTTTTGAGCAGCTTAAAGCTGTACCCTCCACCGCACGCCTGCAGGATACAGGGGCCGACAATACCGCTGGTCCCCATCATGCCGATTTCGGGAGAAAACAAATGCATGCTTCCTCCACGTCCGCGGGAGCACCCCGTTTCGCGTCCGAAGAGTTCTGCCATCAATTCGCGGGGCGGCATCCCCTTTGCCAGCGCATGACCATGCCCCCGGTGCGTGCTGAAGACAACATCCGCTGGCCGCAGATGGGCGGAAACGCCGGTTGCGATCGCCTCTTCGCCGACATACGTATGGCAGGCACCATGGATCAGGCCTCGCTGGTGACAGCGAGCCAGTTCCTCCTCGGTCTGTCGAATCGTCTGCATGACACGATAAAGCGACTGAATGACATCACTGGCAGGGAGAGTTACGTCGGCTGCTGGCATTACAATTTCCTGAGACTACTCGAAGCAGGTTGAAGTCAATTCCGGTGAACTCGATCGATATTCAATTCATCGCAAATGGAACGGGATCGGCGCCTGAGGTGTGTTGGTTCGCGGAGCGAACCACGACTCTCCAAAGTGAAGGAGTGTCAATTCCCTCCCGTTTTGGGAACCTCTGCCCGAAACGACTGGACAACGGCCAATTGATGGCCGGGGGTTCCGCCAGCATTCATTGCCATATTACCCCCGTCCATCGGGATGATCGCTCCCGTGATCCATTCCGACGAGTCCGCAGCAAGCAAAACTGCCAGGCCCATGATGTCGCTGGGCTTGCCAAGTCGCCCGGCGGGAATCCCCTTCAGGAATCGCCCTTCCAGCGTCGAGTCCTGTTCCATGCGAGCAGTCAGGCTGGGGTTGATGACCTGCGCGGGTGTCACACAGTTGACCCGCACACCGCGGTGACTCCATTCGGTACTCAGTTCCCGAGTCATCTGGACAACCGCCCCCATGGCCATACTGTAGGCAATGTGGCCACGTCCCAGAGCTGTGGTACTGGCCAGAGATCCGATATTCATGATCGAGCCACGCCCCTGCGCCAGCATCCGGCGACCAGCTTCCTGACACATGGCAAACCTGCCGACGACCAGGTTCTGCAGCACTCGATGAAGATCCTCAATGGTCAGGTCTTCAGGGCGAGCCAGGTGGCCATCCCCCGCAATATTCCCCAGGAAATCGACTCGCCCGAATTCGGCATCCACCTGCTGAAACAACGCTGCGATCGCGACAGGGTCCGAGACATTACAGTTGGATGTCAACGTCTTGCGACCAAGACGCTGAATCTCTGCCGCAGTCGCTTTGGCACCTTCCAGGTTACGATCGACGAGTGCGATATCCGCCCCGGCCTCTGCCAATGCCAATGCTGTTGCCTGACCCATTCCCTGGGCGGCCCCTGACACCACGGCGACTTTTCCCGACAGATCAAACAGTTTCATCAGCAGTTCCCAAAAAACCGTAAAGACAATGATGGCTCAGCGAGGCTGTTGACACCGAAACTCAAGAGCCTGTCGCGTGCATCATCGGCATGATCTTGAACACAAAGACCAGCGTTGCCAACCCCAGATAGAATAAACCGCATACGGCGACACCGACGGTGTTGTACCAGCGCGGTCGCAGGACCTTCGGCAACAGCGTATGGTTCACCCAGAGCAATTGAAATGACGTGACCCCCAGTGCCACGTTATTCAAGTTGGCAATAATATCGGTCATCAACCGCGGAGCCGTACGAAACAGAAATGCACAGACGAACGACCAGAGGATGTACATCCCCAGGATCGAGTAGTAGATCCACTTCACCTGATGTGGCTGCATCGTGTTACGCACGCGAGTGTTTGCCGTCCAGATCGCATCCGTCCAGCGGCGGGCGAAGTCATCGACGATCGCCATCTGACTCGGAAGCATCACCATCAGTCCCGTGAATAAAGCGACAATCCAGAGGATTTTCGCGAGCGTCGGTGAAAAGAATTCAGCATTCCGGATGCCGTCGGATGTGATAATCGCCTGTGCGACCTTGGCCTGGTCTTCTGTGATCGTCGTGTACCTTGCGAACTGCATCGACAACAGTGCTGGCAGAGCCATCCCCATGAAACAGCCAGGAGCCCAGACGATGATCTGATCGGTCAGGATGTAGCGCCACCATCCTTTCCACTTACGCAAATTGTCGGTGGTCAGTTCGAAGATTTTTCCGACGTGGCTCAGCGTCACATGGTGCCCACTGACGACACTGGGAATGGCCCCGACCTGCTGGCCCATTCCCCAGCCTTTGTCACGGACAAAGTTGCTGTACGTCGAATTTGCCAGTCCTCCTCCACCTGCATAGCCAGCGAAGGCCCCCAGCATCACGATGCTGGCGACCGAGACGACTGGCCATTCGCCGGTTTCCAGTCGGTGGCCGATTGCACTGACGACGATTTCTTTTCCGCTGCTGTCCTCTACCGGTACATTTCCAAATTTGACGAAGCCGCTGAAGACATTCCACCAGCTCTCATAACTGACACAGGTGACACCGATGATCAGACAGAATCCCAGGACGACGACGACTTTGGCCGTCATCACCGCCTGCAGCATGTTATAGACTTTGCCCCCGATCAGGACCGGCAGCGCAACACCGAACAGACACAAGTAAGCTAAGGGATCGATCAGCCATTTGTCTTCAATCGTTGGTGGCCGATCCAGATAGAGTGCCGCGATCATTGTCGCCCCATGCGACGAAAGGCCAGGAATCAATGACGCGGCATTCAGGACCAGCATCGCGCCGATCCAGAATCCGGGACCAGGACGGCATCGCATGAACCCGGTAAAAATCGGCTCACCGCAATACAGGGCATAGCGGCCACATTCAATGTTGTAAAAGACCTGAGCGATGATGGCGACCGTTGCCAGCCACATCAGGCCCCCACCGTATTTGGCGGTGATCGATGGTCCCAGCAACCACTCGCCTCCACCAATCTGGATCCCCATCATGACGATTCCGGGGCCGATAAAACTGGCCCAGTTTCGTAAACCGAGGGGACGAGGTTCCGGCAACTCGGCTGTATCCCATGGCGGAATCCCCCGGGATGGTGGCGAATTTGTTGCAGTCATGGGTGCCTTGTCGGAGCGCAGATGAGGTCACTCAAGTTGATTGTCAATTCAGGATCAGGCATCCACTCCCAGCAGACGACAGGCTTCTTCGTAGCCTGCGGCCCGGAAGCCATGCTTGTCGTCGCGATTGTAACCAAAAGAACTGGCGGTCACACGTGCCAGGGCCACGATCTGACGCCAGCGAAAAGCCGGGCGAGTTGTCTGGTATTCTTCTCGCACCGTCTGATAGTACTTCTCGCCATGCAAGCGGCCATCTTCACTGACAGCGTACTTCAACATCAAGTCCATGACAGGACCGACCGGAAACGCCTGGTCACCGTAAATCTGGATTGCCGCGGCAGCGCGTCCCTGATCGTTCTGGCGGATAGCATCTTCAGCTTCGGCCAGCAACCCCCTGGCATCGCGTGCCTTGATCATCGCACGGTGTTCATCGGTCGGATACGGCGGAGTCTGAAACGGAGCCGATTGAACTCCGGCGTGATAGGCCGCGACGATCAATCCTGTGATCGCGTGCTTCGTCTCTGCGATTCGGGCCATATTGCGCCAGGCATTGGTAGCATCCGAAGAATGAACACCAGCAGAATCGCCATGAGTCCGACCTTTATCACTCCCCTGACGCAATACATACAGGTTTGAGGCCAGGGAGATTGCTTCGCCGACGACCTCAGGGCTGATCCCGTCGGCCAGGGCGCTGGCAGCCGCTTCGGCGGCTTTGTCACGTGGGCCATCATAAATCGCCAGGCTTAACGCTTCGACCGCAGCATCACCAGGGTCTCGCGTACCCGGCTTGAAACCCGCAAGTTTGTACTGGTCCAGCAGCCTGGGCATCAAATCCCGAATCGGGGATTCCGCCTGCTTGTGGTCTATCCGCATCCGCTCGTGATCAGCACAAAACCGGACGCATTGACGCAGCATCGAGTACGAGTATTCAGTCCCAAGCAGACCGACCAGCCCATACGTCCGGTGAGCAAACACGAATCGATGCACATTCAAGTCGTCCTGCATGGCAGGTTGCAGAGCATTGAAGGCATCCAGAGGTGTATTTCCTGCTTGCGTCAGCAAGGATTCGCCTAACTTCACATCCCGCTTGCGACAGGCATCACGAATTTGAATACCGAGATCGCCTGTGGGGGCATGTTCCGCCGCATGAATGGCTGCGAGCTCTGTCCTGGAAGCTCCCCCGACGTTTTGAATCTGTTGTGAGTTTCGATACAGCACTTTAAGGACAGGAAGCGGTTCGCGCCCGCTGGTCAGCAGGCGACTCATTTCCAGTGCTGGCAACATCGCCATGGCGGTGTGAAATCCGACATAATCACATCCGCCAAAAGTCACGGCATTGGCCAGTGCCCCCGCTGCCGTCAGTTTTTTCAGTGTCACATCACCTTTTTGAAGTTTCC
>CAZSTW010000175.1:0-3237 GCA_964609845.1 uncultured Planctomycetaceae bacterium | reverse complement strand
TTCCCCGCGAGAATTGGCTGCAGTTTGTCAGCGGGTGTATCCCGCATTAACTCCACCAGGCTTGCATGTTCCCCCAACGGGATCGAATCAGTCCCAGTCGCCGCAAATGCCGTCGAAAACCCCAGGTCATTGGCGAGGGACGTTCCCAGTCCGGCAGCCAGCATTCCACGACCAACATCTGATAAAAATCCGCGACGTGTCGAAGGGACCATAAGCGCCTCCATGAACAGGAGTGATACAAACGCCGATCAGCCGGATGGAAACCGCCGTTCGCAGGAAGTGAAGCAACGAATCGTTATATCGCAACAGGCGGGAGAAGTCACGATGGCACGCACAGACGACAGCAGAAGACTCGCATCAAGACTGAGAGCAAAGCAATCCAAACATCTGTGAACGAATCATTCGGCGAAGCCGTAACCCGCCGAATTGTCTGCTACGCAACTGTTCAGCAGACCACAATTACCCTGATGGAAACGGCAAAATGGGAATGACAGCCATGATACTGGCGGGTACCCGGAGGGGAATCGAGCAATTGAGCGCCGACGTTCCTGCAGAGTCGATGCCAATGACGCTAACTGAATAGTGTGGCGGCTTGGCGAAACGGGCGTTTGCGCGAGTCGTGCGGTCGTTCTGCCGCCCTTATCTAAGGTCGTTATCCGCGTTGAGTGCCCCCAGTGCCCCGGAAACAGGTGTCAGCGTATATGCAGGCTTCTTCCGAAATGACTATGATCGCTCAGTACCCTGAGGACGATGACCGCGCCCGCTTCCCTCCTGAGACTACTCTCATGCACGCTCGGCCAGTGTGTTTTCTCATGCTTTCAGTCGTGTTCCTTGCCAACGCTCCGTCATGGGGTGCTGAGACGATTTTTCGGTGTGGCAATGAATTGATCATAAAGTTTCCGCGACTCGATCAGTGGCGGCAGGCACACGAGCATTTGAACGCCCTCGTGCGATTGACGGGCGTTCGCGGTGAGAAAGTTCTGCCAGTCAATCTGAGCGAGCGGCTCACGCCCGAGGCGCTGGTGATTGACCTCACGGAGTTCGGGGCTTGCTCTGCCGTTTCGGTTGATGTGCAAAGCGCAAGCGGCAAAGCGGTGCACAGCGAACGTGTCAGTCCGCTGCCAACGGTAAAAATCGCAGATTTATTGCCGCAGACAAACAGACTCGCCGCTATCGAACTGGGCTCGAAACACGATCCCGCTGCAATGCCGCGGATTCCGCTTCCAGACTTGTCGCAGCTCCGTGTGCAAAAGCTGGTACCTGCGACGCGGGCGATCATGACAGATTCCATCACGTATCCGGTCGTGACCAGCGCCGATCTGCCGGGCATTTCATCGAATAATGCTGTCATCGTGTCACGACAGAGTTTTGCACCGCGAGACTCGAACGAGGTCAGTTTGTATTTCTCTTATCGAAAGGCGATCTACGATACTGCGACGTCGAAGCTCAAAGAGTATCGCAAGATGTTGATCGAAGTGCCTCTCGATCGAGCTTGGATCAACCGACCGGGAGATGCCCCAATCCTATTGCCGCTCAAAGGCTTCGCGATTCACACGACTGAAGAGCGAGAGCTGGCCAATCCACGCTGGAACGACCCTCGCGGATACAACATGCTCGGAGGTTCGTCCAGCGGGTTATATCAAGGTGGCCAATCCGCAGAGGTTGACGACGAGGGACGTATTTATATCAGCAATGTCGCCGATGGCGCGGGCATCATCCGCTTCAATCCGCATACCGCGAAGTTCGAGCAACCGCCCGTCAATCTCGTTGCCGAGTTGCGGAAGTTCATCCCCTCCAACGGCAACATCAAGCTGAATTGGGATCTGGAACTGGCGCAGTTATTATGCAGAGATGGCCGACTGTTTGTGGTATTCGACCGCCACTATCGCAATACGACACCCAATGGGACGTTTGAAACGTGCAGCGGAGTAGTATCGCTCCCGCTGGACCATTGGGATGACGCGGCAGAGTTTGGTCGCGACCTGCGGTTGCACGCCGCTTGCTGGCCAACGGCCTCGTTTCCACTGTATTCCGATGAGATTTCCGTAGGTAGTTACCGACGAATCGGCGCCCCGCCTCAAGCCACTCAACACGGCCTTGTGTTCGGAGAGTACCGCCTTGATCTCGATGAGCATGGAAACACGCAGCGTTTGTCGAGAATCAAGTCGATCAAAGATACCGTGGATCAGGCAGGCCAGACTTTAACGCCGACAGAGTTCCGGACAATCAAAGGCCTTTCGCGTCAGCGATACATCAATGTCGGCGGTGCCGGTCGGCAGTTCGTGCGTCAGGCCTACGGTGAGTTCACTATCTCGCGAGCCTCGCTCGCCCTGACTATGCCAGATGTCCCGCAGGAGTTGCTCGCGGACCAGACCGGGCGATACCGTACGACATTTCCGGGCGCGCCGACGGGCGAAGTGACCGTTCGTTTCGATATCACTGGTAAGATTAAGAGCGACCCACAGAAGTTCGCTACATTAGCTGATGCGATGGTGGGAACGTCACAGGGGCCCAATTACGCCGTGATCGATGTTCCGGGTGAAGCCGATCAGGCAATCGGTGTCTGCGAATACAGCTATTTCTACTCCAAACTCGACTTCTCGCGCCGCGCCAACGAACGTAGAGTGTACAAGTCATATCTGCCGACCGTAAGCAATGGTCAAGTGACAGGGCAGCCAGCCACAGTCGGTGTGGGACCGTACAATTCGGCGTGGGTTGAGCATGACAATGCTCTGTGGCTCTATATCCCGGGCTATACAGGTATTGCACGCCTCAAGTACGCTGTCGACGGCAAGCCACTCGCGGGTTTCAATGTTGAAAGTATCCATACGCAACTCCTGCCACAGTCGATCGATGGTCACAGCCGAGACGGCGTCAAAGATTTCTTGTATGTTCTGCCGACAACGGACAACCGACTGATCAACATCGGCCGGGGGCGCTTTGGCCGTGGTGGCGGCGCTCGTTCCGCGGGGCTCGAATTATTTGACCCACGCACCCTCGGTAAGAGCGAGTCGGCGGTCAACATGAATCGTTGCTATGGATTGTTTACGCCGGTCAGTCGATTGATCCTCTCCGCTTCGGGTAGCCCAGCGCGGCAGGAAATCTACGTTGCCAGCGGAAACATTCGGCCCGAGTATGTCGAGGACCTTGCCAATCCTGGCGAGAGCCCCCAAAACCAGGATCCTAAGATCTTTGCCTACGATTGTGCGTCGGGAACCGGTCTACGCGACTTATATG
>CAZSTW010000174.1:4360-12545 GCA_964609845.1 uncultured Planctomycetaceae bacterium | reverse complement strand
GCAGCAAATTTGCGGTCCAAAATCTTCGCGCCAAGCAAAGAAATCAAACGTTAGTGGTACAGAGGAAACGGCGGACTCAAACTCTGTGCTCTCTGTGCCTCTGTGTTTCGACCCCGGTCTAAAGAGAGCAAACCGGGCTACCCTGCCGGCAGCGGTCTCGTTTGGTTTACGTAGCCCGGGGATTGTGTTACCAAAACCTGTGGAGACGCCAGATTTTCACCGTGATTTCCTGTCCATTCACCGACGCAAACTACATCGGTGGACAGGACAGATGTCTGTGCCGGAGAGTTGAGGACTCATCATGCGGTTCATTGCCATCACGTTATTATTTGCAACGAGTGCATGGGCTGCTGATCCTGTGGCTCCGGAACTGCCGGGGGTGGAATTGTGGCTGGATGCGAATGCCACTGCGGCTGCCGTTCAGAATGCGAAGTCAGGTTCGCCCCTGGCCGAGTGGAAGGATCGCTCCCCCGCTCATCGTCCCGCAACGCAGCCCGTGGCAGAGAAGCAGCCGAAACTCGTCAAGGTCGGGGACGCCTGGGTCGTCCGGTTTGATGGCGACGACGATCATCTGCGAATTGTTGGCGTTCAGAAAAAGCTGACGGCGTTTTCCATGTTTGTCGTTGCTGCGCCCCATTCGAATCTGGGATTTTTTCGCGGACTCGTCGCGTTCAATCAGTCGGATCGACGCGATTACGAATCCGGTTTCACACTCGACCTGAACGCTCCGTTTTCTTCGCGACTGGATAATCTCAACCTGGAAGGTCGCGGATTCGGTGGTGCCAGAAACCTGTTGAAAACACCGAGTCGCTTCGGGGAACTGCGTGTCATTGAATGCATGGCAGACCCGCAGGCACGAAAGGTTCGACTCGTCGTCGATGGCAAGCCCGAAGGGGAGCGTGAGTTTACACCCGTTGAGTTATCGATGGATGACATCACGATCGGGGCCAGGTTCTATACGAATGAACCGAACCAGCCGCATATCGTGCGCGGGTTCTTTCAAGGGGATCTGGCTGAGGTCGTCATCTACAATCGCGTGCTTACCGACGCCGAAACTCAACAGGTTCGCGGCTACCTCATGCGTAAACACGCGGACCTGCGGGAGAAGTTGCCTCAGACATTGAATATCGGAGGTGGCTCCAATTCAGAACCACTCGTGACAGTCGCGAACCCGCCGCCGATCCAGATGCTGATCCCTGGATTCTCAGTCCACGAACTCCCCGTGGATCTGAAGAACATGAATAACGTTCGCTACCGGGCCGACGGAAAGTTGTATGCGTTGGGCTATAACGGAGACGTCTGGCTGCTGAGTGATACTGACGGCGATGGTTTCGAAGAGACCGCCAGAAAGTTCTGGGACAGCAAGGGGAGGCTGCGAGGTCCGATCGGGATGGCCGTCATTCCTGAAGGTCATGTGCTGCTCAATCCGGGCACGACGAAATCTCGAGGAATCGTGGTCCCTTCCAAAGGGAAAGTCTCAGCAATTCTCGACCATGACGGTGACGATATCGCCGATGAAGAAAAGGTGATCGCGTCTGGTTGGAAAGAGATCGCACAAAATGTCGATGCCATCGGAGCGGCGATCCGGTCCGATGGTTCTATCTATTTTGGTCTGGGGACGGCTGCGTATGACAACGCCTATCTGATCGACAAGCAGGGACGTGCTCATTACGACGTGCAGGGACAGAACGGAACGATCCAGCGGATCTTTCCGGATCTCTCAAAACGTGAGACCTTCTGTACCGGAGTACGGTTTACGATCGGTATGGTGACGAATGAACAGGACGAATTGTTTGTTACCGATCAGGAAGGGGCAACGTGGCTTCCGAATGGAAACCCGTTCGATGAATTGCTGCTGATACAAAAGGGGCGTCACTACGGATTCCCGCCACAGCATCCGAAGTATCTTCCCAACGTTGCGGATCAACCGAGCCTGTATGACTATGGGCCGCAGCATCAGTCGACGTGCGGCATGGCGATCAATCAGCCGAGAATTTTTTCACTCGCTGAGGTGGCTGGGCCGACTCACGATGCGCTGTTCGGTCCCGAGGAATGGCGAGGGAACCTGTTCGTCACCGGTGAGTCGCGAGGGAAGCTGTATCGCACCGAACTGATTCCGGATGATCAGGGGAGTTATGTCCCTCGCAACCATCTGATTGCCTGCCTGAGCATGCTGACGGTCGACTGCTGTCTTTCTCCAAAGGGCGATCTCGTTGTAGCATGTCACAGCGGAGGTCCCGACTGGGGAAGCGGACCGAATGGAAACGGCAAACTGTTCAAGATCCGATACAGCAATCCGTCACTCGCCCAACCGATTTCGGTCTGGGCTGCTGGTCCGCGTGAAGTTCGTGTCGCATTTGATCGCCCGATCGACCCCAATCATCTGAAAGATCTCGCGTCAAATACGAAGATCACCTATGGAGCCTACGTGGCCGCCGGTGATCGCTTCGAAACGATCTGGCCGGGGTATGCAGTCGTTCAGATGCAGAAGAACGCACCGCGACACAATCTGCCCGTTCATGGAATCAGCGTCCTGCCCGATCGCAGGACATTGATCATCTCGACGTCGCCTCATCCATTCGCCGGACAGTACGCGATCACATTGCCGGGAATGGGTCGAGTCGCCATGGGATCAAACCCCGCTGTCCCCCCGACCGACATCCCGCAGCATCCTCAGGTGGATCTCGCCTATTCCTTGAACGGTGTGCTGGCGACATGGGAGCCGAAGGATCCGTCAAAGCCAGGCTGGAGCGGCTGGTTGCCTCATTTCGATCTGAGTCTGGTCAACGAATTTTCAGTGGGCGACGTTGACGACGATCGATTCTGGGAAATCCTGCGACGACCGGGAACGCTGACGATGGAATCGCAGTTCGATGTGCGAGACCTGACGCGTCCAGCCGTTCAACCAGGGGCGAAGCTGGACCACGCCTGGCCAGAAGAAGAGGTCACGATTTCGATCAATTCGGATACCGCTCTGGACGTAACGATTGATGGAAAGAGAAACCAGGTTGATGGGTACTATGGTCATGAAGTGAACTCGCTCCGGTCCAAACCGTTACCAATCCGAATTCGGTTTGAAACCGGCGAAGAGATACCGGCAATCCACATCAACTGGTATCAGGAACGCTTATTTGACGAGCGAACTTTGCCGCTGAATCGACTGATTCTTCCGTGGGCAGAACTTGCTGCGACACAATCCAATTCGCTGGTTCGTCCCACGATTCCGGAACTGGCGGGTGGAAGCTGGGGCCGCGGCCGACGTGTCTTCTTCAGCGAAGAAGCGGGATGTGCCAAGTGTCACATTGAGCAGAAATCCGGGGGACGTATCGGTCCCGATCTAGCGAACCTGATTCATCGCGACTACGCATCCGTGCTGCGAGATGTCACTCAGCCAAGTTTCGCCCTGAACCCCGACTATCTTTCGTCGATCGTGGCCCTGAAGGACGGGCGAGTCTTAACGGGGGCCATCCGATCCCAGGGAGAGTCGCTGTTGATTGGAGACAAGGATGGCAAGATCCACGTCGTCGCGCGTGAATCGGTAGAAGAACTAAAACATTCGTCCGTTTCGATCATGCCGGAAGGCCTGCCAAAGAAGCTGGGGCCCGACAAGCTGAAGGACCTGCTGACATATCTTCTGCATGAGCCACCTTCCATGCCCATGGAATCTCCGTTGCCACCGCCCAAACCACGCACGCGAGGTGAAGTCGCTGCGATACTGGCCAACCCGGAATCGAATCCGTCTGACGGGAAAGGTGCCGCCGGATTGAAGAACGTCAACATCCTGCTGGTCGCAGGGGCGAAGGATCACGGTCCCGGCGAACATGACTATCCCGCCTGGCAGAGGTCGTGGTCAGAACTGTTGCGCGGGGCCGAGGGCCTCACTGTCGACACAGCGATGGAATGGCCGACAGAACAGCAGATCGCCACCGCAGACACGATCGTTTTCTTCCAGAAGGGAAGCTGGAATACACAGCGGGCTGCGGCCATTGATGCGCATCTTGCGAAGGGGAAAGGACTGGTTTACATCCATTGGGCCGTCGAAGCGGGGCCCGAGGCTCCCGGGTTCGCACAGCGGATCGGACTGGCCTCAAACGCCGCGAAGTTGAAATTCCGCCATGGTCCGCTGGATCTTGGATTTGAATCGGGCCGCGATCATCCGATCGGTCGTAATTTCGACAAGGTCCACTTTCACGATGAAAGTTACTGGCAGATGCAGGGAGACAGCAGCCAGATTCGTGTGTTGGGCTCGGGAATAGAAGACGGGGCAGCACAACCGCTCTTCTGGACGATGGAACCATCCAAAGGGCGCGTTTTTGTGTCGATCCTGGGGCATTACTCGTGGACGTTTGACGATCCGTTGTTCCGCATCTTGCTACTGCGAGGGATCGCCTGGTCGACTCGAGATTCCGTGGACCGCTTCAATGAGCTGGCTACGATCGGACTCAAGTTGCGAGACTGATCATTATGCCAGGACGTTGATGGTGCGGCTGATGCGAGGTCCCGCGACCGCGACGCTGTGAACTTCGCCATCGGCTTTGACGCGGTGAACGATCTTGGTAGTGGCAGGCCCCATGACTCGGATGTGGATCATCTGGCGAACAGTGCGATGAATCGGGGCCACGTGATTAACGTGATGCGAATTGTGACCACTGATATTCATGACTGCTCTTTTCGCTCGTTTTGAAGACTCGTGTTCTTGATGCAAACACGGTAAGGCAAACACCGTGCCGGAGTCCGTTTACGGGTGCGTGAGTTGCTGCAAACAGCGATGAGAAAAGCGGTTGCAACTTCGGGGTGCGGTGCGGCCCGCAATCCTGATGTTGCCATTAGTCACCAGGAACGGTGACGTCAGGCAACGCGATTCAAAAAGACATCATCCGCCAGGAAACAATTGTTTTGAGGGATGGCGGATTGCCTTTTTGTCTCGTCGATTTGCGATGTTGAATCGAATTGAGGACACCGAGTTCGAGGCGTCAGGTCTGGAACGAGCAGAGCCACAAAGATCGCAGAAGATGAGCAAAAAGCTGAATGAGAAAACGAGCTCCGGAAGTACTTGGACATGGCCGGAATAGAACACACGGACCGGCCTGATGGCGGGTAAACCGAATCGGTGACAGCCACCAATTGACACAGTTCCGGCGAATGGGATTGACCAGCAACTGGATTCTGATATTGCTACCGCCTCACACTCCCATGGATTGGTGTCTTGGGAGGAAACCGTCTGCCATCGGTCGACATGTCCAACACGATCAAAATCTCAGCGATGCCCGTAACGTGCCATGTTCCGGCAGTTCGATCATTACGTTCCAACGTTCAGTGGACGTTGCTGGGGTATTTCGTATTTGGGGTTTGTCAGTGGTTGATGCTGCTGGTTGTGGCACGCATGGGCTTACCGGAAATGGTTGGCCAGTTTTCGCTTGCGATGGCACTGACGACGCCTGTGATTCTTTTGCTCGGCCTGGAATTGCGAACCGTTCAGGCAACGGATCAATCCAATCAATACTCGTTTGGAAATCTGTTCTATCTGCGAGCTACGGCACTGGCCATCGCAATGGTGGCCATCGTCTCGATCACCATTGCACGCGGTTACCCCATGGAAACATCATTGATGATTTTTGTGATGGGGATTGCGAAGTGCGTGGAAGCACTCAGTGACCTTTGTCACGGAACCCTGCAACAGTACGAGCGACTTGACCAGATGGCGATTGCCAAGATCGTCCGTGGAGGTCTGTCCGTGATCACGCTGGCAGTCGGCCTTCTTACCTTCCAGTCATTACTGCTTTCGACGACCATTCTGGCTGCGATGTGGGGTGCAATATTTGTTTTTTATGACTGGCCGGTTGCCGCCCGATTGCGTCAAGATCAGGGAACGTCCTCGAACTTGTCGCAATTTCGCATGAACGAAGTCTGGCAACTTTTGATCGTGGTGTTCCCCACAGGAATCCTTGCCTGCCAGTCCTCTCTAGAGCAGAACTTGCCTCGACTTTTCATTGAAGACTATCTGGGCGATCGGGAACTAGGGATTTTTTCTGCTGTTTCCTCGTTGATTGTTGCCGTAACACTGGTGATCAACGCCGTCCACACTGCGGTGCTGCCACGCATTTCCAAATACCTGATCGCGGAGCATTGGCGGGCCATGTGGCAGATGCTGATCAAGTTGAGCCTATTGGGGGCTGCACTTGGCGGAATGGGGACGGTGGCCGTTGCCATCTTCGGCCGCTGGTTGCTCGGATTCGCTTTCGGAGCTGAGTATGCCGAGCAATCCTCGTTGCTCGTGGTTCTGATGCTCGGAGCGACAGTTCGTTATGCGACATTGCCACTTTCGACAGGATTTCGCGCGGCTCAACAGTTCTGGCTCCTGGCCGTCCTGCAGATGGTCGCTCTGGCGATTTCTGTTCCAATTCTCGTGCTGCTCGTCCGGGAATATGGTGGAATGGGGGCAGCCTATTCGACGGTCGTACTCGCCATTCTGTTTGCGATCATCCAGGTGCCTGCGGCCATCTGGGCGTTGCGATCTCCTAAGTTGCGCCTGGCAAGACGTGAGCAACGGCCTGCAACCAGCCTGCAAAAGGCTGCGTAAATCAGCATGCGAACGAATGGGATCTGCGTTCAGTCTCATGAACCAGTCTCAGATCGTTGTTGTGGTGTCACGAGCGGAATTCTTCTCTGTCACGATGCAGCGTGATGTATCTACGATAGAGTCGGATTGCAGATTCACATGTCACGATTAAGAGCAATTCTTCAAGGGCAAGGCCATGCAACGACAATTTCTTTGGCGATGCACGTTGATTGCGGCTTTCATGTCCGTCGTATTCGGTCTGACACCCCATGTCTCAGCACAGATCGACACAACGGCCGTCAACGTTAAGAATCTGAAGGGGACGGATCCACAGCAGTCGAAGTCGGCAGTCGGTGACGGAAAAACGGATGATACTGCCGCCATTCAAGCTGCTGCCGACCTTGCGAATGCTCGCAGCCATGTTTTAAGGCCAGAGGGAGGATCATATCTGGGATCGTCAACGACACTCTATTTTCCGGCCGGCCGGTACCTGATTTCCGACGAAATCACACTGGGACCGTACACCAATATCGTCAGCGATTCGCGAGCGATTATCGAACAGAAGACTGAGGGAAGGCGAAGTTTTGTCTTCAGCAATGCTTATACGATCTCCATTCGGGGTCTCCGGTTCCTGGGAGGGAAACATCAGATCTGGATCGACAACAAGAATGTCGATTCGACAATGCTGGATATCTCTGAGTGCGAATTCCAGTTGTCGAGCGACTACGCCATCATGACACAGGGTACCGCCAGTCCCACCGATCCCCACATGTCTGCAAATCTGATGATCAACAAGTGTAAGTTCATTCGCCCGCGGAAAGTGTTGCGCAACGTCTGTGACTATGCTGTTGTGCGCGACACATGGGTGACTGTGGCTTACGAAAACTTTGACCGCGACTCAGCGGCGTTCATGAACACTTCGGGCGTCCTGATGCTGGACAACATGATTGGAGTTCCTGTGTTCGGTTCCATCGACGCGCAGGGGAGACAAAGCCTGGATGCCAGAGGTGTCGATCGAGTCCGGTGGATCGATAATTACGGTTCCGTACTGGCTCAGAAGAGTCGGTTCGGTGGAGAGTTTGGCGGTATCCCGATTGTGCATCATTTTGGCTTGCCTGACACGAAATATCCCAAGATGGGGCAAACCGTTCTGATCGAAAACTCCTGGATCTGTGCGGGGCCTCGGGCGCGACAGGATTCTGCAGTGATTACGCTTCGTGAGGGGATACCACAGCTGCTGCGAATCGTAGGCAACAGCAACCTGGTTGATGGGACGCTGATCCTGAATGAAGCTTCCGGTCTCCAGGCATTTCTCAAGGCAAACCCTGAGATGAAAGATCGGGTTCAATTCGAAATTCATTCGAACATGACTTGGCCGACGACATTGACGATACCAGTTGAACTCAGAGCCTTTCAGGTGCCAAAAGGGAAGTCGTAATCGACCCGTAGTCGACCGAATGCCCAAGGTCGTCGAGTGGCGGAGCCTGTTGTCCTGTCCTTGATGCAGGATCAGTAGTCTTCGTACTCGTCGTCATCCGATTCGACGAGTCGCTTAGATACGTTTCGCTTTTTCTTCGGACGCGGAAGTCTTGTGTAATCAGCGGGATGCGAGTGGCTGAGCGGAAG
>CAZSTW010000174.1:0-4350 GCA_964609845.1 uncultured Planctomycetaceae bacterium | reverse complement strand
TTCATCGTCGCGAATTTTGACTTCATAGCTGCCCGCTTTTTCTTCTTCCGTGGGACCACCCCATAGTATTCGTCAAGCAACTGGCGGCCCTGCTCATTCAGCCCGATTTCGGCGGCAAGATCCATGGCACGATCGTAACTGGCATGAGCGCACATCCGCACGAAATAACTGGCGACGAGTGCTCCCAGGCATCCCACTGCAACGGCCGCGTTGATGATCCCTTCGGCCTGATTTCGTTCAGAGAACATGACAATGGAAGTGACGGACAGCATTAGTATTCCAAAGACCATCGCGGTCCGAAACCAGGCCATCAGGATCGATTTCATACTCATCCCAATCGGAACCGACTGGTAGCCGCTCGACGACTCTGAGATCACAAAATGGGTCTGCGTCGGAATTAATGGAATGTAGTAGAGATGTCCAAAGTTCGTGGCAACGTGGCCAACTCCCGGGACCTTGTCGACCTTTCCGTAGAGCCCGCTTCCCCAAATGATGATCATGCCGAATTCCCCGGTTCGGAGTTACTATGATACTTACGAGGGCTTCGAAGTCTTGAACACTCAAGCGATTGATTGACTCAGACGTCAACTGCCTTGCGAGTCTCAACCCTCCAATGCCCTGCGGGTACTTTACGGTTTATGTCTTAGAGTGTGTGAAGTTCGCGTCAATTTTCAAGTGATCACCAACACTTGTCACAGTCGCCTGTCATGGCGCCTGTTACCGGTGGTAAGATCACGACTGGTTCCGTTATGTTCGATCATCGCCGAGAAAGTTCTGTTCATGCTGTCTGCTCAGAGGAAGCGGTTGTTTCGCATTGTCGCCGTATTGGGTGCGTTGTCGATCTGCTGGGTATTGGGAGAAATTGTCCTGCTCCTGACTGGCATCAATAACGATTACCGACACCCCGCCACCAGCGAATTGATTCCGCGTTCAGGGGGGCCCTACGAATTGGCGCCCTGCGGTCATGTTCCGTTTGCCACAATTCGAATCCGCTATCCCACAAACCCGCGTGGCTATTTCAATGCCAAAAATGCAATTGACCACGAGATGAACTCGGTCGGCTGGCGGGACGATGAGCATCGTCGAGCCCGCCCCGAAAAAGCCTATCGCATCCTGGGGATCGGCGACAGCTATCTGTTTGGTCAGGGTGTCAAAGCAAAAGATCGTTGTTTAACGCGGCTGGGCAACCAACTGCAGAACGATTTTCCATCTCAGCTGATTGAAACGATCAATTCCGGTCAACCGGGTTACAACACCGTGATGGAAGCCCGCGTGCTCAAAGAGTGCGGGCTGAGCTTTCATCCGAATCTTGTCATCCTGCACTTCGTCCCCAACGATGTGGAACCCGATATCTACACCAGGAACGCCAAGGTCGAATTCTTTACGGAATTCATCACCGGTTCGATGTCGACCGACTGGATGTCGCAACATTCCGAAATCTGGGCACTTCTCAATCGTACCATCGGGGGACGAGTTCGCGGGCAGGCCTACATTCGCGATTCCATCGGCAGCTTTCTGTCAGCTCCCGAGAAATGGAGCGCGTGTGAGAACGGTCTGGACACCATCGTGCAGACCTGCCGCGACAACAAGATTCCCTTGTTGATCGTGGCCTTTCCATTTTTCTATCGACTCAACGCGGATTATCCCTTTCAGCCAATTCATGATCGTTTGCGCGAATACTGTGTCAACGCCGATGTTCCGTTCATCGATCTCAGAGACCACTATCGCGCCTTCTCTGGACCGGAGCTGTGGGTTCATCCGACGGATCAGCATCCAAACGAAACCGCACACCGCATTGCCGCCGATGTGATCGCGGAATTTATCGTCCAGGATGCGGCGAAACTTGGGTTGACGCCGTGAATGGCAGGCTGAAGTCGATCCCCGTCTGTGATTTCGTCAGCCATTCGTTGCAGAGAATCAACAATCGCGTTCGGTCAATGGGCTTGGTCATGAAGTCATTGCATCCCGCTGCCAGGCAACGCTGTCGGTCTTCGATCATGGCATTAGCCGTGAGCGCAATGATCGGCGACTTGAAGCCGCTTTTCCTCAATGCCTTCGAAGCGGCATACCCATCCATAATCGGCATCTGAATATCCATCAGAACCAGGTCATAGGGATTGCTCGCGAGTGCGGCCATCGCTTTTTCGACCGCCTCCTGACCATTCTCAACGATATCAACAGCCGCACCAGCCTTCGTCAAAAGAGTCGAAATCAAGCGGTGATTGAGCGGACTGTCTTCAGCCAGCAGAATTCGCCCGGCTAATTTCTGCGACGGGGGGGGCGGGGTCACGATGGTGGGAACAATCAGTGACGTCGTCAGATCGATGCCATCGAGTGGCCCCGTGGCGATTGTGACCGTGAAGACGCTTCCCGCATTGAGAATACTGTCGACAGTGACATCACCTTGAAGCAGTCGTGCCATCCGGCGGCAGATCGCCAGTCCGAGTCCCGTTCCACCAGATGATCGAGTCGTCGACGCGTCTCCCTGCACGAATGGAGCAAACAGCGACTGCATTTGTGGGCCGGAAATGCCAATCCCTGAATCGTGAATTTCGAATGCCAGCCGGGAAGGCTCATCAGCCGTTGAGGGCAGCAGCCGGACAACAACTCTGATTCCCCCAAACTCGGTGAACTTGATGGCATTGCCGATCAGATTCACCAGGATCTGTCGCAGTCGCACGGGATCCGAACAGATCGTCTTCGGAATCAAGCCTTCCGCCACGGCCGTCAGCATCAGATTCTTGGATTGCGCCTGTTCCTGGAAGTAACTGAGAACTTCCTCAATGATCACCGCAGGAGAGAACGGAATTCGTTCCAGTGTCATCTTTCCTGCTTCGATCTTGGAGAGATCCAGGATATCGCTGATCACCCTGAGCAGATGAATCCCGGAACGTTTGATTGTCGTCAGAGCAAAATTGCGGTCATCGTCCGACAACGTACTTTCTGAAAGGATATCGGTGTATCCCAGGATTGACGTCAGCGGGGTTCGTATCTCATGGCTCATATTCGCCAGAAAATCACTCTTGCTTCGATTGGCCGCTTCGGCCGCTTCACGCGCGGCAATCAAATCTGCTTCGGCCTGTTTGCGGTTCGTGATCACTTGAGTAAACAGGATCAGTCCGCCGATTTCATTTTCGGCGTTGTACCAGGGACGGGCTTCCCATTGCAACCACATTGTTGATCCGTCAGATCTGTCAAAGCGATCTTCGAGGCATGATTCCGTCGCTCCCGCCAGCACGCGTTTGTGGATCTCTTTCCATCGTTCGGGAATGTCTGGAAACACTTCGTAGTGCGACCGACCAACGATGTCTTTGAACGGTATCTGGTAGTCTTGTGACCATCGTTCGCTGACTTGAAGATACTGCATGTCATTGTCGAGCATGGCAACAGCTGCAGGGGTGCAGGCAATGAACTGGTGCAGCAATTGTGCGTAGGACTTCGCTTCGTTTTCGGCATTAAGCTGAACAGTAATGTCGGCCAGGGTCCCGACCATTCTCAGCGGATTTCCCCGGCGGCTCCGCTCGACCAGCCGCCCGCGTGCGATCACCCATCGATAGGAACCGTCAGCATGACGAAGTCGGTACCGCGACTCGAAAACCGGAGCAATTCCCATGAAGTGGTCTTCGACGTTCTTCCAGACATGTTCCATGTCTTCGGGATGTACGCGGGATGACCACTCTTCAACATGCGGCTGAAGATTCTCAAGTTTCTCACCGACAATCGCAGCCCATCGGCTGTCGAGCAATTCTTCACCCGTCTGGACATTCCAGTCCCAGGTTCCGAGCTGCGCCCCCGTCAGTGCCAGATCCAATCGCTCCCGTTCAGTTCTCAACTCGATTTCGGCTGTGCGTGCCCCGGTCACATCCGTTGCGACACCCAGAAATCCCGTCAACGTATTGTCGCTGTTCCGGATCCCCGTGACGGCCAGCGAGACCGTCAAATGAGAACCGTCTTTACGAACGTAGGTCCATTCGCGCGCGTCGTGTCTTCCCTGCCGGGCATATTCCACAAACGTGTCAAAGCCCTTGATATCGCGGCCCGTTTCCCGCGACAGTTGTTCGCTGCGAGCCTGAACTTCAGTTTCGAGGTGAATCAGAATTGGAGTGTGAATTCCGACCATTTCGCTGGCCGTGTACCCCAGCATTTGTTCAGCACCCGAATTGAACAGAGTGATTGTTCCGCTCAAATCGGTGGTGATGATCGACGCTTGAGTCGATGCGTCAACAATCGCCTGAAGTTGGGCCTTCACGCGTTGCGTTGCGTCGCGTTCCAGCCGCTGATCTGTGATGTCGGTTACGAATCCGTGCCACAACACCGACCGATCTGGCAATCGAGTCGGCATGGAGTTGC
>CAZSTW010000173.1:0-12586 GCA_964609845.1 uncultured Planctomycetaceae bacterium | reverse complement strand
GAAACAGCATCGAATACCAGATCCTGCGGGGTTGGATTGAAAACGGCTGCCGCCCCCCTGTCGCTGTGGTACCGCCGCAAAACCAACCGAAGCCAAACACCGTAAAACCAGTCGCACCTCCGAAACTCGTACGCCTGGAAGTTCTGCCAGGACTGCGGCGGCTTGCCGAACAACATCCTCAGCAGCAGCTTGTTGCACGAGCCCACTTTGATAATGGTACGATTCGCGATGTGACCGACCTGTCTGTCTTCTCGACCAGCGAGAAGGATGCGGCCGATGTGACGAGTGACGGACTCGTCACTTTTCATCGAACGGCCGAAGTCGCGTTCCTTGTTCGCTATCTTGATCGCATCAGCGGAGTGCGGCTTTCGTATCTGAAACGTGATCCCGGATACGCGTTTCGCTCTCCGTCAGAAGCGAATGCCGTTGATCGGCATGTGTTCGCCAAGCAGCGCGAATTGCAGCTTATTCCGACGGATCTGGCGAGCGATGAAGTCTTCGTCCGGCGACTCTATCTGGATGTGACTGGAACGCTGCCAACAGCAGAAGAAGTGAGGCAATTCCTGGACTCAAAAGCAACCGACAAACGAGCCCGGTTGATCGATGACCTTTTGGAACGCGATGATTATGCCCTGTTCTGGGCGATGAAGTGGGCAGACCTGATGCGCGGCAGTGATGTCACGATCAGCCAGCGCGGCGTTCACAGTTTTCATCGGTATCTTGTCGAACGATTTCGAAATGACCGGCCGTTTGACGAATTTGCTCGTGAAACCTTAACCAGTCTGGGAAACACACTGCACAAGCCTGCAGCCAATTTTCATCGTATCGCCAGAACTCCGGATGAAGCGGCCGAAGCCATGGCCCAGCTCTTCCTCGGCGTCCGTATTGGTTGCGCGAAGTGCCATAACCATCCATTCGAGGCGATCACGCAGGACGACTATTATGGATTCGCAGCCTACTTCGCTCGCATCAAGTTCAAGGGAAAGCAGTTTATGCTGGACGACGAGATCGTCTACCTGGATCGCGGTGGTGATGTGCGACATCCGACCAGGAACATCAATGTCGCCCCGGCAGCATTTGGGGTTGCTGCTGGCGAACTTGGTCCTGACGATGATCGGCGCGAGAAATTAGCAGAATGGCTTACCCAACGCGATAACCCGTACTTTGCCCGCTCCACGGTAAACCGAGTCTGGTACCACTTGTTTGGACGCGGGATCGTCGAACCGGTCGATGATTTCCGGGATACGAATCCCCCGTCAAATCCTGAACTACTGGATGCTCTGGCGACGGAATTTACCAGGAGTGGATTTCGATTGAAACCAGTCTTGCGGATGGTTATGAATTCCAGCACATATCAGCTCAGTTCGAAACCGGTCCAGGCACAATCGAAATTCGCTGCTGATCCTGCCCCGTACTTCACGAGTCAGTCAATTCGCATGCTGGGAGCAGAGCAGTTACTCGACGCCATATCGACAGTGACAGGAATTTCGCAGGAGTTTCCGGGAAACCCACGGGGAACGCGGGCTATCGAACTCGCTGAAGGAGCCATCGAACACCCGTTTCTGAAGGCGTTTTCGAAGCCGGTCCGGGATGTCACGTGTGAGTGCGCCCGCGAAGACGATCCGTCACTCAGCCAGGTCATTCATCTGATGAATAACCGTGACATCATCTACGGAATCAAGTCCGGTGAGGGACGGTTGGGGAAATGGCTGGCATCGGGCAAGAGCGATGGCGAACTGGTGGAACTGATCTACCTGTCGACGATCAGCCGTCGTCCAACCCCCGTCGAGCAGGAACTGGTGCGAAAGTATCTGGCGACCGCGGGCGACCGTGCCGCAGGCTTTTACGACTTGCAACACGCACTGTTGATTTCCAACGAATTCCTGTTGCGTCATTGAGTTCCCCATAGCATGAATGATTTTGATGTCGTCCTGCTCGGGCAGGGATTGGCGGGGACGACCCTTGCCTGGGAACTGCGGAAACGTGGCAAGCGAATCCTTGTCATCGATCGCGATGCTGCCGGAGGATCGTCAAAGATTGCTGCTGGACTGATGACCCCGATTACCGGTCGTCGACTCGTGAAAACGTGGCGCTGGGAAGCTTTCTGGACGGCGGCGTGTGAATTCTATGGTCGTGTTCAAACAGAGTTGAATACGCAATTCTTTTTTCCCAGACGGATGGTGCGGCTGCTGGCAGATGACAGTGAGCAGGGTTATCTCGATCGGCGAATCACCCACGAATTTGCGGGCCTGGTAGATCAGCCACAGCCGCTTGTCAATCCGGACTGGTTTGATGAAGGACCAGGTGGCTTTGAGATGCTCACGGGAGGGCGACTAAACGTTGCAACGTTCTTGTCAGCATCGCGCCAACGCTTCAAGGACGATGGTCAGTTCATTGCCGCTGATCTTGATCTGAAGCATGACATTGTCGTCACGACGGACGGTATACAGGTTCCCCGCTTTGGAATCAGTTCACGTCGAATGGTCTTCTGTCAGGGGATCGATGCCATTCAGAATCCCTGGTTCTCGCACGTCCGTTTCAAGCCGGCGAAGGGCGAAATCCTGACTCTGCGGATCGAGGGGCTGGCTGACGAGCGGATAATTCATCGCGGAGTCTGGCTGATGCCACTCGGAAACAGCCTGTTTCGCGCAGGGGCGACCTACGAATGGAAAGACCTCGACGACGTGCCAACGGCGGTCAGACGTGTGGAAATCTGCACGCGATTACGCGAGTTTCTTCGCCTGCCGTTTGAAGTACTTGCCCACGATGCCGCTGTCAGGCCGATCGTATTGCATCAGTACCCTGTTGTCGGGACGCACCCGGAACATCTGCAGCTCGGTTTCTTTAATGGACTCGGATCGAAGGGTTCGCTCCAGGCGCCGTGGCTGGCGAATCACTTTGCGGATTTTCTTTGCAACGGTCGCTCGATTGATCCCGAAGTCAGCCTGCGTCACTACGATACGAACTTTCGCCGCGAGGCTGAGCGAGAACCCCGATGATTCCGTTGACCGAGATCGCTCAATCACATGTTCGATGCATTCTGAAGCCGGGAGACATCGCAATCGATGCGACTGTGGGAAATGGCTTTGACACTCAATTCCTTGCAGAGTCGGTTGGACCAACGGGATTAGTCTACGGATTTGACATTCAACCAGCAGCCCTGCAATCCACATCCAGGCGGCTGACTGAGGCCTGTTTGAACAACGTTTCCTTGCTGCAGATTGATCATGCGGAAATGCGGACTGCGATTCCCCGGGAACTCCACGGAAGAATTTCGGCCATCATGTGGAATCTCGGCTATCTTCCGGGAGGAGATAAACAACTGACGACAACGATGCAATCAACATTAGCTGCTATCCAGTCGGGATTAGCGATTCTTGCGTGTGGCGGTGTCATGACGATCATTGCCTACACGGGACATCCTGGCGGTTTAGAGGAAACCGCCGCAGTGGAAGCTCTGTTGGGTGGCCTTGATCCCAACGAATACCAGTTCACAGAACCCTCACCAGCCTCAAATCGAAACTCACCCCCGCGCCTGTTTGTCGTCCGCCGCTGCATCGGATAGCATGCGGAACCTTCCTTCATTCTCATCAGGAGCTGCTCATGACAACTCGACGTGAATTTCTGGCTTCCGCTGCGGGGGCTGTCGCACTGCACAGCACTTCCATGACTTTCGCCAAGGACGAGACCGTGACTGAGACACTGCCAATCATTGATACCCACCAGCATCTGTGGGACCTGAAAAAATTTACGCTCCCCTGGCATGCCAGCGAAGACGTTCCATCCTTGCGCCGCAGCTACGTCATGTCAGATTACCTTGAGGCAACCAAAGGTCTGAACGTCGTCAAAACGGTTTACATGGAAGTCGATGTCGCACCAGAGCAGCAGCAGGCCGAGGTTGACTACGTCACCGATCTTTGCCAGCGAGGCGACAATCCGATGAAGGCTGCCGTCGTATCGGGGCGCCCCGGAACTCCAGGCTTCGAACCGTATGCCCGGAAGTTGGCGCAAAACAAATACATCAAGGGGATCCGGCAGGTGCTGCATGGTGCCTCGACCCCTGCCGGGTTCTGCCTGCAACCGAAGTTTATTGAAAGCATCCAGTTGCTCGGTGAACTGGGATTGAGCTTTGACCTTTGTCTGCGATCCGGCGAAGTGCTGGATGTTGTCAAGCTGGTTGATCAGTGCCCGAAGACGCGATTCATCATTGATCACTGCGGCAACATGAGTGTCACATCGACCGACGCTGCGGCTCGTGCGAAATGGCAGGAAGGGATGAAACAGATGGCGGCGCGCAAAAACACTGTCTGTAAGATCTCGGGGATTATCGTCACTGCCAACAAAGATTGGAAAGCTGCCGATCTGGCCGCGAACATCAATGATACCATGAACACGTTCGGTGAAGATCGGATCATGTTTGCTGGTGACTGGCCCGTCTGTACCCTGAAGGCCTCGTTCGCTCAATGGGTGGGCGCGTTGAAAGAGATCGTCAAAGATCGACCTGTTGCATTTCAGAAAAAGCTATTCCACGACAACGCCGCGAAGTTCTACGGGATTTAAATTTTCCGCCAAACGTCACGGAGCGATGCGGTCCAACGCCGTTGACCCGTATCCGCGGGATCACTTTCCACGGTTCGATGGCCGTCAGGGAGTGGATTCATTGCCATAGACTTGTGGAGTTCGGTCGCCAGGCGAATCGCTGGCGACCGAACCATGAGCGGAGTTTCTGACGTAGCGGATTCTGCACACAAATCAAACCGTCGGTACCGCCGGGAGTTCACAAGTCTTCGTACCTGCTCAGCGACGCGTCATCTGTCGCACCAAACCCTGCCTTCAGTTCCAACAGTTATTCCCAGGCCAGTGGCTTCAGCCACGCGGACTTGAGGTCTGAACATTTGGCTTCAAGGACCTGACTACCGTGGCTGGTGATTCGGACTTGGGCCGTTGACGTGATGCTGCCGACGCGTGTCAGTGGCAAACCAGCGCAGATCTTTTGAAGATCTGCTGCGGCAGACGGAGTCACTTCGACCAGGAATCGGGTTGTGCTTTCAGAGAACAAGACGACTGCCGGATCGGACAAGCCTGCCGACGTAGCGACAGCAGTGACGTCGAGGTCAACTCCTAACCCGCCTGCGAATGCCATTTCGGCCGCAGCGGTTGCGAGTCCTCCTTCGCTCAGGTCATGACAGCTTTGTAACAGGCCCTGCGAAATCGCCTGGTGGACGGCTTTGAAGATCCCTGGGGCTTGCTGCAGGTCGACATGCGGTACAACTCCGCCGCTCAGGCCATTCACCAGGGCGTAGTGGCTTCCGCCCATCTCATTCTTTGTGACGCCGATCAGGTACAGGTCGTTACCGGCCGACTTCAAATCCATCGTCACACATTTCCGGACATCCGCGACCTGTCCCATCGCGCTGATCAGCAGTGACGAAGGGATTGCAACGGTCTGCTTGGTTCCAGTTGAATCGACGTACGAAAACTCGTTATTCAGGCTGTCCTTGCCACTGATGAACGGCGTCCCAAAAGCGATCGCCGTATCTTTACAGCCGAGAGCCGCTCGGACGAGTGAGCCAAGCGTTTCGGGACGTTCCGTATTACCCCAGCAGAAGTTGTCGAGGATCGCGATCTTGCTCGGATCCGCTCCCACGGCAACGCAGTTGCGCATCGCTTCGTCAATCGCTGCAGCAGCCATCCAGTAGGGATCGAAGTCCCCATAGCGGGGATTCATCCCGTTCGACACAACAACACCTCGTTGTGACTGAAGATCAGGTCGAACGACGGCAGCATCCGACGGACCATCACACGCGATACCAACCAGCGGCTTGACGACGGATCCTGCCTGAACCTCGTGGTCGTACTGGCGGATGATCCATTCCTTGCTGCAAACATTGAGCGAACCCAGGATCGCCTGCAGCGAGTCCGCAAGGGAACCTTGCGACAAACCTGTCGTCATTGGCTTTTCGGCAGGGGGAAGATAAGTCGCATCGCGGACAACGGGTGGCCGACCGTCATGCAGGAACGACATGGCCACATCTCCGACCACCTGGCCGTGGTATGTCAGCTTCAGTCGGCCGTTGTTACCGAACTGACCGAACGCCGTCGCCTCGACACCCTCTGCGGCACAGAGGCTGCGGAATTCTTCCCATTTGGATTCGGGGACGGCCAGGACCATGCGTTCCTGAGCTTCGCTGATCCAGATTTCGGTATAGGACAACCCGGCATACTTGAGCGGACACTTTTCCAGCCAGACGACGGCACCCGTGTGCTCACCCATTTCGCCGACGGCACTACTGAAGCCCCCGGCACCGCAATCTGTAATCGCGTTGTACAGGTTCTTGTCGCGAGCCTGCAGGATCACGTCCATCACCATTTTCTCGGTGACGGCATTGCCGATCTGCACGGCTCCACCAGAGATCGTTTCACTCTCATGCGTCAGTTCAGCGGACGAGAACGTGGCACCGTGAATTCCGTCGCGGCCCGTGCGTCCACCAACGGCGACGATCAGGTCGCCCGGGAATACTTCCTTCTCACACTTGTCGACGGGAATCATCGCCACAGTGCCGCAGTAAACAAGCGGATTGCCCAGATAGCGTTCGTCGAAGAAGACCGCCCCGTTGACTGTGGGAATCCCCATCCGGTTCCCATAATCGCGAACTCCCGAGACAACTCCCTTCATCACCATTTTGGGGTGCAGCGTACCTGGAGGAAGAGCGTCGTAAGGGGTATCGGGCGGGGCAAAACAAAATACGTCGGTGTTACAGATCGGTTTGGCTCCAAGGCCCGTGCCAAGGGGATCTCGAATGACCCCGCCGATACCGGTGTTGGCGCCTCCGTATGGCTCGATTGCCGACGGATGATTGTGCGTTTCAACTTTGAAGCAGACGTTCTGGTGTTCGTCGAACGTGACAATACCCGCATTGTCCTTGAAGACACTGACACACCAGTCGTCTTTGCCGAGTCGCTCACGGATTTCGACGGTCGCTCCGAAAACCGTCTCCTTCAGCATGTTCTCAAAGACGCGTTCTCCCTTTTCATCGCGGTACCGAATACGCCCTTTCAGGGTCTTGTGCGAACAATGTTCACTCCATGTCTGGGCGACCGATTCAAGTTCGATGTCCGTGGGGTCGCGCTGCTGGTCAACCCAGTGCTGCTTGATCGTCTGCATCTCCGCAAGACTCAGGTACAGTTGCCCATGCTTGCTGAGGTGCATCAGGGCTTCGTCGTTCATATCGCGGATCGGGACCGTGCGAAGCTGGAACTTGTATTCAGATCCGGCGCCGATCTGATCCATCTGCAGCGGGCCGGCGATGACGCGTTCGATCGCGTCGTTGGCGAGGACTCGCTTTGCGATCCGTTCGCGATCAGAATTGGAGACATCGGCTGAAAACCAGTACTTGCGAGCGGTCGCGACGGTGTCGACTGCAAATCCCAGATCGACGAGGGCCTTCTGAGTGCTCAGGGCGACGTTATCGGTAACACCAGGCTTGAAGAGAACGTTGACCAGTTGACCACCACCATTGGCGGAAGGTGCGGCTGATTTCGAAATCGCATGTGCCGTAAACGTCTCTGCAACGGGATCGACGAGCAGCATCCGGGCTGCACGGGCGACATCCGCTTCGTTCAGCGATGCTCCCTGCAGCAGGAATGACTTCGCGCTGGAGACCGTCTTCACTGTCGCGACACCGAGGGCCTGCGCTTCGCCGACAACCCGCAAGCCGTCTCGATCAATCTCACCTGCCGCCGGTCGAATTTCCACTTCCCAAAGCATTCGAGTTCTCGTTCAATTCAAAGTGTTGAAAGCGAGTCTGTTTTTTCAGGGCTCGCCAAAAATATGATTCTATTAGGTGTCAAAAAGTCTGCGTTGAAAAGTCTTCCGATACAACCAGACCGATTGTACCGGGATCAGTCCAATGCGGCCCGTTGCTGCTGCCCATCTCTCAAAAGGTTCTGGATTTGTTCCGCATTGCCTTCCAGTAGCGCCGTCTGGTACTTACTCAATTGCTGTTGTACCGCCTCGATTCCCGCAACGACATGCTGTGCGTTCTGCATCAGAATTCCCGTCCAGAGCTGCGGGTCACCAGCAGCGATTCGCGTAGTGTCGCGAAAGCCCGTCCCTGTCAACGACCGGTTCTCAATCGACAGCGTCTGTGCCAGAGCCGCCGCGACCAGATGTGGCAGGTGGCTGGTCATGGCGAGTGCCTGATCATGCTCACTCGGCGACATCCGCACTGTTCGCATGCCAACCCCCTTCCATAGCCGATCCAGTCGAGTGACCATCAGATCTGGACTGGAAGTGAGGGGAGTTAATACGCACAATCGTCCTTCATAAAGCCGGGGGTCCGCGGCTTCGAAGCCCTGACGATGCGATCCAGCAATCGGGTGAGAGCCGATGAAATTGGTAATGTCCGCCACGGCATCACAGATTGGCTGCTTGACGCTGCCGGCGTCGGTCATCAGTGTGTCTGGTCGAACTGAACCTGCGGCCTGCCTGACACCATCGGCAACTCGATCAACAGGTGTGCAGAAGACGATGACATCGGCACGAGATGCGACTTTTGCTAAATCGGTCGAAACTTCATCGATCAATCCTGCTGTGCGGGCACCTTCCAGGCGAATGGCATCCCGCCCGACGCCGATGACGTGTTGAGCCACCCGGCGATGTCGCAGCGCAGCCGCCAGCGATCCGCCAATCAGGCCGACCCCGACGATGACGACTGTATTCTCCAGCGGTGCTTGGAACGACGGTTCGCTCATGCGATGCATTGTAGTCAGGAGCATCGACAAACGAAATCATGCACATGGAAGTTCAGGGGTTGTAAGCCAAAAGCGTGCAGTATCTCTACTCGGCGCGGGTCTCCTGACCCCGCCGAACCCCCCGACCGAAGGTCTCCTCTTCTGACGATGATTGTTTCAGTAAGGCTGAGTTTTCTGTCAGTGCCACACGAATCCGTAAGCAGCGAAAGCCATGCGGTGCGCATGGCTTTCGCTGCATTTAACGTTGTTTGGCCATCGATTCTACGACTGCCGGCTGCGAGCTCGCTCCACTTGCTGCGTTGCAGCACTGATGACCGCTTCGGCAGTGAAACCAAACTTCTTCTGCAGGTGCTTCAGTGGTGCCGAGGCTCCGAACGAATGCATACCGACCGATGTTCCGTGCGAGCCGGTATACCGATCCCAGCCGAATGTGCTGGCCATTTCGACCGAAACACGTGCTGTGACAGATGACGGCAAGACAGCTTCACGATACTCAGGGTGCTTGTGGCAGTAGTGTTCGAAGACTTCGAAGGATGGGAAGCTGACCACTCGCGCCTGAATTCCATCGGCCTTCAGTTGTTCCTGTGCGTCCAGAGCAAGCGAGACTTCGCTTCCGGATGCCAGCAGCAGGACATCAGGCTTACCGCCAGGAGCATCCGACAGGACATAAGCCCCCTTGCGAAGACCATCCGCCGCGGCGTACTTCTGTCGATCGAGTGTCGGAATTGCCTGACGAGTCAGGATCAGCGCGACTGGTTCGTGCTTCTGTTCCAGCGTGAACTTCCAGGCTTCCAGCACTTCGTTGGCGTCACCCGGTCGCAAAGTGATCAGGCCGGGGATCGCTCGCAGTGCCGCCAGATGTTCAACGGGTTGATGTGTCGGACCATCTTCACCAACCCCGATGGAATCGTGAGTGAAGACGTAGATCACAGGGATTTCCATCAGTGCGGAAAGCCGAATGGCAGGACGAACGTAGTCACTGAAGACGAGGAAAGTTCCGCCGTAAGGTCGGACTTTGGAAACCGACATTCCATTGAGGACTGCACCCATTGCATGTTCGCGAACGCCGAAATGCATGTTTCGGCCGGAGAAGGAACTGGTCTGCATGTCCCCTGCTCCAGCAAACGTCAGCCGAGTCTTGTTCGACGGGGCCAGGTCTGCCGACCCGCCGATCAGCCAAGGCACGTTTTGAGCAATTGCATTAAGGACCTGTCCCGAGGTATCTCGTGTGGCCTTACCCTTCGCGTCGGGAGCAAACACGGGCAGGTTCTTGTCCCAGCCTTCGGGCAATTCGCGGCGTTGCATCCGCTCGAGATTATCGGCCAGGACAGGGAATTCCTGCTTGTACTGTGCGAACTTGGCGTTCCATGCCTGATGTTCTTCGCGACCTCGCTTACCGATCCCGTCAGCAAAGTGTTGGTAAACACCTTCGGGGACCAGGAACTTGGCGTCTTCCGGCCAGCCATAGCTGCGCTTGGTCAGTCGGATTTCTTCTTCACCCAGTGGCTCACCATGAGCCCCGCAAGTGTCCTGCTTGTTCGGCGATCCAAATGCGATATGGCTTTGAACGATAATCAGCGTCGGACGCTCACTCGTCTTGTTCTGGAATTGCGTAAATGCCTCATCGAGCTGGCTCAGGTTATTGGCATCGGCAACGTGCAGCACGTTCCAGCCGTATCCTGCAAATCGAGTCGCGACATCATCGGTGAACGCCAGATCCGTTCCACCTTCAATCGTGATCCGGTTGCTGTCATAGATCCAGCAGAGATTCGAAAGCTTCAAGTGCCCGGCCAGCGATGCAGCTTCGGTGGAAATCCCTTCCATCAGGCAACCGTCACCACAGATGGCGTAGACGTCATGATTGAACAGGTCGAAGCCGGGGCGGTTATAGTTGGCTGCAGTCCATTTGGCGGCAATCGCCATACCGACGCTGTTCGCGATCCCCTGGCCGAGTGGGCCAGTCGTGGTTTCGACACCGCTGGTCCAGCGATATTCGGGATGTCCTGGGCATTTGCTGTCGAGTTGTCGGAATCGCTTGATGTCTTCCAGTGGGACTGCCGGGGTTTCGAGCAGTTCGTAGTTCGCGCCAACTGACTTCGTCTGAGTCAGATGCAGAACGGAATACAGAAGCATCGAAGCATGGCCAGCAGACAGTACGAAACGATCGCGGTTGAACCAGGTAGGATCGCTGGGGTCATACGACAGAAACCGCTGCCACAGCACATAGGCAATCGGAGCAATCCCCATGGGCGAACCCGGGTGGCCCGATTCGGCAGCCTGGACAGCGTCCATGCTCAATGTGCGGATGGTATTGATCGCCAGATTTTCGATCGGGGTCCCCGATGGATTCGACATTTCGCTTCTTTCTCTTACTTACCGTTCTCAAGCCACACGGCACGGCCGTGCAGAAATCATTTCATCCCAATTTGAGGCCAACATCATTTCCGCCTGCCGCGTCCGCGTCTATATCCGAAACAGGTCAAAAAGCGAGATTCGCGGGGAAATGGTCCGTCGTTCCGAGCGGCACCCATCAATTTTGTTTGATTCCTGGATGAGTCGTCGACGTGCGCAGAAACATCAAGATTAGGCACAAACTCTGCGGCGCTCAAGCAACATGGGGGTAGTTTGCGAGCAAAAGATAACAGCCCGAGATTGATGGTCAGAATTTGTGCTATTTCTGGCAGTGACAACCAAGTCATTCGGCATTTTCAAAGTAGGGTGGGACCAGCTCGCTTCGAACGCAGGCCCACAATCAGGCAATGTTGGCAATTGACGACGGGCCTGCGCGGCGAAACGAACTGACCCTACCCTACATCCTGCCCAGCTTCAAAACGTGCGTTGGCCCTGCAGTGACTTCTGGTGTGTCCAAACGCCTGCGGGTATGCTGTAAGTGTTTTACTTGAAATCAGTTGCGGACATTTAATGCTGTGCTTGAGTCACGGAAATGGAGGAGTCGCATCTCAATGAATTTCCCGTGGATCGCCTTCGATCAAATCGCAAGGGAGGGCGAGGCTCCCGCCGAGCCGTGATTGAGCATTGGTGGCCTGCGTCAATTCCGGTTCGGCAGGAGCCTGAGTTTCAGGCGCATCTTTTGGCCTTAGGTTCACCCCGGGCTGGCATGCAGCGCCCCGTTGGGGCCGGATTTGTCCCAACGGAACAAGGCATATCAGCCCAGGGCAACGCCCTGGGGATTCAACGCCCCCGATTCCCGCGTTCTGAAGGAACGCCGCATCTCACTCGATGGCGAACATGTGTACGATCAACCCCGATTCGGCGCTCCATCGCCTCACCCGCCTGTCAGCTGGATCACCACATTATTGATGGCGGCCGCAGGAGGTCCCATCACGGACAAGGATGTGCATTGAGTCTGCCGTTTGGGCAAGCTGGTCCTGATTTCACGGATTCTTGGCGTCGCGCACCAGAAAAGGCTCAAAAACGAAGATTTGAGCGTGCAGGATCCTTCCGCGGGTCGGCCATGGCGCAGAATTGAAATGTCAGACAACGCTTCGCAGCCTCTCCTCAGGAATGCAACGTTCATGGCGTTCACGGACGTTCCCTCGCACTGGTCGGGCCTGTCAAAGTGACCAGTGCGTGTTTGAGTGCAGGGCAATGCCGGAATTGTCGCGGTGAGATCCGCCGCGAGCATTCAGAAGCGTGACTGAGTGTGGGCCAGGGATGAAGATTTGCTGTTGGTGATTTGGTCGCCGGATGAGAACGTTGGAAGCGTACTCAAGTTTTTACCAGGGAAGACGAGATTCGATTTGCCGCGATTGTGACAGCCTACCGCCGTGTGGCGGCCCAACCTGAAAGGAGAACTCGATGACTCCGAATC
>CAZSTW010000172.1:2995-12624 GCA_964609845.1 uncultured Planctomycetaceae bacterium | reverse complement strand
CGCCGCTCACCCAGTCGGCGGGGATTTTGATTTCGGCGCACGCCTCCCACGCGCCTCAGGGCCGAGGCGCCTATGGACTTCGATGGTGGCGGCGATGATGGCTCCAGTCAGTTCGTTTGTTCGCCTGTTTGATCTTTCGAGTGATGGGAAGATTTGAAACACAGAGGCACGGAGAGCACAGAGTTCTTGAGAGACTGCTTTCCTATGTGTCCTCAGTGCCTCTGTGTTTCAAATCTTCCGCATTCTTCAATACCCATTCACGATCCGATGCACGCCGTCCACGAGCTTGACCTCGTGAAAGTTGATGAGCAGCCCGAAGCGGAGCTTTAACAATCTCAAGTGGGAGAGTGTTTGAGCCTCATCGACGGGGTGAATCGCACTCTTTGCTTTCAGCTCGACGACGACCTGACCGTTAACAAGCAGGTCCGCTCGAAATCCGCATTCCAATTTCACATCGTCGTAGATCACTGGGACCGGCTTTTCTTCCTGAACCTCGAACCCGCGTTTGCGTAGCTCATACGCGAGACACACTCGATACGCGGATTCGAGCAACCCGGGGCCGAGTCGTCTGTGAACTTCGATGGCGGCGGCAATGATGGCTCCAGTCAGCTCGTTTGCTTGCATTGGTGGCCCTGAAAGGAAGAGGTTGGAAACACAGAGGCACTGAGGACACAGAGGAAAGCAACATATCAAAACCCTGTGCTCTCCGTGCCTCTGTGTTTCACAACCCCGCGTCATTTTCGCGGAGTCGATTTGATTGTCAGGTCCATGTGGACTTTGCCATCTTGAGCCTTGGTGAGAATGTGTGTTTCGATCTCGCCGTTGCCAATCAGGCGGCTCGTCGAAGTGCGCGTCAGACCGGGTGGACCGCCGACTCCTTTCCACTCAAACGACTTCGTGGGTTCGTTCCATTGGCCGGTGTTCTCTTCGAGCTCTCCATTGGAGCCCATGCGAACGTAACGGAATGCCTGCTTCTGCGAGTCGTAGCCCGAGACGAACAGCGATTCCTTGTCTCCAACTCCGGAACGAGAGAGCACAAAGCGGCCATCGAGAATCCATTCGCCCGACGAGACGGTCTTGAAGGTGCCCCCTTGCGGCGAAGCAACTGATGGCCGATGGATGAACTCGACGTCCTTGGTTCCCGTGAATGCTTCCAGCTGCTTGACCTCGGCAGGGATTGGTTGAATCGGAGTGCCGATTTGGGCCCATTGCTCCTTGAGTGGCTTGCCAGCCACGCTGGCCTGACGCTTTCGCGTCCAGACCATGTCGAACATCTTCCGCCCATCGTTGCTGGTGAAGCTCAGCGAACCGTCGATTGTCCCGGCATCACGAAATCGTTCTACGAACCGGTTGGTTGTCCCCGGCGGCGATTCCACTTCGGCCTGAGTGAATGTCTGGCCGTCCTCGTCCCAGGTTCCGGTTGATTTGCCCATCAGCCCTGAGGACTGGAACCACCAGGTGACGTACTTCTTCGAAGTCGGATCGAACGTCTGGAACCAGACCGCTTTCGTCACTTGATCGGGTTCGCCGACGATGTGATTGACCTCGATATGCTGGAGGAACCAGCCATTGGGGATCATCTCTGCATAGTTCTTGCAGCGGTATTTGATTTCATGGGGAGTCCATTCGGCTCGCTTGCTGGTGACCTCAGTGCTCCAGTCACCGACGTACCGGCCGACCACTGCAAGCTCCTTCGGCTGTTGGCCGGATGCGATCCCGCAAGACAAGGCTACGAGGAACACGATCATTGCTAACGGTTTCATGGAGGGTTCCTTTTCAACATAAACTGGACGCAGGTGAAACACAGAGGCACAGAGAACACAGAGCAAGTGAACCTGGGTGAGCTATGCGCAGTCCGGGATGCTGAGTCAGGATATCGGTTCTTCCTTCAAATCTCTGTGGCTCTCTGTGCCCCTGTGTTTTGATCGTTTTTTATCATCTCTGTGCGTCCGGTGTTTCACTTGTCTCACTTCTTCCGCCGCCTTTCCTGCGTCATGTCCAACATCACGCGGCCGCTTTCGTCTTTGATCACGGCCTGATTGTCGAACGAATCTTCGTCGACCCAGCGGTTGACTCCGGTGCCGCTCCAGCCGTCTGGCAGATCGACGGCGCGGAATTGAAAGCCGTTCGACGGTTCGTCCCAGGTCAATCGCGATTCGCCGCCGGATCCGTCCGCGTTAAAGAACCAGAAGCGATTCGATTTTTCTTTTGGCTCATAGGTCGCGATCCAGATCGACGTGAGTTCGCTTTTCTCGTTGAAGGCACGTGTCATCAGGAATTTACCGCCAAGAATCCATTCGCTCGTTTCACGGATTGTCTCTTCGCGTGGCAGTGGATTCCAAACGGAGGGCTTGTACTTCGCGTGAATCGTCCACTCACCGGCGAACTTGTTGAGTTGCAACAGTTCCGCTGGTTCCGTCGCATGAGCCTTCGCAATCGGCACATCAACCTTGCCATCGAATGCCTTGCGAGTTGCCGTCCAGCGACCGGCATCTCGCTGGCCCATGACGTATTGGAGCCACAACGTCGCTTCGATACGGTCCTCATCGACGAAGTGCTCGGCGGAATGCAGATTCGAGGCATCCGGCAACGCGCGGAGTTCAAGAGTTTGCTTGTCATTGTTCCACGGTCCGCGCCACTCGAAGGCTTTGCCTTGGTTGTTGAACACCCATTGCCGGAATGCTCCGAGATTCTGATCGAACAACAGGAACTGGAGACGTTCGTGCTTGCTGGTACCAGGCGGTTCCTGTCCCTCGGCCAGGAGTGACTTTGCATGTGACAGCAGGAAGTAGTCGCCGAGAGTCCGCTCGGAAACCATGATCATCGACAGCTTCGATTCCGTCGATGATTTATCGAACTCGCGAATGGCGCACTCCATGTCCCAGGTACCGATCCAACGGTGGAGCGAATTCGGCCCATGCAGTCGGTTGTGTCGTCCATGACGCGTGTCGAAGTCCTTCGGCAGCTTGTCGCGGTCGTAGGCGATCAATTCCAGATCATCGAACCAGCCAATGCCGCTCCCTTCAACATGACACATGGCATAGAAGTGATCCGCCGTCGGAAATGCATCGAGCGTGTCGGTCTTCTCGAAAAGATGCCACCCCGGCTGATCAGCCGACGCGCCAACGAGGTCATGCACTCCAAGAAACTCGCCGCCTCGAAAGTAGTTCAGCTTGATGATCGCTCGTGCGTTCTTGTCCCCTTCAAACTTCACCCAGCCCTTGAGCGCATACCGCTTGGTCCGATCGACCTTGAGGTCATTCGCAAACACGACTCCACGAGTCCCCTTACCACTGATTCGCAGGCATTGCTGTCCGATATGCCCTCCTGCGACCACTTCGCAACGAAACTCCGGCCCATCATTCAGCCAAGCTCGCCAACCGTTCGGCAACTGTGTCAGCGGTGTGTTCTCGAATGAGGGATCAGTGAGCAGATTCTCACTGGCAGGCTTTTCTGATGGCTGCTGACTTCCGGTGGCCGACAATCGGAACCGTCCAAGGTTATGGCCGGGCCAGGCGGATTCATGCTTAAGCATGATCGTAATGAGCGACCCTTCGCGCATGGTCAGAGTTTCATCGAGTTCGACGACGAGCGATTGGTTTTGATGCGGCGCTCCGTTGCGCCAGATGGCCCAACTACCCTGGCCGCGAGGAATCGTTTCGACATCATGGCTTTGCTGTACGTAGTCTGCGACCGCGCGACGCAACGGGACAAGCCGCGGCGGGGCACCAGGTGCAGGAGTAAACCGTACTTCGAACCCGGTGAGCACGAACGTCCCATTACCTGATCGCCCGGGCCCCTTGCTCGGCAAAGTGTCATCCAGCAGCACGTCGAGTCGCAGGGCGGCCACTTGCTTCAGCGACGACTTCGCAGTGATTGTGTAGTTTGAACGAAGCGGATTCGCTCCTTCTGCTCGGATGGAACCATCAACGAGCCGCTTCAGCCTCGGCCCGTCGGTCGCGGTGAGTTCCGTAACCTCCAGCTGTGACCACGCGTAATTGCCGACCTGTTCCTGAAAATGCCTTTGGAGTTGCTCGGCTGAGAAGACCTGGATATCGCAGTTCGGCAATGCGGCCTTAAGTTGAGCCACGTTTGCCGAGTTGATCGTGCTATCTCGCAGATCAAGTCGCTTGAGCTTCGTGAGCCTGGCAAGCTCGGCGACAGACTCGTCCGTCAGAGTCGCTCGCCACACCGACAACGTTTCAAGGTGAGGAATCGAGGATAAGCGCTGAACATGCTCTTGCGTGATCGTGGTGAAGCCGAGAAAGAGCTCGCGGAGCGACGGGTGATCGGCAAGATGCTTCAGCCCGGCTCCACTGATTTTGGTTCCTAAGAGACTCAGCACCTGTAGCTGCTTCAATGCCGCGAGATGTTTAATGCCATCGTCACTGATCGACGTACTGTGCAGCGAGAGGTACTCCATCGCCGGAAAACTCGTTGCAATATGAGCCAGCGAGGCGTCTGTCGTCGTTTCGTTGTGGTCGAGGTCAAGAAATTTCAAGTTCGGTAAGTCGGTCATCTGTTGCAGCGCTTCGTCAGTAATCTGGCAGCCAAACAGCCGCATCCAACGGAGCGCGTGCAAACCGGAAATCTTGTCGAGCTTGACATTCGTATCAAACCGCAATGGATACAAACAGATTTCAGTAATCTGCCAATCGCCATCCGGCAGTTCTGCAGGCTTGGCCACATGCTTTTCGACGCCACCAAGATTGACGCGCTGCGTGGCCCCGATGCGAGCGATCCATTCGGCGGCTTGCTGGTCGCGAACGAATCGATTGGCCGCTCTGATGATGGGTCGCTGCGAGATCGCAATTTTCACCGCATCGACCGGCAACGAGACTCGGAAGCCTAGACCCCAGTCTTGGATCGTCGGGGCATCTGCGTGACGGTACGACGATCGGCACATCGCTGGAGCCGCAAGCCAATTTCCCCCTCGGAGAACACGTTGGAACGCACCGGTCAGTGGATAGGAGGGGTCGATGGCGGGTTGGGCAGCGACTTCTGCGTAGTGCTCTCGTCCCCAGCCATCTCGAACCCATTCCCACACGTTGCCGTGTGTGTCATAGAGGCCAAACGGATTCGCTGGCAACTCTCCAACTGCGTGTGTTCTGCCACCGGCGGTCGATCCAATCCAAGCAGCTTGTCGAAGCAGATCTTCCGAGTCTCCGCACCAGTACTTCGTCGTCGTTCCCGCCTTGCAGGCGAACTCCCACTGAGCTTCTGTCGGGATCCGGTAGCCGTTCCCTGCCTGCGTTCCCTCAAGAATCTTGAACGGCTTGAGTTGTTCCTTTTCGCTCAGCCCGGTGCAGAAGTCGGCTGCTTCACTCCAGTTCACTTTCTCCACCGGAAATAATGATGTGTCAAGATTAGCGACAGCCTCCCTTCCACCGGGGCGGGACGCGACAAAATAAGAGGGATTCGTTCCCGTCACGGTCTCATAGGCCCTCTGCGTCACCTCGTGGACGCCGAGGTAAAACGGTTGCGTCAGAATTACTCTGTGCTGAGGTTCTTCGCTGCGAGCGTGCTCCTTGACATACTCGTCCGTTCCGGCCAACACGATCGCCTCCTCGATCTGCGTTGACGTGCTACCCATCATGAACTCGCCCGGAGGAATCAGGCGGAATATCATGCCTACGGAGTTTGTGTACTCGACGGGTACGCCCAGGTGCTTGGCCCAGGCTTCTTGATGCTGCTTCGCTCGCTCAGCATTAAACGGCGCGATGGCTGGTGGTGGAGTATCTTTGGCCCAGCCTTTCCAATCCGGCTTCGCCGCAACAGCCTTTACATCCGTCTTGTACTTGAGCGTGACGATGACGTTGCCCCCGCGTGAGAGCTTGAAATTGTTGCCCGTGATATCAACATCGTTGCGGTCGCCTTTGAGTTGGATCTCGTACTTGCCAGAGGGCAACCATTTAATTTGCGAACCGGTTCTGGTGTCGAAGACGTCAATCTGGTTTCCACCCTGCTTGATGACGACTTCGGCATCATTAACTTCGGATTGAATCTCGACAAGCCCCTTGTCGGTCTGTATGAAGATTACTCCAGCAAGCAGAACTAACAGTCCCGCGGCCCACGTCCGCAAACGCCGCCTTGGCCTTTTCTCGGGCTTCCTGGCGAATTGTTCGATTGCCACAACGACTTCGTTGGGAGTTTGAAACCGGTTTGCCGGTTTCTTCGCCATCATGCGAGCCACGATGTCCGACAATTCGATCGGGACATCGCTTCGTGCTTCCGTCAGTGACGGCGGTGAGACAGAAGCGTGTGCCTTCAGTTTTGCGGCAATCCCTTCTCGCTCGAACGGGGGCCGTCCCGTCAGAAGGAAGTGCAGTGTGCAGCCGAGGCTGTAAATGTCGGCTCGAATGTCGGCCGAGTGCGCGTCGACAGCCTGCTCGGGTGCCATATAGTCCGGCGTCCCCATCACGCTCCCGATTGTCGTGAGATGCGCCGCAGTAGACGGTGCAGAAGGTTGAGTGGGTGAAACAGTCGAACCAGATGATTCGAGTTTTGTGGCGACGTCCTGCTCGTCGCTCGCTCCAACTGTCGATTCTGCGAAACCCGCCAAACCGAAATCCAGGATCCGCACTTGTCCACCAGCGGCCAACATCAAGTTGTGCGGCTTGATGTCGCGATGAACCATCCCTTTTTCATGAGCGTGTTGCAGTCCATTAGCCGCCTGCTGAATGCATCGACACGCCTCGGCGACCGACATTGGACCACGCTCTTTCACCACTGTCGCGAGATCCGTTCCTTCAACGAACTCCATCACGAGGAAGTGAACGTCACCCGCCTGTTCGGCGTCGTAAGCGGCTACGATATTAGGATGCGATAGTTTCGCGGCGGCCTGGACTTCACGACGAAATCGTTCCACTGCGGTTCGGTTTCGGACGAGGTTGGAATTGATGAGCTTGATCGCAACTGGACGGCTCATCAGCCGGTGCTCGGCTCGATAAACATTTCCCATCCCACCGCGACCAAGCAGCCCAACAATGCGATATCGCGGATGATCAGCCAATTCCGAAGGCAGCTCATCAAGGACAGAGTCTTCCTCGGTCGAACCCAGCAGTGTCGCCGCCTGCTCCGACTCGTATCCCGTTCGATGGCTCGACGGCATCGAATTGAGTGCCGTGTCCTGCGCCGTGATTTCTCCTGAATTGATCGAATTCAAATCCGGCGCACCATCCGATTCCGCCAACCTCGCAACCTTTACCAGTCCGACAAATGTGTCGTCTTTGAGATCAAGCATTGTCTCACAGCACTCGGGACAAATCTCCAGATGCTGCTCCACTTTTGACGACTCATCCTCGGGGAGTCTCCCCTGGCCGAAAGCGATCAACTGGTCTTTCGCGGGATGAGCTTGGGGTTCGGTGGCCATTCACTGGTCCTTGGGATTGGTGAGCACGAAGGCACGGAGCATCACAGAGGGTATGCAAAACTCAAACTCTGTGTCCTCCGTGCCTCTGTGTTTCAGAATGCCTTCGCTATTTCACCTGCGACTTCGTTTCCTGCACCTTCGAACTCGTCCCTTCCATGCGAAACATCGCGACTTTTTGCGGGTTCTCGACCAGCACAGTCCAATCGAGCTTGTCGCCCACAAACCGATGCTCAGCCGTGTTGGTGAGTCCATTCGCATCGGTCCGTTTCCAGGTGAATGACTTCGCCGTTTCGTCCCACTGGCCGATCGAGTTGTTGGGTTGGCCGGTGACCGCTGCCGCTGAGGAGAACCACCACGCGCGATATTGCTTCTTGTCAGCATCGAACAGCATCAGAAACGTGTTCTCGGTCCCGTCGGCACGTTTGGTTCGCTCGCGAACCAGTTTGCCGCCGAGTTCGAGTGAGAAAGCCATTGTCGCCGAGCCACTCTTCTCATCCGGCGACCATTCGGCCTTCGGCAGGCGATAGTCGGTCTTCCACGTTCCGAGGAATCGGTCGAGCTGCTTGTCCTCGGCCGAGCGTTCGACGCCCGGCTTCTCTTTCGAACCAACTGCTGGCGTCGCGACGGTCTTTTTACGGAGCGTGTTCACGCCGCTCATTTCGCCGACTTGTCGGCCATCGCGATCAGTGTAACGAAAATGCCATCGCTCTTTGCCGGGTGTTGAAAAGTCAGCCGTGTTCGTCGATCGAATGCCGTTCATGTCCTGCGGCGAGACCGACGTCATCACTTTCGTCCCGGCATCCCAAGTCATCTCCGCGTGTCCGGTCGAGCCATTCGAGGTGAACGTCCAAACACGATACTTTCGCTTGCCCGGGTCGAATGTGTACAGCGTCGTAATCCAGATGTCCGGTGCCCCCGCGTTGTGGATCACGCCCGACTGCTCCAGGTACCGTCCGCCGAGAATCCACTTCGCCGTCACTTCCCCTTTGCCCGACCCGTTGCCCGTCAGTTCGACATCCCAAGTGCCAGCGTAGTGCTGCAAGTCAGCAAGTTCCGGAACATCTTTGGCCGGACTCAGATCATCCGCTCGAACACCTTCCCAACCGGCGGCCATCAGCAAACACGCCATCAACGATGCAAATCGAGGCATCGTGGAAACTCCTGAAAAGAGACGAAACGCGCGCTCGCGACTGCTCAGTAAAAAAGTGCATGGGAGGAGAGATTCTTACACGAAAATCCCAAATTCTTTTGGAAACTAGTGATTCTGGAGTCTGTCGTTGGCCAGATTGGGGACATCTTCGGTTCTGTGAGCAGGCCTGTTATGACGCGACTCAAATCGTGCTATTCGTCAATCAGACCAGCCGCTTCGCGGCGCAGCACGCTGAGCACTCGGCTGCGGGCAACGTACACGGAGTTGAGTGGTAATCCGAGTTCCGCCGAAACCACATCGGCTCGCTGGCCGCCAATGACCTGCCGGTGAAATGCCTCCCACGTTCTGGCCTGGAAACGAGGCTTTATTTGCTCCAGCAATCTGGCCATCACATGCTGGTCGTGTTCCAGGTTCCATTCACGGCTGACGTCGCTCGATTCATCGACAAGATGTTCCAACCGCTCGGCCCACGTACTGCCGCCGGGAGAAACAGGCCGATACTTGCGAGAACGCCAATAGTCGCGCACACGGTGCACAAGAATCGTCCGTATCCAACTTCGGAACGATCCCACCTGCCCCGAGTGTTCGAACTTGGGTAGCTCACGAGCCACGGCCAGCATCACTTCCTGAATCAGATCGTCCGCATCGGCGACATCGACTTCGAACCGCCTCAACCAGGACGTCAGCAGCGAGGAATAGATGCCAACCATCTGCTGCCAGGCCGCCTCACAATCCGGCTGACACGCACGGTCCAAAAGACTGAGAGACGTTTCATTCATCGTTCAACGTGCCCGGAAAATATGCGTTTGCATGACGGCGTCTGACCAGCAGGAAGGACGCGAGACCATCGGTTTCGGACCATCGCTTCGCTTTGCCCCGGCCACCCGATAGGTTTAGAAATGCGTTTTAGCCCTCAAGTCAGCGATCCCGTTCAGCAGAATTCGGAAGACATGTAAAAAACGAAATCATCTCAATAAATTGCGGTGTTTGAAGGTTGTTGGCGAGACCCACAGGCACCCGTCAAAGAGGGTTTTCGCGGAAAACAGAATGTAACGAGGATGGCAAATAAATTGACTCGTCGCAAGCGGCAAGTTGGGAAGCGATGAC
>CAZSTW010000172.1:0-2895 GCA_964609845.1 uncultured Planctomycetaceae bacterium | reverse complement strand
ACGAGGATGGCAAATAAATTGACTCGTCGCAAGCGGCAAGTTGGGAAGCGATGACATCGGCCCGAAAATGGCGAATTATGCGGTTGATGTGCTGTCCGACTGGAACTTCGCAGCACAACGCTCAATCCCAACAGACCCGTACCACAGGGGCACCCCAGTTACCGCTTCGGCTACTGGTGACGACGTCAGAGGATGTTTTGAAAGTTTGAAACGTGGCAAACTTCTTGTCGCGTTGCGACCCAGGTAGGCTGCGGACGGCCAACCTGTGCCACCCAGCGACATCCCGAATCGGTCTCCTTTTTTAGGCCGTACCCGGATCGGGCTCGGGCGGTGTCTTCATGCGGACCACTACCGCCTCCCCGTCCGGCCGCATTGTGTGTTCGACCGACTCGATCTGGTCTCGACTGAAGGCCAGGAACTCCTCGAACATCTCCTGCTCCGCTGGTCGGCTCAGGTGGGCGAGTTGGCCACCGCGGCCGTGGCCTCGCCCAAGGGACACCCCCGAGCATGACGGACACGCTTGATGCACTCGAGGATGCCGGCCCCCCGTGACCGTAACTCGGCGAGACAGGCGTCAAACACCTCTGGTGGCCCCCGCAGTTCGTTGACCAAGGACTCCTCATCCGGACGATTCGTCACAGCATCCCTCCCATCATCTCCGGTGGCCGAACTGGCGTTTCTCTCAACAGAATGCATGGAGAATACTTTACAGTCGTTGAAAACCAATCTCTTTTGCGAGTTGACATTAGGTGCGATTTTGAATCGCGAATGGAACCAGTAATTCTTGCGCAGGGGGGCCCCAACTGCCACTTCGGCTACTGTGGGTGACGAACTCTCAGGGAGTTTTGGAAGTTTGAAACGTGGGAAACTTCTTGTCGCGTTGCGACCCGGCGGATTTGGTCATTCGATAAGAAAGTGACGGTATCCCAACCGAATAATTTCGTAAAATGCGTCACATGGCTCACAAAGAACTGGAGAAGCGATCGTATTCAGGTCGTGAATCAATGCTGAAACTCGGTCACCGCCGTTGCGGGCGGCGATGTAGTCCGGGTATTTGTTAATGGATACCAACATGCAGTCATCGAAGTGCCCCAAAGCTTTCATGAGTGTCCCATGATCAATCGTAAATCGCTCAATTTCACGAGTACCCCACCTGAATTCTGTAACAAATGAGTGTTCGTAGTAAATGTTGTCGATCGTTGCCCGGCACGAAAGATGGATTCGTGTTGTGCCGCGAGAATAAAGTCCAGTTGCAAACGGGCCTGAATGTGATGATTGAACACCCTGATGCTCGAAGTTGAAACCCCACGGCGTCAACACGCCGCCAAGTTGTGAATGACAGGCGTCGAGGCGATCAATGAATTGCTGATACCAATCCAAGTCAATGCTCCGTAGTGTGGCCCCAGTTACCGCTTCGACTACTGGGGTGACGAAGTCACAGGAAGTTTTGAAAGTTTGAAACGTGGTAAACTTCTTGTCGCGTTGCGACCCGGGTAAGCCGCGGACGACCAACCTGGGCCAACCCTGACTCATTGGCTATCTGCATCTTGCGTTGACAACGTCTTCCTTTTGCGGTCGCATCAGTTTGAAGAGCGTATCACCTGCTGTGACGGCAGCACCATTGCTAACATAAATGTCGCATATGATGCCACTGTGACCTGCTGGAACAGGAATGAAGACTTTCTGTGCTTCAATGATCCCAACGACGGTCTCTCGACGACAGAAGTCACCGAGTTGGACAAAGACAGCATCATCTGGTGAAGGTGCGTTGTAGAACACGCCACTCACGGGAGCGTGCGTAAATAGTGGCAGAATGTTGTTCAGCCAGTCAAAATCTTGTGGTCGACTACCTCGAATGCGTCCAAGGAGCTGCTCTGCTTGTTTGAAGTGGTCTTCGGCGTCGTTGAAGTCGAGTTCAGCGATCAGCTGTTGTGCGCGTTCATCTCCTCGATCTTGCAACCACGTGGCGTACTCGCGAAGCAGAGGGACATCACCAGGTGATTCTTTCAATTTTTGAAGAAAGTACGATTCGTTCATTCAGAAGCACTTCGCTTTAGCAGATAGCGTTCGACGTAAAATGCTCGCGATGAATCACGGGCCTCCAATTAACACGCCAACACTTTGAGCCGTCAGTAACTGCGAGTCAAGTTGACCGACCTGGTACGGCGACGGGGTGGCCCCAGTTGCCGCTTCGGCTGCTGGGGTAACGAAGTCCGAGGAAGTTTCGAAAGTCTGAAACGTGGCAAACTTCTCGTCGCTTTGCGACCTAGGTAGGCCGCGGACGGTCAACATGTGCCACTGAGCGGGTAAGAGTTTATATCTTGTAAGTCAATTGCCCGACGTACCGAAAGTCGAACTGCTCCGTCTTAACTGATCGGGGAGTATTGATTTCCCCAGCACGAATGAACAGAAACGAGTTGATACCAAAAAGACCAGTTTCCAATGCGAGTTTTTCGAGTTGCTCGGCGAATTGATCCGAATAGGAGTAACCGTTAACAAGTTCAGCGATCGTTTTGGAGTTCGCGTTAAACCCCATTTCAATCATGTCATGGTCATACCATCCTTCACCCTGATCCGCGATGAACTTCGAAAGTGCGATTTCATCATGAGTGTCCACTCGCAGATAGTAGTCAGGATCCTCTCCGACGTACTCCGAAAACGCATCTTCACTTGAAAACACGCCGACCCAGAAGTCACAAGTTTCGGTACGTTTTTCCCAATCAATTGTCATTGTGCATTCCCTGCTACGACAGCAGTCCATCAATTGGCTTATTCGCTTCGGCCAGTTTGATGATTTCCCGGGGGACCTGCTGTTCCAGACGTAATTTGCCTACGTCGAACAGAGTGTGCAAGATCGTCGACAGCAGGTGCTCGGGGCGATAGCCGTTGCCGATC
>CAZSTW010000171.1:0-12646 GCA_964609845.1 uncultured Planctomycetaceae bacterium | reverse complement strand
GATTGTTGGAGTGCAGTGGGCGGGACTCGACATCAACATCTTTACGCAGATCGGGTTCGTCGTGCTGGTCGGCCTGGCCTGTAAGAAAGCGATTCTGATCGTCGAATTTGCGCGGGCCCGCCATAACCGCGGCGTTTCACGCCGCGACGCGACACTGGAGGCCTGCCAATTGCGTCTTCGCCCGATCGTGATGACATCACTGGCCTTTATCATCGGTGTGGTACCGCTGATGCTCGGCCAGGGTGCCGGGGCGGAAATGCGTTACACATTGGGAACTGCCGTCTTCTACGGCATGTTGGGAGTGACCCTGTTCGGCATCTTCCTGACGCCGGTCTTCTTTTATGTCATTCAGGTGCTGGTTGACTGGCGGCGCCCCGTTGATCCCATCGTATCGAATGCGTGATCTTCGGCCTCACATGAGGTCCGTTCGTGCGTTTCGATGTGGCACGTTCGATCGATTGACATCACCAGGCTTGCAAACTGACTTGCCTGCTCAGTACCCTGCCACTAAAGACGAAATAGTTTTTAAACAGATTTGCATCAGTGCCGTAAAGCTTGAGGACATTGAAAGGAAGAGTTCATGAGTCATCGCCTCGTTTCTGGAAAGTTCGATTACTCGGTAGGGGTGTGGAACCATTTCCGTATGTTTGTCGGAGTTCTTGCCCTCACGGTCATCGTCACTACGGGATGCGATGGAAAGGCGGCTGCTGCAAAGGCGGAAAAGGAACGTGCAAAGCAGTACATGGACGCGTTCTTGAAAATCGTTGAAGAAAGAACTCCTGGTGCTAATGGGAGTCGATCAAAGGAAACGGGATTGAAGGCCATTGAAGAACTCAATGCGATTCCCAAAGATGGAGTTCCACAAGACGTCTTAGCCAATGCGGGCGCATGGACGATTTGGCTGAAAGCGGGGATCGAGACGATGGATAGCGGGGGATTCTCGAAGGAAAAAATCAAGAAATGGAAAGATGAAATGACCGACCTGAATGCCGAGGGGGGAAGGTTGCGACAAAAGTATAAGTGATTCTTTCCCTCGCTAACCGTGACATTGGTCTGTCAAAGTGGTTTCTGCATCGCGATTCCGGTCATGTGCCGAGACGTCAATGTCGCCACACTTTATGGTCATTGGAAATTACACCTTGCCGCAGGTTCGGCAAATGAGGCAAATGCTATGCAAAACCACGCGATGGCACTGGGCTATTTTTTCCTTTCGGTATTTTGCATTTTTGCGTCCCCGCAGGTCCAGTTGCGGCTTCAAATTCCACTGCAGCTGGCGGCATTGATTTCGGCATTGATGGGGATTGGATTCTTGATGATCGCCTGGGCTCCCCAGCTTCGAACCGTCAAGAGATGGATTGTGGAAATGGTTCGCCTGGCACGCCAGGAACTCAATCCTAAAGAACAGTCGACAGATCGACTGTCGGCGAAGTGAAGATGTCTGCACGTCTGTCCTCCGAACAGGGGAGACATCAGTTGGCAACAGTCGATGAATTGAGATGCGTTACTTTACCATCAAATCTTCGTAAAACTCGCGCACTTTCTAGCCTCGTGCCACGGCGGAGTTGTTCATTGCACTCCCGGTTGTTGGCACTGTCCTATGGTCCAGTGTATCCCGGCCCCCAGAACCAGAGTTCGGCGGATTCGCGATCAAGCTTCCCAAAATCTTTGGGTTTCATGGCCGAATGGCGCGGGGAAACACCAAAATCCTCCCTGCCGTTGAACCAGGTCGTGATTGCCTTGATCAGTACTTTCAGACCTGCTTCAGTCATTTCAATTGTCGCCGCATTCCCTTCGTAGCGAATGTTCATCACCTTAAGCTCTTCACGACTGGGGACTGCCAGAAGATGCAGTTTCGACAAGGCGCGTTCACGAGAACAATTGACGAAGGTGAGTTTTCGCTGCGCTGGCCAAGTTGCGTTTGACAGTTCGTTCAGCGTATCGAGAATCGGTAGTCCGACTGTCATGGAATCGCGAAACAGGCAAAGCGAGGTTTGTGCGATGCCAAGCGTTCCGTGATGGATCCAAAACTGTACTGTTAATTTCTCGGTAGTCGGTGTTGACATTGAAATGTCGACTCATGCAGCAGAGTTTCAGGTTGCCAGGGGGCGTATAATCTGGCGATGGAGATCATTCATGAACAATGCGAAACCGTCGCGGCACTGAGCAGCGACGGAAATTGCAAGCCAACACGATTGGTGTCCATCGCAGAATGCCAAGTCATCCGAGAAAAACCGAAGGTCTCTTTCGCATGAAATGAACGCGAGTCACTTGCAAGCGAGCCCCAAGGATCAAAGAATGGTGAGGCCGTTGTCGGGCAGGATGCTCGAGGACTGGAATGTCGTACCGAATCGATTTGAGGATTTCACATGATACGCACCGCGTGCTCCAGATTTCTGCTTGCCAGTTTGACGCTGGCCGTCGTTTCCAGTGGCGCATTCGCTGCTGAACCTGCAGGACTGCCTCCTGTCCAGCATCCGAAGGATAATCTTCCCACGCCAGAAAAAATCGCTCTCGGCAAGCAGCTTTATTTTGATGGTCGCTTGTCGGCTGACAATAAGGTCTCGTGTGCATCCTGCCATGATCCCGCCAAAGGATTCAGCAATGGAGACCAGTTTGCGACGGGCGTTGAAGGGAAAAAAGGTGGCCGGAATTCTCCCACCGTCATCAATACGGCTTATCAGAAGTTCCAGTTCTGGGATGGTCGAGCCAAGACACTGGAAGAACAGGCGCTGGGACCGATTCAGAACCCGATTGAAATGAATCTGACGCTCGAAGCCGCAGTCGCAAAATTGAATGGCATCGAAGGTTACAAGTCGCAGTTCAAGGCCGTCTTCGGGACCGATGTCACGGCGGACGGAATTGGCAAGGCGATCGCCGCATACGAACGAACAGTTTTGTCAGGTGACGCTCCGTACGACAAATTCAAAGCAGGGGACAAGACAGCTTTGTCCGAAAGTGCCCAGCGAGGAATGAAGTTATTTTTCGGTAAGGCCAACTGCAGTGCCTGCCATGCTGGCCCGAATTTTACAGATAACGGGTTCCACAACATTGGCGTTCCTGGAACCGATGCAGGTCGCGAAGCCATCAGCAAGTCCGTTGGCGACAAGGGCGCATTCAAAACACCAACACTTCGTGAAATTGCCCGGACGGCTCCCTACATGCACGATGGCAGTATGAAGACCCTGGAGGAAGTTGTTGCTCACTACAACAAGGGGGGGACTCCTCATGATCAGCTGGACGAGGAAATCTTCCCGTTGAAGCTGACCCCCGAACAGGTGGCCGACCTGGTGGCATTCATGAGAGACGGTCTGGCAAGTGCCAGCTATCCCGCACATACGGCCCCCGAACTTCCAAAGTAATCGCACGTGGTCTCTCCCCAGAAACCCACAGTGCTCATTTTTGAACGCTGTCAGGATCATCTCGAAGAACTCCTGCAACTCGTCGCAAAGGCGGGGCTAGAGGGGGTGGCATGGAAGGATGGCCACGATTTGACCAACCGTCAGTCGTGGCCGAACGCCGCTGGAGTCTTGGTCGGATCGCTGGATGCCAATCAGGACCCGGCCATCGTTCTGGCGAAACTGCGCGAGGCTTCAGTTCCAGTGATTGTCGTTACCGATGCCGCGCCGAAGGATGCAGTCTTCCGCACATGTACAACGCGCGAGGCGATTTCGCAGGGAATTGATGCCTGTCTGCCACGACGTAATCTTGCCACTGATCTGGAACGGACTCTCAGGTCAGTCGTAAAGGCTTCTACAGATTCCTCGGCCATCGGAACTCAGGCGATCTGTTATACGATCGACAACATTCCTGACGTGCTGCCGATGATTGTTTCCCACATTCGCTCGCAGCTTGAGACATGTCCATTTTCTGATCCGATGGACCCAGTCCGGATGACGGTGGCACTGAGCGAAGTCCTTGACAATGCCTTGTATCACGGGAATCTGGAACTCAGTTCCGATCTCCGGCAGGGAGATGGACGTGCCTGGCGCGAGGAAAGTCAACGGCGATTGCGTCAATCACCGTATTGCGACCGCCAGATCCGCATTGAATTTGCGATCGATAATCGCTCGGCACGCTTCCTGGTTCGCGATGAAGGACCAGGCTTTAATCCGCACATCTTGAGTGACTGTACGGAGGAAGAAAATCTTGAGCGATGCAGCGGCCGAGGTCTTTTGCTGATTCGAATGTATATGGACGAAGTCCGCTTCAATGAGACTGGAAACGAAGCAATCCTGGTCAAGCACCACTCAGGGAACCGTGCTGACAATTGACCGTAGAAATCCTCAGCTCTGATCAATGATTCGCGATTCGGACGGCATCCTGGACGGAAATTGTCCCTTCATAGATTGCTTGCCCGACAATTGCGCCAATCAGTTTGGGCTGTCGCTTTGATTCGTTTGTCAAACGTTCAATATCCTTGAGAGTTGTTACTCCACCAGAGGCAATCACCGGCAGGCCAAGCCCCGCGAGCGTCAACATGTCTTGAATCGTTGCGTCGTCAACTCCCTGCATCATGCCATCATTGGCGATGTTGGTGTAGATCACAGCAGCAACATCAAGGCCGACAAACTGTCTGGCCAGTTCGATCGCGGATGTTTGTGAAACATCGAGCCAGCCCGCTGTTGCCACAAAACCGTTTCGGGCATCCAGGCCGAGAGCGATTCGTGACGGGAACAGCCTGGTCATGTCGCGAAACCAGTCCGGTTGCTTCAGTGCCTGAGTCCCAATGATGGCCCGCTCGACACCGACGTCTTCCAGCATCAATCGCAGCGCCGCTTCGTCGCGAAGTCCACCGCCCAGTTCGACCGGAATCTTGATCGCCTGAACAATGGCCCGAATCGAATCCACGTTGACCGGGCGTCCGGCTTTGGCACCATCGAGATCGACAAGATGCAGACGACTGGCCCCCGCCGATTCCCAACGACGCGCCATTTCTGCGGGATCGTTGGAGAAGACGGTTTCCTGAGCGTAGTCACCTTGTCGCAGTCGGACACACTGACCACCACGCAAATCGATTGCGGGAAGAATTTCCATGGATCATTCCAAGTTCGAAAAGTATCACGAGACGAAATTTCGGGCGGATGGCAATTCACATCGACAGCGGTGGCACGGTCAGCACGACCTTACTGAGCGGGATGTCAAGCGGCACAGTTCGTCGCAGCTTAACTCGGGGAAAACACCACACAGTTCAAGAGACGCCGGACACGATATCGGCATTGCTTGTACTGGTCACTGGCGGCCCAAGGCTGTCGGCAGTGGCACCCAACGATACATTCGCAGCAGGCAAATCATGCACCGAAGAAACAGACACAGCGACAACCTGGTTTCAGGTTGTCGCTGTCCCATGTGATCAGACTTCCACAATCTTTACTTGGCAGGAGCAGTCGCTGCGGCCAGGGTGTCGAGGAAACCCTTCAATTGCTTGCTGCGGACCGGATGCTGAAGCTTTCGCACAGCTTTGGCTTCAATCTGGCGAACGCGTTCACGAGTCACCTTGAAGATCCGACCGACTTCTTCCAGGGTGTACGTGTAACCGTCACCCAGTCCATATCGCAGCTTGATGATTTCCCGTTCACGATAGGTCAGCGTCTTCAGGACAACGTCGATCTTGTCCTTGAGCATTTCCTGCGTGGCCGAGTTCACTGGGCTTTCGGTCGAATCATCTTCGATGAAATCACCAAAGTAGCTGTCTTCGCTTTCGCCAACTGGTCGATCCAGGCTGATCGGATGTCGCGAGATTTTCAATACGCGACGTGTCTCTTCCAGGCTGACACCAGCGGCTTCGGCGGTTTCTTCGATCGTTGGTTCGCGTCCTTTTTCCTGCAGCAGTTTCTTGCTGACTTTGCGGAGCTTTGACATCGTTTCGATCATGTGGACAGGAATACGAATCGTGCGAGCCTGGTCGGCAATGGCGCGCGTGATCGCCTGGCGAATCCACCATGTGGCATACGTCGAAAACTTATAGCCACGCCGATATTCGTACTTATCGACCGCTCGCATCAGCCCCGTGTTTCCTTCCTGAATCAGATCCAGGAAGCTGAGGCCACGGTTGCGGTACTTCTTGGCGATCGACACGACCAGACGCAGGTTACCACCCGACAGTTCCCGCATCGCCTGTTCGTAGGCGGCAAATCGTTCGTGGATCGATTCGATCCGCTCTGCGAGACTCTTGGGTGATTCCAGAGTCATCAGTTCCAGATCGAACAGTTCCTTTTGAAGGTTTGCTCGTTCATCACGAGCCGACTTCAGATTCTTCATGCTGTCGATCTGGCGTTGCAGTTCGAGCATGCGGCGCGAGATCTGTTCCATGCGGCGCATTGTCGGTTGCAGACGCTGGGTTCGCAGGCTGAGTTCTTCCAGCAGCGTCACCATCTTGCGGCGACGTTGCTCAAGGCGCAACTTCGCAGCATTGACTTCGGCAGTGGAGAATTCGTGTTCACGGTTCCGGAAGATCTCAAAGTCAGCAACGCTCTTGGCTCGCAGTGACTCAAGGGTCTTCAGGTTGTACGGCATTCGTCCCAGAATCTGGTTCTTTTCCAGACCTTCTGTGACAGAAACCTTGATGGTTCGATCGAACGGAAGTTCACCGACGTGCACTTTGTTCAGGATGTCGATGGACAGTTTCAGCGCATAATCGCTTTCCAGCAGATGACGTCGAAAACGCTTTCGCGTGACTTCGATCTTCTTGGCGAGCGAGATTTCCTGTTCGCGGGTGAGCAAGGGAATTTCACCCATCTGCGTCAGGTACATCCGCACGGGATCATCGATCCGGCGCGATTTGTCTTCGCCCGCTTCTTTTGGCTTGGACAGTTTGGCTTTCAGGGGCCGCTTGCGCAGTTCGTCGAGGTTCGGAGGGAGCTTGGAATCAGGAACAATGTCGAGGCCGAGTTCGTCGAGCGACATCAGCAGATTGTCAAGCTTTTCCGGATTGACGGCTTCGTCCGGAAGATAGTCATTGACCTGGGTAAACGTCAGGAAACCCTGTTGCTTCCCAGTTTCAATCAGCCGGTTCAAATTAGCGTCGAGTCGGTACACCTGGAACTCCTACGAAAAACAATTGAATAATTTGTATCGCGCAACGTGTCATTGTCTGCCAGTTTCACTCCGTTGCCGTCGGTTCCATCGAACGGGCAACGTGCGTTCAGCTCATGTCGTCTTTGCCGCTCTCTGACGATGAAACTGTGCTGCCTTGAGGAGCAGTTCACGGGTTTCGTCGGTCAATTTCTGAGTTTCTTGCGGCCGCTCAATGAGTGAAGTCTGTGAAGCCTGGTGCAAATCCCGTGTGCGACGCCACTTTAACTTGTCTAAAACCTGCCGGACCAACCCCTCGGGTTGATCAGTTCCCCCTGCTGCTGCTGCGGCGGCGTCCTGCGCCAGTCGTTTCGCGAGATCCCGCTCGCGAGCCTGTTCGTCCAACCAAACGATCAAGCCCTTCATATCCGGGCATTCCCAGTGAGACAACACCCTGTCAAAACTGGGAGGCCAACCTTCGTCTGCCAGATCAAAGCAGACAGTCAGCAAATCTCGCAAAACCTCATTCTTGAAGTCGTCCGTCCCGATCTCGCATCGGACTAAGTCAATCATATCCGGCGAAGTAAAGAGAAGCTGGAGCAATTCGGACTCCAACTGATCGTCTTTGGATTGAGTTTGCTGGAGTGAAAGGATCGAGCGCCTTCGCACGTTGCGCGCTGCTTCTCCGGTTGATTCGATTGCGGAAACTTTCCGTTCTGAAGGGCGGCTTGCTGGATTTTTCTTCTGACTGCGCAACTCGGACAATCGCTTTCGCACGTCCTCTTCGGGCAATCGGAGTCTTAGGGGTAACCAGCTAATCAACAGCTTTTCCTTATCCGTCCCCATGATCCCAGGAGACATAACCAGCAATTCCAGCATTCCGTCCAGCACCCGCCTGCGGGCATCCACTGTATCGACGCCGTACCGGCTGATCAGCAATCGCAATTCATATTCACCAACATCCGGAGCAGTTTCGACAAGTCGCTCCATCGCAGCGACTCCATGCTCCATCAAAAATTCGTCTGGATCCAAACCCTCTGGTAATGTCAGCACACGCAAGTCGACATCCTGAGCGAGAAACTTAAAGATCGCCCGCTCTGTCGCATCTTTCCCCGCTTTATCGCCGTCATAGACCAGCACAACCGTGCGAGCCAACCGCTTCAACAATGTGACGTGTGACTCGGTCAGTGCTGTTCCTAAAGTTGCCACGACATTCAAAAGCCCCGCCTGCTGGGCCTTGATGCAATCCGTGTACCCCTCCATCACCAGAACCGTCTGAGTCTTCTTGATTGCCTCACGAGCCCATGTCAATCCGAACACCAGCCGACTCTTATGGAACACAGGACTTTCGTCGCTGTTCAAATACTTCGGTGCATCTTTCCAGGGATTGTCAGGAAGGATTCGTCCCCCAAATGCCACGGTGTGACCACGTTCGTCGTGAATTGGAAACAAAACCCGATCTACGAATTTGTCTTTGTAACCGCTACCGTTGGTACGCTCGGTAATTAACCTCGCTCGAAACAACAGTTCCGTATCAAATTTGCCTCGTGCCCGATTCATCAGCCATTCGCGATCGTCTGGCGAATACCCAAACTTACATCGAGAAATTGTCGATTGCACAAATCCGCGAGATTTCAGGTACTGCCGAGCTCGCTCTGCCAGAGACGAGGTCAGCAGACAGTTGTGAAATTCTTCCTGAGCCCACGCCAGAACATCGTAAAGCTTTGGTTTTTCGGGTGATTCCGTTGGACTTCGTCGCTGATTCCGCGGGACTTCCAGATGAGCCCGCTTTGCCAGAAACGCCAGCGCTTCCGGAAACACCATCGCATCATGCTTCATGACGAACGAGTAGCAGTCGCCACCTTCGCTGCAAACCCAACATTTATAGGTTTGACGTTCGGGATTGACGGTAAATGACGGGTTGTGGTCTTCGTGAAACGGACACAGCCCCTTGAAAATCCGCCCTCCCTGCTGAGGTTGAAGTGATATCGTCTCGCCAATCAACTGGACAATATCCGTGCGAGATCGGACTAACTCCTTGAATTCTTCAGGTGTCATTCCGTCCACAAGCGAGCCCCTGCACACCAAAACGCCATGCCAAGAGGTGCGCGTACCGCCACCCCGAAAAAGACTGAAATGGAACCAACCAAAGCCACGACCGCAACATGATGGCGGGAGAATTAACCCCGAAATCCGGCGATCAACAGAAACCTATGGCACAGCGCACAATCCGTGCGGCACTGCAACAAATCAAGAAAAGGTGGTGGGGTAATCCCCAATCCATCCCCTTTTTTCAAGCCTTGGCCAATCCTCTGCCAAGGGGTTGACTTTTTACGTCTCGTGTACCGGTTTATCTAGTACTTTTGCCACAACCGGACCGATTCTAGCGAGCCGAGTGAGATGGTCAAGCGGTGGCCAGATTTGCCGCTCCACATTTCCAAAGTTGATTTCCGTGCTTATCTACTGAACCTTTTCGAAATCCTTCAATTCCGCATTTGCGGAATCTGCCGAACTGCTTTTGCGGGTCAATGTGACTGGAAGTTTAGCGTCCGTAACCGCAGAATGCATTGAACTGGACACTTGGTTTATGTGGTTTCGCTGATTCCCGATTTCGATTTCAGAAAGGATTCACATGAATCACCCCCGTTTCTCACGCAGAAGTTTCCTGGCAAACTCTGTCGCCATCATGGCAGTTGCCGGTACACAAATTTTCGCCACCAAGGCTCCCGCTGCAGATCGTTACGCGGGATTGAAATCTGCTGACTTTTTCGCCGGCCCGATGAACCTGGAAACGGCTGTTGTCGACCGAAAAGTCTTCACGGAGGGCCCGGCTGCTGCCCCTGATGGAAGAATTTTCTTCACCAATACCGAAGCCGCCAAAATCCTGATCTGGGACCCGGCCCGTAAGGAACTGTCGCTGTACCGCGACAACAGTGGTGAAGCCAATGGCCTGCTGTTTGACAAGAATGGACAACTGCTCGCCTGCGAAGGGAAATCGGGGCGAGTCACCCGTTCAAATCTCAAGACTGGGGAAATCAGCGTTCTCGCCAATCAGTTTGACGGACATCCGCTGGGTGCCCCCAATGACCTGACGCTCGATCAGCAAGGCCGGATCTACTTTACTTCGAGATTCCCTTCCACGGCCCCCAAAGATCACAACGTCAACGCCGTTTACCGCATCGATAGTGACGGCAGCGTCGCCTGCGTTCTGAAAGAGCCCGACATTCATATGCCTAACGGGGTTGAAGTCTCACCCGACGGAAAGACGCTTTACCTGATTGAATCTGACGGACGTGAGGGCCGTAACCGGTGTGTCCTGGCGTACGACTTGAAAGCGGATGGGATGGTCACACACGTGAGGCGTTTGTACGAGTTTTACCCTGGGCGCGGTGGTGACGGATTGTGCGTCGATATCGAAGGGAATCTGTATGTCGCAGCAGGACTGCATGCGACGCGTGGAACTCATGAAACGCTTGATACGCGCCCCGGAATTCACGTCATTTCGCCTTCAGGAACACTTCTCGCGTTCGCGGAAACACCTGCAGACACCGTCACCAACTGCACATTTGGAGGGCAAGATCGCCGCACGCTTTATGTTACGTGCGGCAAACAACTGCTGAGTATTCGCACCAGACGCCCCGGGCCTGCTTGAGTCATTCAACGGACGACCAGCGCGATCGCCGATCCAACGACTCAGGCGAACGCAGCCCTGATTTCCTCACGGTATTTCCGCTGTATTCCCGTCAGTGATCGCTTTACCGGCGAACATCACCCCTTCAAGCCGAACGTCGTCAGTAGAGCGGTATTCGCCTTCTGGGCATCGGTCGGGGCAACGACCACACTGATACGAATCTCACTCGTATTCACCATCTGCACATTCACTCCGGCATCCGCCAGGGCACGGAACATTCGCTCTCCGACACCCGTATGACTGCGGAGGCCAATCCCCATGACAGACAGCATTGCGATATCTTTTTCGAAGCTGAGTTCAGCACCCGGCCAGCGCTCAATCAGTTCTCGCAACAGCAACAGACACTGCTCGAGATCACCGCGAGGAACCGTGAACGACAGGTCAGCATGAGCTCCATGGCTGATGTTCTGGACGATCAGATCCACCATCACCCCACCTTCGGCGACCGCCCCGAACACTTCGGCAGCGACACCCGGCTGGTCAGCCACGTGGCGAACGGTGACGCGCGACTGTTCTTCGTCGAGTTGCACTTCGCTCACGACGATATCTTCCATACTCGCCAATCGCTTCACAACGTCCTGTTCGAGTTCACTTCGATTGACCATCGGCTTCGATTCGTTGCCAGCCTGTCGATAGCCGACACTCGGTGCTGCGGCACGTGCCTGATGCAGTGCAAATCCTTCATGAGCGGCCTGAAGTGCAGTCTCACGCTGGTCGCGATTGACCAGTACTGAAATCTTGATTTCGCTCGTCGTGATCATCTGGATGTTGACCCCAGCATCCGACAGTGATCGGAACATCTGGGCGGCCACGCCCGTATGCGTCCGCATCCCTGCCCCGACGACAGAGACCTTTGCAACATTCGTACCGTGATGAACTTCGCCTGCCCCGAGGGCTTTGACCGCCTCCTGTGCCGCGGTCAGGGCCTCTGCCAGATCATCCTGCGGAACGGTGAAGGAGACTTCCGCCACACCACCGGCTGCGATGTCCTGAATCACCATGTCGATCGGAATCTTCCGAACCGCCATTTTTCCAAACAGAGCTGCCAGAACCCCCGGCCGATCCGGAAGGTTTCGCAGGTTGACGATCGCTTCGCTCTTAACCAGGGCAACCCCGGTCACCATGGGCACATTGTCGTCTTCATACGGGGCGATCAACGTCCCTTCCCCCTTGGAATAGGCGGGGCGCACCAGCAACGGGACGCGGTATTTCTTGGCAAATTCGATCGAGCGGGAGTGCATCTTGCCGCCCCCCAGGCTGGTCAATTCCAGCATTTCATCATAGGCAATGCGGTTCATCTTGCGAGCCGACTTGATCAGCCGCGGGTCCGTCGTGTAGATACCGTCGACGTCTGTGTAGATCTCGCAGACATCCGCTTCCAGAACAGCCGCAAGCGCTGTCGCAGTGGTATCGCTGCCGCCACGCCCCAGCGTGGTAATGTTGAAATCGCTGTCGATTCCCTGAAATCCCGCCGCTACGACAATGTTCCCTTCATCGAGCAACCGTCGCATCCGATCCGTCTGAATACGCTGGATTCGAGCCTTGGTAAAGGTCGAATCGGTCAGAATGCCGATCTGGTAGCCCGTCAGGCTGACAGCTCGTTCGCCGAGTGCCTGTACCGCCATGGCGACGAGTGCAACGGATTCTTGTTCTCCTGTTGCCAGCAGCATGTCCATTTCGCGCGGGGGCGGATGATCGCCAATCTGTTTCGCGAGTTCGATCAATTCATCGGTCTTGTCGCCACGGGCGCTGATAACCATCACAACCTGGTTGCCTGCCCGTTTTGCGTCGACAGCCCTTTGAGCTGCCGCCATGATGCGCATCGCATCTGCCACACTGGAACCACCGAATTTCTGAACGATCAACGCCACGATGCCTGTCCCTGAAGATCCTGTCCGCCCAGCAAGGGGACGCCCCTTACACGGTCGTCGAAACCGGCCGGGT
>CAZSTW010000170.1:0-12733 GCA_964609845.1 uncultured Planctomycetaceae bacterium | reverse complement strand
TCATACCTGGATGGCGGCAGCAACTGGCAAGCACAGAGACAAGATGTGGGTAACATTGACTCCACCCTACATTCCGCCCTGCTCCAAAAAGGCACTGGCACTGGCAGTTACGGGGGGCGACCGCCCCAATGTTGCCGAATCGCATGTTGCGCCTCCACTTCCGTTGCCGGGAAGCAACGTGCCATGTCACGCCAGTCTTTCCAAGTGTCAAGAATTGGAGACAAATCGTCCGGAACTGAACAGTTCACAGTTGTTCGACAGGTTCGGCATCAGGTTTGCCTGAGTGAGCTTCGCCTGATGTGGGGGTTGGGAGTGCTATGCGTTCATGCACGCCGAAAACCTCACTTTTCGAACTGAATCCATAACGAGGTCACGATGCCAACCGTTCAACTGGGTCTCAACGTCAAATCACTTGCGGAAGTCGCTTGGCTGGTCTCCACGGTCGCTCCTCAAATGATTGCGTCGAAAGCTGCACCCACGTCGGTTGCTTTGAAAGAATTCTGGCAAAATACGCGCACACTTCAGCAGCACTGGGGCGAATTCCTGGATTCCCAGGCGACAGGCGTGACGGAACCCACGCGGTTTGAAGAAGTTGCGACGCAACTCTTTACAACAGAGATGCTGTCCCGCGTCTGGGCCACGGTTTTGGCCCGCATCGATCAGGAATCTGGACAGAATGACCTGACCCGAATCGCATCTAATGCTGTCGGCGGTCTTTTGCAGATTCGAAATCGCCTGGTTTCCCATCTGCTCTCTCCTGACGTTCCCGCGGCCTGGGGAGCCGAAATCGATCGAATGCGCCGCCGCTGTGATCGCTGGACAGACCTGCTGATTGGCAAGATCAACGCCAGCGCCGACTGTTTCCAGTTCGCATTGAATCCCGATCGATCCCGCGATTTTGCGGAAGAGGCTCGTGAATCGAGTTCCAATTCGCATTCGGTGGAACTGCTGGTCGCCGCAGGTGTGCGGCTGTCATTTCTCGGTCAATTGCCCGAAATCGGGTTTGATTCACCCGCATTTGAAAAACTGATTCAGTCGATCCTGGGGGCACTTCCAGACGAATCCTTTGACGCTGATGGAATCCTGCAATTCCCGGCCTCAAACGTGGATTCTTCGGATCGGAAAGGCTCAAACGACTCTGACAGTTGTGCCGATGACGTACTTTTACCGGGATTGAGTCTGGAAAATCTCAAACGACGGTTTGAGTAACCGATAGGTAAGCGGGACGTGACGTCGACGGGGCCGCAAATTTGGTGGCTTGCATCGCGGTCACTGGTCGCTAAAATCTCACCTCCGTGACATGGTGGCTATAGCTCAGCTGGTTAGAGCGCCAGATTGTGGTTCTGGATGTCGCCGGTTCGAATCCGGTTAGCCACCCCTGTTGAAACCTCGCTTGCAATCCCTGCAGGCGAGGTTTTTTCGCTGGCGGACTCAGAGCATCATCGCCTTCCGATGAGTTGGCGTTTTCGGAACGAGCACTACGAAAGACTTTCCGGGTCAGTTGTTACGTCGGCGATCCGAACATGCCGAAGCGTGCACTTGGTGAATTGGCTGATCTTTCACCTCTGAAAGGCTTGCCGCTGAATTACCTCAATTGCTCTGGAACGAAGGTGTCGGACCTGACTCCGTTGAAAGGGATGCCGCTATGGATGTTTTATTGTGAATGCCCCGGTATCACTGATCTTACGCCGTTGAAGGGAATGCCCTTGCATACGCTCGGCGTCGCACACACGAAGGTTTCCGATCTGACTCCGCTGAAAGACACGAAGCTCATTTCGCTGAACTGTGCCGAAACTTCCGTCTCGGATCTGACGCCATTGAAGGGTATGGCCCTGACATACTTCAATTCAAACGTCACTCCGGTGTCCGATCTCTCGCCTCTTCAGGGAATGCCATTAAAGCAATTGGAGATTGGATACAACAGGATTTCCGACATTTCCGTGGTCAGAGGAATGCCACTTGAGCATTTGACGTGTCTTGGCAACAACATCACGGATCTCTCGCCGCTCAAAGACACTCCACTGAAGACAATCCGCTGTGATCTGAAAACGCAGCGCGACTATGAAATTCTCCGCTCAATCCAGACTCTGAAAGAAATCAACGAAAAGCCTGCTGACGCATTCTGGCTTGAAGTTGATCAGCAGCAGAAAGGGCCAATGCTGGCATTTCGCTTGCCTGGCTTCGATCAATGGATTCGCGACACTCAGGCCCTGACCGCCGAACAGCAGGTCGCCGCCGTTTCTCGAAAGCTGATGGAGTTGAACGCCGGGTTTGACGGGAAGGTGACGCCCACGATTGAGAATGGTGTTGTCACCTGGATTCAATTCCTCACGGACAATGTTTCCGACATTTCCCCGATCCGGGCACTGAAAGAACTGAGGGTGGTCTATTGTCCCAGCAGCGGGAATGGGACAATCGGAAAACTGGTCGATCTGACGCCACTTCAAGGGCTGCCGCTGACAACACTGAATTGCAACGGAAACAGAATCGCTGACTTTTCCCCGTTAAAAGGGATGCCACTGGCCGTCTTGTGGTGTAACGGGGCACAGATTTCGAGTCTGGCCACGCTGAGTGAATTTAAACTGACATCGCTGGATTGCACTTTTACGAAAGTGGCCGACCTGCGACCGCTGCAAGGAATGCCACTGAAAGATTTAAGACTTCGGTTGACGGCGGTTTCGGACCTGACACCCCTGAAGGGAATGCAGTTGGAGGCGTTGGATACTCTGCTGACGTCCGTCACTGATTATTCCGTCGTGAAAGAGATGCCTCTGAAGATTGTCTATGGCGATTTTAAGCTCGAACGCGACGGCGAGATTCTTCGCTCGATCAAGACATTGGAATCGATCAATGACAAACCTGCCGCCGAATTCTGGAAGGAATTCGAAAGTAAATAAGGGCAAAACAATCGATCCGCCGTTCGCGAGTGGATAACGTCCGGTACGTACAGACCGGCAGGCGTTCATCAGATGTCGTGTCAGTCCCGTCACGTCCTATTTCGATCAGGCTCGGGAGTAATTCCCCGTAATCTTCATCTGTACCAGCTTCGTCTCCGATGCCAAGGAGCGAAGAGTCCATAACTCGCGCCACAATGTCCAGGTACGTCCGACGGCATTTGTATGTCAGTTGGCAAGGTCGAGTGACGTGTCGGACATGGTCGTCCATTCCTGAAATCTGCGGACGCTTCGAAAAATGCATTGACTGACAATACATAGCGTGGCAATATGTGGGCGTCGCCGTACGCGTATGGCAGCGAGTGATCGACAAACGACATTACTGGCGAGATCCCAAGGTCATGGATGCAATCAATCCCGAATTGCTGAGAGGAAGTCTGGAGTTGATGGTACTGTCGACATTGTCCGACGGAAAAAAATACGGTTACCTGATCCAGTCCACGCTCTGGAACTCGAGTCGCGAAACGGTCGAGATGAAAGCCGGAACGCTCTATCCGATCCTGCACAAGCTCGAGAAGGAAGGCTGGGTCAGATGTCACTGGGAAAGTGACACCGGGCGGAAGCGTAAGTGGTACGAATTGACCGCCGCAGGACGCAAACAACTGAAATCGCGAGCCGACGAGTGGTGGCGGTACGTCGAGTGCCTGCAGCGTATTCTCGGCCCGCAATTGGGGATCGCACCGCAAACGGCTTAGTGCATGGATTCCATTTGAAATGTTAATCCAGACAAGGAGATGCCCGTGCCAGAACAAGAGTTTGAAATCTACCTGTCGTTACTGAGTCGACTGCTGCGACTCAGCCCTGCCCAGAAGGCTGCCATTGCGGACGAACTGCGAGACCATCTCGAAGAACGACTGTCCGAATTCATGAAATCCGGAAAGTCTCGCGAAGAAGCCATTCAGCTCGCGATGGAAGAATTTGGAGACGTAAACGGTCTGGCTCTTGATCTCACAAACGTTTCTCGAACTCCCATACGAAAGGTCATCATGCGATCGACGTTGGCAGTTTCTGTTACGGCCGCTTGTATCATGTGTGGGATCGTCCTTTTTGCTCCGGAACGTCCTGGCGTCCCGGCATTAACGGTGGCTCAGCAGACGCCGGAACCCGACGCAAATCGAAGAAATCAAGATGCCAATCCCGTTCGTCAGCGTGTCGCCATGCTGAACGAGGCACTGTATCCAGCGTTTCTCCAGAAACCTATGGATGTCGAATTTGACGAAGTGCCTCTTGATGAAGTCTGCAACTTCCTTGAGAGTCACTTGGATGTGCCTGTACGGATCGACCAGGTCCGGATGCGTGATGCGGGAATGGACAGTAAAAGCCCGTTGACGATGCATCTGAAGGGGGTGACATTTGAAGAGGTGCTTAATCACATCACGCGCCGCGCGAATGGCTTGTACTGGCACGTCGACGGTGGGATCGTCGAATTAACAACAGAGCAGCACTATTTCAGCGAATCCTTTGACCTGGATCGGCTGGTCAGAACCGATGAAGATGTGGATCCACTGATCCACGTCATCCGAACGACCGTTGATCGCTGGATCGACGATGGAGAGTTTGGTTCGATCGCAGTGGTTGGGAATTCCGCCGTGGTTCGTCAGACCTATCAAAACCTCGTGCGAATCGCTCAGGTCCTCTCGGCAATTGAGCATCACCAGCCGATTGCCGTACAAGGAAGCTGTTCAGGGCGAGAAAAGCTGATGAAGGCGCTCCAGACTCCCTGCTCCATTGATGTCTCGAACGCGTCGCTTCTCGAAGTGATCGAGTTTCTGACAGAAAGTGCCGGGGTCCCCATCGTTCTCGATAAAGCTGCTGTTGAGGACTCTTCCGGCGTTCCGACGGACATCACTCTTTCGTTGAAGAACCGTACCCTGATTCAGGTATTGAAGGTTATCCTGAAGCACACCGATCTGACCTGGCAGGTCCGCGACGGCGTGATTTGGATTACGACTGTTGGAACGGCCGAAAGCAACATGCAGCTGGTTGTCTACAATCTTGGTTCAGATATCAACAGTGAAACGGTCGATCAGATTTCCAACGCGATCCTCCGTACCGCAGATGCCCGATGGGTGGTTTCCGATGGGGACGGAGGCAAGCTGACGTTCCTTCCAGGAACAGGCAGTTTGATCGTCCTTCAGACCGATCAAGTTCAACAGCAGGTCCAGGGTCTGATCCAGCGGCATGAGCGGCATTTGAAGGTGCGCGGCGTTGCAAACGCTCCCCGATCGATGCCCGAAGGAGTTGTTCAAAAGAAGAAGTGCATTACAAAAACATATTCGATGCCAAAACAACTGGCTGTCGACCTGAGTCGCGCCATTCCAAACCTGATCGCTCCCGAAAGCTGGCCGGTTCCAGTGGATGGAGTTCTTCCGATGATCGAGCTTGTTTCGACATCCGCGAGCATGGAAGAAGTGGACGGTCTGGTGACCGGTGGTACGAATGAGATTCGTGTCATGAATCCCGGCGCCAACCCATCAAACGAGAGGAAAGCGTCGGGGCCACCTGCCGCTTCGGGACAGAAGAGTATCGTCGTCCATCCGCGGTCGACTCTCGTGATCCGGCAGTCTGCGGAAGTTCACCGCCAGATCGCCGTATTCCTTGAGGATCTCAATTTTTCCGGTCTCACCACGCGTGAAATCGGAATTCCAGAAGGGCGCGAAGGATGGGGACGGGGTGAATAGCATCTCGACGAAACTGAACCAGCCAGTACCGATGACACATGCGGCCCGCAGCCCGTAGCCGATGCAATCGAATCGTGAGATGCAACCGGGGCGTAACTGGCGAAGTGGCGGTTTCAGGCTTCGACACAACCAGTTACAGGAAAAATGGGACCGCTCGGACTTGAACCGAGAACCAAAGGATTATGAGTCCTCTGCTCTAACCGATTGAGCTACGGTCCCGAAGCCTGAAAAACGGTCGACTTCAGGTGCGTCATTCTACAGACAGCGGCGATTCCTACAACCGTTCGTCAGATTGTCGATTCATGCGGGACCCGCCAGATAGTTACTGGCCGTCGATTCGCTTTGTCTTGTCTTTGATCCCGTCGTTCTTTGTGGGCCTGAAAACAAAAAGGATTATTGGTAGCAACATGATCCACATCATCTCAGTCGAACCCTTTGGCGGGTTGCAGTCAATGAATGGCTGGATCATCGCCAGCATCACGCTCTCGAAGAGTATCACGATCAGGATCAGCAACCTCATTGCTTGCCTCCTCTAAAACGACCCGTCCTCGCCTTATCGCCGGGGATGGCTTGCTGGGTTTTCTCATTTGTGGTCGGGGTCAACGAGTCTGGTCGCCTGGAACAGAGAATCACGAATCCGCCGCGTTTGAGTGGTTGTCGCAACAACTATTTTGACGGACAAAGCGGAGTATTCCATGGCGTTTCGAGGTTTGGTACTGGACTACGGTAACCTGGTTCGAAGCACTGGATCAAGGATCAGTGGGATCCGATGAATCTGGCCTCGATGAGGCAGGTTGACGCTGGGGTGGTTCGATGTATTTAGCGCGAATCAACCTGACGCCAGGTATCACCAGGCCGAAATAGACGATTACGATTACGATCAACAGAAGTGCGGTGAAGTCATCTGACGGCTTCTGGTCCGTAGGCATCGGCGATTCCAATTCTTCTGAGAGCTCAGCGGAGCCTGAGCCACATTACGACTGGAGCAGTCGCAGGCGGTTTCAAGAAATCCCAATTGTTCAGATGCTTCTAGAGTTTGCTGAACACGGATGGCCGCTTCGCCATCATGGGAACGACGATACTTTCCGCCAACGGGGCAGCGGATCGGTTGGGAGAGAGCTCTCACCAGCCGCCGGCGTTTGAAATAAAGAGCGTGAGAAATATCTCATGCTCTGATCTGGGGTGGCCGTAAGTCGTCATCGGGGATCCTGAACTGGAATCGAGCCGGAGTGTTGTCGAAATGCAGATTGACCGCGAGAGCAAGCATCGTCGCCGACTTGCACAGCCAGCGATTCCAGCAGATTTCAGGAACAACCGTGAATTCAACTGGCCGGTTGCTTTTGTAGACAACTGGCCAATATGAGTCCCAATGCTGCGTTCAGGAGGCTTGGCGAGATGTCCAGTGCGGGTCGCACTTCCGTGTCGCGTCCAAACATGGTTTTGACGCTGTCGTCTGATGCCCGCGGGACGCCACACTTAAATGAGATTCGCTCTCATGCGCTCGGCAATGGCAAGAAAGAAGCCAGTGGATCCGTAGCCATTCTGACTTGCGACAGAATGAATCATCGACATTTGATTTTTTCTGGTATGCTTCTGGCCATCGTCCCTGACCAGAAGTCGAGGGAAACATCATGTCAGACCGCGAATCTCGATTTACGCAACTTGAGCGGATGATCCGAACAACAAAAGGTCGCGCCGACGTGATCCGTCTGTGGCGTCTGATTCAGCACATGTCTGAGGGCGAAAATGTGAGCGTCTTCTACGGCAGAATGATTTTCGATATCTTGTCCGTCGAGTTTCCAGAGCAGGATCAATCTGCCGAGGAACCAGACATGACATCCAACAGACAATTTGAAGCCGAGATTGCCAGCTTGCCTTAACACTTTTTGGCGGTACGTTTCCATGCTTCTGCCAGATCCATCCTTAGATTCGACGGATTTGTTTTTGCTGAAGCACCTTTGGAAAATCTCTTCTGCACATGACCGCCAGTTGTTGCTGAAGTTACTGAGCGATGACCAGGCCAGCGACGAATCGAATCCAGAAACGAAGCAGCTTGCAAGCCTGAAGCGAACCTGGTTACGCCTGTCAGAATCGGAACGGGATGCGTGGCGGGCATTCGTGACTGCCGAGACTGCTACCGGTCATTAACGGCAGCGTGATCGTGGGATCGGATCAGTGTGTGCCGACTGTTTGCCCAACAGCCAACTGTGTGCCAAACGGCCCACTGCAAATGCGGTGGGCTGTTTGACCAAAGGGAAGCTCGAAGATCGTGGTTCTCTGAGTGAACCACGACGATCCTCCCGACTGCGGCCACCCGCGCGGCGACAATTCTTTAGATCGCATCTCACTTAAGTGTGGCGTCCCGCGGGCATCAAACGACAGCGTCTAACCCATGTTTCGACGCGACACGGAAGTGCGACGCGCACTATTGAGCCGCTTCGGTCGTCTCGTCGATTGTGGCGACCGAATCTCGCGTCAGTCGCTGGATCAGGTCTTCCAGTTCTGGCTGATCGCGCCCTGTGATGGGTGAAAACCCCGAACGTTCGGCGATCAGCAGGTTGATCAGGTTTCCCATCAGCCCCTGCCCTTGTCCTGCATCCGCACTGCCATCGGTACCATTCACGGTCGTAAACATCCGTTCTGGAACCAGCGGTTGAGTCGAGTGGGCAAGTTCACGCGAGGCTTGTATCAGAGCGAACAGCCGCGCGTCGCCATACGAACCAATCTTGCGCTGCAGCACGCTCGCTTCCGCCAGTCCGACCTGCAGGATGCGCTGGGCTTCACCTCGTCCCCCCAGTCGACTCTTCTGGCTTTCCGCTTCGGCCAGCAGACGGACCTGGTCCGCGTGACGACGGGCGCGAGCGACTTCGGCGTCCCCTTCGCATTCGGCCATCTGAACCTTCAGACGCGTGTTGGTCAGTTCCGTTTGAGCCTGCATGATCGTGCGATCATTCTGGCGGCGAGCCAGCGCCAGTTCAGCATCCCCCTTGCTTTCTGCAATCTGCACCTGCAACTTTGCATTGGTCATCTGTGTCTGCATCTCGGCCTGGGCCTTGGCTTCGTTCAGCGTTCGCAACTTGTCATTCGCTTCCCGCTGACGCTCGTAGGTTTCCAGTTGTTCGATCGACAACTGACGCAACCGCAGTTGTTCCAGCAGCGACTCGATCTTGCCATCTGCTTCGGCCGTGTCTGGTTTGCCGATCAGGACATCCACGCATTCAATATCGAAATCATGGAACCGGCGACGCAGTTCCGCCTGGGCTTCCCGCTGGATCACGTCGCGATCATGCAGCAACTCCAGCATTGTCTTGCGATGAGCAATGTCACGGAAATAAGCCGACAGCAGCGGATCCAGGGTTTGAGTGATCAGCTTCTTAACGTCGCCAAACCGCTGGATCACACTGGGAGCTCGCTGGTAATCGATGTGCACGACCACCGAGAGTGGCAGGGTCGGTTCGTAGGCATCGCGAGTCACCAGGTCGATGGATCGCAGGTTCTCATCATAACGGTGAGTTTCAGAGCGACCCGTGATCCAGTGCAGGACAAAATTCGTCGTGGGGACCAGCACGATGTTGCCCGCATACGAATTGAACGCATACTTGCCCGGCCCCAAAGGCCGTTCCCAGACACCACGTTCTCCTTCGGCCACCTGTTCCCCATGACGGAATGCGACCCCCGAAAGGTCACTTCCGGTGCGTCCATAGTAACTGACAACGACTCCGACATGCCCGATCGGTACAACGGTCTTGGGGATGGTCTCCACCGATGCAAACCACCGGTTGATGAAATAGGTTCCGTCGGTCAATGTCTGGTATTGTCGACCGCGCCGCCCCCCTGCCAGCAGAAATGCTTCGGGGTCCTGATAGTTATTGTGGTCATGTTCAGCAACTCCGTCGCCACCGACAGGAGGAGCGATCAGTTCACCGGTTGCCAGAGACGAGCCATCATGAATCGTGACGATGCCAATGGTGTCATCGCCGGTGATCGACTCGGCCGAGGCATCATCGGCAGTGCCGCTTCGTCGGCCGATTACAACAGGCTGAAATCCGTTGACCGAGCGCAATTCTTCCTGCCACTGATTGACCGCTTTTCGCTCGTGCTGTTCCTGCACCTGTGGCAGAACATAAACAATATTCTGCGTGATCACGACAAACAGAGCTGGGTTGATCGCATAGACCCCTTCGCGCAGGATGGCTCGCTGACGACCTCGCTGGCCTCGCAACTGTCCTTCGCCCGGTTCAAGAAAAAGTCCCGCATCCTGGAAGTTATTGCAGGGAACAACACGGCCCAGGGTCTGGCTGGGAGAAAGCGGTTCACCATCGCGAGCGTAAACGTAACCAATTTCTCCTTGAGGAATGGTCACCAGGCGCGCTCGATGAATGCGGTACTGCCAGCGCCAGTAGCCAAAGTGCAGGCCGCCTCGTAACAACTGAGACTGGTATCCCGCCTCGCCGGTCAGCGACACGATATGGCCGTTGGTCAGTGACCCCTGGCCGGACCAGAGTTTTTCGATCACGCCAACGCGATTATGCGGGATGTACCTGACACAGAGTGAAACGATTCCGAGCCCGATGGCGAGCATGACCAGCAGCGTAACGACGTTGCCGGTGTTGAAGGCGACTTCAACGACGGATGCAATCAAGCCAAATGCCTCGACGATTTTTCCTGCGGCAACTGCCAGTATGCAATTCACGACACAACCTCCTTCGAGTGCAATGCACTCCTGCAAGGATGCGTCCTCTGCGATGTCCACACAGAACCGATCAACTTCAACTACGAAATGTCAGACGAGTCCATACGAGGCCGCGACGGTGCCAGGTCACAACAGGGATTCAGTGTTGTAATCCGTTAGAAAACGCGAGGGTCTGGTTCGAACCATCCACACGCGTGCAGCAACTGATCAATCAACCTGAAAACCAGCCGTGTCGCAGCACCAGCTTTTGCCCGTTCAGTAGATCTCCACATGACGCAGCGCTACCTGAGCGAGCGACAAGCGGAAAGTGAGGCCGATTTTCACGAACCGGCGGTCAGACCTGAATTCCGGAGAGCGTTGCTCGATCCTTTTTACAGAGGATGCCCATTCAAACATCGGTTGAAGCAACAGGCTTCGACCGGCCTGCGAGGTTAGCTGTCGGGCTAGGGCTTGAATGTGCCCCGATGCGAGTTCACTGAGCTCCAACTCCACCCGTGACAACGAAAACACGAGCGGAGTTGGAGATCATGCGGGTTCGCATCTGCGCCCCAAAGGTAAATTCCAGGGAATTCACCTCATTTGGGTCCCCCGCTCCCGCTTTTGGCGGGATTCGGCTACATCGACACCATCGTAATTGAGGCTGCAAGAGTCCGCTGGCTGGAGCGAAGCCCGTTCCACACAGTCTAATCACCGCTTCGGAATGACATTGCGTTCGAAATGAACCTGCTTCGGGAATACGAAGTGGACACCTGGTTTTGTAAGACTGAGGCGGTGATTCTGGATCAGAAATCGCCAGTAATCGCTGAATTCCCTCAGATTCTGGAGTGTTTTTGCACATTCGCAACAAGGTCAAGGGTTGTCTTTTGGGTTGCGGTTACGATGCCGAGGCGGCAAGAAGGATAAACGGCGAATTGCTGGCTCGTCCCAACTCAAGCAGCCAGAAACGCTTCGCCGCAGCAAAGATGTTGAAAACAGTGGTCATCATGCGTGAGCCGATCAGGCGAGAGACTCGCGCTGATCATCTCCGACAACAAAATCTCGCGAAAGGCTGACGACGATTCCCAGTGACAGCAGGCTGACGATCAGATTGCTTCCACCCGCACTGATCAACGGGTGCGAAATTCCCTTTGGCGGGACCATGGCGGTCACGACAGCAACGTTCAGCAGTGCCTGGCCGACGACCTGCGTCAGCAGCACAAATCCCGCGACAAATGAAAAGCTGCGGGGATCGAGTCTGCTCAGCATGCGCAGACCGCTCAGATACACACCGCACCAGAGTGCCAGCAGACTGAACGTTCCCAGCAGTCCCAGTTCTTCGCCGATCACTGCAAACACAAAATCGGTATTCGCTTCCGGCAGGAAACTTAATTTCTGCCAGCCGCGACCCAGTCCCACTCCCATTAATCCCCCGGAGCCGAGTGACACCAGAGACTGCTGCAACTGGTAAGGTGCGGCATCAAAGTCGGCCCATGTTTCGAAAAATCCGACGATCCGTTGCCGTTGATACGGCTTCATCACCAGGATCGACAGGCAGGCTGGAACCGCCGCGATTGTTCCGAACAGGAAATTTCTGATCGGCCATCCCCCAGCGAGCAGCACCAGTGCCGCCCCCCCGATCAGAAACACGGCGGTTCCCAGGTCGGGCTCAATCAGGACCAGTGGTACTGCGATGGCCACTGGAATGGCATAGGGAACCGTACCGAAAATCAGATGATTCAACCGGGCTCGATTCTTTTCGAGAATCCGGCACAGCATCAGGGGCAAGGCGATCTTGGCGAGTTCCGATGGCTGGATCGAAATCCCTGCCAGACGAATCCATCGCTGGGCCCCCTTCACACGACTTCCAATCCCCGGAACCATGACGAGGACCAGTAACAGTATGGTCAACGCAAACAGCCAGGGGGCGATGTGGTACCAGAACCGTGCTGGTCGGGTGGCAGCGATTGCCGCCGCAGTGAGGCCAATTGCCAGAAAAACGAGATGGCGGGACAGGTAGACTCGTTCAAAATGAGTCGGCCATGACGTCACACTGGCGCTATGCACCATCAGCAGCCCGAAGGCCACCAGCAGCAGGCTGAGTGAGACAAACAGTTGTCTTTGAATTTCCATGCGACAACGCCGTTCGGCCGGAATGATTCAACTCAATTGGGACCAAGCCACTCGCGACCCATCGACCATTCCACGGCAGCTCTTTGCAGAAATCGGGCGAGACTCGCGGTAGAGATGGAAAATCCAGCGACCGTCACGAATGTGCGAGCAATGAGGATTCTACGGCAGATCATGAAGTCAGATCAGAGACGACTGGCAGTATTTTTCGCAGAGTCTCGACGCACCTTACAATGTAGGGTGCAGTCAATGTTACCCACATCTTTTACTCTCAGAGTCGATTGAGTTGCGGGCGCGCT
>CAZSTW010000169.1:0-12923 GCA_964609845.1 uncultured Planctomycetaceae bacterium | reverse complement strand
CAGCAACTGGCAACCCCAGAGACAAAGATGTGGGTAACATTGACTCCACCCTTCATCCTTCCCAGCCCCAAAAGGCTTTGATCCTGACCCGTGTGCAGTAGCCTCTTGACTTGCCGTCGCGTGGAATTCAAAGTGTGGCGGATCAAAAACAGCCCACTGAATCGAAAGCTCAGCCTGTGGCCACTGAGAATTCCCAGCATCCAATAGATGCGCTGTCGTCGACCGCCGGGGTCGCGAATGTGAAGTCCAGTCGAGTAAAAATTGCCGTTCGATGGGTTACCGCGGTTTTGGTAGCCACACTATTCGCGTACGTAACTCAAACTGGCGAGCAGTCCAACCCACTTTCGCCGAAGGAACAGATCGTGATCGGCACGTGGGCTTTCCCCGTTACGACATCAGGCCGGCCGACCGTGATCACGTTTCACGCGGATCGAACTTGTGAATTTCTAGGGCAGAAGGACAAATATCCAACGCGGTGGCGAATCGTCGATTCATCCCTGGTCGTTCAGTACAAGTACCAGACAATGATCGGACAGCTTCCGATTCCCATGCCTGCTGCCGTGACGAACTTCGAGCTTCCGTCGTTTATGGCTCATAAAGAGACTTTCACTCGCTCGGTGTCGATTTCTGAGGACGGACGAACGATGACTCTTGGCCCTCTTTTTGCGGGGCAACCCCACTGCGACCTCATTCGAATTTCAACACACAGGATTCTGCGGACGAATGAGAGATTCGAATCGCGACAGTCTTACTGCTGTCTGTCGATTCCCGCGAAACGACCGGCCGAAGGCCACCTCTTCAATTTGATGAACGTCGGGCTTTGGCAGAACGATGGGGGGCAGAATGATGAAGAATTTCGATTCAGGTTTCTTTGATCGTCCTGCCCCTCATCGTTCTGCCCTTCTGAAATTGAGTTGACAATTGCACACTCACGTTCGGGGCACGACGTTCTGGCTGTTTGCCGATTAGAGCTTTATGTAGCAATGCCGTTCGCGGTGACCTCTTGACTCGCAGTCGCTCGCAGCTCAAAGTGTTATAGTTTGATTCCTGCATGTGATATTGAAAGCTCAGCCGATGGACGCTGAAAATTCCTAACATCCAACAGAGGCGTTGTCTTCGACAGTTGAGGTCGCGAATTCGAAGACCCGGCGAGTGAGAACTGCCGTTGGATCAATTGCCGTGGTAGTCCTTGGCATGGCACTGTTCGCGTATTCAACTCAACCTGAACCTCCGCCCGAACCGCTTTCGCCGACCGAGCAGATCTTGGTCGGCACATGGGGGTTTCGTTATTCGGCAACATCCGTCATCCCTATTAAAACATTTCACGCGGATCGAACTTGTGAATATTTCTCAACACAACGAATGCCCACGACGCGATGGCGGATTGTCGATTCATCGCTGGTCGAGCAAGTCACTATTAAGAAATTGGAAAGCTTGATCGGCCCGGTTTCGCTGCCGATCTCGGTACCTGATGCCGTGGCGGAATTCGAAGTTCCTTCGTCAATGGCCCGTAAAAAGAACTTCATCCGCACGGTCGCATTCTCTCAAGACGGACGTACGATGACTCTTGGGCCACTCGGTGTTCAGTCTGGCTATGATCTCATTCGTTGCAAGGATGAAAACTCCAGCAGCAAACTTCACACGAACGAATGATGGTCCAGCATAGCGGCGGCAGGAACCAACAAACGCAGGAACTCGTCCCGTCGAGGTTCTACTGTCAGATTCCCGCGAAATTTGACAACAGCTTCAGGCCTACCTTTTGACTTTTTTCCGGGTGGAACTGCGTCGCATACATGTTTCCTCGGGCGACCATCGACGTGAACGGAATGCCATAGGTTGTGCGGGCCGCGATCACGGATGGATCACGGGGAACGACATAGTAGCTGTGAACGAAATAGACCGATGCATCGGAGGGCAGATCGTGCAGCAGTTTGACAGGTCCCGTCGGTTCCAGGGTATTCCAGCCCATGTGAGGAACCTTCAGTTCCGCTGAGGGAGGAAACCGGACGACGTCACCAGCGAGAACTCCCAGGCCCGGCCATTCGCCATCTTCATAGCTGACGTCAAACAGCAGTTGCAGGCCCAGGCAGATCCCGAGGAAGGGTTTGTCGCTGCGAATATGTTCACGGATCGGCTCGACCAGTTCCAGCCTCTGCAATTCGTGGATGGCATCCCGGAACGCACCCACCCCCGGCAGGATCAATCGCTCTGCCGACCGCACTTGCTCAGGGCGAGTCACAATCTCGGCCGACTGCCCGATCTTTTCCAGTGCCTTCTGCACGGAACGCAGATTTCCCATGCCATAGTCAACGATCGCAATCATCTTGAATCACTATTCGCAAATTGAGTTAATCAAATCCCGGACCAATTATCGTCCGCCGTTGCGCCACTGGTCAACAAACTGACGCCCCTGCCCTGCTGCACGTCCAGGCCATTCAGGCGGTTTCAGGTCAGCCTTACCCGACTCATAATCCTTATTGGCATAGAACGCCAACTGGTCGCTCGATCGCCACTCGTCAACGTAATAGTCGTCTTCATCCGAAAAACCGAGTGCAATCTTGATCGCACGAGTCAGCTTCAGGAATGCGGCCATCAGCAGCATCGTCGGAACGGCCATCGCCAGCAGGATCGGCCCCAGTGCAAACACGCGTTCAAACTGAGAAAAAAATGGACGCCAGAACAGCAGGACCAGCATCGCGGCCAGGCTCAAATACGGTCCATAGGGGATTTCAATTGACAAACGACGATTGATGATCAGACTCAGAAACGTTCCCGCCAGGCCACAGCAGGGGGCGAGAAAGAAGATCATGATCGTTGCCTGCCAGCCGAGAAAGCTGCCAATCATGGCCAGCAGGATCACATCTCCAAATCCCATCACTTCGCGTTTCCAGATCCAGTGTCCCACGACGCGCAGGATCCAGATGATTCCACCGCCGACCACAAGGCCCGCCAGGCTGGCCGCCAGCGAATGCAGTCGCGGATACTGCCGTTGCCAGGCGGGAGACCACAGGGGGGCGAACTCGTTCAGCATCGATGTCGACTGAAACCAGAGAGGCCATGGCTGCAGGTTGCCAATCACCACCGCTCCCAGGATCCCCAGCAGCATCGCAGGAATGGTTGAACCGTCAGGAATAAGCTGCAGGTCGAAATCGATGAATGTCGCGACGAGTAACGCTTCTGCCAGGATCAGGTAGTAGAAGTATTGAACATGCAGCATGAACGAAAAATGCATCGGATCGGTATTGGCAGCCAGGGGGCTCAAGTGTGACCACAGACAACTGTCTGAAATCTTTGCCGTCATCCCCGCAGGAACGATGGCGATGTACAGCACAACCCACAACATGCCGTTGAAGAACTCGATCAAGGCATAACGTGGAGGGATCGAATGTCGGCAGAATCGACAGCGGCCCCACAGCATCAGCCAGCCCAGGATCGGGATGTTGTCCCGTGTCAGAATTCGCTTTTTGCAGAAGGGGCACGACGATGGCGGGTTTGAGAGTCCCGAAAGCTGCGCCCAGAGATGTTCATGTTGAGGGATGCGATAGATGCAGACGTTCAAAAAGCTGCCGATCACCGTCCCGAAGATGAACAGCCAGCCAAGGATCAGCCACAGCGGAACGTCACTCGGCGTCATGACGGACTCTCCTGCAGCAGATTGGCAGGAAGTTCTTCCAGGACTTTGGCCACGACCTCCGTTAACTTCAGCCCTTCGGTGTTGACGATGATCGTCGCACACTCACGATACAGCGGTTCGCGGATACTCAGGATTTCACGGATTTCGGCGATTCCACCCGTGGCCGTCAGATTTGGTCGCCGTGAAATGGTGGATGCATCCTGCAGAATGCGAGACCCGATGGTCTGGACCGAGGCCATCAGCCAGACAACGGGACCGGCGGCCCGAAGGTCCCGTCGCGAATCCGCATTCAAAATCGCGCCGCCACCGGTCGAAAGAACCAACCGGTCGCGTGAGGCCAGATCTGCAATGACCTCGCGTTCCAGTTGTCGGAACGCTGCTTCTCCCTCTTTGGCGAAGATCTCTTTGATGGTCCTGCCAGCACGTCGCTCGACTTCGTTATCCGTATCGAGCCAGTCCCATTTCAGTCGACGGGCCAGCCGCATCCCGACGGTGCTCTTGCCCGTTCCTCGGTATCCGATCAGGGAAAGCATTCTGGACATAGGGATTTTGCGGTCACCCGTTCAGAGGAATTCGTCAAATCGTGAATGAAAGAGCGTCGAACGACAGACAACCTGACACTTTCAAGGGTTCGGTTCCGAATTCGATTCGAAACCAGCCAGAATCGGCATCAGGCGGGTTTTGCCGCAGAAATACTGGTTCTAAGCGTTTCCTTCAACATTTCCAATGGAGCAGGCTGACCGGTAAATCGCGTGAACTGGGCTGCGGCCTGTCGCACGAACATTTCGACACCTGACACTGTCCGGCACCGATGCTCGCGGGCTTCTTTCAGCAGCAGCGTGTTTTCCGGAGTGTAAATGGTGTCGAAAACGATCATTTCGTCGCGCATCCAGTTCGTATGAAACGGCGTTTCATTGACGTTGGGGTACATTCCGACGGGAGTGCAATTGATCAGGATATCTGCAAACTCCGCTCCGCGGTTTTCCCAGGTGATATGACGACAGTTGAGCGATGCGGCGAGCGACTGTGCCCGCTCGGATGTTCTGCTGGTAATTGTCAGCACGGCCCCCTTTCGGGTAACGCCCAGGCCAATGGCTCGGGCGACTCCCCCTGCCCCCAGCATCATGATCCGCTTCCCTTCGAGTGTCTCACCGGGGGCCAAGGCGAGTTGCAGGCTGTCGAGAGCTGCGGAGTAATCCGTGTTGTCCGACTGCCAACCTTCGGCTGTTTTGAACAGAGTGTTGGCAGCACCGATTTGCGTGACGATCTCTTCGCACTTGGGATACTTGGCCAGAACGGCTTGTTTGTGAGGAATCGTGACGCTGTAGCCCTGCAAGCCAAGCCGCTGGAAATCGTCGAGCATTTCCGGGAGTTGTTCGGCAGTCACGCGAATCGGTACGTAGACCCCGTTGAATCCGATCTTGTGCATGGCTGCATTGTGCAGAATCGGACTCAGGCTATGACCGATCGGATCTCCCAGAACGGCGAAGACCGGGGTGTCGCGTGTGATACTGTCGTAATGGTAGATGTCCTTCATCTGCTGAAACGTCAGTTGTCCCGGAGCAATTTCCCGCCCGGCACTGAAGGCGGCATAGGTAAAGGGAGCCCCGAACTTTCCGCACAGGATTCGACTCGGAATGCCAAACTCACCCATACAGAAGGCGATCGTGGGGATCTTGGCTTCCGCGGTCAGCTTCAGCATCCGGGCACAGTCACTGGGGGACCTGGCTGTCGTGACCAGCTTGATGATATCAGGATTCAACTCGGCCATTTCAGCCCAGATCTCTTCGACATTGTCTGGTGTCGATTCAAAATCGTGATGGCTGACAATTCGCTTCGTCTTTCCATAGCGAGGGATCGACTTGGCGATGTCTCGTTCCAGGTCGACATAGTCGGCTCCCGAAATGATCGCCGTCCGCAAGACCATCAGACGTTCTTCTTCAGTTCCCGCCCATTTGCCTCCGTCCTGACGTCGGCGACAGGTGACAACGACGGGGGTTGGACGATCTTTCAGCAATCGCGGGACATCGGGGGCTCGAGCAATCCAGTCGACGCGATGCTCTACCAGCTTCGCGCCACGTTGAGCCAGTGCCTGATGTTCCGCCAACACCATCTTGTGGCGAGTCCGGGCTATGGAAACGCAAATCATCGGTTCAGGTAACTATTCTTGAGGTATGGGAACGGTCAGGTCAAAAACGTCACACTTGCCGACCGGGATTATCCCAGCCGACCGAATTGTCGGTCCAACTCCATCCGGCTGAGTGACAATGCCGTCGGCCGCCCGTGTGGGCAGTGATGGGCATCGTCCACCAGATGTCGCTGCTGCAGCAGACTGTCAATTTCTTCCTGACTCAGTCGCTGCCCCGCTTTCACCGCGGCTTTGCAACTCATCATATGCAGCAGTTCATCAAGGATATCGCGCCGGGCAGAGGATTGCACTCCGGCCGCGCCGCCTCCGTCCAGCTTGGCGAGCAGGTCGCGAACCAGTTCGTTCAGGTCAACCTTTTTCAGCATTGCCGGGTATCGGGTCACCAGGATTGTCCCGTTGCCAAAATCTTCCAGTCCCAGTCCTGCCCGGTGAAACGATTCCGATTGTTCCAGCAATGCAGCAGCCTCTGTTCCTGTCAGTTCAATGGGCTGGGGAACTAGCAACCGCTGTGATTCGACAGCCCCTGCCAGGACTCGCGTGCGTAAGTGCTCGTACACGATGCGTTCGTGGAGCGCATGTTGATCGATGACCGTCATTCCGTCCGGCGTTTCCACGACCAGATAACAATCATGAATCTGCATGGCTCGCGATTCAGGCCACCCGGCGCTGACTGCGGGATTCGTGTTCGGCACTGGTGTTCCAGGCGCTTCTGCGGACGGTGTCGCGATGGCATCTGTGACCGCCGTTGAGACCGTGTCTGACTCAACACGATCTGGATCAAAATCGTTTGGATCGCCTCTGTCCGCAGTGACGTTTGATTCAAATGCACTCTCGCCGTGGACGGAAGCAGGCAGAGCCGTCGCCAGCGACCTGTTGTCAAACGAATCCTGCTGCATGGGAATGCGTGGCAGTTCCGCAGGAAATGGCTTGAACGGAGCCACGTCACTGCCTCCGTTCAGGCGACTGGCGGACCAGTCGGAAAACTCATTAACCAGTTCGCGTTGCCGGTTCACAGGAGCGGGGGGCGAAAATCCAGTCAATCCGGTTCCGGGAACTCCAGTGGCACCTGGCAGCCGAAGCTGACTCTGGATATCCAGACTGAGGAACTTGGAGCGAATCATCGAGAGAAGCTGACGGAATAACTGCTGGCTGTCACGGAAACGAACTTCGACCTTCGTCGGATGGACGTTGACATCCACACGATCTGACGGAAGCTCAATGAACAGGAAAGCGACTGGTTGTCGTCCCACCATCAGCAGCCCACGATAGGCTTCTGTTAACGCGTGCTGCAGTGACCGGTCCTGAATCCAGCGTCCATTCAGGAACAGATACTGTTGCCTTCGGGTCGATTTGGAATTGTTGGGATGACCAACGTAGCCCCACATCCGTGTCCCATCCTGTTCGGATTCGACGGGGATCAGTTCATCCGCCACGTCTGAGCCGAAGAACAAGCGGATGCGGTCGATCGGACGGTCCGTCGCAGGAAGTTCATGAACGATTTTGTCGTTGTGCCGCAAGACCATATGCAAACGCGGGTTCGCGAGTGCAATTCGAGAAAACTGTTCGGCGATGTGCCCGAATTCGGTCGAAATCGTCTTCAGGAACTTGCGACGGACGGGGGTGTTTTCGAAGAGGTTGCGGATTTCGATCTGAGTTCCCAGCGGACATCCACACGGGCGGGGAGTCTCGACCCGTCCCAGATCGACAACCAGTTCCATTCCATGTTCGGCCCCCTCCTGCCGACTGCGGACTCGCAGCCGACTGACTTCCGCAACCGAAGCCATTGCTTCGCCGCGAAACCCCATCGTCTGCACGTCAAACAGGTCGTCGGCACTACGGATCTTGCTGGTGGCATGACTGGTCACTGCCAGAATCAGATCGTCGGGGTGGATTCCCTCGCCGTCGTCCACAATCCGAATCAGTTCGGTCCCACCAGCGGTCACATCAACTTCAATTCGGGACGAAAGAGCATCCAGACTATTTTCCAGCATCTCCTTCACAACACTCGCCGGGCGTTCGATCACTTCGCCCGCCGCGATTTTGTTCACGACGCTGGCAGATAATTGCTGGATACGAGGCATTGGATCGTTACGAACTGGAGAATAGTGGTGAGGGACAGACATCGGGCCGTTTCCGGCCCCGTTCACTATCCTCAATCCATGGCTGGATTTCCACCATCGCTCGCAGGCTTGATTGGCAGAAGTTGCGAGCATCCGGTGTGCGCGGAACCGGATGCTGCAAACAGACTGGAAAATCGATTACCGTCCGGCAGTCACAGGGGCACCCGTCATGCGGCCGAAAATCATTCGACCGGCGCTGTTCTGCAGCATGCTGGTGACCACGACTTCGATATCTTTGCCAACCAGGCCGCTGGCGTTTTCGCAGACAACCATCGTGCCGTCGTCCAGATATCCGACACCCTGGCCGAATGATTCCCCTTCGCGGATGACCTTGATTCGCAGTTGCTCACCCGGGAGATAACGTGGTTTCAAGGCGTTGGAAACGTCATTCAGGTTAATCACTTCCACACCTTGGACGCTGGCGACTTTATTCAGATTGAAGTCGTTCGTCACAACGCGGCCGCCGAGGCGTTTAGCTAAGGCAACCAGACGCTGATCAACCGTCAGTTCTGCCAGATCCTTGTCCTTGACTTCGTGCATCCGGACATCAACTTTCGGGTTTTGCTGCAGCTTCGTCAGGACATCCAGGCCGCGGCGCCCGCGCGTCCGCCGCATTTTGTCACTGCTGTCAGCAATCGACTGCATTTCCTCCAGCACAAAACTGGGGACAACCAATTGGGTATCAAGGATATTCGTGTCCATCACATCTGCGATTCGTCCATCGATCAGTGAACTCGTATCGATAATCAGGGGCCGCCCCCCTTTGACTTCACGAGCAAATTCCACATAGGGAATGATGAATCGAAAATCGTCTTTTGTCTGCAACAGGAACGAAATGCACATGTAGGGCAGCATGACGCCAAGCAGCAGGGCGACAATCGGATGGAAACGGGTATGAATCACCGGTCCCAGCCCCAGCAGCAACAGGTACGCCAGCAACCACCCAATCAGCAATCCAAAATACACAGCCGAAATGATTTCGAGCCGCTTCCGTCGGATCAACAAGTCACCAATCGTGACGGTCTGTGTCAGCAGGAAGAAGACAACGAAGGACGCAAATTTGTGTTCCGAAATGATTTGCGGAACATCTTCGGGCTGAACTGCGGCCAGGCAGACACCCGCGCAGATGAAGGCATACAGGACTCGAATCACAATCATCAACATGGACGCGCACTCTTGTGAAGGCTGGGACCGAATTCAACCTGCTCAGGCAGGTAACATCAATCATTCCCGATGAGTCGCGGCTGGCGTTGGGCGGCGCAACCTTTCCACCCAGTTATGCACCAGTCGTGAACTCAAGCTGAGGGAAGGGAGGCGAGATTATATGTCTTGAGTCTCCCGAAAGCCAGTTTGTTCGCCCGGCCGTCGCAAAACTTCGCAACTCCTGTGGGATGAATTGTCGGATTTTGGTCCAGAGTTTCATTCTATTAACACTCGAATGAAGACTTCGAGAATTCCGCAGCCAACGGAAAAGTCTACGCCAAGGTGACGGCCGGACCTGACCTGTGCGCAGTTTCAGTTCATTGCGGCAATGTCATCATTCCAATGGCCGAGTCACGTCGAGAATTTCTAGGGTGTGCGGTGAGGTGTCGGTTGTTTGAAGTTGGAATGGGGTTTCCTGGCATGTTGGCTGTGGGCCTGGTCGCGGGGGAAGCGACCGATCGGCAAAATCCGCAGCAGTTTCAGTGGCAGGAACACTTCCGTTGAACTTCTGTGGCCAGCAGTTCGGTACCTCGCTTCATTCGCAATCAATCACATCCCCTCAGGTCCGCCTGATTCTGATTTGATTTCGAATTCACACTTCGCCGTTTAAAGACCAACCGGACGCAGCATTCGAGACGCCTCCCCATGATCTCGTACTTTTACCGCCAATACAGTCGCCTGATCCTCTGGGCCGTGGCAATCTCATTTCCGGCGCTCTGGTACTTCGCTGAACAAATTCCTTCCAATAACGACATCGAAACCTGGCTTCCACGGAATACCCCGGTTCGAAAAGAGTACGAAGAATTCAAACTTGATTTCGGTGCGGAGGAAATCATTGTGATTGGCCTCTCGCAAGAAGAAGCCAATCCGAAGCTTGTAGAAGCTCTCGCCGGTCGACTCGATCGGGTCCCTGGAATTCGCCGCTGCTGGACCCCGACTCGTATGATGGCCCGGATGAAGGAATTCGGCGTCGACGAAGCGGAAGCAAACAATCGCCTCGTGGGCCTGCTGCAGGCTCGCACCGGTGACATGATCGGGATCATCGCGGTCCTTTCCGATGTCGGTGTCAAGAACCGTTCCCGGACCGCAGCCGATGTCCGAGCCGCACTGAGCTACTGCCAGCTCGATCCTGATCGCATTGCGTTGACAGGTGCCCCCATCATCGTGACTGAACTTGACCGCATGGGAAGTCAGAAGTCGAATCGTCGCTTCTTTCTGATTACCTGCGCCATCAGCCTTGGGCTGCTCTACTACTCGTTCGGGCACTGGGGACTCTCATTCGCGGCTCTTGGCGTCACCTTGTGGGGGATCTTCCTGAATCAGGCGATTCTTGCTGCCTGCGGTGGTGAAATGAATTTCATCCTCGGGTCACTGGCCGTCATGGTGATGATTTTTACCTTGTCGATTACGGTGCACGTCGTCAGCTACTATTCGACGGCAGTTCGCCATGGGAACCCCGACCCTCTCGGGGCCGCTGTTCGGGAATCACTGAACCCTTGCCTGCTCTCGACGCTGACCACTCTGCTGGGACTGGTCTCGCTGAATGTCAGTTCGATTCTTCCGGTGGCCCAGTTCGGCTACGCCGCCGCTGCTGGTTCACTCGTCGCCCTGCTGGTAGGACTCGGCATTACCCCGGCATTGCTGACCGTTATCCCCTGCGAAACTCGCAATGTGGTCAGCTTGCGATTCGATTTCCGCAAATGGGGAGCCGGTGTGGCCCGGCATCGCAACCTGATTCTTGCCTGTTCCGTTCTGCTGATCGTGGTTTCCGGATTCGGCTTGATGAAGCTTCGCCCTGATCTGAATCCCGCAGAATTCCTTCCCAAAAACAGCCGAGTCCTCAAAGATCTGATTCGCGTTGAGAACGAACTGACAAACGTCGATTCCATTGAGGCGGTCGTTGACTTCCATGGTCAGAAACTGGCGTTCCTCGATCAATTACAGCGAGTGCGTGAAATCGAAGCAAAAATCGCTGCTCATCCGAGTGTGCATCATACGCTCTCACTGGCGACATTCTTCCCGACCGAAATGCCAGACTCGGCACTCGGCACGGCCCGGATGCTGGGCCTGGCTCAGTCGTACAGCAGCGATGATGGGCTGATCGCGAATCGGCAGCGGTTGTGGAAAATCTCGGCACGTATCGGTCACGAACACGGAAAGTCATCCATCGACATTCTGGCGGATCTGCAGACAGCGGTCGCAGGAGATCCTGTCAGATTCACAGGCCTGACTCCCTTGCTGAAGAATGCTCAGCATGAAATCTTCGACGGGTTCTGGCAAAGCTTCACGGCCGCCTGTCTGACCATTTCAATTGTCATGGTCTTGTCGCTGCGGTCTGTTGTCACGGGACTGATCGCCATGATTCCCAACATCATTCCGATCTGGCTGGTGTTTGGTGGTATCGGGTATCTGGGGACACCCGTTGACATCGGTATGATGATGACTGGCAGTATCGCACTGGGAATCTCGGTCGATTGCACCTTCCATTTTCTGGTTCAATACCAGCAGTCCTATCGCAGTGGAAATTCGTCAATCGTTGCCTGCCAGGATGCTCTGGAACATTCCGGGGAACCAATGCTCGATTCGACGTTGATTTCAGCACTGGGGATGCTGGCCCTGTGCATGAGCAGTTTTACTCCGACATCGCGATTCGGAATGTTGATGGCTTCGCAAATGGCCGCCTCGCTGCTGGGTGAACTTGTGATTCTGCCCGCGATGCTTTGCCTGCGACCGCAACGCCGCACAGAGAGCGTTGCTCAGGCTCCTTCACCCACACCAACCCCGGATCAACCTGCACACCGCGATACGGATCCTGAACTGCAGATCCATCCGTTCCCACCCGTGGCGACACGTCGAACACGCCGAGTCGGTGCGGCCAAGTAACGCGGTGCGAGTTCGGCGAGGGTCTCCCGCAGAAACGCCCGACCGCGAGTTCGGCGCGGGTCTCCCGACCCCGCCGAAACACCCGACCGCAGGTCTCCTCTGCTATTCCGTAATTCAGATTCAGTGACGACCTGACTCCGCCCCGCCCAGATACGCTCAGCAGTGGAGCCGTCGCGTACCTGGAACGTTGGGCTGAATCAAAAGGTTCTATAGGATTACTTCTTGTGCGCTTTATGGCAGGCAGCACACGAACCGGTGACAGCCTTAAAGGCTTCCTGAGCACCGGCAGCATCCTTGGCTTCAATTTTGGCGAGGACGGCGGCACTTCCTTCGCGGAGCGCCTTGGCAGCATTCGCCCAGTCAGCATCCGGACAACGTCCATCGTCCATCATCGTGAAGCTCGATTCGTTCAGCAGAGCCGCTTTTGTTGCGAGATCAGCCCATGCTTGATCGTTTGCGGGAGGAGTCTTCAAACCCTCACCAATGCCCGCACAGTTCGGCTTCACCAGTCCGGCCATCATCTGTTTGGTCGTCAGAACCCGTGACTTTCCCTTCTTGACCTGAGCAGAGACACCCAGCGAAAGAGCGGAAATCAGGGCAACCACCATCACTGCGCACAAGACTTTCTTCATTCCGATAACCCTCCTGAAACGAATGACATCAAAACCAGACGAACCCGTGCATCAGGAATTCGAACGCCGACTCGCGGCTGCGAACATGATCACACACGCCGTCGCAAAACACGACATCTAGAGCCACACATCCACTTTTGGTGATGTTAATTTACCGGGAGGAGGCGGAAACGCAAGGGATGGCGATCGCAGACAGTAGGACGGACAATTACGTCCGTCGTTCCTCAGTTTGCTCGGATACTGCTTATCGCCTGCAAACCCACGTAAGGTAAGAGCCGTGGGATGTGAGATTGAGGTGATGA
>CAZSTW010000168.1:0-12926 GCA_964609845.1 uncultured Planctomycetaceae bacterium | reverse complement strand
CACGGCACCGGATTCGGCTGTCCGTTGTGGATGAGCCAACGTACTTGTCGCCTCGACCAGGGATGAATGATGCGACACCGCCTGCGACTGTTTACTGGCGACGAAACTGCGACCCCCGTTGTGGAGCAGCCTGTCAGCGTGCGCCTGGCTGATATTTCCCGCGCATTGCTCGACGCAGCACGCAGGAATCGAGCCTGGCTGGACGACTTCGCTGACGAAGAAATCCAGGTTTCGCCCGATCTGTACGAGATCCTGGCGGCGTATGTGCGCATGCGTCCAGGCGCGTGATTCCGGTTAATCCAATAGGAGTGATGGGACGAACAGGAAGAGTGTCCTTATCGCCCCCTCCCCGTGAGAGAGGGAATCAGAATCTCTGATTCCCTTTGTCGTGCGATTTTCTGTCGATTCCGAAGCTGAAAAGATAGCTCCGGCTGATCACGCTTCGATGGCGATTAACACTCCCGAAGCCCACCAAAAATCATTCGGGAAGAGGCTTACCCTTGGTTTCAGGGGCGAACGGAAGTGCCAGAAGGCCAAGCACGAAGATAGCGCACATCGTTGCACCCGCATACCGAAACGGAAGTGCTCCAGCGTAGCCACCGTAGGTATGCTTGATCAGTTTCCCCAGCGTAAACGGCCCGATTGCCGCTACAAACCGCCCCACGTTGTAACAGAATGAGGTTCCTGTGCTGCGCAGTCGTGTCGGGAACAGTTCCGGGAAGTAAATCGCATATCCCCCGAAAATGGACAGCTGGAAGAAACCCATGATGGGAACCATCCAGTAAATGTCGCTGATGCCGTTGAATCGTCCCAGATTCCAGAAGACATTGATCGTCGACAACATGGCTCCGAGAAAGCAGATGGCAAATGTCGAACGTCGGCCCAGGTAATGGCTGACGTGGCTGAACAGATATATGCCGAAGAATGCACCGATGTTCTGCAACAGCAGTGTCAGCCCCGAGAGAAACTTCAGGACATCGCCGGGATTGGCTCCATCGGCCGCTTTTCCAGTGAAGAATGTAAACAGGGATCGTGTGAATTCCCCTTTCAGGCCTTCGGCTTTCACGACCGGGCCAAAGACTTCGCGCTGCAGATCTGCCGTGAAAAATCCGATCCCCCAGAGCCCGATCACACCCGCACTGGCCAGCATCAGACCGATGAAGGCACGGTATCGCAGTTCAGGATTCCCAAACAGTTCACTATAAGAACCCAGTTGCTTTGCGACCCCGTCTTTTGCCGAAACCGATTGCCACCGTTCAGGTTCCTTCAGTCGTCGGCGAACGAGCAACGACAACAGGGCGGGCGCGGTTCCGATCAGGAACATCGTTTTCCAGCCGGTTCCGACCATTCCGATCACGGCTGCGGTGATATTCCCGACAGCGGACAGTGCCTGCAATAACCCCAGCGCATGTGGTCGTGCCGTTGAAGGCATGACTTCTGCCACCAGAGACACGCCAACCGCAAATTCACCACCGACCCCCAATCCCGTCAGGAATCGCCACAGACAGAAATCCCAGAGGCCCGTCGAAAACGAACTGAGCCCCGTAAAGATCGAGTAGATGATAATCGTCGCCAGCATCGTTTTAACGCGACCCCAACGATCCCCCAGGACGCCAAAAACCAATCCCCCGGTGGCCCATCCGATCAGAAAAATTGACGTCGCGTACCCCCCCGCTTCCTTCTGACGCAGGCTGAGTGCCTCGGGAGTTTCATCAGGCAGCGCCTTGACCAGATCGACCATCGCCAGTGGACGGCCGAGTGTGAAGAGTTGCTGATCCATCGTGTCGAACAGCCAACCCAGTGCTGCGACAATAAAAACGAACCAGTGATATCGGTTCAGTTGCCGCCACCAGGGACCGGATACGGGGGTGTCTTCCTTGGCGGGACCTGCGGTTTCGAAACCGTGCATTACCTGAGATCCTTGTCAAATACGGAGATGGACCACGAGTCGAGTGGACAATACAACCGAATTCGACCGGGTGTGCAAGCGCCACGAGCGACTTTACATCAGCAATCGCCAATTTCAGGCCCACTTCATCCCCAGAATTCCATTATCGAATTTCAACCCGTGATCGCTGAGCCGTGGCCCGCATGAAACCGGCGATGTGCTCAATCGATTCGCGAGCTTCTGGCAGCAGCGGTTCATGGGACTGAAAGACGTGAAACATCCCGGGCCAGACTTCGAGCTTGACTTGAATTCCGTCTGCTCGAGCTTTCTTCGCAACACGGATGCTGTCATCTCGCAGCATTTCGTGTTCACCGACCTGGATCAGCAGCGGAGGAATACCGTGGTAGTCTCCGAACACAGGCGACGCGAGTGGATTGCGAGGGTCTGTCTTGCCGAGGTACAGATCTCGAAATTCCGGCATTGTTTTCGAGCTGATGATCGGATCAGCGACGGTCTTCAAGGATTCACTTGCCAAGGTGAGATCCGTGGTCGGGGACAGCGGAATTCCTCCTGCGGGAAGTGGAAGTTTGCGGTCTCGCAAGGCCAGTAATGTTGCCAGCGTCAGACTTCCCCCCGCCGAGTCACCTGCAATGAACGTAACTTTGGCAGGCCCTGCACCTGTCGGTCCATTGGCACGAATCCATTCATGGGATGCGACGCAGTCCTCGATCCCGGCTGGAAAAGGATGTTCCGGGGCCAGCCGGTAATCCGGCAAAAGGACAGCACATCTGGCAGCTGCGGAAAGATGCGCCGCCAGTGTCAGGTAGAATGCTCCAGACCCGGAGACGAATCCTCCACCATGCAGATAGAGCAACCGGACGTCGGTATCAGCCCCGGGGGCAACCACCCATTCACAGGGAATGTCACCGACCTTCACACGTACGAATTTTATGTCCTTGTTTGCGGGTTCTCGGCGCGAGCCCATGCCAGCCCGCAAGCCTTTCAGGTCAAACGTCGTCGTACCAAACGGGGTATTCTTGCGAAGCCGTTCGAGGTACGCGGCCCCTTCTTTCGAGACTACACGCGGAGAGCCATCCGCCGTTTCCGGAATGGGTGACGGTTCACTGCTGGACACGGTTGGGGGAACACCTGCCGACGGGCGCTGGGCCCCCGGTTCACCTGCGAATGCGAGTGATCCGAATGCGACGACGATCACAGTCAGCGTAGAAAGCTTCATTTCAAACCTCCGGTGTCCAGATCCGAAATCGCAGATCGTCAGCCATGCAAACCTTGTACTGTGCGATACCGCGATGAGCAACGGTGACCTTATTCCGGAATTGACCGTGCGAAATCGACTCGCTGTATCTCCGGCGTGTAAAACGGTAGAACGAGATTGGGAGAATGCGCCAACAGTGGGTTTGCCAATCTCCCTTCAGCGAGGAAGGTTACACAACAAAGGGGACCGTGCATGTCAACGGAATTGATTCGTCGCGTTGTATTTGGAATGGGACTGATGTTGTCACTGGTTCCTGCCTGGGGCGACGAACCTCTGCCCAAGGCCACGATTGATGGAACGGGGACTGGCTGGCGAACGCTGGGTGAAGCGGACTTTGTGAATGTGAATACCGCCCCTGACACATGGACATGGAAAGACGGGACTGTCCATTGCACCGGAAAGCCCGTGGGTGTCACTCGGTCTCAAAAGCCCATTACGAATTTCGAAATGGTGGCGATGTGGCGGCATCTGAAGTCCGGCGGTAATTCAGGGATTTTCGTCTGGGCTACCGAAGAAGCTCTGACGGGGCTCAAGCCGAATTCCCTGCCACCAGGCGGGATTGAAGTGCAGGTACTGGATCACGGTTATGCCGAACAGTACGAAAAGTCGACCGGAAAGAAACCAGACTGGTTCACCACGCATGGCGATGTGTTCCCCGTCGGTAAATCCAAAATGACGCCATTTCCACCCACGGCGCCTCAAGGATCACGAAGCTTTCCCAGCAAGAATCTGAGCAAAGGGCTCAACGAATGGAACCACTATTACATCCGGGCGATCAATGGCGAAGTCCGGTTGTGGGTGAATGGCGAGGAAGTATCCGGAGGCACGAAATGTGAACCAGCCACGGGGTACTTGTGCCTGGAATCGGAAGGAGCACCTGTCGAATTCAAAAACTTGCGAATTCGCGAATTGCCCTGAATCGTGGATTCCAGGCATAGACGCGATGGATGGCCAGGCGTCGTCGCGCCACTTTAGAGCGCATCTCACTTAAGTGTGGCGTCCCGCGGGCATCAAACTACAGCGTCTAACCCATGTTTCGACGCGACACGGAAGTGCGACACGCACTAGAAGGCCTTGAAACGATGCTCACGAGTCTTTGTACTTCATGGGCATCCAGAAAGGCATCCAGCATGTGCGCCCGCAACGTTGCGAGTTACGGCGAATACGCCCGACTCAGCAATCGTTGCCGCACTGCTTTGTATACTGGTCCCGCCACAGTCTTGGCAGCTTTTTTTGCAGTCCAGAAGGCGGCCTGCCGCCAGCGACGCAGCGGGCTGGTCAACAGCTGAGTCGCATCGGCAGCACTCATGCCGCGATAAATGTTGTACCGACCGACGATGCGACATTCGTCCACGCAAAATTCGTGGACCGTTGGTTCTGATGTAAACAGGAGCCTGATTCCGGCTCGCGCTGCTGCACGAGCGACTTCTGTCGAGTAGAACCCGCCGGGGACTGACGCGGCTGTCACGGTCTGTCTGGTGATCTCTGACAACACTCCGCAACTGCGCGACCACTCATCAAGCAGTTGCATTGAATGACAGCTTGAGATTCGTTCGGGATGGCTGCAGGAGTGACTGCCGATCACATGGCCCCGTTCGTGAAGCTCTCGCAATTGTTCGCGCGAACAAAAGGTTGGGCGATCGATGAAGTCTGTGGCGATGAAAAACCAGCCCCTCCAACCGCGACGCTCGAGTTCTTTCGCAATGATAGTGGCATTCGACAGTCCACCGTCATCAAATGTGATTGTCCACGATTTCTCGGATTGCAAAACTGCGACTGCATCACTGGCTGGAACCGAGCAGACGGATGAGTTGATCCGATCAAGGTGTGTGGCAAATTCCTCGGGAGTCAGTTTGTACCGTGCCGCCGCAGGGCCGGCGAAACCACTGGTATCGTCGGCACCAGCCGGAGTGACATCATGATAAAGAAGATTGATCGACATGTGTTTTCATTAAATGCTTGAGCAAACAACGCGGTTCAGGTTGTGGCGGATCGACGAGCGAGTTTCTGGTATCGCAGATAAGCTGTCAGCCAGGGCTGTCCCCATTCGCCCGAAGGAAGGCCGCGCGTATCGATCGGTTCTGACCGATCGTGATAAATGTCGAGCAGCCGCACCCCAATCGCATCCAGGTTATCGAAAACAACCTTGTGCTGAATGACGTGGTGCGATTCCACCTGTTCGTCAAACTGGCAGCGGAAGTAGCCGTGAACGGGTCCCGTATCGACTCCGCGATCGATCTTCAAAAGTGTCATACCGACATGCTCACGGTCTTTCCGCGCCAAGGCCCAGAAGCAGCCGTGGGCATTGCGGTATTGCGGACAGATGCCAGGGTGCATCACAAACGTTCCGCGAGTCGGGATGGAAAAAACGCTTTCCTTAAGGAGTGTCTTGCAGCGCGCGATCACGATGTCGGGCTCGACAGCGCGCAGCAACGCTTCCACTTCGGGCGCATTCGGCGATGGTGCGTGCAGCACACGTGTTTCTGGACCAATCATGGGATAACGGGAGCAGAGCCGCATCAAGGTCTGCTCTTCCCATTCACGATCTCGCCGCGCGAGAAACAGTTTGTAGTACAACCGAAAGGCCAGTACATCCACAAACCGTAACCAGCCAACACGTTTGATTTCACGGCGGATCCGTTGTTTCATCCGGCTGGGAGGTTCTTCGAGAACAACAATTGCCGCGAGATTCGTCGTTGCTGCAAGCCATCGGGCGAGTCCCTCGCGATTGAGAGCATCGTCCGCATGGCAGATCAGTACTGTCCGTGGAATCGCAGTTCCAACCCGATTTACAACAGGGTCGTCACTGTGAACCGGTTCGAGTTCGCAAGCAAGAGGCAGATTCACGCGATCATTTCCGCGAAAACAGGGACGTAAGTTGATTCAGACAATGGACAACTCTACGTCAAACCTGCCTCAGGCGCGCGAAGAATCTGCGTACACCTTTCAATGAATGTGATGACGGAAATAACGGTTGTAACGGTTGTTCGACACGGCGGATCAGGTCCCTCACGGAGTCGCAGAGACACGGAGGGAGAAGAGTACGAGTCTTGCTACCCCCTGATTCCCGCGGATGCATTTGACCTCTGTGGCTCCGAGCCTCCGTGTGAAACCTCTTTCCGCGCTTCGTTTTGAGCCTCTTCGTGGCTATCGCTTATCAGTTGGCTTCACGCGATCGACAAATTCATCGAATCGCTGCAGGTAATCTTTGCACATCCAGTTGTTGTGCCCCGCGTTCGAAATCGTCAGCAGAACCTTGGGCTCATTGGCGGCCTGGAACAGCTTTTCGCCCGATTTGAAGGGAACGATCTCATCCTTGTCGCCGTGACTCTGCAGGATCGGTCCGTGGTATTGTGCAATCGCACTGACGGAATCGAGTTTGTTCGCAGGAACCAGCCAGGCCAGCTTGGGATAATGGACCGTCGCAACATCTTTCATTGAGGAGAACGTACTTTGCAGGATCAACCCGCGCGGCGCAGACTTGGCCGCCAGTTGAACGGCAATCGCACCACCCAGCGATTCTCCCATTAACAGCAGTTCTGAATCTTTGACGGACGCAAGCTGGCAAAGCTTCGCGCGAGCGGCTGTGGCATCCTGCAGAACTCCTTCAACGGTCGGCTTCCCTTCGCTACGGCCGAATCCTCGATAATCGTAGATCATGACCGAGACCCTGGCTTGCTTCTGCAGATACCGCAGCCACGACGCATGCCCCGCCAGGTTCCCGGCATTTCCGTGTGACAGCAAGATCACCGCACGGGGATTTTCACAGGGACAGTACCAGGCATGTAGCTTTGTCTTATCAGCGGAAGTGAAGTCGACATCCTTGAATTCAAGATCCTTGGGAGACCAGTCGCCGGAAGGATGCTTCACTGGAAAGAAGAGCAGGAGTTCGTCAATTGATTGCTTCGGCTTCGAGACCGTGGCAGGTGAAAACTGCCCGTGGGCACTGCTGATGACAGTCAGAATCAATGCAATGACAGGAACCGTTCGTTGCATCGTGAATGCCTCGTGGAATGAGTGTATCGAGAACGTGCGGGCTCAATTCTACCACGCATCCTGTCTTGCAGGTCAATCCGAATTCGACGACCAGAAAGCCATTATTTCCGTGCTTTCAGCGCACTCCGTGTCCAAAAGCATCTATCGGCCAGCATAGGGAGCCGGGTCAATCAGGCCAGCGTCCGCAAATCCTTTTAGTCGCAACTGACACGAATCACAGTGGCCACAGCCCCGTCCCTCGGGATCGGGGTCGTAACAACTGTGGGTCAGGCTGTAGTCGACTCCCAGGTCCATACCACGTCGGATGATCTCTGCCTTGCTCAGATCAATCAGCGGTGCATGGATCCGCCACTGGCTTTCCCCCTCAACACCAGATCGAGTCGCCAGGCGAGCCATTGACTGAAACGCATTGATGAATTCGGGACGGCAATCGGGGTACCCGCTGTAATCGACAGCGTTCACACCAATAAACAGATCACATGCTCCCAGCACTTCGGCCCAGCCGAGGGCGATTGAGAGGAAGATGGTGTTTCGAGCGGGAACGTAGGTGATCGGGATCCCTGCCGACATTTGTGCATCGCTGCGATCTTTCGGGACGGCGATATCTGCGGTCAGGGCAGATCCGCCGAATGCTCGCAGATCCAGCGGCACGACGATGTGACGACGGACCCCGGCGGCCGCACAGACACGATCGGCGGCGGCCAGTTCATGACGATGCCGCTGGCCGTAATCGAAGGAAATGGCATAGGGTTCAAATCCCTGCGACTGACAAATCGCAAGAATGGTTGCGGAATCAAGTCCGCCACTGACGAGCACCACGGCAGGCCGTGGAGTGGATGCGGTCATCATTCGGGTCCGAGACGTTACAAACCAGCACTACAGGCCGAAAGGTACCATGCAATCCGGCAAACTGTCGAGGGTCTCAGGCGCAGAAGACGAAGAAGATGTGGCAAACATCGTTTTCATTCTGGGAAATGGGTGCGACGATCTTGGAGTCTGCGACAAGGTCGTGCAGGATGTGGTTACCGGTTCGTTCCGCAACTGCTTTCTTCGCCATCTGCAGTTTGTTGATCTCTGATTCCCACCCAAGCGAGCGGGTTCACATGCTGCATCACCGCATCTACCAGACTTGCTCCGTCGTTCATCGTCAACATCCGTCGAAGACACGGCTTCCTCGAGAGACTCCAAACCGCGTCTGCAAACGGTCATCCCCACTGTGGAAACCACTTGAACAACAGAATGGCGATTGCTGTTCCAGCCAGCGGGATCAGGACGGTTGTAACAAATATCGGTGGATAGGCACGAGCGTGCGTCTCTCCACAGATATTCCGAATCAGCATCACCAGATAACCATTCGCCGGCAGTGAATCCAACGTTCCCGATGAGATTGCCACCACCCGATGCAAGGCTCGGGGGCCGACACCAAGTTCATCGATATAGATTGGCTTGATAATCGGCAGTGCGATTCCCTGCCCTCCGGATGCTGAGCCGGCGATAGCGGAAATCACCGCGACAGCGAGTGCCGCACTGAACAGGGGATCACCCGGCAGATGCGTGACCCAGGAAAGCACCAGTTGAAACGCCCGCAAGTCCTTCATTGCCATACCAAATCCTACCACGGCGCTGGTTGCGCCGACTGCCAGCAGACCGTTGATGAAACCGTCACCAAAACAGCCCCAGACGTTTTTCAAACGCCTTCGCAATACGATCACGGCGACAGTCACTCCCAGAAATATCGCCAGTGTGCCATCCTCGGGATACGCTTTCAAAATCCGCTGAAAGACCGAGTCGCCAAGGTTGGCTGCGATACCGTGACAAAGTGTCGGCACGACATTCAGCGCCAACAGCGTTGTCGCCAATGGGGCAATCGACGCAAGAAATCCCGGCAGGTCCTGCTCGGCGGTTTCCGCCACGGCGTGATCGGATTCGCGAGGTTCAAACGTTTCGCCGAGCTGAGTGGCACGCCGAATCACCCAATCCAAATAGAATTGCCCGGAACCAAACATCAACACTGCAACGATTAAACTGACCTGCCAGCCGGCCCGCGCATCGGTGAGTGGTTCCTTCGTCACTTTGTCGACCAGAAACTGGATTGGAATCAGATTTTGAATTTCCGGCGAACCTGCCGATGTCATCGTAAAGGTGATCGATCCAAACGCGATCGCAGCCGGGATAAACCGTCGTGGCAGATTTGCCATCCGAAACAGGTGAACCGCCAGCGGATAAACGGAAAAGCCGACGACGAACAGCGAGACACCGCCGTAGGTCAATAACGCACATGCCAGGACGACCGCCAGGCAGGCTCGTTGTGTTCCCAGTGACTTGCCCATGCGATTGGCAACGGTGATCGCCGCTCCAGACTCTTCCATCAGCTTGCCAAACACGGCCCCGAGTGCAAAGAAGAGATAGAACCTGCGGATATAGTCCGAAAATCCGTTCATGTATGCGCCGTTCATTCGCGCCACAGGATCTTCGCCGCTGAGGACCGCGGCTATCAGTGCACAGAGCGGACCGACCACGAAGATGCTTTTGCCACGGACAACTAAGGTCATCAGCAGCGCCAGCGATCCGAACAGGACCAGCATCAGATAAGCATCAACGAGCATCAGGTCTCACCTTTACAAGTTCCAACTGGCCACTGTTCGTCGTTCCGTGGGAATTTCTCGAATGGACGGGTTCGATGACTTCCAGCCTCAGCGGAAGACGCGATCCACCAAGCCAGAACGATGCTCAGAATGGCCATAGTAGACCGCGTATTTGTCTGCTGTCAGCTTACAAGATTTCTACGCGGTACAATACTGCGGCGCATCTTGCGGCACCGATCCGCTGAGGCAGATGCCAGAAGCTCAAACGGCACTCGCCACTCCACTCGATCATTTTCCATTTGTTCTTCCGTTGTTGCTTCCTCGTGTACACCAGCGAGATCAGAAGACATCAGCAATCCTGCGCCGATCGTCGGCCATGAAGGCCGGCAGCTACCAAGGGCTTGGCGGAATACAAAAAAAGTGGTGACGGTCTGTTAATCTCACGACCGGACTTCGGTTTGACACTTGTTGAGACGTGGAACGCATCAATGCCGCAGCAAGGTTCTGCTGCATCGTCAAATCGTATCAGGAGATCAGATTCGATGGTCACGACCGTTAAGAAGACGCGGACTCGCCGTCAAGATCGTTCACCCGAACTGCTGGCTCGCATCCGCGACTGGATTGAACGGGAAATCCGCTATGTCGATCACCCGGTTTTCTCGCAAACCAAGCCTGCTGAACGGCTAATGTCACTCCGCCCAGCGTCACTCGATGTCGCGGAAGGACCTGCCAAAACCGAGCCTGGTTTGGCGTTTGTCGCCGGAATGGTCAACGCCCCCTTACTGACGCAGGCTGAGGAATCCTACCTGTTTCAACAGATGAACTTCCTGAAATTCCGGGCAGAGCAGGCACGGCAGAAACTGTGTCTGAATCATCCGGACCCCTCGCTTGTCGATCGCATCGAAACCGACTTGCGCGATTCGGTCGAAGTTAGAAACAGGATTGTTCGCAGCAATTTACGCCTCGTCGTGGCACTGGCCAGGAAGTTTTCACTTTCGCTGGATCAAATGTCCGAACTGATCGGCGAAGCGACGGTGCCACTGATCCGTGCTGTCGAGTTGTTTGATATCAGCCTCGGCAATCGTTTCAGCACGTACGCCACATGGGCGGTCAGAAATCATATGTTGCGATGCATCAATCGCCGTCAGGCTGCTCCAGATCACGTGGAAATGCGCGACCAGACGTGGTTGGATCGAGTCCCCGACGAACGCTGTAACCCTGAGGAAGAAGTTCGTCTGTCGGCGCAGCGGGCCGAATCCGTCAAAGAACTGCTGACGTCACTGTCAGAACGAGAACGATTTGTGATCACCGCCCGGTTCGGACTGGATGGTCAACCACGTGGTCAAAGTCTGCAGGACATTGCCGACAAGGTGGGTCTCAGCAAAGAGCGAGTTCGCCAGATTACTCTCTCGGCCATCGAAAAGCTTCGTGGAGTTGCACTGTCGGCGGGAAGTCCGATCGCATTCTGATTGGCGAACCACTACCGGGACAATCAGCTTTTTCGAAGTCGGGTGGAGATCAGCAGCGCTGCGCCGCACCGACCCGCCGTCGTTTCATGATCGTGGGCGAGCGTCCGTCGCAAGCTTTTCCTGCCCTGCATTGGTGACTTGCTCGCGTTGGACCATGTCCCTATCACCTCGGGTGACAGGGGAGCAATCCACGATCCCTAAAGGGCGTGCTCAACAGCACTCGCTGTTTTCTCTTCGCGACTTTGCGAGAGAGACTTTCAGTCGTGTCGGATATCGGTCAGCAAGGAGTGGCCGGGACTGGAGCGTCTTCGCGAAGTCCCGGAATATGCGTTCCACACGAAGACCGGGCCTTCCTTCGCAAAGCCTCAGTCCAGTCCAGTCCAGTCCGGTCCGGTCCCGGACACCCGACTTTCACCACGGGCTGCTGGAGCGTTTCTCGTTAAAGTGTGGCGTCCCGCGGGCATCCAACTGCAACGTCTAACCCATGTTTCGACGCGACACGGAAGTGCGACCCGCACTAAGGACATTGGTATCGGTCGACCCGTCTTGCAAATTCATGCCAAGGGACCGCGATGGCATCTCAGTAACCCTGCCCATCAACGAAGCCACGGTTGAAATCTCGCCCGTAAAGACGTCACGACAACTGCAACTCGTCCCTGTGGCGGCGACTTACGACTTGACCGCTGTGCGAGTTCAAGTTACCACTCGCCAGCCTTGCAAGCCTCAAGACACTACGGAACATGGAATGTCCTCAGATTTGTTGCAATCTCATCGAAATTCGGGGCGAACCCTGGTGACGGTCTGCACCTACAACGAGCGTGAGAACATCACACGCCTCATCCCGATGATTCTTGAGGCTCTCCCCGAAGCTGATGTCCTGATTGTTGACGACAATTCCCCCGATGGTACGGCACAAATCGCACGTGATTTCGGCAGTACGGACCCACGCGTTCTGCTGTTGTTGCGGACAGCCAAGGAAGGTCTGGGAGCCGCGACACTCGCCGGTTTGAAGTGGGCCATCGATCACGGTTACGAATTTGTGCTGAATATGGACGCCGATTTCAGCCACCATCCACGCCATCTGGCGGCCGTCCGAGGTTGCATGGCCGTGGGAGACGTCGGAATCGGCTCACGCTATGTTCCTGGCGGAGACATTATTGGCTGGAGCCCGAAGCGGCACATCATGAGCCAGGGAATCAATCTCTATTCGCGAGTCCTGCTGGGACTACGAATTCACGACTGCAGCGGCGCCTTCCGCTGTTATCGAATTTCCAAACTGAAAGAGGTCGATTTCGATCGCTTCCGGTCACGCGGTTACGCTTTTCAGGAAGAAATGCTGTATCGCTGCGAACGAGTCGGCAGTCGACTCGTAGAAACACCGATCGTTTTTGAAGACCGCATCGTCGGACAATCGAAGATCAACGTTCGTGAAATCGTACGAGCACTTCGGGACCTGTTCCTGCTCGGCCTCGATCGCCTCCGCGATACTCCCGTCCGTCGCATCTGATTTGCACAACGCACGCTCGGCGCGGGTCTCCCGACCCCGCCGAAACGCCCGCCATCGCTCGGCGCGGGTCTCCTGACTGATTACCGCTGGAATCTCAACGGATTCTGAAAGCGGAAGTCGTCACAAATACTCCAACGGAGTTACGTCATATAGAGCGCGTTGCATTTAGGTGTGGCGTCCCGCGGGCATCAAACGACAGCGTCTA
>CAZSTW010000167.1:2285-13342 GCA_964609845.1 uncultured Planctomycetaceae bacterium | reverse complement strand
ACCCATGCCACCCATGCCACCACCCATACCGCCCATGCCTCCGCCCATGCCACCACCCATACCGCCGCCCATGCCACCCATGCCGCCCCCCATCCCTCCCATACCAGCACCCCCCTGTGGCGGCTGGATCGGGATCACGAGATCTGCGACAGGATAGACTCGGGTCGACATTTTTTCGTCGGCTTTGGTCTTGGTGGTGATCTTCATCACTTCGTCTTCGATGATGTATGTCATTCCATGCGGTTCAAGCATCAGCCGCAGAGCACTTCGCAGCGAAATCCCTGTCATCTCCAGCGTGATCATGACATCACTGCTGGCACCATCGTCCTGTAGCGCCTGCTTGTCCACCCAGATCTCAATATGGTGCAGGTCTTCGAGGTATTTCAGGGCTTCCTCCAGAGGATTCTCGTTGAACGCGACTTCGGTTGTTTCGGTCAACGCCTTCTGGATCCGCTTTTCATTCGGCGTACTGCGTTTCAGATCGACAGTGGCATTCTGCTTCCGGCGTTCGGACAGCGCTTTCCAGACTTCCGCCGAAGGGAATCGAATCGGGGGCTCGTCGGGGAAGGGAATGTGCGACAACTCGACCTGATGCAGCATTTCCAGCAACTGGTCGGCCCGGCGTGCCCGCAACCGATAAGCACGTGTGAGCTGCTGAGCCGCTTCCGAATCGAAGCGAGCCGAAGAGGATGAGGCTTCACCGGGTCGCATGTTGATCGCCACATCGGCGACTTCCTGAGCCTCCGCATACGCTTCGTCGCGACCATGCTTCCCTTCGAGCATCAGGGACCGAACGCGGTCAATCAGGTTTTCCAGTCGTTCTTCGTCCAGTGAGGCTTGCTCACTTAGCCGGCGAAGAGCTTCATTCTGAGCCTGTTTTTCCAGTGCCCGTCGCTGCCCTTGCAGTTTCGATTCCGCCTGATTTTCCTGCTGCTGGATTTCAGATTCCAGTTGCTTCTGCATCCGTTGACGATCTTCCGGAGCAATGTCGAGTGCGGATTTCACCGCCCCCAGCGTCTGCTTCAGCCGGCCGAGGCCTCCCTCGGGGTCAACCGATTGTCGGGCCGCGGCGATGGCATTGCTGACTTCGTTCCGCAGCTTTTGTGTCTGCAGCACGATCATCTGGCGCTGATCTTCCAGCAGGCTGGCATTCGGATTCGGTGCCACGCGAGAATCTTCGTCTGGAGCGGGCGGGGCTTCCTCGGTGGTCGTTTGCGAGACCTGACGCACAGGCAGTCGACCGGTGGCATTCTTCAGGATGATAGCCGATTCATTAGCGGGATCGGCCTCTGAAGCAGCGGCCGAGATTAATCGGGCTTGTTCGAAATCACCATTCTTCAGAGCCAGTCCGCCACGTTGTGCCAGCAGCGTGACATTGTCCGAGAAATCAATCTGAGCCAATTGGAACAATATCATTCCAGCCAGAGGATTGGTCAGACCTCCGCTGCTTTTCACGTGGGCCGTCATTGCCGGCAGGAAAGTGGCTCCCGGTTGTTCCAGCGGGGCCGACAGTTTCCAGGCCAGTGCTTCTCCTGCGGCATCGGTCATCACGACTCGTGCGTCGGCAGGCAGAGTTCCTTCGGTGACGTAAATCGTTTCTCGATCCGTTCGCAATGGCAGGGCGTCACCCGGCAACAGCGAAATTCCGGTGGGAACGAATGCGATTGTTGTGGGGAAATAGACGGGAGCCGACAAGGCTGCCGCCAGAGTCTTGCCTTGTTCCATCGCGCGATCACGAGCAGTTCGGCTGGCTCGGGAAATATCACGGTTCAGCTTGGCGGATCGGGTCTTCTTCGCAGCCACCTTGGGCTCGGGGCTGTCGACCTTGGATTCGCCCGCGTTAATAATTTGCGTATCCAGAGCAACAAACCCGCCGGTCTGTTGAGCCAGAATTCCCAGCAACTGCATGTTTCGTTGGGATCCGACTCCAAAGCTGTGCACGGGAATCTGCTGCTGACGCAGGTCAGACACCAGCGAGCGGAGTTCCGGGACTTCGACCAGATCGGCAGTACTCATGCCGTCACCGATGTAGGTGATATCAGTCGGACGATCCGAAGCGGATGCAATAGCGGTCCGCAGGACACCTTCCAGGTTCGTCGCCCCCAGGGGGACCCGTGACTTCAGTTGTTCGACACTGTCGGCCAGTTCCTGTGAACGGACAGCATTGAATCCGTCGTCCATCGCATCGGCTCGCAGATCGGCCGCGAAAAGTCGGACCCGGTCTCCGTCCGGGAGTGAACTCAGCAGTGATTCCAGCACAGCTTGAGCCTGCTGACGATGCTCACCGACCTGGCTGGCCGACGTATCAATCAGGATAATATGGTCGCGTGCCACCGTTCCCCGGGGGAGTTCCGTCGCTTTGACGACGATCGCGGAGAAGGTCTGACCGTTGGTAGCAGAGTGCTTCAGCACGCGGGCCGGGATCGTAAACTCGCCCGCCTGAGCAGGTGAACTCGTCCACAGTGATGCTGCAAATGCCGGAACGACGACCAATCGCTTCACAAAGCGCGTCAACATCTCACACCTCGTTTTTTGGGAACAAATCCTGACTTCGAGCGAAAATGGGCTCACGGATCTGTTCGCGTGCAACAGGTGTGATGACGCATTCTATAGGTCACAGCATCGCGATCGAAAGCGAATTCTGGCAATTCCGAAATCAATTCACGATATTGGACCCCGCTTCGGCCTCGTCGCGACGTTTAAGACCTCAATTAAGGCCAACAAGGCGAGTCGCCTACTGACGGAATCGTGTCTTCCAGTCCATCGACCGCGAGCGGGCGAGACTGATTTCTTTCCATGAAGTCAGGAAAATGAGTGGCAGACAGCTGACCTTGGCGATGGGTTGCCCCTGTTGTAACGATGTTGAGGGCAAGTTTCCGTGAAATGCCTTGGTAATATTCGGGACTTTCACGGTACAATGACGCGAGCAGCCGGAAATCCGCTGAAACGGAGTTTCCGCAAACAGTCGCCTCTGAATTCCGTGATGGGATTCGTCTCGCTGCCGAAGCCTTTGCGACTTTGTCAATTTCGCTCTGACATTGAAGTCGCCAGAATTCATGACAATTGCAACGGACTGCCGTCGGGTACGCCTGACTCCCTTTGAAGAATACATGCTGGGGGACGAATATCCCGGCTGGCCGATGACATTCTGGATTCGCCTGGAATTTAGCGAACCTCTGGATGTCGCGCGACTTAACAGAGCCGTTACTGCGGCAGCAAGATCTCACCCGCTGCTGGCTGCCCGTATTGAATATGATCAGCGACGGCGTCCCTTCTGGATTCCAGCTCCCGTTACCAGCGTGGTCCACGAATTTCAGTCCACAGAACTGGAAACGGAGTTTCCGACTTCGGCGCCGATCGACCTGCAGACTGAGCCTGGCTGGCGAATCTGGAAGGACATTCGCGGTGGGAGTGGTGTGGTCTGGATGGAGTTCCATCATGCTGTCTGTGATGGAATCAGCGGATTTCGTGTTCTGGAAGATATTCTCGCGTCATATCGTGACGACACCTGTCCGCCAGAGTCCAATTCTGATCTGAATTGGCAGCAGCTGACACACCGTGGCAGGTGCGACAATCTTTCGGGACTGATACAGCGCGTCAGTCAATGGTCGTGGATGATCTGGCGGATTGCCGCTTACTGTGCAACGGCACCTGCCAGCCTGGACGTTGTGTCATGGCCAGACGAAATCCCCGCCGGTGGCATGGTTCCCTCACAAGCTCGGATCGCACGACTCGGAGACGTTACAGAGTATCTGCATGCGGCGAAACGACACGGGTGTACTCTCAACGACCTGGTCATCACCTGCCTTTTTCGGTCACTTCAAGAAGCGATGATTGAAAGAGTCCCCGAACGGCGTCATAGGCTCCGGTTGTTTATTCCCATGGACCTTCGAGGAAATCCCCTGAACACGTGCCGGGTGGGAAATGTCGTGGGAATGCTGCATATCGACCGAGTTGTCAGTGCACGCGGACCTGACAGCGATCCCGTTTCGGTCTGTTCCGTTGCAAGCGACATGAAGCTCTATCGCAAAACGCAGATGGGACGAGCCCTCGTAGTTTCACTGGAGGCCTTGACCGCGATTCTTGGGTCACCTGGCAGGATGCTGAATCCCGGCAAATGTGGGGCAACCAGCGTTCTGACAAACCTTAAGACGCCACTTCAGGCGAGCAAGCTCGCCGGGCTCGATGGTCGAGTGCAGATTGGCAACATGGTTCTGGAATCGGTCGAATTGTTTCCACCCGTCCGTCCCATGACTCCCGCCTGTTTCGGGCTTTTGACATATGGAAACGAATTGCGACTAGCCATGCGCTTCCAGCCAGCGACATTTCCGGCCGCAGATGCGGAATCGCTGTTTAATCGCTTCACGGAAGAAATGCGAAACGTCAAAGACAACTGAGTCCGCCTTCGGGATTTCATGTCGCCAGTCAATTCAAGGACTCGAATACGCGGTTACTGAACGCGTAGCCTTTCGCATTGCTGTGTGGTGACATCTTCATGTTGTGGCGATGGAGTCCGTTGCTTGTGCGCCTTGCGGAGAGCGATTTAGTGTCGTGCGATGTTTCGACAATGAGCAGATGGCTGCAGCGACTCGCATCGGCAATGGTTGAGTGGGTTGTTGTCTAGTAGTGTCCTGAAATGCCGATGAATCACACGCAGCCAAAGCCCCGGTGGGCCACATGACAACCGAAATTACAATAGACATATCTGATGTCCGCCATGCGATTGGACACAAGGACTTCACGATCTTTGATCGAGCCCAACACAGCAAAACAGGCGATAGGGCCAGAATGTCCATTTCTCAGTGTTTTGCAGTGGCTGCGAAGCAAGGGCGCAGTCACTTAAGGACAAGGGGGCCGAGACTGCGCTCGCTTCCACGAACGAACAGGTCAATCTCATGGTTGAGGATCAGTCGGAACAGGCCGGCGAAACAAGTTCAGATCCGTATACCTGTCGCTCATGCATGTGTTCGGTGTTCCAAGGCGGCAAGGAAACCGTCTCTATCAACATCTACCCCGCATTGACTGATCACTCGATAGTACTTCAGATTGACGATCGGCTGTACGAACTGGCAGACAGCCTGGACGATCTGTCATCAGAAGTGCGAAGTATCTTGCGAGGAACGACAAAACTTCGGCAGAATCTGCCTCACGAGGCGTAGCCAGGCCGCCCACTCCTTTAACGTGTGCCTTACCTGATTGTGTTCAGCGTTTCTCAAGATTGAATACGGCAAATTCAGCATCCATGTCAAACTCGCGGTGGTCGTGGATCAACGCGCCGAACGTAATTCGTAACTTTTCTCCCTTCGCGACCGTAATTGCACTTTGGGGGCCTTGTTTCATCGCCTCGCGGCCAAAAGGGTTGGCGACGAAGACACCGTAATCTCGGTTATGCCACCAGCTCTCGCGGAAGTTCATTTCGCTCGCCATCAGCATGACGCCGCAGGACTGCGGGCCGCCGCCGGAGTAGTCACACCACTTGGCGGGTTGGCCCCATGTTTCTTTCGCCGTCTTCTTGCCCGTTGAACTGCGGATCATCCCGCCGTTCTTCTCGGTGAGGGAAGTCGCCACTCGAGCACCAAAGCCCATCTCTTCTTGGTCACCGAACACGACCTGGCGTTTGTCGGCATAGAATTCGGCGCTCCACACAAGCAGCCAGCCATTCGGCCGCGTGATCAACGTGAAGTCGTTCGTCAGCAAGCAAAGTGGCTCGTTCTGGCTGGACTTCAGGCGACATTCAGTCGCGAACCGCAGTCGTCCGTCAGTTGCTGCAGTAGGCTTCAAAAACCGAAGATGCTCCATCGTTGATTTGTTGCGCCAGAAGTCTTGCCCACTGATGTCACCCAGGCCGAGCCAGATGCCCGGATGCATGGTCTCGTGGTCAACTGCGTCGACATCCTTGACGGGCGGATGATTTCGAGTGATCTGCCGCCCATCTGTCAGTCGGGCATTTGCGAAATACGGTCGCAAAGTCTTTTCATCGTGAAAGACGAAGTCGACGATCGGCTTGCCGCTCAGCGAGATGCGCAGGCGATCCTTTTGTTCCTCGACTCCGTAGCCAGTAGTTGACGGAAGGCTTGATGCTGGCGCCACTTGAAGCAACGCTTTCAGGTCGGCGGACTTATCCTCAAATTGCCCCAGTGCCACTTGCACGCTGCCGATTAGTAGCAGCACGGCCAGTCGAAGAGAAACGGTAACCATTCGTTCGTGCCTCAAGAGGGCAAATCTTTCAAAACTGCAGCGCCGGTGACTGGCATCGAAGTGACGAATAACTAAGCGCGACGATTGGTCAGACGTTCGTGATCAGGTATTAACAGATACCGGTCAGCCGATCGTTTGAATCTCCGAAGCGGTCAAGTTCCAGGCCACCCCAGTCCATGAGGTGCAGGAACAGGCTGCACATGCGGCGGTTGGGCGAATCGAGGTAATCGAGCACTCGGCCCCCGCGGAGCTTTCCGCCGGCGCCCCCCAGCAGGATGATTGGCAACTGCCGCGCGTCGTGGTTGCCGTGCAACATGCTCGAACAGTGCATGATCGAGGTATTGTCGAGCAATGTGCGATCCCCTTCTTTGACCTCTGACATTCGCTCACAAAGGTAGGCTAGCTGGGCCGTGAAAAACTGATTGAGCGGGATGAGTTCTGGCGGCTGCGTGTGAGCCATCTGATGATGCTGATCTTTGGCACCGCAGTGCGTGTGTGTTTCGGCCGAGCCGTCGTTGCAATACTTGAGGGTCGCGATCCGGGTGGTGTCCGTACGGAAAGCCAACAGCACGATGTCGTTCATCAACTTCCAATACTCGGGGATGTCGGCGGGTATCCCGTCGGCGGGTCGCGGCTTATCGGGAGTGGCGAGGGTTGGCTGCCAGCCCTGGCTGTCGCGTTGCTTGTCGGCTCGTTTGATACGACCTTCGATCTCATGAACGCTGCCCAGATACTCTTCGAACCGCTGCCGGTCCGAGAGGGAGAGTCGCCGCTGCAGTGACTTCGCGTCTTCGAGTACCGCATCGACAACGCGGCGGTCGCCACGACTACGGTCTGTACGGAACAGTTGATCAAACGCGAGTGCTGGCCTCGTCTCGGTCCAGGTCGGCGAAACCGCGGTGCTCCAGGAGATGTGAGAGCTATACAGCAATGGAAGCCCATCCTGCAGACCTGGAATCGGTCCTTCACAGCCCAGCACCAGCGACGGAATTCGAGTGCGGTCGCCGATTCGCTGAGCCATCACTTGATCGAAACTGACACCTGTGCGGACTTCAGCCCCCGACAACGGCGCGCCGCTGAGCATATTCCCGGTCTGCATGCAGTGGATGGCTCCCTTGTTGGCTTGTTCGTTCCACAGGCCACGCAGGAAGACCAATCGTTCTTTCCACGGCTCAAGCGGCTTCAGGCACGGCCCGAGTTCCATCCCCGCCCCCTCACCTTTGGCCCACCAGTGTTGCGAGTGAAAGCCCATGCCGGTGAAAGTGACCAGAGTACGAGTTGGCGGCTGATTGGCAGAATTAGTTTTCTCGCCCTCCGCGAACGCGAGTGATTCGAGCCATGGTAGAGCCATTGAGACGCCGAGCCCACGCAGCAATGTGCGTCGCGAAAAAGGTTCCGATTTTGCCAACATCAGGAGACTCCTAGCTGAAGTTTGTTCGTTACTTGGTTGAGGTCGGCTTCGCCAGCAGGTCGTTCAGATTTCTGCCGTTGAGCAGCCAGCTCAAATTGAATGAAACGATTTGCACGGCTTCGTGACTCCCTTTCGGGCCGCCTTCGAAGATCAGATAGATCTTACCCTGGCTCGGTGTTCCGATTCGGCCCACGCCGAGATTGGAATAAGCGCTGGGTCCGTCGTAAACGAGCCGCTTGACCGGCCAGGTGCGGCCACCGTCGAAGCTGGCCCATACGGTCGCCTTCTCGCGGCCGATCGCAATCGAACCTCCAACTTTTGCAGGGAGCATTCCCGCATCGTTGTCGACGTTGCTGTAGATAAGGATGTCGTGACCAGGAACTGGCAGGCGGATCGTGCCGCCCATCAGGCCGTACGATGTGCCGCGTGCCCCATCGGGAAGGTCCGGGCTGCGGTAAGCGCCGATCCACAACTCGCCGCCGTTGTCGCTGTGAGCCATAAAGCGATTACCCCGGCTCATGTGCTCGCGGGAATTGTAAAGAATACGACCGTCAGACAACTCCGCCAGCGCAGCCTCGCCAGTGCCAAGCACAGGGAACGGGTGACTCGTCTGCCAGACCGCACCTCCATCGTCACTGTAGAGTGCCGTGCTGTAGTGATAAGGTCTCCATTCGACGGAATTGGAGCTCTTCGGTCCCATGACGCGCGCCGGCATGATGAGCCGCCCCTTGTGCTCACCAAATGCGAGCGTAATGCCGCATTGCATCGCCGAAACCCCTTCAGTCTTCGGGATGTTGCCGAAGCCATCGGGACGTACCTGGACAGTTTCGCGTTTCCAGGTCGCCCCCGAATCGGAACTGCGGTAGAGCCAACCGAGGGCTGGATTGACGTAGAGAATATCCCCTTTCGTCTCATCCACGATAGCCCGGCCTTCTCGTGCGTCGGAAGCGATCAGGATGTCAGCATCCCATGTCTTTCCACCATCGCGGCTACGACGGCAGTTGCCGCCGCCCGGTGACTGAAACACGACCACCGTACCGTCCTTGGCAGTGAGCACGCCGCCCCACCCGCCACGCTTCTCCCAGAGTTGTTGCATGGGAGCGATCGCCGGTTCGCCCAGGAACTCTTCCAATCGAGACGCCACCGCAAAACCAAGTCCACTCTCTTTCTGCGGAGTATCAGCACTCCGGGCAGCGAATGGAAAAAGAAAAATCGTGGCAATCAAGGTGCAGGTGCGTTTCATGGTTCAACACTCCTATCTGCCGTGCGAATGCAGCGAAACTGTTCACTCTGGACGATGACGAGCAGAGCATCGGACCAGCGCCCGCCGCTGGTCATGGTCTTCGTCACTTGATCGATCAGCATGCGGTCTGACGTCATCACGGCTCGTCCCAGCGCATAGCCCGTCAGCTTGCGTGCGAGTGTCCGGAGGACGTCCTCGCGGCGCGGTCCGGCAAAGTGGCTTCGCAAGCCCGCGATGTCTTCGATCTCAGTGCCATCGCGTAGTGTTCCTTTCGTGTCGCCCGGCTTCAGTTCGCTGGCGGGACGCAGGCGGCCAATCGCGTCGAATCGCTCCAGCGTCATGCCATAAGGATCGATACGGATGTGGCAACCGGCGCATTTGGAATCCGAACGATGACGCTCGGTGATCTCGCGCACGCTAAGCCCGGCGGGCGGCGTCTCGGGGAGAGGTGGCACGTCGGGTGGAACTTTCGGCAGTCTCTCGCCAAGGACCTGCACCAGCCACGCCCCGCGCTTGATCGGGCTTGTCCGCGCGGCAGCCGAATTCTTGGCGATCACTGCGCCAAAACCAAGAAACCCGCCGCGGCCGTAGTTGGAAACTTTTTCGACACGTCGCCATTGCGGACCAGTCACGCCGGGGATGCCGTAGTGCTTGGCAAGGACATCGTTGATGACCACGGCGTCGGCGTCGATCAGATCGGCAACCGGGCGGTCATTGACCAGCAGGTCTTCGAAGAAGTGCACCGGTTCCTCGGCCAACGCGTCGCGCAAGACCGGTGTGAACTCAGGGAAGTGCTTCAGGTTGCGGCCATGATTGGCGACAAAGTCCCGCACGCCGAGCCAGCGGGCTCCGAATTCCTCGGCCATGCCCCGCATCCGGGCGTCCTTCAACATGCGGCGTAGTTGTTCCTCCATAACCACAGGGTCATGGAGCCGGGCAGCCTTAATTCGCAATTCTTCATCCGGAATCGAGTCCCACAGGAGGAAGCTCAGCCGTGTCGCCAGTTCATCACCCGAGACAGGCTCCAATTCGCCCCGGTGGCAGGCTGTTCGACTCTATACAGGAACCACGGCGACGAGAGAACGCGAGCCAGCGCGGCGCGGAACGCCGGGTCGTGTTTCACGCCGTCATTACGGTCGGCGCGATACGATGCGAGAATGGTTTCGCATTCGTCAGGGCTCAGTGCACGACGCCAGGCGCGTGCTGCGAAGGCCAGCAGTGCTTCGAGGTGTCTCGGTTCCGCTGCGACCTGAGCCGCAAGGAACTCTTTCTCCTCCCGTTTAATCTGTTCCTCAAACTCCTGGATGTAGAAGAACATGATTCGCGCGCCGTCATTCGGCTTACGGTAATACTGCACGAGGCCCGCATACGCGATCGGAGTAGCCAGCGCCTGTTCGCTCACAAACTCCAGATCGCTCCACAGCCGGTCGATCTCCGCCCGCCCTGCGTCGTCGAGAAGCAGCCGCCGCAACGGCTCGTCCTCGCGCCGATAAAGGAACACGCTCCCCTGGGCATCTCGTGGGATGATCGGCTGAAAGAGGACCGCTGGCGGGAAAAGATCACGAAATTCCTTCGCGGGTCGCGCTCGTTCGGCGGCGACGCGTGGATGCACGATCTGAGCGGCCCGTGGGTCCCCAGCGATTGCCGTGGCGACCGGCTCGGCCAGATTGCCTCCACCCCCTGTCGCAGCGATGAGGAATGCCTGAACCGAGGCGGTTTCTGGACTCGCTTGGTCCAAACTCACATCGGCGCGAAGGAACCGTGGCAGAGTGAGCGTCTTCTGTAATTCCGCTGGGAGCTTCCTGAGATCGATGACGATTTCGGCACCTGCCAACGTGACCAAGGCCGTCTTCGGTACTGGTCTCCCCAGCGGGTGCTGTCCGAATTTGAGTCCAGACGCTTGTTCGATCGCCGCACCCAATTCGGGATGCTCCGCAAACACCAGCGGTGGTCCATCACCACCTTCCAGTCGCAGCCGGTCCCAAACCACGAACGTGTCAGGCTGAGCCGGCAGTGCGACCATGCGGAAGAGTGGCTCACGGGCGGCACCCTGAACACGCTCATGAGCGACAATGCGATTCAAGTCCTCCCAAGCTGGAAAGCCGTTGCCGACCGCGAGTGCCGCATTCTTCCGGTAGTTGCTTTGAAACAACTGGTCTTGCATGGCTTTGATCGCTGCCAGCACCGGTGCCGGATCGGTAGTGG
>CAZSTW010000167.1:0-2148 GCA_964609845.1 uncultured Planctomycetaceae bacterium | reverse complement strand
CACCTTTCGCGGACAACGGCCAGCATATCGGGAGGCAAGCCGGCGTCCGGTAGAATTGTCGATGCGTTACCCACGTCGGCCAATGCCGCTCCCAGATCCTCGGCCGCGACATGCGACAGCTCGAACGCGATCCCATCGAGTCCCGACGGATGAGCATCAGCGATGCGCCCCGCGATCAACACCTCGCTCGAAATCGGACTCGTCCATGCGATCGCCACGTTTCGTTTCTGGCCCGGATGCACGAAGACTGACCGCGCGGGCAACTTCGTCCAGACCTGTATCGGCTCATTGCCCGAGTTCACGAAGACCGAAGGTTCGGATCCGATGCTCCATGATTTCAGTTCGGGACGTCCTGCATTGCTGTTGCGTCTTTCGGTGAGAAACACCGGCGTGGAGGTCGTTTCCAGAAAGCTCCAGCGGGCCTCGTGCTTGTCTAACCACGCGTTGCCCTTCAGCAGGTCAGGGACCAGATCGGCGACGGTCCATAATCGCTGATCGCCCGTGGCTTCGCGGATCGTCCACTCGACAAGCGTACTGTCTGCTCCGTGATTCTCATTCGGAAGCACGGTCAGGAGAAGGAGTTCGCCGCGCTTAATGGAGATCTTTTTCTCGAAGGAAACCGTGCCCCCTTCCGCGACTTTCGACTCCGCGAGTACACGCTTTGACGAAGCCCATCGAGACTCGATTGCTTTCCTGGCCGATTGGAAAGCCATCTGCCGACGCTGCTTCTCGGCTTCCACCTGGGCCGTTTTCTCGGACCATTGCTTCGACTGGGCAATGATTTCCGCAGGCGAGGCTGACTTACCATTGAGCCCAGCCCAGAGTACTGCCAGGTAAGTGGCGTTGAGTTTTTCCTCGGCAGCGACTGCGGAGATTTCGGTAGGATCGCCACGGGCGAGTCTGTCGCGATACTGCAAGGTCGCCGCCAGATGGGCCGCCAGCGGCGGCTCTCCGTTGGGACCGGCGTAGCGTGCGTGGAAATTGCGAAGCTGTGTAAGAGCCTCTTCAGTCCAGTCAGGGCGTTCGGCAGACGGTGAAAACCGAAAGCCACCGGGCAGCAGCACGGCCCGTGCGGCAACGTCGCGCGCCGTCTGGTGATAGCGTTCGATCAGTTCGGGAGTCACGGGCATCGCGTCGCCAACGTTGGCAAATCCTTCGCCACCGACGCTGTCTGCAGGAAACTCGCGAACGCGTGTTGGCCTCATGTCGATCCCCGTGAGATCACGGATCGCGTTGTCATACTCGGAATTGTTCAACCGTCGTAGCGACACCGGCCCGGGATCACCAGCGCGCGCTGCCGCTTCCGCATCCAGCGCCGCGGAAATCCAATTCAGCAGTTGCTCTCGCTCCACTGGCGTCGGTTGCGGCGCTTCCTTCGGCGGCATGTCGCCCAGACGTAACCGCTCGGCAACATCACCGAGAATCTTGGGCTTAGCGATAATCGTCTGGACGGAGCCGAAGCTCGTCAGGTCGAGATCATTGTCTCTGGGCTTCTTCCCATGACATTCGCCACAGGTCTTCACGAGCAGCGGCTGAATCTGCTTCTCAAATAATGCGCGACTCTCTGCCGAGATTGCCACAGGTGTCGGTACATCTGCGCCCCAGGATGTGCCAACCCCGAATAACGCGAGAAATAACAGAACCAAATGGCGGATGACCGACGGGATTCGAGAAAACATCAGAGTTGCTCCAGCTCATGCTCGACTAAGGCACGTTTCCCATGAAATCTCGGTGTTAGTACTTCGGGAAGAAGTCAGGGCTGGGGAAACGTTCCTCAAGGCTATCTCTGAGGTATTCTTCACGAGACAGATTGACCAGTGGCCAACTCGAAGGGCGGACACGGACAACGCGCCCGGGGCGAATTCCTTCGATGATCTGGTCCGTCTCGAAGCGAATCTGAACGCCGCTGCTTCCCAAGGGGGCGTTTCCTGGAATCTGTGTGACGTGTAGAATCGTTCCGCCGGAAGCCATATGTGCGGGGCTGTAATCGCCGTGAGTGTGCTTCAGGGTGTTTTCGACCGAGTTCATCTGTGCTGAGCTACCGGCCTTGAAGTCTTCGTAGAGCGAGTTGTCCATGCCACCGAACAACGTCGCAGTCACCTTCGCTCGTCCGAATTTGCCATACTCAACGGCATCGACGAAAGCAGG
>CAZSTW010000166.1:0-13529 GCA_964609845.1 uncultured Planctomycetaceae bacterium | reverse complement strand
CAACTCAATCGACTCTGAGAGTAAAAGATGTGGGTAACATTGACTCCACCCTACAAAACCCCGAAGAAGTTGAACCACGGAGCCGCACGAAAGCCGTTTAGATCGTATGCGGCTTTCTTTGACCACGAAGAACGCGAAGGTCACGAAGGCTGGAGTCCCTCATTCTCAGGGTGGCCCGGCTTGCTTCTGTATGACTGGGGACATGGGTAACAGGTGTTCGGGGACATGGGTGACACATTTCGTGTCAAACTGTCATCGGCTGACTTCACGCGGAGCGATGAAGGCTACTTTGAAGACTTTGTTCGGCGGGGCTTCCGACCCCGCCGAAACGGCTGTCTACCCTATTTCAACTTTGGGAGCGGAGCGGCAGGGGTGATTGCCGCTTTGGCTTCTTCCGGTGTCAGATCGCGCACCTGAATTTCCTTCAGGCCAGCGACCGTCGAATAGCAGGAAACCCCCAGCGGTCGTGACAATTCCACCTCGGGGCGGATCGAAATCTTGCGTCCCTTGGTCTCGACGCCGACGACCTGTACATCGTCAATCCAGGCCATGATGCCGTTTTCCGTCACCCGCAACCGAATCTTGTACCAGCGATTCTTGTCAAAGGATTCATACCGAGCGGTTTCATTATTGGCAGCATCCTGACCATCCAGGCTCGAAATCCCCACGACACCACCTCCCCAGCCGCCAACAATGAAGCTGCAGGGATCGTCTTTCACCGGAAAAGTCAGGCCACAGAAGAAGTCGCCACCATCGATTCGCTTGGCCTGCAGCGAGATTTCGTAGTTCATCTTGGGAATGGCTGCCGCATCCCCATCCCAGAAGATCCCGGTCATTTCCGAGCCTTGTTGCATGACGATCGCTCCGTCTTTGACGGCGATCTCTCCTTCCCCGCCAAACTGCGAACTCTTCCAGTTCTTCAGCGTCTTGCCATCGAACAGAGACTTCCACTTGGTAGCGGCCGGTTTTGCAGCGGGCTTTTCTTTCGGTTCTTCGGCCGTGGTCCGCGAAACAGCCATCGACAGGCAGGACAGGCTGAGGCAGGTCATTACGGCAAATCCACCGGGAAACCATCGGCGGGAAAATTGATTCAAAAGCGGCATGGTCAGGACTCCAGGGTAATAAAGGCTCAGGGTTCACCAAACGTCGCAGGTAAAACCGATATCAAGGATTGCGTTTCATTGCCTGCCATTCAAGTCGGAACGGAGGAATCCGATATCAGCAATCTCTACTGGCTTCAATCGGGGGGGACTGATATATTCAAATCTGCCGCTTGAATGGATTTTCCAAACCCCGCCGCTAATCCTCCCGCCCGTGCCCTCGCTCCGAAGGCTTACCAGATGACCGACCAATGTCAGGATCGCCACCCGTCGTCGCGACGCGAATTTCTTGCTTCGAATGCATTCGGTATCGGCTCATTTGCACTCGCCAGCCTGTTGAATGAGGCGGGCCTGCTGGCGGCACCACCGACCAAGCCGATCGACCATCAGGCTGCCGACCTGCGACCTCGTGCCCCTCACATGGCACCTCAGGCAACGGCGATGATTTCGCTGTTCATGCATGGTGGTCCGGCACACATGGATCTGCTCGACCCCAAACCAGAACTCACCAAACATCATGGCCAGGAGTACGGTGGCGAAGTTGTCTACAGCTTCGTTAACCGCGCGAACAAGAAGTTGCTCGGCAGTCCCTATAAGTTTGAAAAACGAGGCGAATGCGGGACGGAAATCTCAGAACTTCTGCCGAACATCGCGGGGATTGCTGACGACATTTGCGTGATGCGGTCGATGCATACCGGGCACAACGGGCACGAAGTTTCCATCCGCTATTTTCATGGCGGCATTCCCGCTGTGACTGGCCGCCCCACGATGGGAAGCTGGATCACCTATGGTTTGGGGAGTGAGAGTCAGAATCTGCCGGCTTATCTGGTCCTGGCAGATCCCGGTGGACACCCGGTCGATGGGACTCACAACTGGGCCAGCGGCTTCATGCCCCCCTTGTTCCAGGGGACGGTGCTACGGGCTCAGGAGCCACGGATCTTCAATCTGGATCCACCTCCGCATCTGAAAGGTCCGCTGCAAAAGCGAAACCTGCAATTCCTGGCACAATTGAACCGGCGGCATCTGGAACAGCATCCGGGTGAGTCTGATCTGGAGGCCCGCATTGCCAGCTATGAGCTTGCTGCTGCCATGCAGACAGCAGCGACCGAGGCATTGGATCTGTCGCAAGAGCCTGAACACATCCAGAAGATGTACGGCCTGGATCAGCCTGCCACAAAGGAATATGGCACCCGCTGCCTGATCGCTCGCCGACTGGTGGAACGAGGTGTGCGATTTGTACAGCTCTTCCTGGGCGGGCAACCGTGGGATAATCACACGAATCTGAAGAAGGGTCTGCCGGAAATCTGTCAGCGGACCGACCAGCCAGCCGCAGCACTGGTGAAAGACCTCAAGCAGCGTGGGATGCTCGATTCGACTCTGGTTCATTGGGGTGGTGAGATTGGTCGTCTGCCGGTTTGCGAAGGAACGCTGGATGATACCTGCGGCCGCGATCACAACGGGCAGGGGTTTTCGATCTGGATGGCAGGTGGTGGCATTCGCGGCGGGATGACGTACGGTGAAACAGATGAAGTCGGGCACCGGGCGGCAGTCAACGTCGTCAACCCGAACGATTATCAGGCAACAGTCTTCCGATTGCTGGGACTTGACCATTCGAAACTGGTTTACCAGTTCAACGGTCGAGAACAACAAATCACCGACGGTCGGCCTGCCCGGATTGTCGAAGAGATTCTGAAATCTCCGATCGTGAAGCCGACATAAGTGTGACGAACCACGGAGGACACTGAGGGACACAGGGATCATTGAGAGATGTGAATCTCGTTCGCGGGCTTGGGAGGGCGAGGCCTGAGCCGTGTAGGTCAGGCTGAGCCTGACGAAGTGATGTCAGGAAACTACATTCATTGCCAAACTGCGGGACCATTACACCCTGATTTTCAAAAGTCAGGCACAGCCTGACCTACGGAACTGAAATCTCCGATCGTGAAGCCGACATAAGTTTGACGGACCACGGAGGACACTGAGGGACACAGAGGTCATTGAGAGATGTGAATCTCGTTCGCGGGCTTGAGAGAGCCGCGATGGCAAATCTCACGTCCGATTTACAGACCGGTTCGGCGGGACCCTCCCGTCAGGAGACAGCTTGTCCTACAGCACTATCGCCTGGCCGACGCTTCAGTTGTTTTCTGGAAGTCCTTCCAGGTGTCCGAGGTTCTTCACGGGTGCGAAGATCGCCTGAACCTCAGTCAACAGTTGCTGATCGATCGGTTCCGCCAGCCATTCGGCCCAGTTGCGAATGTTTTTCGGGTTGGCGCTACCAGCGACTGTGGTGGCGATGTCGGGGTGGGCACACGAGAACTGGACGGCCAGTTTGGCGATGTCGGATCCACGTTTGGCACAGAGTTCTGCCGCCTGGCGGGCTGCGGCTTTGACGGATTCGGGTTCCTTGAGCCATGCGGGGAGCGGTGCGTTGGTCAACAGACGGGCACTGAACGGCCCCGCGTTCATGACGCCGACTCCCTTGGCTTTCAGGTACGGTACCGACTCATCAGCGAACCGCGTGTTCTGCAATGTGTACTGGTTGTACGACAGGACACAGTCGACGTCGATTTGATCGCAGATGAATTTGAAGATCTTCTGCGGATAGCCACTGAAGCCGATGAATCGGACTTTGCCCGACTGCTGAATCTTTCGCAGGGTCGGAATCGTCACATCGACAATCTGCTGCATCGGCACGAACTCGATGTCGTGACAGAGAACGATGTCCAGATGGTCCGTCCCCAGGCGATGCAGGCTGACATCAACACTCTCGGCAACGCGTTTGGCACTGAAATCAAAATGCCCCAGATCGTAACGCCCCAGCTTGGTACAAAGCGTGTAGCTGTCACGAGGCACGCCTCGCAGGGCAATCCCCAGCAATACTTCACTCATTCCCCGTCCATAAAAGGGCGAGGTGTCAATGAAGTTCAAGCCGCAGTCGAGTGCAACCCGGACGCTTTGCAGCGCTTCATCGAGTTGCACACTGCGAAATTCCTGCCCCAGCGAGGATGCACCGAAACTGAGAACGGGAAGCTCAAGGCCTGTCTTGCCGAGTGGTCTGGTTTGCATGATGTGCTATCAATTCCGTGAACAGAAAGAAACTTGAATCAACCGATGAAAAGCGGGACCATGTGACGATTGTAGATATTCTCGGTCACCTGCCTGGCCACGATCTCTTCGTTCGCCTTCAACAGATCCGTGTAGCGAGTCCCCGCCTTGGCTGCAATCTTGAATGAGACGTGCAGCAATTGTCGGACGTGTGCGTTGAAATCAGGGTGGCTGGGGATGTGTCTCAGGGCACTTGCCAGTTTCGGCCCGCTCCAACTGTTGACGGTCTCAGCACTTGGCAGCTTCGATCGGTCGATGTCGATCACGCTGGCATAAGGAGCACACAATTCATCGACGTGATCCAAGGCATACGCATAGATCTCACGAGCAAGCGTCAGTCCATCGCCACCTGCCTCAGCCAGCCCGATGAGTTCCTCAAGCCACGTTGTACCAGCGGTCTTGACGTGCAAACCGGCTCCCGTCCGCTGCAGGGCCTTGCGGATGATGGGATAGATACTGAACTTGTCGCTTCCGCTGTGAACACTCAGCTTCAGATTCGCTGGCAGTCCATACTGCTTAACGGCATGTGCGATCACGGCCAGGTCGTCGTTGAATTCCTTTTCGAACTGAACAAGGTCGCCGACATAATCGACCCCCTTGTTGAATCGCCCGGTAAATTTGGGGGCAATTGTCTGCAGGCGAATCTTTTCGTCAGCCAGAGCAGCCAGGATGATCAGCAGTTCGACAGGGGTCTGCGGAGCATCTGTTTCGTCCATGGAAACTTCGGCGATCACATTTCCTTCGCCCTTGGCAGCGATGATATGACGATAGATCTTTCCCGCGTCTTGAACGGCGAGCAGGTATTTGGCGGTGACTCGCTCAACATCGCTACGCGTTGTCGTGAACGGAGCACTGACCCCCGGCAGACTGATCGTTCCGACGAGTTCTGGATGCCGTCCGACAAATGCTTGTACGTCAGCTTCGGCGGCGGGTTTGCCGATCGAGTCTGCCACATCGATCGTGAAGAAGTCCGAGCATGGCATGAATCGATCGACGGTTTCCAATCGGATGTGGTCCGCGTCAACATGCCACCCCTTGGTCCAGCCGAGTTCCTGCACGGCGCGTTTTCCCGCATCAAACACGCTTTGCGGTTCCGAGCCGATAAACGTGTGCTCACGGTTGGACTTATTCCAGACCGGTACGACGTCGATTCCGTCGGCGGCAATCATCTGAAACGCACGTAGTTGCGACTTGGCCTGATGAGCGAACCGGTCACCAACACCAAACGAAAATCTTTCCAGAGTCAGCATGAATCATTCTTTCTAATGCGGGTCGCACTTCCGTGTCGCGTCGAAACATGGGTTAGACGCTGCATTTTGATGCCCGCGGGATGCCACACTTAAACGGAATGCGATCTAAAGAAGCGGAATGGCGGGAATCCTGACGCCTGAAGGACAATTTGGCAATGGATCTGCTCGGATCATCTCGAACGCAAGCTACGAGACCTTGAACAGAAAGCACGCGTAACCGAACTCGTAAGAGTTCGGTGATCGATTTGAAAAACCTGAACTCCTACGAATTCAGCGACATTGCGACCATGTCACCCACCGAAAGTCGCGGAATCTTGTGTGGTTCACTCTTCAACTTCGGGGGCAAATTCTCTCAATCGACCGAGCCAGATCACCGCATGCTGTCGAGGCGATTTGTCGTTCTTGACGACCAGCTTTGACGGTCGCGAATAGATCCCAATCACGCGGCGACTGGGGTCCAGGACTGGACTTCCCGACCAGTTCAGATCCGAGACATCTTCCGAAAAGGGCATCGTCAGCGTCAGATTCTTGTCGGATTTGTGAGCGGTCCCGCGACGATTGACTCGGCCTTGGGGTGGTTCAATCTCGGACGGAGATTCCACTCGATACGATTCTCCAAAAAAGGGCGAACCAACCATCGAGTATTCCACTTTTGAGACATCGGGAAGATCGCCCGAATTGATTGTGAGCGGGCTGGGGAGGCGTTGCCCCGGAAGGATGTCGAAGACCCCCAGGTCAAACCGAGATTGTAAGGAGAGTGCCTGTCTGAGCTCTTCTTCGGGAGGAATGTCTGAGTCGTCTGGTTTCTTTTCGCTCGGATTCTTCTTACTCGCTTCAAGCTGCTCACGTGCCGTCGCGGCCCGTTCGAGCCCCGTGCGATAGGCCGCATGGACTCGTATGGTCTTAATCCCAACAGGAGCTTTCAATGACGGTTGCGAAACAACAATCGACATTCCATCTCGCTGCAGCTCTTCTGCCGCAATTGCCACGGCCCCGCTCGTGACCACATGGCGGCGGGAAGCAGCCCACCCTGTTCCCAGGCGGAAATAGCCATCTTGTTCGGGATGCTTGGCAAAGATCGCAAATATTGCCGGGCTGACAGCCGCAAGAACTTCCTCAGGAACCTCTTCAACAGTCCCTGTTTTGTCCGGCTTGGGAACCTCTTTCACAACCGGAACCATTGGTTCTTCGCTGACGTCTTTTGGCCTGGTCACAACCTTTTTCGGTTCTTCCTCTTTTGAAATGCTGGTATCAACGGCGGGCTTATCGGGAATCGTGTTCGTTGCGACCTTTTGATCCCCGTCCTTGGGTCCCGCCGGCTGATCTGATTGCGCGACGGTCGACTCGGTTGATGAGCTGCCGTTGGTGACAGGATCGGCGGCAGGGCTTGAACCAAACTTCCAGATTGTGAGCGCGACGAGTGCCAGCAAACCAACTCCACCCGCTTGAAACCAGAACGCTCGACGAGCCCGTTGCTGACGTGCTGCTGCCGCCGCAGATGTCGAATCCCTTGATTTCGATTTGATGATCGGAATCTGCGGCAAGTCCGGCTCCTCAGGAGCCGGATTCTGAAGCCTTGACTTGATCGGCCTCGGTTTCGGAGTCGGCGGATTGTCGACCTCTTCCAGTTCGATCACATCTTCGATTGGCGGCACGACGACCTGGCGAGGCTTCGAAAGTTGCAGACTATCGGCGTGCGGGCGAGACTTCTTCGAATCTTCGCGAGAAGAACTTGAGTCAGCCCCAGCCGGTTCGAAGGTGACTTCGGGGCCGTGATCCGTCAATCGGATGACATCCCCTTTGCTCAGCCATTGCATCCGGGATTTGGGCTCATCACCCACCTGAATGAAACTCCCTTCACGGACTTCGACGATCCAGCGTCCGGCAATTTTGCGAATGACCGCATGTCTTGCCGCCAGGTCCTCAACTTCTTCAAGCGGAACCGTACAGGCCGGATCACTACCCAGCGTCACACTCTCTTCAGCGAATTCGACGATCTTTCCGTCGATCCCTAATCGGATGGGCATCTACCAACCTCTCTCTCTTGCCAGCAAAATTCGTCGTGGCGACGGGGTAATGGTCACGATCTGCTTCAAAATCAATGACCGCGCCCGGCCTTGAGCCGCTTGCCCCACTCATCCAGCTTGTCGTCGTTCAATCCACTGGCACGCTCAATGGACAGCACGGCTTTTCGTTTCAGGTCCGGCAAACGTCCTTCAACTTTCAGCCGGCCATTTTCACCGTAAGTGAAATAGACTTCGACCACTGTTCCAGCAGGAAGGTCGTCGGGAAGGTCCTGAATCGTGCAGCGTCCGATGGGCGTGGAGTTTCGACCGGCTGAATCGCCACCTTCGATCACATTGATCACGATATTCTTTTGTCCGAGTTTCGCGGTCCGGTAGCGTTTTCCCTTGGTAACAGGGAGCACCGTATTGCGCGGGATCATGACGGAATTCATTGGGCGCCCCGTGACCGGGTCCTTCGAGAGGACTCCCAGGTCATGTGAGCTGACATTCCGCACACTCATGGCAGGTTTTGATGGTTTGGACGGAGATTCATCCTGACGCGCAATGAGCAACCCTGCGTAAAGCGCTGCACCGTGAGCAACCGCCTCGTCGGGTGACAGCGATCGATCGACTTTCAGGCCGGATTCTTCCTCCAGCATCGTTTGCACCATGGGCATGCGGGTGGAGCCCCCGACCAGCAGCAAGCGGGTGATGTCACTCCACTGCAACTTCGCCTCTTTCAAAACACTGCGAGTCGTGAAACGCGTTCGTTCCAGCAGGTCTGCAGTCATCTCTTCAAATTCGGTGCGAGTGATCGGCAGGCGAATTCCCTGTCCCACATGTTCAAACGTGATCGTGACCTGATCGCGAGCTGACAGCGTTCGCTTAACGTCCTCGGCTTCCTTGAGGAGTCGCTGAGTCCCGGCGGCATCCTGACGCGGGTCAAACCCATGATGCTTGTCTCGGAATTTGTCAGCAATGTAATCGGCCAGTCGACGGTCCCAGTCGATTCCCCCCAGGAATACGTCGCCACCGGTGGCAATGGCGGTGAATTCGGAACCTTCGATTTCCATCAGTGTCACGTCAAAAGTTCCGCCCCCCAGATCGTAAACGAGGATCGTCTCTTTCTTGCGAGCTTCACCTTTGGAATCGAGGAAGCCGACCTGATACCCGAATGCAATGGCGGCAGCGGTCGGTTCGTTGATGATGTCGAGAACTTCCAGTCCAGCGAGCTGGGCCGCATCCTGCGTCGCCTTGCGGCGTGGCTCGTTGAAGAATGCCGGGACAGTGACAACAACCTTGCCAATTGGGCCGAGCTTTCGTTCGGCGTCGCTCTTGAGTTTTTCGAGGATGAGGGACTGGATCACTTCCGGCGGAAGCTGCTGGCCTCCCACCTTTTTGGAGTAGAACATACTGCCCATATCGCGTTTCGCGAAATCCGCGATCAAATCCGGTTCCATCACAGCGGCTTTCACCGCTTCTTTTCCAACAACGGCTGATTTTCCGTCAAACAACACGACACTGGGGGTAATGAGGTCTCCTTCACCGTTGACAATCGTGGTCGGCCGTCCCGAGGCATCGAGGTATGCGACAACGGAAAACGTTGTTCCAAGGTCGATACCGATTGGCGGTTTTGAACTCATGAGATTTCCCGGCTCGAATTCTGGCGGAGGGCTTTGGCGTGATATTGGCAGGTCGCGAAGTTCTCGTTCGCGATGCAGGCATCGAGTACTTTTCAGTGTTTGACGAGTCGTCCCGATCAGCAGCAGCGGCGTCTGACGATCACTTTCTGGTCAGCGTTTCTTTTGAATGATGATCATGACCGTCGACGGGCTGACTTTCGCGTCGACATCAGTCCATTCCACGGTTTTGGTTTCCGCAGCCGCGGGCGTGAAATCGCGCAGGTTCTGTTTGAGGAACGGCATCACATCTTTCATGGGAATCGCCAGTCCATAACTTTGGACAAAGGCTGCCGTAAACGTCTTTGCAGCGATAACCCCAATTACGGTACCTGTTCGATCACAAAGTGGCCCTCCGCTGTTTCCCGGGTTCACTTGAACATCCAGGATCATCATTCGATCGGTTTCTTCAGAGGGAAGTCCGGTCACAATTCCGCGAGTTGCTTTCAAGCCTTTGCCAACCACTGTTGCAATTGGAAAACCCAGGGCCATTACTTCCGTTCCTCGACTGACAGGAACCGCATTCAACGACAATGGAGCAGCCTTCAAATCACGGCATTCCACCAGAGCAACATCCAGGTCTTTGGAAACTGCGACCACTTTTGCGGCCAGAATCCGATCAGATTGAGCCGGGTCCTGAATCACCAGCGAATCGGCATCATCAACGACGTGGCGATTGGTCAGGATGAATCCCGGTGCAACGACGAAACCAGTCCCGTTGCCAACGACACGGCTCTCTTCGACCGGTGATTCGCTCCCTTTGGGTCGCAGCAGGCGACTCAGTACATATCCTTTCGAGGTGTTTGAACGATTTCCCGGGTCCTTGGCAATCATCCTCTGATACGCATCCGACGCATCGGACATCGTCTTTTTGTCGACCAGTCCGAGTTTCTTCAGGTTTGCATCCGAAATGAATTGCCCTAAGTTCTGTGCAACAGACTGGTTTTCCAGATCAATTGCTGCCGCTTTTGCCCAGTGACTGACGGCAGCGGCGTAGCGTTTGGTTTGAACCTCACAAACAGCGACGTTGTTCAGCAGTGAAGCATTTTCGGGTGCACGCTGCAGACAATCTTTGAATCGTGTTTCTGCCGCTTTGAAGTCGCGGTTGAGAAATGCTCCGACTGCGAGCAGGAAAATCGAATCCAGATGTTCCGGATAGATCTTGCCAGCTCGCTCAAGTTTCGCATTCGCGCCGACAAAATCATCGACGTTCAACATCTCCAGAGCTTCGTTAACCAGTTTGTCGGCTTCTTTCTTCAGACCATCCGCCTCGCTCCTGGGCATCCATTTCGTGCCGACTCGAACCATCTGATCACTTGAGGCCTGTTCCCAGTATTCCAGTCTTGACTGCCCCTGTTCTTTTTCTTCTGAGGTCAATCCTGCCGTCGTCAAGAAGATTTTGAATAGCACGAGAGCTTCATCGGCGGTCTGGCACTTTTGAGCGTTGGCCTCAACGGCTTTAACGCGTGCTGCCGTCGGCGGCTTGAATTTTGTTGTCCTGGAAACATTCTCTGCTGCGGGAGTGGGCTGCGGTTTTGTCGGTTGAGGCACAGAGGGAGCCGCTGACTTCATTCGCTCGACGTCAGCCTTGATTCGAGCGGCAATGGCATCGACGGGTGAATCCCCAAACGCTTCGACAGCATTCTTGGGCGAGAACTGTGCGTAAGTCCTGTCGCCAAAGCAGGTAGCAGCACACAGCACGGCGAGTACGGCAAATACCCAACGTGGTCCTGGCGGTTGTAAGCGGGCGTAATAGCAGATCATCGAATATTCCTGCAATTGCAGGCCAAGATTCCGAAATCGTTGATTCAAGCAAGACTATCGACGCATTTGAACCTCTGTGGGTTCCAGCGGATTTTCAACGAAATTAGAAAAGAATGGCCCATTTTACTTCTGAAACCAAAAGTGGTCCGAGACAGTATGACTGGTGCGAGGTTTGCGTTCAACTCGCCTTTCGCCAAACGGGGGGTTCGGATACATTCCCAAGGTGCCATTCCGACAATGCATTCGGGTCGATTCGGTCCGCCGCTGAGCGTTCGCTCACGGATCGATCGTGAAAGCAAGTTGTGAACTGGTGCCAGATACAACGTGGGCCGTCGGGAACGTGGCGGTGCCGCACCAGAATTTCCGGGAAAGGATACCCGATGCGCAGCATTTGTGTGATGAATCAGAAGGGTGGCGTCGGGAAGACCACCACCAGCGTGAATCTCGCCGCCGGCCTGGCAAAGCAGGGGCGATCTGTCTGCCTGATCGATCTTGATCCACAAGGCCACGCATCGCTGCATCTCGGCGTGGATGCATTCGGCCAGACTCCGACCGTTTACGATGTCTTTTCAGGCAAGAAAACGCTGGCAGAAGTCAAACAACTCGCGGTTGATAACCTGTGGGTCGTTCCATCAGATCTCGATCTGGCTGCGACGGAAATTGAACTGGTCGATGCTCCCGGCCGGGAACTGATTCTGCGCGGGGCAATCGAACGACTGGTCCAGACGCAGCCCCTTGACTATATCATCATGGACTGCCCGCCTTCACTGGGGGTCCTGACGATCAACGCGCTGACTGCAGCACGCGAAGTCTTTATTCCATTGCAACCTCATTTCCTCGCCCTGCAAGGCCTGTCGAAGCTGTTCGAGACCACGGCTCTCGTCAAACGTCGACTGAACCGGGAATTGATCGTCAGTGGTATCATCCTGTGCCTGTACGAAACATCAACGCGTCTCGCCGCCGATATCACTGATGATCTGATGCGATTTCTGGAACAGAGTGATCCACAAGCACCGTGGTACAAGGCTCGCATTTTCGACAGCCGGATTCGAAGGAACATCAAACTGGCAGAAGCCCCCAGCTTCGGTCAGTCGATTTTTGACTATGCAGGTAAAAGCTCCGGTGCCATCGACTACGGTGCTCTCGTGACCGAGATCATTGCGGCGGAAACCGGGACGTCTGTCCAACCGGCTGCGGCATGATTTATGGAATCTTCGCTGCACCGTCAGTTGAAGAGTCTTTATGCTGGCTCTGCCGAAGAGGTCGAGGTTCAGGTGGACGGATATCGCATTGATGCGATTGTCCGAGGTCGGCTGTATGAAATTCAGCAGGCGTCGTTGTCAGCACTTCGAGTCAAAGTGGCCAATCTGCTGCAGCGACACAAGGTGGTTGTGGTCAAGCCGCTGGTCAGTCGCAAGTACCTGATTCGGCGCGATCATCGCGAGGGAGAAATCGTCTCCGCTCGTTACAGCCCGACTCGCGAGACCATTCTGAACCTGTTTGAAGACCTGGTTCATTTCGTCACCGTGTTTCCTCACCCGCGCCTGACGTTGGAAGTGGTTTTGACCGAACAGGAAGAAGATCGCATCACCTGTTCCCGCCGACGCCGCCGGGGGCCTGACTTCCGGGTACAGGACCGACGCCTTGTCGAAGTTGTCTCGACTCATAAGCTGCGGACTGCTGCTGATCTGCGACGTCTGTTGCCAGTGACGTTGCCACCCGAATTCACCACTGGGGAACTGGCGCAGCATGCGCAGATCCCACGCTGGCTGGCGCAGAAGATGGCCTATTGCCTGAGGAAGACCGGGGCGATCGACGTTCGCGGCAAACAGGGGAATGCCTGGCAGTATGGCACTCCCCGCCGCATCCGCCGTGCCGCATAGCTTGCCTGTTGACCAACAGCACCACACTTAAATGAGATGCGACCTCATGAGCCATGCCTGGCGAGTTACTTCGCCCACTTGAAACCAACAAGTGGCGCGGCGAAAGTTTTACCATCGGGGGCCATGACATTGGCAACCCCGGTGTCACGATACCGCCTGTTCCTATTCGTCACCGCGTGATGCCGCTACCAATCCGCGGTCACGAAGTCATCAACGACGCGTACTGTCGGCTGACCACCATTTTCCGAATCGCCGCCAAGCACCAGATCGTACGATCCGTCACAGTTCTTGAGGTCGGGTAAGAAACAACGCACGATGCCATCAAAATCCTTGCCAGCCCCTACCTTGTCGCTCGTGACCGAGAGTTGTGGCACGACCGTGATTCGACCGGTATTCGCGATCTCAACGTTGTAAAAATTCACACTCTTCGACTCACGATCGAGTGCGGCGTGAAAAAAAATCTGACCGTTCGGAGCTGTCCAGATCCAGGCGGATGGCTTCGAGTAACCGAGCAGATGGATAGGCTCACCGCCCGTGTTACACAGTTGCACGCCGTCGACGAATCGCCTCTGAGCGACAGAGTAGGTCAACAGCGTGCCATTCCCCTGCATGACGACAAGAAACTGCCGACAGCGCGAGAACGCGAGGTTTGACGAGTTATCGCCGCTGGCGTTTAGCGGAAGCGAGAAGCCATATAAGTCGCGTAGACCGTTTCCCGACGCACAATCGTATGCAAAGATCTTAG
>CAZSTW010000165.1:13268-13709 GCA_964609845.1 uncultured Planctomycetaceae bacterium | reverse complement strand
GCGAAGAAAGCACTCGATGGTTGTCGTCGATGAACTCAATGGAATCCTGATACCGAGCCATCGACCCGTCATCGGCAAAGCTCGGACCTTCGGAGTCCAGAATCAGCTTACGACCGCTGCTGTCCAACTGGCCGCAATATGGCCACAAATGAGTCATCAAGGAAGCGATGAATGAACCGACAAACTGTTGCTTGCGCGTGTCATACCCCAGAGTCATCACAGATAGCCCCGCGCAATCGCCAGTTCCCATGATTCCTTCACCGATGACCCAGAAGTCACCCAGCGACCGGAAAGTTTCGGTCCCGGTCGATTTTTCCACGGGCTTCCCCGGTGCCATCACACATTCAATTTCACACGTCCAGTTGCCAACAAGGCGCTGAAGCCAAAGATGTTGCGATGTCGGTTGTTTAAATTGTTGATTTGTAAACGAAGAATCCAACC
>CAZSTW010000165.1:7745-13258 GCA_964609845.1 uncultured Planctomycetaceae bacterium | reverse complement strand
TTCTCCCCCGGATTTTTGTGATTACGTAACCTCGCCGAATGGTCGAATGAATCGACGGGAATTCGACACGTGTCCATTGAAGCGACGGCAGGTTTCGGTTCAACGAGACGCTCAAAAGACGCTCGCAGGGTGGCCAAGCTTGCTTTAAGCTGGGTGCGTAGCACAAGAAACATCAAGCCGGGCGCCGATACACGAATTTCGTTTACCTTTGTTAAACGTCGGCCTGAAGTTTCTTGGACCATTGGCCCCCGGCTTGAAGCAAGCCGGGCCACCCAAGAAATCACTCCATTCAGTGGCTGGACACCAATTGTGAGCGCGGTGTGGATAAACAAGAATTCCTTCGTAAGGCCTCAGCCCAGCCCGGGCTACCCGTCCCCGAAACTCTCATTCGGGCCCCTCATCAGATCCCCAGTTGCTGCTTCACCTCAGCAAAACTCTTCACCGCAAATTCCAGATCTGCCTGAGAATGTGCAGCCGAGATCTGCGTGCGGATTCTTGCCCGCCCCTGGGGGACGACTGGATAACTGAAGCCGATGACATAGACCCCCTTCTCCAGCATGGCTTCTGCCACGCGGGCTGCCAGCGATGCATCTCCCAGCATGATTGGTGAAATGGGGTGAGTGCCCGGCAGGATTGTGTATCCCAGCGACGACATCGATTCCCGGAAGAATCGCGTGTTGGATTCGAGCTTGTCGCGCAATTCCGTCGAACGGGTGAGCATGTCCAGTGCAGCAATTGATCCCGCTGCGATCGGTGGGGCGATGGTATTTGAAAACAAGTAGGGGCGCGAACGCTGTCGCAGGTATTCGATGATCTCTTTGCGACCGCTCGTATAGCCACCGCTGGCTCCACCCAGAGCCTTGCCGAGCGTTCCTGTCAGGATATCGATGCGATCGATGACGCCGTGCAGTTCGTGCGTTCCCCGCCCCGTGGGGCCTGTGAATCCGACGGCATGAGAATCATCGACCATCACCAGAGCATCGTACTTGTCGGCTAATTCACAGATCGCGGCCAGATTGGCGATATACCCATCCATCGAAAACACGCCGTCGGTCGCAATCAGCTTGAATCTGGCCTTCGCCGCAACAGCTTCCTTCAGCTTCGTCTCCAGATCCGCCATGTCGTTATTCTTGTAACGATAACGCTGGGCTTTGCAGAGACGGATGCCATCGATGATGCTGGCGTGGTTCAATTCGTCCGAGATCACTGCGTCTTCAGCCGTCAGCAAGGTCTCAAACAGGCCGCCATTGGCATCGAAGCAACTGGAATACAGGATCGTGTCGTCGGTCCCTAAGAACGTCGACAACCTCGCTTCCAACTGCTTGTGAATCCCCTGGGTTCCACAGATGAACCGGACCGATGCACAGCCATAGCCCCAGTCATCCAGGGCCTGCTTGGCTGCATCGCGAATTTCAGGATGTTGCGCCAGTCCGAGGTAATTATTGGCACACAGGTTCAGAACGGGCTTGCCGTCCGCAACGCGAACGTAAGTTCCCTGCGGCGTCGATATGACTCGCTCGGACTTGTAGAGCCCGTTGTGACGAATCTCGTCCAGTTGATTCGCCAGATGTGCCTGAAAACCGCCGTACATCCTGCCGTCTCCTTCGATGATTCCAACCAGTCTCCTGGAGGACTCAATTTTTCTTGTCAGTAATTCCGAAGCAATACAGCGCCTTCGCTGTCCTCAAGTAGATCCGACCATCGACCAGCGCTGGAGTGGCATAGACGTCTTCTTTGAATTCCGCAGTGTGCAGAACCTCGCCCTGATCGTTTGCCTTGATGACGGTCAACTCCCCGATTTCATCCAGCAGATAGACTTTGCCATCACCGGAAACGGGCGAGGCATAGTAGCTCTTGCTGGCTTCCAGCCGTTGCTGCTTCAACTGTTTACCGGTCTTCGCGTTCAGGCATTGCAGCACGCCACCATCCTTGATCGTAAAGATCAGGCCATTTACATAGAGCGGTGATGCACAGAACGGAACCAGACGACTATGGCGCCAGGCAACATGACTGTCCGTCGCTTCGCCACTGGCCCCGGGCTTGATGCTGATCACAACGTTCTTTCCGTCCGCAAAGAGATTCCGGAAGTATTCGTATTCAGCCTTTGTCAGCTTGCCATCCTTGTTACGATCGGCCTGCGAGAACCGCTGATGGATCGGTCCATCTTTCAATTCGGATTCTTCGAGCGTGCCACTCTTGTCGGTATCTTTCAATTCAGCGACAGAATCGAATGGTTCGGCACTGATTCGCTCGTTTTCGTCACCACCAGCGGCCCAGCCGGCGACGTACAGCATCCCATCGTCGCCGACAGTCGGCGAACAGGAAACCATGCGTGAGATTCCTCGAACCGTCCAGGCTTCGTTTCCTGTCTCCAGGTCATAACCGACAACCCGCAACGTCGCCGCAATGACAATCTGCTTCTTGCCGGCATTCTCCCAGATGATCGGAGTGCAGTAATTGCGAGGAAACTCGGAACGATCCTTATTCCAGATGATTTCGCCCGTCTTCTTGTTGATCGCCATCAGGAAGGAACCGAGATCGTGATCCTGACACAGGATGATGCGGTCTCCGACAATCAACGGTGAGCTTCCCGCGCCAAAATTGTTGTTGAACGGCCCCATCGGCTTGTTCCACAGTTGCTTGCCGCTGTGGTCATAGCAGTACAGGCCACTCGAACCGAAGAAGCTGACAACACACTCCGCATCGGCACAGGGGCTGCTTTGAGCGTGACTGCCAATTGAGTGGATCTCTTCCAGCTTCTCGTACGGTGCTTTCGCTTCCCACTGGATCTTGCCCGTGGCTCGATCAAGGCAGATCGTAAACAGTTCTTTTTCACGTTCGCCGCGCACGGCAGTCAAAAAGATCCGGTTTCCAACAATCACGGGCGACGAATGTCCGGGGGGGAGTTCCGTTCGCCAGATCTGGTTCTGTCCGGGAGCAATCTCGGCCGGAAGCTTGTCTGCTGCCTGAGCCAGTCCCGTCCCCGACGATCCCCGAAACCGCGTCCAGTCTGCGGCTTGAACCTTCATTGCGAAAGAGAACAACACGGTAGCCATCGCGATCGCCGTCAAGTGGCGAAGGTTCAATCCAAGCATAGTGCAGACTCCAGAGCGGGTAACGGACGATTCCTGTGCGACGCATGATATCCGACGAAGCACCACGGATAAACGCTGCTGGAACGGTAATCGAAAGAGAAACAGCGATTGCCGAGCCCTCACCCAGCAGTTTCTCCCGCACATATTCTCTTCAAAATCAGCGTTCATCAGCGTCGATTAGCGGTTCCCCAAACCCACAAAATCGCATACCATTTGAAGCGACCGCGCATGGGGTGATCGGAAAACTCTTGCGCGGATCTGGAATGCGGCGGGAAGGTGGGGCGAGTCATGCCACGGATGGCAGGTCTATTGGGGCTGATTCTGATCTTGGGCATGGGATGCCGGTCGAACATCGGGTTCGATCCGCTCTCCCGACCCAATGTCGTACCCCCAGAACGTTCATCTCCTGTTGTTCCCACAGCCCCGCAACTCCCCGCATCGCCACCAACACTCCAGCCTCCAACGTTTACACCGACGTCGAACAGTGTTTCGGACACCAGTGACGGCCTGCCACCTGCCAGTACCCCCAGTGTTGAAGCCGCCCTGCCGAAGCTGGGGGATATCTATGGCCGCAACGCTCAATCGGTCGATATCGAACGGAACCCGCTGATCGTTATCCCCGGAGTCCTCGGTTCGAGACTCGTCGACGCGGAGTCTCAACGCGTTGTCTGGGGTGAGTTCGGCGGTGACGGGATCGATGCCAGCACTCCGAATGGTGCTCGCCTGCTCGGTCTGCCAATGGCCGAAGGAAAACCACTGCGCGAACTGACTGACAATGTTCAGGTGCGCGGCGTTCTGGATGCCCTCGAAATTCGAGTCTTCGGAGTTCCGTTTGAGATGAGCGCCTATCGCGACATCCTGTCAGCACTCGGTGTGGGAGGCTATCACGAAGCCTCGGGGCGAACCGAGCATACTGCTCAGTCGCACGAGTCCTACCAGTTTGCCTACGACTGGCGGCGCGACACCGTAGAAAATGCTGACAGGCTGCATCAGTTCATTCTGGGCAAGAAGCTGGAAATTGAAACGGCGCGGCGCAAGCGGTATGGCGAGGGAGTGGCACCCGTCAAGTTTGATATCGTGGCACACTCCATGGGCGGGTTGCTGGCCCGATACTACGTTCAGTACGGCAATGCGGATCTGCCGTCGGACGGATCTCTTCCCGAGTTGACCTGGGCGGGCGCCGCAAACGTGGAACGAGTGGTTCTGGTGGGAACTCCCAATTCAGGTGCAATCGATGCCGTAGAAAATCTTGTCAAAGGGGTTGTCTTCTCACAGGCACTTCCTCGGTATCAGGCAGCGATCCTGGGGACGATGCCCGGACTCTATCAACTGCTGCCCCGTTCAAGGCATCGCCCAGTGTTGACGGACGCCGAGCGTAAACCGGTCGATGTCATGGATGTCAAGACGTGGGCGTACTATCACTGGGGATTGCTCAATCCGAGTCAACAGTATGTTGTCCACCAACTGATGCCGAACGTGACAAATCCAGCGCAGCAGCAACGCATTATTTATGATCATGTCAGGAAATGCCTCGATCGCGCCAAGGCGTTCCATGCCGCTTTGGATGTGCGAGCGAAATGTCCGCCAGGAACGACGCTTCATCTGATCGCCGGCGACGCTTATCCGACATCGGCTCAACTGTGGGTCTACGCCGACGGGCGTGTGTCAGTGGCATCCAAGCTTCCGGGCGACGGCAGAGTGACGCGGGCAAGCGCTCTGATGGACGAACGATATACGGCGGGAATCCCGTGGTCACCACGCCTCATTTCGCCGATCAGTTGGTCCAGCGTCAACTTTTTGTTTACGGATCACCTCGGCCTGACGCGCGATCCTGCGTTCACGGACAATGTGCTATATCTGTTGCTGGAAGCCCCCCGGTAAATGGTCGTGGTTCGCTCCCCGAACCAACGCTTCCTGGTAGACGATATGCGGCGGGCAAGGTGAACATTTGATTTGGGTTTGACCGGCACCCAGTGGGCTCCGTGGGGTTTCCGCAAACGGGGTTGGACCAACGGGAAGCCCCGACAGTTCATGTCTCTCACAGAGGCACGGAGACACGGAGAGAGATAAGAACGAGTCCGAACTCCTCTGTTCGCTTCGCTGCGGCGTTTTACCCCTGTGGCTTTGCGTCTCTGTGAGACTCCACGTTGTGAAATCCAGAGTTGCAAGACTCGTTGGCCCGTTGTTGATCGTACCTTTCAGCGAACGGCTGAGTGGCTGCAGACTTGACACAACTGGTGCCCGATTGAGCCACCCACATTTTCATTCGAGGCACTCCTGTTCGACGGACTTGCATGGAATGCCTTCATGGGGGACGATGTCTGTCGAGATCCGTGATCGAACGGTGGCCGCTGGATAATGTGCAACTCGCCTGACGAATTGCGGATCTTGAAGGAGAGCAACTGAGATGAAGTTTCT
>CAZSTW010000165.1:0-7630 GCA_964609845.1 uncultured Planctomycetaceae bacterium | reverse complement strand
GTCAACAAAAGCGCCAATAGCCTGATACGTTTCTGAGTCTGTCGGCCACTCTGCTGGTCAGTGTCTGCTGTTTTCTGACAGTCGCAACGGCGGCTGATGGCCCCGATTACGGACGCGATGTCCGGCCGATACTCTCTCAATTCTGCTTCAAATGTCACGGTCCTGACGAAACAAAACGTGAAGCGGGATTACGACTGGACCTGCGGGAAGCGGCGGTCAAAAAAGCTGAGTCGGGCGAGCGACCAATCGTTCCTGGGGAACCGGCAGCCAGTGAATTGATCCGGCGGATTCACTCCACCGACAGTGAACTGCAAATGCCCCCCGCTTCGACCAAGCTGCAGATGTCCGCTGCTCAGAAAGAGACGCTTAAGAAATGGATTGCTGCAGGTGCCGAGTACAAGCCGCACTGGTCGTTCGTACCACCGGAGCGAACACCGTTACCCGGAGTTTCGAAAAGAGGCTGGCCTCGCGGTGGGATTGATACCTTGATCCTCGCAAAACTTGAAGCGGAAAAGCTGAATCCTTCGCCCGAAGCCGATCGTTACACGCTTGTTCGACGAGTCTCTCTCGATCTGATCGGCCTGCCACCAACACCCGAGGAAGCGGATGAATTCGTCCACGATCAATCTCCCGATGCCTATGAACGGCTGATCGATCGATTGCTGGCTTCGCCTCATTACGGTGAGCGGTGGGGACGTCGCTGGCTGGACCTCGCCCGCTATGCGGATACGAACGGTTACGAAAAGGATCGGACGCGTTCGATCTGGCCGTATCGAGACTGGGTGATCAGCGCGATCAATCGCAATCTGCCCTATGATCAGTTCACCATTGAACAACTCGCCGGAGATATGCTGCCGGGGGCGACTCAGGATCAGCGGATCGCGACTGGATTCCATCGCAATACGATGCTGAACGAAGAAGGCGGAATCGATCCTCTGGAGTTCCGGTTCTACGCGATGACCGATCGTGTTGCCACCACTTCGATCATCTGGACCGGTCTGACGATGGGGTGTGCTCAGTGTCACACGCACAAGTATGACCCGATCACACAGCGGGACTATTACAGCATGTTCGCACTGCTGAATAATGCGGACGAACCCGAGATGGATGTCACCCGATCTGACATCGCAACGCGTCGAGCAGACATTGAAAAGCAGATCGCGAAGTTGCAGAGCGACCTCCCGAAGCGGTTTCCATTACCGGACGAGTTCACATGGACCGTCGTTAAGCCGACTGCGGCAACAACCTCAAGCGAAGCGAAGCTGGAACCGCAGTCCGATGGATCAATATTCGTTACCGGTCCGACACCTGATACGGACAGCTACCAGATTCAGTTCGAGACGCCCGTGAGCGACATTGCCGCCATCCGCCTGGAAGCACTCGCAGACCCCAAACTTCCCAGCAAAGGTCCAGGCCGAACTCCTCATGGAAACTTCGTATTGAGCGAATTCGTCGCCAGTGTGGCTGCGAAAGAGGGTGCCGCCGAAACTCCACTGAAATTCTCGCGAGCCACCGCAGACTTTTCCCAAGAGATGTTTTCTGTCGACAAAGCCATCGACGGTGAGACCAAGGCCAGCGGTTGGGCGATTCATGGACCAGGAGAATGGAACGTCAATCGAACGGCCACGTTCTTTCTGACACAGCCGACGGGAAGTTCGGGTCCAAGCCGTCTGACAATTCGCATTTTGCAGAATTTCGGCAAGCAACACACGCTTGGCAAATTCCGCATCAGCGTGGGTCAGCGTACTTCTTCAGGCGGCGGAACAGAATTCGACCGACGACAGGCTCATCTGGCCCGCAAGTTTCGTGAATGGGTCGCGACTGAACGGGATCGGGTCGTGAAGTGGATACCTCTCAAGCCGACCGCTGCGACGAGTAACCTGCCGCTGCTGACGATCCTCGATGACCATTCGATTATTGCCAGTGGTGATATGTCGAAGCACGACCTGTACGACATCACGTTCGCTCCCGGAACGGGAACTGGCTCACGATGGACCGCGATTCGAATTGAAGCATTGCCGGACGAGCGGCTTCCCAGGAATGGGCCTGGACGGGTCTACTACGAGGGTCCCTTCGGTGACTTCTTCATGAGTGAAATCACCTTGAAGGCTAACGGACAACGCGTGAAGCTGACCGCTCCATCACAGAGTTTCGCCAACGGTGGCAATACAGCTGCCATGGCACTGGATGGCAATCAGCAGACAGGCTGGTCGATCAATGGTGGTCAAGGAAAGTCGCACGTAGCCGTCTTCCGATTCGAAGAGCCGGTTGACCGAGCATCGCAACTCAATCTCTCTCTGCTGTTTGAACGGTATTACGCCGCGGGGATGGGTCGATTCCGCGCTTCTGTCACCGATGATGTTCGAGCCGTTGAAGCCAGTCCCCTGCCCCTCGATCTGGAACCGATCCTGCTGGCCATGCGAGATTCGAAGGAGTCAACAAAGCCAGCATCAACAAGTGTGGAACTTCCCCCGTTATTATTGAGTCAGTTCTGCGAAGTCGCTCCTGAACTGGCTGAAGCCCGCAAAGAAATTGCCAACCTGAGAAATCAGACCCCGGCATTTCCCACAACACTCGTCTTTCAGGAACGCCCGGCAAACAACCCGCGCGCGACACACCGATATCATCGCGGAGAATTCCTGCAGCCGAAGGAGCAGGTACAACCTGCGGTGATCGCTTCGCTGCCGCAACTTCCTCAGGGAGAACCTGCCAACCGGCTGACGTTCGCACGGTGGCTGGTCAGTCGCAGTAACCCGCTGGGAAGTCGAGTGACCGTCAATCGCGAGTGGACCGCGTTTTTCGGTCGCGGTCTGGTACGTACGGTTGAAGACTTCGGGAGCCAGGGAGCGAGCCCATCAAACCCGGCGTTGCTCGACTGGCTGGCTATCGAACTGTCGGGTGACGGGCAAAACACGCCACCTGTTCCTCGCTGGGACATGAAGCGTCTGCATCGAATGATCACGTGCAGTGCCGTATATCGGCAATCGTCACGCGTGACGGCTGAGCATCTGGCCAGGGACGCTCAGAACGAATGGCTCGCCCGCAGCCCCCGCTTCCGCCTGGAAGGTGAAATCATTCGTGACTCTGCTCTCAGGGCCAGCGGTTTGCTGTCAGAAAAAATGCTCGGCCCCAGCGTCTTTCCGCCGCAGCCTCCAGGTGTGACGACCGAAGGGACCTACGGCGGGTTGTCGTGGACTGTCAGCCCCGGTGAAGACCGGTACCGCAGGACGTTGTACACCTTCAGCAAACGCACGGCCCCGTTTGCGATGAGTCTGACGTTTGACGGACCAAGTGGAGAAGCCTGTGTCGCGCGACGTGAAGTGACGAATACGCCGCTTCAGGCACTGACTCTGCTGAACGATACGGTGTTTGTCGAAACGGCGCAGACACTGGGACGCTCATTTGCCGCACGAAACGAACCTGCAGAGGAACGACTGCGGATCCTGTTCCGGCAGATCGTCACACGCCCACCTGCTCCTGAGGAAATCGACCTTTTGAATAAGTTTGCGGAACATCAGCGAGTTCGACTGGCGGCCGGGCAACTCGACGCGAAACTCATTGCAGGACCAGGGGCTGAAGCCGACGCCGAGCGATGGCAGGCACGAGCCCTCTGGACGCTGATTGCTCGCAGCATTCTCAACCTTGATGAAGTGGTTACCAGGAATTAGTCGACGTGGAATTGCATTCGCTTGAAAACTGAACGTTATTCCACGAAGGAACCGTCCCATGCAGATTGAACAACTCAAGAACCTTGAAATCACTCGTCGTCATTTCTTCCGCGACTGCCAATTGGGTGTCGGCAAAGTGGCACTCGCATCGTTGCTGACGGCATCAGCGACGCGGACGTCGAATGCGGCGCCTGCCAATCCAATGGCTCCCCGCAAGCCGCATTTTGATCCGAAGGCCAAGGCGGTCATTCATCTTTTCATGGCAGGCGCACCCAGCCAGCTTGATTTGTTTGACTATAAGCCCAAGCTGGCAGATTTCACGGGAAAACCAATCCCTCCCGAAGTTGTGGGTGGTCAGCGTTATGCCTTCATTCGACCGGATGCCAATTGCCTGGGGCCGGTGTTCAAGTTCGCTCGGCATGGTCAAAGTGGTGCAGAAATTTCGGAAGTCCTCCCCCACCTGGCCAAAATTGTCGATGACATCACGATTGTGAAGTCAGTCCATACGGATCAGTTCAATCACGCTCCTGCCCAGATCTTCTTCAACACGGGCTTTTCACAGCCGGGGCGACCCAGCCTTGGTTCCTGGGTCACGTATGGTTTGGGGGCGGAAGCGAGCGATCTGCCAGCGTTTGTGGTCATGTCCACGGGGGCAGGAATCAGCGGCGGAGCGGCGAACTGGTCCAGTGGCTTTCTGCCAACGGTCTATTCGGGATGCCGCCTGCGTAACCAGGGAGATCCGATCCTGGACGTCAGCAGTCCGGCAGGGATTGATTCGCGTCTGCAAAGGGACTCGCTCGATCTGATCGGCACATTAAATCGTCGGCGATTGGAGCAGGAAGGGGATCCTGAAATCGCCACGCGCATTGCCAGTTATGAAATGGCATATCGCCTGCAGACATCCGCTCCCGAGTTAATGGACCTGAAGAGTGAATCGAAAGAGACGCTCGAAATGTATGGATGCGAACCTGATAAGCCGTCGTTCGCCCGTGCCTGCCTGCTGGCGCGTCGGATGATCGAGCGGGGCGTCCGGTTCATCAACATCTACAATGAAGGGTGGGATGCCCATTCGGATGTCGCAGGGAACCTGAGAAACAATTGCGGAAAGACTGATCAAGCCTCAGCAGCGCTGGTGACTGATCTGAAGCGACGCGGCTTACTGGATGAAACGCTGGTCGTGTGGGGCGGTGAATTCGGCAGAACACCGATGGTGGAAACCAACCCTGCTCTGGGTAGAAGCCTGGGACGTGACCATCATCCTCAGGCCTATACAATGTGGATGGCCGGTGGCGGCATCAAGCGCGGGCTGGTCTACGGTTCAACGGATGATCTGGGCTTCCACGTTGTCGACAATCCCGTGCATGTCCATGACCTGCAGGCCACGATTTTGCACTTGCTGGGGATGGACCACGAGCGTCTGACGTACTTCCATGCTGGTCGAGAATTCCGCCTGACCGATGTCCACGGCCGGATTGTGCATGATCTTCTCGCATGAGGCCCCAATGTGCGGGTTTGCCTACTTTTGAGAGTTCGGCAACTTCTTAAGTCGCGAAAGCAAATTGGCTGCGGCGTTGCGTTCACCCAGTGCCAGATGGAGCTGAATTGCCTGGTCGCGAAGTGACTCGTTTTCCGGATGTTCCTGCAACTGTTCCAGAGCATCCATTAACTTGATGCGAGTTTCGATCAATTCACGACTTCTCTTGAAATGAAGAGCCGATTTCTCGGGACGATTCAAGCGTTGATAGGCCTGCCCAAGCTTACTGTGCGCCTCAACTCTGAAGGGTTCCAATGCAATCACGCGTTCCAGTTGCCGAACGGCGTCGTCAGGACGATTGCAATCGAGCAGGAGAGTCCCCTGCAGTTCCAAGGCCGCCACGTGGTTTGAATTCAGTGCCAGAACTTTTTCGATCTCGTTAAGTGCGGCTTCGAAGTCTCCTTCCTGGCGAAGTAGATACGCCCATTTAAGTCGATCGGATTCCGTTGGATCGCGGGCTTCACGGAGTTGTTCCAGATGCTTGCGTGCGACCGACAGATTTCCTTCATGCAGATATAACTCTGCCAGATCGTTACGAACTTCGTTGAGTTCTGCCGGGCTTAGCTTGCGTTCAAGAGCTTTGTGGAAAGAAGCCAGTGCCTCCGGGACGTTACGATTCGCGTCGTGAATCCGTGCAGAAATCAACCAGGGTGCGGGGTCTTCCGGGGCCAACTCGGCGAGGCGGGTGCAATCGGAAAGTACGACTTCCTGTTTATCGTACCGCTGGTTCAGCGAAATGAGCAGACGCAGGACTTCTGCTTCATCAGGGCCGGGCTGGCGAGCGGCATTGAGGGCCAGATCGGCCAGATAGTCGGAGTTCTCAGCGATTGCGAGCTTTGCCAATCTCAACAGTTGCGATGGATCACAACGTCGAGGCGTCGCAATCTGGCTGAAACAACCGATAGCTTCATCCATCTGATGATGCTCGGCAAAAATTATGCTGCGTTCAAGAGAGGCATCCGGGAAATTGCCCCCCGCAGCCACGATGCTGCGAATCAGAAGATCATCAGCTTTTGAGGGGTTGATCCGAGCTATCGTTCGTGCCTCGCGCAGCAACGTTCGCGGATCATCGCGAAACCACCAATAGGCGAACCCCGCAGCGATTGCGACCACAAGAATCGTGATCCACGGTTTCCGGGGATTAGCTTTGTGTTTCGATGAAAGTGGTTTAGCGCGACTCACCAGATCCCTCCAGCAGTCGATTGTATTTGCCGGGTGTGAGCTTTGAATAACACTCTGTCTGCCCTCCCGGCCAGCTAACGGTGATCTCTGGGTGTTCCATGTTGTCTCGAACTCCAGAATCCAACGGAAAAACGATTCGCCGGTCACTGCTGGAAAGGTAACTCCCTCCCCCAACTACAAACCGGGTGATGGTTCGGCCGGAGAACTTGATTGAAACTGTTGCACCGATCGCGTCAGGATTCGATTTCTTTCCGACCAATTGGACACCAAGCCACGGCTTGTCTGCGGTCCGGTTTTTCATGATCACGACAGGGTCGTTCTGATGAACAACGACGATGTCGAGTGTCCCGTTGTTGTCCAGATCACCTGCCGCAACTCCACGTCCGATATGTGGGACACTGAAGTACGGTCCTGCCTGATCGGAAACGTCCATGAATCGCTTGCCATTCAGGTTCTGAAACAGGATCGCAGGCTGACGTAATGGCGGACGCCGATACTGAACATGGCCATTCGATATTACGACATCGTCCCATCCATCCTGATTGAAATCGGCAAATACGGTACCGAAGCCCACGTAGCGCCGGCACTTCCCTGACATTCCCGTGCTGACGCTCGAATGCACGAATTGGCCGTTGCCGAGATTTCGATAAAGTGAGTTATCTTCAAATTCGAAATTAGTCACGAAGATGTCTGGAAGAGCATCTCCATCATAGTCGGCGACAGTGACCCCCATGCTTCCTTCAGGAGCCCCGAACTCGTTAAAAGCACAACCCGCCAGCGTTGCAGTTTCCTCGAATGGAAAGCTCGCCCCCCCGAGATATAACTGGTTCGCACCTGCATCATTGGCGACGTAAAAATCCAACCATCCATCCCGATTGAAGTCACAAGAAACAACACCAAGTCCGCGGCCCAGATTATTGATGCCTGCCTGTCCGGTGATTTCTTCAAACGTTCCGTCACGGCGATTTCGAAACAGACGATCCTGAGAAGGAGGATAAGAGTTCGGTAAGCAGACATCCCGCTCGCCTCGGTCCTTGTTTCCACAGAATTCATCAGGATTTAGATGCCATTCGACATACGACGCGATGTAAAGGTCGGGCCAACCATCGCGATCAACATCACTCCATGCGGCAGCAGTATGCCAGCCTGATGTGACAATGCCCGCTGTCACTGCGACTTCACGAAACTGACCGTTTCGCAAATTGTGAAACAACTGACATTGTCCATAGCACGTCACAAAAATGTC
>CAZSTW010000164.1:0-13742 GCA_964609845.1 uncultured Planctomycetaceae bacterium | reverse complement strand
GACGTCGTGAGTTTGATCTGCTGATGAAATCGAAACCATTGGCTGGCAAAGTCCAACTGGCCTATGTTCAGCTCTTGAGACTGGAAGGCCGTTTCGATGAGGGACTCGCCGAGATCGAACAATATCTCGCAAAATCTGGCAGCAATTCCGAATCGCTCCGGCTGCGAGGGATCCTGCTGCTGGATGTCGGTAAACCTGATCTGGCCGTCGCCGATCTGAAGCAGTCAGTCGCGCTGAATCCCTACGATATCGGAGCCCAGCACAAGCTGGCACAAGCCTATCTGCAGACCGGTAGCCCGGAATCCGCCAAGCCTCATTTAGAGCGTGCTCAGAAAATGACGGATGCAACCTATCGCATCTCTGAAGTTCAGCAGCGAATCCGCGCTGAACCTGGAAATGCTGATGCCCTGCGAGAATTGAAAGAACTTAACACTATTCTTGGGCGTTGAGGATCCTTCACCGTACACACTTCGTCGCCGGTGTCGTCTGGACGTCGCTCAGGAATAAAGCAGGTTAGAAACGCAGAGGGCACAGAGATCACTGAGGAAAGAAGGGAGAAGCAGATCGCCTCGACTCAAAGCGGTCACGCAGTGGCAGATCTGTGTGGGGGTTCATCGTTTGGAAATCGTCAAAGCTTATTGTCCCGCCCCATCGCCATTCCGGATCAGTTCGGGATGCTTCGTCCGAACATGCGTTGCTTTGGGAACCGCGTGGCTTTGGATATATGGCAGAAATGGATTTCTGCGAGCGAAGTCCTGGTGATAGTCTTCGGCGGGATAGAACTCGGTGAGTGGCTCAAGCTTTGTTACGATTTTGCGTTTGTGAACGCGTTTTGCATCCAGTTCGGCGATCTTGGCTTCGGCCTGCTTTTTCTGTTCGTCATCGGCGAAGAAGATCGCTGATCGGTATTGCCGACCGACATCGTCCTTTCCCTGGCGATTCAATTGAGTCGGGTCGTGTGAGTCGAAAAAGACATCGAGCAAATCGTCGAATGTGACTTTCTCGGGATCGTATGTGATCCGGATCGCTTCTGCATGGCCCGTTGTGCCGCGGTGAACCATGTTGTAATTCGCCGACGCTTTTGTTCCGCCGCAGTAGCCACTCTCCACATTGATAACACCAGCCACCTGCTCAAACGCAAATTCGGTACACCAGAAACATCCGCCAGCGAAGACGGCAACTTCGGTGCTTTTACCGGCTGCCACCGCTGGACGCGCCACGCCAGTTCCCCGGGGAGGCACTTTGTCGGCCGCGGTGATCGGGACCGAAGTGGTGAAGCCGAGCACAAAACTCATTGTGGCCAGAATGTATACTCGCATCGTGATTCAGCCAATCGCAGAGGATTAAAGCAACAGATCACTGCAGACATCGGCGAATTTAATCCTGTTCGCATTTAATGTCAAATTCTGATGAACGCATGTCGCGACTGCTTTCGCGGCTCATGTTGTCATGGAAAAGCAGGGTGGAACCAGCGGCGCTTTGCTTCGCCGGTTCACCACTGTCAGGCCTGACACAAGAATTAACGTCATTCGGGAATCGGGTCTGAACGACGAATGGGCTTTTCTTCCCAGATCGCAATATCGGTGGCAGGATCGTACGTGAGGACTCGCTGTGCGCTGTTCTTCGCGGGGGGGACGTCAATCTTCGGCAACCACCGACGGTGTTCGGCGATGATGGCGGAATACTCGGGGCGACCTGCGAGATTTGTCCATTCGGCGGGATCGGATTTCATGTCGTAGAGTTCTTCTGTGTCATCGGCGTATCGAATGTATCGCCAGTTTTCACTGCGAATTCCATGATTGCCGCGGTTGTGAGACGTGATTGCAGGTCGCTCGCGTTTCGTCTGCGCATTCTGCAGTTGTGGAACCAGACTGATCCCTTCCAGGTCGCTTCTGGGCTTCAAGTGGCAGAGTTCATTCAGCGTGGGATAGATGTCGAGCAATTCTGCGGGTTGTGAACAGCGTCCACCAGGCGTAATTCCCGGTCCCGCAAATATCAGGGGAACTCGCGTTCCCCGATCCCACAACGTGTTCTTTCCTGTGATTCCCTTTTCACCCAGATGCCAGCCATGATCTCCCCAGAGAACAACCACCGTATTTTCTGAAATCCCTTCTTTCTCAAGCGTCTCCATGATTCGGCCCACCTGAGCATCCACAAAACTCGTGCAGGCGAGGTACGAGCGAACAAGATTGCGCCATTGGTGATTGTCACGTACCCATTTCAAGCGCGGCTCGGGAAGATCCCAGTGCAGGTACCACGAAAAACGCGGGGTATCGTCACGATCTCCTGCTTTGACGACGGGCAGAATTCGATCGTCGTCAGGATACAAATCGAACCACTTCTGACTGGCATAACAGGGAACATGCGGCAGGAAGAAGCCTGCTGCCAGAAAGAAGGGCTGATCTTTGGGAACCTGCTTGATCTGCTCAACAGCCCAACTGGCAACGTGGTAATCTCCCTTTTGTTCATCCTGATGTGGAAAGACACCCCAGTCCATCAAGGGGTGATTTCCCATCGGGGTTGGTGGGATCAGCTTTTTATCGGGCTTCACACCGATCCCCCCGGCCTGGCCCCATACGTCAAATTCCTGCAGTCGCTGCTGAGGTCCACCGACCCCTCCGTGATGAATCTTGCCGACGGTGTAGGTTCGGTAGCCATGCTGTTTGAAGTGTTGCGAAACGGTGACGCGATCTTTCCATTCCTCCAGTGTTCGAAACCACGGAGACAGCCCATAAATTCCGGTCGTAGTTGGTCTCAATCCTGTCATCAGGCTGGTGCGCGAAGGGTTACAGAGCGGTGCCTGACAATGCGCATTCAGAAAAATCGTCCCTCGCGCTGCCAGCCGATCGATGTGAGGAGTCTTCGCGTGAGGATGACCGAGTGCTCCGATCCAGTCGTTCTGATCATCAATCGCGATAAACACCACATTCGGTCGGGGATCGGCAGCCCACGTCCAGTGACAGCAGATGAGCAGACAACTTGCGAGGAATAGAGCAGGTTTCATCAGGATGTGCTTCCAGTATCGGTAAACGCGGGTTCGTTCCAAACTTTCGGGTACCACGCTTCGGGTCTCCGAAGTCGATGAGGCAAACGCGGGCAGGTCCATGGTATCACGAGATTGAACGGGATGGATATCCGTAACAGAATCCAGACCAAATCGCTGGGCAAAATAGAGTTCGGGTTGCCGCAGCATTGAAACCTTCTCTCGCTCCAGTAATCGGCAGTGACGCTTAAGCGAGTCGCACGGTGTGGGCCGTTCTTCGAGGAATAAAGCTGATTTCCTTGAAATTCCAACTCTGGCAGGGCGTTTGCATGACGTGTCACTTCACGTGGATGCCTCCACTGGATTGCACCGCACGTGAAACTATTCCGGAGTCGTTTCTTTAACGATCGTATTTGACAGGGGTGATTTGATGAGTAGACGCATGTCTCGACGTATCGGCTTTACATTGATCGAACTGCTGGTGGTGATCGCCATCATTGCTGTTCTGATCGCATTACTGCTTCCTGCCGTTCAGCAGGCTCGCGAAGCGGCCCGCAGAACTCAATGCAAGAACAACATGAAACAGATTGGACTTTCTCTGCACAATTACGAAAGTACCAGCAATTGCTTCCCAATTGGTTCGTTCGCTCCATGGAATACTGTTCCGAACTGGCGTCTGCAATTGTTCCCGTACTTTGACCAGGCTCCGCTGTACAACCGCATGGACTTTACGCAGAGCTTTGCGGGGAACGTGACAACCACGAACACGACTGCACTGACAAAACTGGTCCTGGCGGCTTACGTTTGTCCCTCCAGCCCGCTCGATCCTTGTGCGAACATTGTTAACAATTCCATGAATATTCAAATTCCGATGTACGTTGGCATTTCGGGGGCAACTCCAGATGTTGCGTCACGAACCGTCGGTTCCAGCAGCAATTACGGTGGGTTCTACACCAATAATGGAATGCTGCTGCACAACCAGTTGACCCGCATTCGCGATGCCGTGGATGGTACAACCAATGTCATTGTTGTTGCCGAGCAGTCAGGACGTGTCGGAAACACGGATATGCGCAGCGGCTACTACGGTGGTTACACGGGAACAACGTTTGGTGGACTCGTCTCGGGTACCAACCCGGGTGGAGCTGATTCGTGGAGTACCGGATTGACGGGTGTGCAGTACAAGTTTAATGCTCCAACGATGGCAGGGGGCTCCGACAATCCCTGGGATGCCAACACTGTCGTCAATTCCTTCCACGTCGGTGGAGTGCATGCCTTGATGGGTGATGGTTCCGTTCGCTTCATCAGTGACAACACTGACTTTACCGTAGTGCGAAACATCTGCTCGCGAGACGACGGGATTCCTGTTGGTGATTTTTAAAAAATGCTACTGGCGTGACATCAAAGGTATCCAGTTTCATCGCTGGATACCTCTTTGTCTGTGTATTCGCTGCAACCGCGAAATCGCGTGAATGTTCAATCGATTGGTTCAGGCGTGAGACGCCAAAACCGTCATCCATGCGTTCCGTGTCGGTCGTGTTCACGCGTCGGTTTGTGGTGGCTTCGTCCTCTTCATAAGCGATCAGCGATGACATCGACGTCACCGATCTTCGAAACATCTGTTCCAGAATGACGGCATGCCTGCCAGTGACTCTGAGTTGGCAGGTGAATACCTGCAGCCCTGTTCGTTGTCGTTTTGGTCCTTCCACATCCTAAGTGTCCGTTCCCTGAAAGGAATTCGATCTATGCTTTCGCGCCGACTGATGATTGCCGTTGGTTTCTGTGGTCTCTGGGCCGTATCGGGATGCAGCGGGACTCCTGCCAAAGAAACTCCCACCGGAGTCAAAGGGACTGTCACCCTGGGAGGAAAGCCGTTGACCGAAGGAACAGTCAGCTTTTCGAACTCAGCGACCGGTAACGCTGCCGTCGCTCAACTGGGAGCGGAAGGTAAGTTCACCGTGAATGGTGGTGTCGTCCCTGGCGATTATAAAGTGACGATCACTCCACCGACTCCGACTCCCGACAATCCTGCTCCGAAGGCCTCGGCGATCCCCGAAAAGTATCGGACTGAAGCGACGTCAGAGCTGAAAGCAAAGATTTCGTCTGGCGCTAACGATCTGAAGTTCGACTTGAATTGAATGAAGACTGTTGGTGCTGAATGGACATATGATTCAAGGGGTGTGCAAGACAGGGGCGGGCCTGCGATGTTTCGACTTTGGCCGGAACAGACCTCTTTCGCGATAGAACAACCGCTGTCGTGCCAAGATCGAAATATCGCAGGTCCGACTCCAGTGCCCTCAACCACGCCCCGCGAAGTATCTTCTCAGGCGGCCCTGCGGCGGACTTGAGCGTCGTAAAGTCGCTGGTACGCAGGGCAGGTGGCCAGTAACGCAGAGTGTGGACCGAACGCGATCGCCCGCCCCTGCTCCATCACCAGAACGTGAGTCACCTGTTCCAGCAGAACTGGAGTCATGCCATGAGTGACGATGAACGTCGTGCGTCCTCGTGCCAGGTCCGCCAGTGATTCGAAAATGAGTTGTTCACTCTGCACATCGACAGCCGATGTCGCTTCGTCGAGAATCAGGATGGCGGGGTCTCGCAGAATAGCCCTGGCCAGGGCGACGCGCTGTCGCTGTCCGCCCGACAAACGATGCCCGCGGTCTCCGACACTCGTCTTCAGGCCCTCGGGCAACTGCTGTACAAAACTCAAGACATGTGCACGCCGGGCCGCTTCCTCGATCTCACCAGCCGATGCATCAGGTTGCCCGTAACGGATATTTTCCTCGATCGACATATCGAACAACTGGGTATCCTGGGTGACGACAGCGATTTGACGCCGAAGTTCACGTGGGTCCGCCTGCGAAACATCAACACCATCGATTCGAACGCATCCTGAGTGGGCGTCGTACAATCGGGGAAGCAAGTTCGCCAACGTCGACTTTCCAGATCCGTTCCCGCCCACAATTGCGACGGTCGCCCCGAATGGAACCTCAAGAGAGACGTCATTCAGAGCGACGGAGTTCTGAGCATCGTCACCAGCTACGGCATAGCGAAATGAAACGTGGTCGAATTCGATTGATTGATGATGCCGCGGCATTGGAACGGGTGCAGGCTGGCAAGTGACGAGCGAGTTTCTATCCATCCATCCGAACACACGATCGCAGGCCGTGGCCGACTTCTTTACCTTGGAATAAATGCTGGCAATCCTTCGCGCCGGGTCAAGAATTCCTGCCAGCATCGTGTAGAGGACCGCGAGTTCAGCGGGGCCCATCTGGTATTCGGAAAGTCGCACACCCCAGATGGATGTCTGACCACGCAACACGAGATAAGCTCCCGGAAGCGATCCCACGAACACGCCAATCATCGCCAGGAATTCGATCGAGGGACTGGAGAGTGCGTCAATCCGGACAATCTTCATGGCTTTGTCGAAGTAGTCACGATTCTCACGTGCCAGTCGCCTGCGATGAAGTCGCTCATTCCGATACGCCAGTACAGTCGTGAATGATTGAAGTGGTTCAAGCAACGCGCGATAGACTCGAGACATACTTTCCATCTGGCGCCGGCTGGCTCGTTTCAGTCGCTTTCCCAGTTGCCCGAACAACACGATTGCGAGGGGGGCACACGCGAACGACAACGCTGTCAGTCGCCAGTTGACGCCAAATGCACACGCCACACAGACGACAGCCTTCAATGGCTCGATGACCGCCTTGCTGCCAAGTAATGTCAAACCCGTTGACAACTGCTGCAAGTCAAACGTGAACCGTGACATTAAAGTTGGGGTCGTTTCCAGGGCCAGAGTCTGATGGTCCAATTTGAGTGTCGCGCGAAATAGTCGCTCACGCAGCGATTGCATCGTGCGTTCCACGGACGCGCAGACCAGTGTTTCCTGGATGTAGCTCAGGCAGCATTTCACCCCAGTCAGGATTAACAGCAGGGACATCAGCTGTGCGAGCAGTGTGAATCGATCGGGATTGAGGCGAGGCACGAGATTTGATTGAAGCCATTGGAACCGCCATTCCTGTCGAAGGCCTTCGTTCAGATCGCTGATGCAGTCTCGACAATCCTTTTCTGCACGGGAGATTTCTTCAGGCGTACCGTTTGTCCGAAGTTTTACCAGTAGTGACTCAATCTTCTCGCGACGCTCAGATTGCATTCGAATCGTGGTTTGTGCCGTCGTCAGTTCCGAGGCGATATATTCGCCCAAGGATCTCCCCTCAAGGAGAACCTTGACCACAGGGAAAACGAGCAGGAGCGCACCGGTCCACAGGACGGCGATCAGCGCTGCCAGAGAAAACGAAACACAGAGTCGCCCGCGTTGTTGCCAGACGAAGGGAACCAGTCGAGCCAAACTTTCCACGCCGCCGATCCTTCCAGGTCAGGTTGAGTCGGGATTAGATACGGAATCTGGAATCCGGTCCAGACGAGATTAAACGGCTTTGTCAACTCTTTTGATTGTGTCTAAGCGACGTGTTGACAATGCTTTGTGGGGATTGATGTCTGGCTGGTGAGTCAGTGTGTCGGTCTGCGGAGGCGTTCGAGGCTGATTCTTCGGCTTTCCGAAACGCTCCGAATTCCCTGGCAAACATCGGTAGATTCGGAATACCGAAACTACGACTATCCCCACCCCAAAAAGGAGGCGGATGATGAGAGAAGTTTTAATTGTCGTCGCAATCGTCGTGGCTGGAATCAAATGCGTTCAGCTTTACAACGAGTGGGAGGAACCGCTCGCGTCGAAGATTCTGCGGCAGTCGATCGTGGCCGCCAAAAGCCTTTGAACGTGCTGCGATGTCAGGTAATCGCCCGCGTTTTCATCGCGAGCGAGCATCTGGCGGTAAGGGTCTCTTGGTTTGCAGCGTCCCGTCAGGTGGCGTGCTGACAAAAAGACGTGCTTACAACCTTACAAATAGAAGTCTTCGGTAGCAGGCAGCCTGCGACGCTGTCCGCATCGGCGGAAACAGCAGGTTTTTGCCAGAGAGTTCGCGATCACGGCTTCCAAACTGAAGAAAGTCTTGAACAGAGAAAAGAATTTCGATTCTTCGCGCTCCTCATTCTTGGCAAGGTCTGCTAAATTCGCAGGTGTCAGGCGAGCCGATTTTGAGGAATTCGGGAAGATTGCGGAAAATGCAGGGTGCAGTCGATGGTCTGCCCCCCCGAAACGCCGATGAATTTGATGGCCTGAACGATTGACCGGGATGGAACCGGTATAGAATGTTGCCTGCGGGGCAGGTTTGATGCCCACCTATGCCCCGACAGCGTTGATGCCAGGACCGGGATCAAAAGCAAACAAACACGATGAGTCCTTCCAACATGGTGCTGCCCTCACGTACGGTGCGTGAGGTGGAGGTGATGGAGTCGGCGTCCGACGGCTCCCCAACCGATCAAGGTCAACTGGGCTCGGTCGACAGTTCCAATCTGTCCTACCTGGAATCCCAGTATCTTCAGTTTCAGGAATCGCCGGATTCCGTCTCTCCTGAGTGGCGAGAGTACTTTCAGCAGATTGCTGAAACTCAAGCCAAATACGGAGATGAGGTGGACCTGTTCCGCGCCCCGAAGATGGGCAATGGTTCGGTCGTCAGCCCGATGGAACTGGATTACGCGATCCTGCAGGAACGCGTCGACCGCCTGATCCGCAACTACCGCGTGATGGGGCACTACGCTGCGGATATCGATCCGCTCGGTCAGCCCCGTCCCAAAGTTCCCGAACTGGAGCCGGCCAACTGCGGCTTTTCGGCCGCCGATATGGAACGGCAGTTCTCGACAATGGCATCGAGCGGTCCCAACCTGCGGACACTTGGTGAAATCGTCATCTGGCTACGGAATACGTATTGCCGCTCGATCGGCGTGCAGTTCATGCATATCGACGACTTGCCGGTCCGTGAATGGCTTCAGCGACGGATGGAAGCGACCGAAAACCGGATCGAACTGACGCGTGAAGAACAGCGACGGATTTACAAAAGACTGAGTGACGCGGTCGTTTTTGAAGAATTTATTCTGAAAAAATGGCAGGACGCCAAGAGTTTCTCGCTGGAAGGGGCCGAGACCCTGATTCCGCTGCTCGAACTGGCAATTTACAAGGCCGCAGACCAGGGGATCGAAGAAGTCGTGATGGGCATGGCACATCGTGGCCGCCTGAATGTCCTCGCAAGTATCATGGGCAAAGCGCCGCGGGCAATTTTCCGCGAGTTTTCCGATCTCGATCCAGAACTCAATACTGGTCGTGGTGACGTGAAGTATCACCTCGGTTACAGCAATGACTGGTATTCTGGCGATGGTCGTAAAGTTCATTTGTCACTCTGCTTCAATCCCAGCCACCTGGAATTTGTGAATCCCGTCGCGATGGGGCGAGTTCGAGCTAAGCAAGATCGCAAACGCGATATTGACCGCGGTAAAGTCCTGTGCATGTTGATTCACGGTGACGCCGCATTCGCTGGCGAAGGAATCATCCAGGAAACACTGAATCTCAATGAATTGGCTGCCACTCGAATCGGTGGAACAATTCATGTGGTCGTGAACAATCAGATCGGCTTCACGACTGGTCCTTCACAAGCTCGCTCAACAGCGTACGCGACTGACGTCGCCAAGATGCTGCAGATTCCGATCTTCCATGTGAATGGTGAAGACCCCGAAGCCGTTGCTCAGGTTGTCCGGCTGGCGATGGATTTCCGTCAGGAATTTCATCGCGATGTCGTCATCGACATGTATTGCTATCGCCTGCGTGGACATAACGAGCAGGATGAACCCGCTTTCACCCAGCCGTTGATGTACAACAAGATCAGGTCTCGCAAAAAAGTGGGGCAAAGCTATCTCGATCAACTGCTGAAAATGGGTGGAATCACGCAGGAAGAAGCGGATCGCGTCCAGTTCGTTCACCGCCAGCAGCTCGAGTCGGAATATGAAGTGGCGCGCGGCCCCGGTTATGAGCACCGGTGGGATACTCTTCAAGGGATGTGGCGTGGTTATGTTGGCGGATATGAAGCCGGTGTCGCCGAAGTTGATACGGGCGTGCCGGTCGAGAAGCTCGCGGAAACGCTGGATAAACTGACTTGTTTCCCCGACGACTTCCATCCGCACACGCGTATTTTCAATCCGGACCCCAAACGCATCAGCCTGCTGCAGAACCGGCGGGCGATGGCACGCGGGGAACAATCACTCGATTGGGGTGCTGCTGAAGCACTCGCATTCGCCACGATTTCTCTGGAAGGATACCGAGTTCGAATCCATGGTCAGGATGTCGAACGCGGTACGTTCAGTCATCGGCATGCGGTTCTGCACGACGTCGAAAATGGGAAACAGTATATGCCCCTGGCAAATCTGTCTCCGACGCAGGGACCAATCGAACTGTACAACAGTTGTCTGTGCGAAACTGGCGTCCTCGGCTACGAGTACGGCTACAGCCTGGATACTCCCGATGGCCTGATCTGCTGGGAAGCTCAGTTCGGTGACTTCGCCAATGTGGCACAAGTTATCATCGATCAGTTTATCGTCAGTGCGGAAGATAAATGGAATCGCCTGAGCGGTCTGGTCATGCTGTTGCCTCACGGCTTTGAAGGGGCCGGGCCCGAGCACTCCAGTGCTCGACTGGAACGATTCCTGGCACTCGCGGCAGAAGACAACATTCAGGTTGTCTGCCCGACAACTCCCGCCCAGATTTTTCATGTGCTGCGCCGGCAGGTTTTGCGTAAATGGCGCAAGCCTTTGATCGTGATGACTCCCAAGTCGCTGTTGCGACTGCAGGCTGCGGTGTCACCGTTGAGTGACCTCGAGAAGGGGACGTTCCAGCGAGTGATTCCGGATACCGAAGACGTTCCACCGTCGGGCGTCAAGCGAATTCTGCTATGCTCGGGCAAAGTCTATTATGATTTGCTGAAGCGCAGGACCGAATTGCATCGTACAGACGTCGCCATTCTGCGGCTGGAACAGCTTTATCCGCTACCAGAACAAGCACTGCGAGAACACTTGTCGGCGTATGCAGAGGGGACTCCCGTGACATTCGTTCAGGAAGACCCTGAAAACATGGGGGCTTGGCGATTCCTGCGAGTAATCTGGGGGCAGTCCTTGTTTAACCGGCATCCGTTTGACGGAATATACCGACCTGCCTCGGCAAGTCCGGCGACCGGTTCGCATACCAGCCACGATATCGAGCAGGATGTAATCCTGACCAAAGCGATCGGCCCCTCGTTGAAGCCGATTGTTCACCACTGATTCGCCCATGATACGAGATGAGCACAACACTGTAGAATAAATCATCGCCAAGCGGGCGGATTTTCCCTGAACTGAGGAAGTACCAATTCCATGACCGTTGAAGTAAGAGTCCCTGGGTTTGGCGAATCGATCACCACTGTCGTTCTGGTCGAATGGTTGAAGAAGGTCGGCGATCAGGTCAACGTCGGAGACGATCTCGTCGAGGTCGAAAGTGACAAGGCGACACAAAAGATTGCTTCGCCAGCGGGTGGTGTTATCGCCAAGATTCTGAAGAATGATGGTGATTCTGCAGATGTTGGAGAAGTGGTCGCGCTGATTGACGAATCCGTGACTGCGAACACTCCTGCATCGGCACCCGCAAACCCTCCGTCGGAACCTGCTCCACCGCCCTCCGTGGCCGCCTCTGAATCCGCCCCACGGGTGATGCCAGCAGCAGCACGAGCCATGGCCGAAAATGGTGTTTCAGCATCGCAGGTCACTCCAACCGGGCCTGGTGGACGCATTTTGAAGGAAGATGTCCAGCGACAAATTTCAGTTGCTGCCGCGCCCCCAGCCAAGCCCGCTGAGCCAAAACCAGCGGCTGTTGTGGCGGCTCCTCCGAAAGCGATCATCACCAAGGCAACAGGCGAGCGGTCCGAAAAACGACAGCCAATGAGCCCCATTCGCAAGCGAATTGCTCAGCGTCTGGTGGAAGCTCAACACACGGCTGCGCTGCTGACGACATTCAACGAAGTCGATATGTCAGGCATCATGAACCTGCGAAAGCAGCATCAGGATTCGTTCGTAGAACGCTATGGAATCAAGCTTGGTTTCATGTCGTTCTTCGTCAAAGCTGCTGTTGACGCTCTGCAGGCGTTCCCAGCGATCAATGCAGAGATTCAAGGTAGTGAGATCGTCTATCACAACTATTTTGATATCGGCATCGCCATTGGCGGCGGAAAGGGACTGGTTGTCCCCGTGCTGCGGAACGCTGAACGGATGGGCTTTGCAGAAATCGAACTGGCCATCGCCGACTTTGCCAAGCGAGCCCAGAACGGTCAGCTCAGTCCCCAGGAATTGACTGGTGGAACATTCACAATCAGCAACGGTGGTGTCTACGGATCACTGCTTTCGACTCCGATCGTCAATCCTCCTCAAAGCGGTGTGCTCGGTATGCACGCGATTCAGGATCGACCGGTTGCCCGCGATGGCCAGGTTGTGATCCGTCCGATGATGTATCTCGCCCTGACCTACGATCACCGGATTGTCGATGGGCGTGAAGGTGTCAGCTTCCTGAAGCGGATTAAGGATTGCGTCGAAAACCCAGTCCGCCTGCTGCTGGATGTCTGAAACCAAGTTACTTGATGGAAATTCTGTTGTATGACTCAGCATGATCTGGTGGTTATTGGTGCCGGTCCGGGTGGTTACGTCGCGGCGATTCGTGCCGCACAGCTGGGACTGAACGTTGCCTGTGTGGAACGAGAAAACGCTCTTGGGGGAACGTGCCTGCGCGTCGGTTGCATTCCCAGCAAGGCACTTCTCGAAGCGAGTGAACTTTATCGTATGGCCCAGAGCCATCTTTCCGAGTTCGGCGTCGCCGTTGAAGGTGTCAAACTGGATCTCGCCAAGATGATGGGCCGCAAGGATCAGATCGTTTCGACCCTCACCAAGGGAATCGAAGGGCTGTTCCGCAAGAACAAGATCACTCGCTACACGGGGCATGGTCGTATTCCGGCACCGGGTCGAGTCCAGGTCGATGGCCCGCAACCGGTCGAACTCACCGCCAAGAACATCCTGATCGCCACGGGCAGTGTTTCAGCACCGCTGAAGGGGGTCGAAGTTGATGGAAATCTGATTGGCACCAGTACCGAAGCTCTCACGTACCCGGATGTCCCCGAGCATCTGGTCGTCATCGGAGCTGGTGTGATCGGACTGGAACTGGGCTGCGTCTGGGCACGACTCGGATCCAAGGTGACGGTCCTGGAGTATCTCAATCGAATTCTGCCGGGCATGGACACCGAAATCGCCAACGAAGCTCAGCGAATGCTGAAGAAGCAGGGGCTGGACTTCAAGTTGGGAATGCGGGTCACTGGTGCTCGCGTGGTCGATGGACGATGTGTGGTCGAATGCGAAGGCCAACCTTCGATCGATTGTGATCGTGTCCTGCTGGCCGTCGGACGACTTCCAAACACAGGTGATCTGGGTTTGGATGCACTCAACGTTGCTCGAACCAATCGCGGATTCATCAACGTGGACCGTCATTTCCAGACGTCCATTCCGGGAATCTACGCGATCGGCGATGCGATTCCTGGTCCGATGCTGGCCCACAAGGCCGAAGAAGAAGGGGTTGCGTGTGCCGAAGGGCTGGCGGGCAAATATTGCCACGTCAATTACGACGCGATTCCGGGTGTTGTTTACACCGATCCCGAAATCGCCAGTGTTGGCAAGACAGAAGAACAACTGAAAGATGGCGGCGTCCCTTACAAGGTGGGATCGTTCCCGTTCATGGCGAATGGTCGGGCCAAGGCACTGGGGCAGACTGAAGGTCGAGTGAAGATCCTGGCACATGCCGAGACCGACC
>CAZSTW010000163.1:709-13942 GCA_964609845.1 uncultured Planctomycetaceae bacterium | reverse complement strand
AATGCCGGCGTCACGCGCGAGCATCAAATCCTGCCTCAACTGTTGTTCGCTGCCAGCAAGTGTCAAAATGTCAGCTACGGTCCAGCAGGCCCCGCGACAGAAGATCGAATCTCCGTTGACGTAGACCTGAAACAATTCATGGCCTGAGGCATCGCTGCGTGTTGAGTCAATCCTTAATGTCCGAAAGCCGACAGGGTGACAGGCAACGACGTGACGCGAATGTTCCGCCTCGAGAATCACTTCACATTCGTACAATGCGGGTTGTCCGTGCGTGTGCGGCCACCATTGACGTGCCTGTGGAATGCGAAGTTCCCCGCGAAGCGAAAACCCACTGATTTCCCGCTCGACATGCAGCGGAGCCACATCTGAGCCGACACGAAGTGATGCCCGTTGAATAGTACCGTCATTGATGACAGTGGCGTCGATCGTGACAACGCCGGTTGTTCCATCAAGCCGGGATCGCAGATGGATCTGCCTGGGTGTCACGGGCCCTGACTCCAGTCGAATCGCTTTCCACGGGCCAATAGCAGGAGCAGGCGGAGACCAGCCCGGAATTCGCCCTTGCAGCGTTGTTCGGTGCCAGCGCAATTGCTGGTTTGAAACGAGGTTGGTCTTCCAGCGGGGCCGAGGTCGCTTTTTCTTTAATGCTTCAGTGACCGATCGAAATCCGATGACAAGTTCATTTTCACGGCGCAATCGTGACGAAACGTCGACGCAATAGCTGCGAAACATGTTGTCCGTGGTCAGCAATAACTCGCCGTTCAGCCAGACTTCCGCCAGCGTCGCCAGTCCGTCAAAGACCAGATGAGCCGGGTGTTGATTCGTGCCGGGAGTCGCTTCAAACGAGGTCTGGAACCACCAGTCGTGAGCGTCTATTTCCAGAGGATGCTCAAATGACCATTGACCGTTTGAAGCGAGCGTCGAAGCAACTGTCGATGGTACCGTCGCAGGAAGCCATTCCGAGTTGGTCTCCCGCAATTGTGCAGCGTCAGAAATCGATCCGGGGGAATGCGAGCAACATCGCCATGGCCCCAGAGTGCCAGGACGAACGATCGCATCTGAATTGGAATCCCCGCTCATTGCATCCCACTTCACAACAGATCATTTCAATCAGCTCGCCAGAACGTGAGACTGCAGATGCGTCATCGCGGCTTGCCACGTTGCGGCCATATCATCAACAGGTGTCAGGCTGAGTGGCTTCTTGCGAGCCATGGCCCGCGCCAGTTGGAACTGGAGTGTCTTGGCCCCGTTGGAAAGCTGTAGAAACGCATCGCGGGCGACTTCCAGCCCAGGAACGTCGTGCGCACCGAGCCAGTCCAGGTATAGAGCCGCCATTTCATAGCTGGCCCCGAATTGTCGCAGCGTCGCAAATGAGTACTGATGGAAGACATCGAGTGACTCGTTCGTCAACCAATCAAGATCTGCTGCAAATCGCGGCTTGAACTTCTCAAACGGATTCACTTCGGGAATCAGCTCAAGTTGCTCCTTCAGCAGTTCCATGGATTTCTTCGTCAGGCTGGCGACATCCGACGTTCGATGATGGCGTCGCTTCACGAATTCCGCATAGGGAGGAAGCATCGCTGGATCGACGGGACCTGCCAGCCGAAAGACATTGACAAAGTCTTCGCCATAAAGTTCGTAGTAGCCCTGGCCGTGGAAATAGCCAAGGCGCTGCTGTTTGGTGTCGATTTCGATTGCTGCGACAGTCGATTTCACATGGGCACGACGATACGCCGTCCCTTCCGTGTCAGGAAGGTAATACGAATCGAGTTCGACGAGGACAGGTCGGCCGAGGCCAACCTGTTCATCGACATGTTCGACCAGTGGCTGCCAGATCGCCAGTTCCTGTACATCCAGGCCGTACAATGCCCGCAGGTCCGTATGTGGAAACTTGAAGAACGTCCACTGGTCCCCTTCGAAGTCGATCGTTAACGTAAACGGCAGGGCCGCCACCGGATCGAATCCCCAGGCATGCAGCAGCTCAATCCAGACATCGACGTAGCAATTCGTCTCAGCCCAGTGTCGTTCACGAGTGTGAATGACGTGCCGTTGATAACTTTCCGGGCTGAGTGGAAAAACCTGTTTGGTCATAGTGCGAGTACACTCTTCACTTCAGTTGGCCAATGATCGGGATCAAAACCGTGTGTCATGAACAGCGCCAGGGCGATTCGCTCAAGACCAAAGCCAATACAGGCTGTGTGGGCGTATTCCCCATCGCCGGTGCGGATTTCAAACGTATGACCGAAATGGTCCAGGTGATAATTGCAGGAAGTAATCGCGGTCGGCTTTTCCGAGGTAGCGACAGCATGCAGCAATTCAAACTTCAGGTCCTGTTCCTTCTGGGCAGCAGCCATCATGCGGCCACCACGTCCGAAGAATGGATCGTTGGCAACTTCACAGTCGACGTTCAATCCGACCGAATTCAAGATCTCTTGACCCGCTTTCAGCCAGTAGGCTCGGTGTTCCAGAGCCTGTTCTGCCGTCCCCAGGCGAACGAATTCTCGCTGGCGGAAGACCTGCATCCGTGCGGGATCGGGCGATGGTTCGTGGCGGAAGACAAATGATCGCAGGTCGACCAGACGTCCCTCGTCAGACAATGTGGTCCCAGATGCCGTTGGGTACAATGGATAACAGGCCGCTGGGGTCAACATCACCTCTGAAGGAGTCAGGTGCTCAGTCCAGTCTTCGCCTCGATTGCGCTTGTCCAGCAATTTCGCGTGATCTCGCTCGTTTCCGGTAAAACTATGTACGGATCCAAGCAGGTCCGGGAAGTTTTCAATATGCGTTGTCTTCAGGTAGTTCTTCCGAGCCAGGATGGCTGGGAATCGCATCACTTCAGCGTGGAGCGGCCGGGCATGTTGAGTCACCACCTGCTCAAAACGTTCGATGACGTCTTCGAAAACGCCACTGAACCCATACAGTCCCGGAACGTCCATCCGAATCAGCAACCCCGCCTGAGTCAGTTGATCCTGGCAGTGCTGGTAGGCTTCAGTCAGACTCATTGTTGCAAGACACATCGTCAATTTCCTTCTCTGTGAGCCAGCAGCATGGTGGCGTTAAGTTTGGTAATACGGTCATTGTTAACCATCAGAGCGGCACCGTAAGCATCGCGCAGATGACGAGACAGACTGAACTTCGAATCGTTTCGATAGCCGGAGATGCCACAGATCAGCAGGGCCTGTCCGACGATCTCAACAATTCGTTGAGAGCAGGAAAGTTTCAAATTGTTGGTTCGGATCGAGAATCCGAATCCGTGAATCTGACCGGGGCAGCCCCCCTTCAGAAGTTCGTTGTATTCACGAGCCAGGCCATAGACATTGTGCCGCATTTCCTGCAGCACCAGATCGACTTCGGCCAATCGGACAGCCGAGATCGGCGTTTCGCCTGGCGTTTTTCGTGCTTCGGTCCGCACAAATGCGCGTGCCTGGTTGACGGCATCGGCAGCAATTCCAGTCCAGAGCGCGCCCCAGACGATGTGGGAATAGGGATGCATCGTCAGTGACAGAATATCGTTGAACGGCGTCGGCAGGATCTGATCGGTGGAACCGTGGGCTGTCACCGTAAATCCGGAACTGCAGGTCCCTCGGAATCCCATCGTGTCCCAGGTCGACAGCGGTTCGGCGATATACTCGCCTCGCTGAACCATCACATGGACTTGTTCACTTGCAGGAGAATTCGGGCCACTGCGGCAGGTCAGCAGCAGGTCGTCAGAGTACTCGCCGTAGGAAATGACGGGAGCCTTCTTGGTGACCGTGAAGCAGTCACCATTGACTTCAATCGCACAGATACTGGATCGCAGGTCGCCACCGGTGCCGATTTCCGTCGTGGCCGACGCCATCAGGCGCTGCTCCTTGACGAGTAGTTTCAGGTAGCGACGGAAGTATGACGAATGTTGTGCATGATGGACCACGCAAGCGACTTGAATGCAGTGCATGGCGTAGATCATTGCGGAAGACCCGCAGTAGTTTCCAAACGCTTCGCAGATCCGCGAGATTTCAACGATATTCAGCCCCATCCCCCCATACTCGGTGGGAACATAGGCACTCATCAACTGAGCCTCTTTCATCGCTTCGATCGATTCCGCAGGGAAGCGGGCGAGACGATCAACGTCGTTCGCATGGACAGCCAGCACCTCGCGACCGATCGCGTGGACGCGTGTCAGCAGTTCGTCAAAATTGAGAGCCACGGGAGCGGCAGCAGTGGTCTCGGTACCAGGCAGTTCTGTGACGGCAGTCGTCATGGGGAGGGCTCGCGATGGGGGACAGAAAAACAACACGCGAAATGCGTCGAATCGAAAGACAATCTGTAAATCAGCCGGCCAGCTTCGCGACAGCTTCGGCAATCGAAGCAACGCTGCGGAAAGTGCTGCGGCTTAACATGGATTCAGGGAATTCAACGTCAAACCGGTCTTCCAGCGCCAGCATGATGCCGACGGTTGCCAGAGACGTCAGTCCGGCTCCATAGAGGTCAAAATCCACGTCCAGCGTATTGATATCGACAGTCAAACGTCCGTGCTGGGCCAGGACTTCGCGGACGGCAGTCGTGTCAATGGTGGATTCGAGGGTGGATTCGGTCACAATCGGGCTCCGGGGTTATCGAATGATGGTGGTCAGATTACAAGTTCCAGCCCTGATCCTGCGGACGCTTCGCGACGCGACGTGTTCGTCCGATATGGAGTCGCCGAAGCAGTTTCGGTGACATGGATCAATGCCGTTGGCAAAACATAGCTCACAGGATGTCGCATGACGTCAACATCCAGTCGTTTTTACTCAACAGGAAAAGTCGATACGGACCGTAGCGGTTGGAGGGATTGTGATGGCGAACTGAAGCGTCGATTCAGGCTGCAATGTCGAGTTCGATGTCCATGCCCCATACCCATTTGGATTTCATTGTTTCTTCACGGATGTCTCATCGTTCATTTACATTTCGGAATAGCATATTCGCTTGTCTGAAGGGCAGGCTTGATGAGACGGCATATTCGTCTGATGGACGATGACGCTTGTCCAGGCAATGTTAGCCGCAATCCATGAAATTCAGGCAATGGCTTCGGTTGGAACGGAATCTAAATCTGTCATTGTTTTGCGAGCTTACTCGTCGTATGCCGCCGCTGTACTGTTTGGTAATCGTGAGAAAGGTAAGTGGGAAATGCTGAAGTCACCTGTCCGTCGTCGAGGGTTTACTTTGATTGAATTGCTGGTGGTGATTGCGATCATCGCCGTTCTAATCGCGTTGCTGCTGCCAGCAGTTCAGCAGGCCCGTGAAGCCGCACGCCGTACACAATGCAAAAACAACATGAAGCAGATGGGGCTCGGGTTATTCAACTACGAATCCACGTACAACGTGCTCCCGTCAGCCGGCGAATTTACCAGCCGTGTCAGCGGGACCTACTTCCGGGCGTTTACCCCTACTTCAACTTTCACTCAGATTCTGCCCTACATCGATCAGGCACCGGTTTATGCGCAGTACAACTTCGCTTACCACTATTCCAATTCGTTGAATTCGTCGAATCGCGCTGCTTCGTCAACCAAAATTGCAGCATTCCTTTGCCCGAGCAACGGTATCCCTCATACGGACGTGTCGGCATTCGGGGTCGTCGACTATATGCCCGTCGCCTATACCGATGTTGACGATACGAATACGCGCCAGAAGCTGAGCACTGTGTGGGACCGTGATTCGTTCCTGGGATTCCACAATCGCATCGGTGACTGCACGGACGGTTCTTCAAATACGGTCGCCATCGTTGAAGATGCCGGAAAGCCGAGCAATATCGTCGGATCCTACGGTGCGGGAGCCGTCATTGCTGCGGGAAACACCCTTGGCACGATGGCAGGCGTCGATACGGCGGCTATGCCATCAGGAGCATCGGCACCGAATCGCTGGGCCGACCCTGATAGCGGTTCGGGGGTCTCTGGTCCAGGTGCCAATCGCGGTGCCCTCATCAATAATAATAAATCTCCAACGGGTGGGCCAGCCACCTGTCCATGGACAACCAACAACTGTGGTCCGAACGACGAGCCGTTCAGCCAGCATATCGGCGGCTGTCACATGCTGATGGGCGATGGAACTGTCCGATTTGTTTCAGAGAACGCTGACTTCAACACCGTTCGCAGGTTGATGTCTCGAGCTGACGGCGAAGTTGTTGGGGACTTCTAAGAATTGTTGCGGTGTTCATACTCTGCCGAAAATCGCACCTGTGAATTCCTCTGGATTTCACAGGTGTATTGCTTCATTTGAGCCAAGTTTCGAATCTTCATTGGAACTTCACGATTTCTTAACAAAGCTGGCCAAGAATTAGAAAAGTGTCTCACCCGATCAGTATTGTCCTTCTGGCGCTCAGGGGAAATCGGGAGACGTGCGGTGGGCAGAGGAGGCTTTTCACTTTTACATGCTGAGTTAATCGTCACGGATGATGGAATGTCAATCGCAGGATGCGCTGGTTGTTGAGATTCGGATTTGAGGTTTCAGTTCCAATACGTTTTGAGGATTTGTTTCGAATGGTTAAGTTGTCTGCTCGCAAACGGGGATTCACCCTGATTGAACTGCTGGTCGTTATCGCGATCATCGCCGTTCTGATTGCACTCTTGCTGCCCGCTGTTCAGCAGGCCCGTGAAGCGGCTCGCCGTACCCAGTGCAAGAATAACATGAAGCAAATGGGTTTGGGGATGTTCAACTACGAATCGACCTATAACCGCCTGCCATCGGCCGGTGAATACACATTCCGCGGTGTCTCGCCTTACTTCCGATCGTTCACTCCAACGTCGACCTTTACCCAGATCCTGCCATTCATTGATCAGGCTCCGGTCTACGCCCAGTACAATTTCGCTTACCACTACTCAAACTCAGCGAACTCTACCAATCGCGCTGCGTCGTCCACCAAGATCAACGCGTTCCTGTGTCCAAGCAATGGTATTCCTCATACCGACAGTTCGGCGTTCGGCGTTGTTGACTACATGCCTGTCGCATACACCGACGTCGACGCCACCAACACTCGCATGAAACTCGACGCCACCTGGGACCGTGATTCGTTCCTTGGAGCATGGAACACCATCGCGGCATGTACGGATGGTTCCTCCAACACGGTTGCCATCGTTGAAGATGCCGGCAAGCCCAGCAACATTACTGGTTCCTACGCAGCTGGAGCGACATTGGTCGGTAACGCACTCGGAACGATGGCCGGGGTTGACACCACCGTGATGCCAGGCGGAATGTCTGCTCCGAATCGTTGGGCAGATCCAGACAGTGGATCAGGTGTTTCAGGTCCCGGGGCCAATCGCGGTCCCTTGATCAATAACAACAAGACTCCAACCGGTGGGCCAGCAACCTGCCCTTGGACGACCAATAACTGCGGCCCGAACGACGAACCTTTCAGCCAGCACGTCGGTGGCTGTCACATGTTGATGGGCGACGGAACGGTCCGCTTCGTCTCCGAAAACATCGATTTCAACACCGTTCGCAAGCTGATGTCGCGTGCTGATGGCGAAGTTGTCGGCGACTTCTAAGCAACACTGCTGATCAAGATTGCAGAATCGACAGCCTCGTTCACCAATGTGAACGAGGCTGTTTTGCTTCTTTGGCAGAGTATGTGGAAACTCAAGATGAAGTGTTGCGAGTTTGGATGATCGCCCTCCCAGAACCAGCCCCTGTTGGGGGACTACGAAATGCAGATCGTGTCGATGACAGAATCGTCTGTGATCGGTTATTGTGGCGTCAGTGACCTTCCATCCAATCCAACTTCGCAACGGTGTGAACAAGCTCATGTATCTTGGTATCGAAATCGGTGGAACGAAGCTGCAACTCGGTGTCGGCCACGGTGATGGCTCAGACTTTGTCGCATTTGAGCGACGTGATGTTCAGATCGAACGGGGAGGTGCGGGGATACGGGAACAAATCCGCACCGTGGGCCGTGAACTCGTTTCGAAATATGGTGTGAAACGGGTGGGATATGGTTTTGGTGGCCCGATTCTCGGAACGCAGGGGATCGTACAGACGAGCCACCAGGTGGCTGGATGGGATCGATTTCCGCTCGTGGAATGGACACAGCAGGAATTGGGGGTGCCGACGACATTGGGCAACGATTGCGATGTGGCGTGCCTGGCCGAAGCCTGTTTTGGTGCAGGACGCAATGCTCGCAGCCTGTTCTACGTCACTGTCGGGACCGGAATCGGGGGTGGCTTTGTCATTGATCGGCGGATTCATGGTACTGATCGACCTGCGGCTGCCGAAATTGGCCATCTTCGACCTGGATTGGACGCGATTCAGTCGAAGCAAACCGTCGAATCGCGATCGGCGGGACCTGGGATTGCTGCCGCGACTCAGCGAAACGTGCGCGATCGCCTCGGTCGCGGAGAATCATCTTCGGCAATTCAAGACTTGCTGGAACGGTGCCAGGGAAAGATCGAAACCTTGACGACCAAGAGCGTGGGAGAAGCTGCAATCTCCGGAAATCAGATTGCTCGCGATGAATATGTTGAAGCAACCCGAGTCCTGGGCTGGGCGATTGCGCAGGTTATTACTCTGGTTGCCCCGGAAGCCATCATCGTGGGTGGAGGAGTCTCGCTGGTGGGAGAGGAGATCTTCTTCGTACCGCTTCGCCAGGCGGTACAACAATACGTGTTTCCTCCCCTGGCGAATTCATTTCAACTGCTTCCTGCTGGCCTGGGTGAGAGTGTCGTTGTCCATGGCGCGTTGGCGCTGGCTCGGCTTTCGTCACCCGAATGACTGTTGAAATCCGCTGTCACGAACGCTGGTGACCTAGCTTCTCGTCCAGCCACTGGAATGCCTCGTCCTGCATGGCAATCGACCAGCGGTGAGGTTCGTCATAGAACCGGCTGATAAATTGATCTGGACAACCTGCCGCCTGGTAAAGTTCTGTGATTCGTTGAACGGACGATTGCATTCCAGACAATGGAAAGAGGCGATCCTGTAAACACTGCTGGACAAACAATGCTCGCGGCGCTGTCAGCGAAACCAGGTCCGGCAGATCCATCAAACGATGCAGCCCCGGCAGAAAGTGTATCCACGAATGTGTGTCGACGTGCGACTTCAACATCGGCCGCATCGCGGACATGAATCCAACGACGCAGGCGGCCTTGATTCGTTGATCCATCGCAGCCAGATAGGCTGAACGATATCCCCCCATCGAGATGCCAATGCATCCGATACGCCGAGCGTCCACCTCTGGACGCGTTGTGAGATATTCGACAACGCGCCGATCATCGAAGTTAACAACCCCTGGCCAGGTTGCACCAGCCAGAACCAGACTCTTGGCAATCGTCGATTCCCTGGCTCGACACTTCTGATTCAGGTGCTGGACGTCGTCGAGTGAGTATTTCGAACGGTCCCAGCCGTATTTCAAATCTTCGTCGAGTTGTACACGACGTTCACCAAACATGAAGGCGTCGATCGTGATCACAACATATCCGCGCTGAACGAGTGCGGTTGCCGTCGGCCGTCCGTCATAGTTCTGCTGGTGATATTTGATCATTGCCGGATGGTTGGTCCCGAAATCGACGACTTTCTCTTTCCCGAACAGAAACAGTCCTCCATGCGAATGCAGATCCACGATGGCCGGTGCAGCTTTCTTCAACCCCTTCGGAATCAGCACAATGGCGGGAATGCGAAACCACGGCGTGGTCGAAATCATGACACGTTCGCGACAGAAGTCTCCACAGTCGACTCGCTCGACCACCTCGGGATCAAAAGCAACGACTGGTGGTTCGTAACTTAGGACTTCTTTGATCTTGGCCCGGGCATTTTCACGAAAAACAGCATCGTACGCGACATCCATTTTCCGCGGGAACACGGCGGGCTGATTCATCTCGGCGATCTGATCAACCACGTTAAAGTTTAATCCAAGATCTGCTGCCGAAGGTTTTAACTCACGAGCAGGGTCTGGCGCGAGCCCAGGCTCACTTGCACCTGCCAGTGCCGCAGAACCAAGTAGCGGCAGTAAGCCGACACTCGCCAGAAAATGACGACGATCATTTTGCAGGTCAGACATCGTATGTCCATTGTCAGCTGGGAATACTCGATCAACAAACGATCATTTCACGGGAAGATTGCCTGTCACTGGCTTTTGAACAGGAACCGTCACCTGTGACGGCATCACAGCGGAGTGATACACGCGCTGAGTTGCCTTCTGGAAGTCTGCAGGCTTGGCAGTGTAGATGTCGACGAACGTCTGTGGATTGCGGTCGATCAAGGGAAACCAACTGCTTTGCACCTGAATCATGATTCGATGGCCCGGGCGAAAGGCATGACAAACATCGGGAATCGTAAATTTCACGAGTTCCGGCTGGTTGGGTACAAATGGTTCCGGCTTTTCAAAGCTCTTTCGAAACTTTCCACGGAAAACATCACCGCGGATCAATTGCTGGTAGCCCCCCATTCGCACACCCGAGGGATTCTCTTTGGGGTCTGGATAGTCATTGGGATAGACATCGATCAGTTTTACCACCCAGTCAGAATCGGTACCGGACGTCGATACATAAAGTTTCACTTCGAGGGGCCCGGCGAGTGTGGTGTCAATTTCGAGCGGTTCACTTTGATAGACCAGAACATCTGGCCGGCGCGCAGCGTGCCGTTGATCAGCAGTCATATATTCCGGAGCCATTCCAATGTTGATCTTGTCCAGATAGGGGACCGGCTTCGAGGGATCACTGGGGTACTCGTCGTACGCCGATGTGGAGCCAGATTCCCGAGGAATTTCGTTGTCCAGCTTTCCCCCCGCATGGAAGTAGAGCGACTGTGCAACCACATCCCTGGGAGGCCAGGTGCCGTACTTCTTCCAGACATTAGTTCCTGTTTCAAAAATCCAGGCTTCGGGATGAGTTGGCTTGCCTTCGCCCTTGAGATGGTATTCGAAAAACGGAAACTCGATCTGTTCACGATAGAATACGGCGGTCTTCGAGTTGAACGTCACATTTCCCAAAGTGTCGCCGTCACCGCGAGACCACCCGCCATGAACCCACGGTCCCATTACCAGAATATTGGTCGCCTTGGGACTATTCGCTTCGATCGCCTTGTAGGTCTCAAGAGCGCCGAACAGATTCTCAGCATCAAACCAGCCCCCGACGGTCATAACAGCTGGGCGAATCTGTTTCAGATGAGGTCGCAGATTGCGTTCCTTCCAGAATTCATCGTAATTTCCATGCTTCATCACTTCATTCCAGAACGCGACATCCCCTTTGTAGTAAAGAGCGTCAGCGTTCGGCAATGGCCCCATCTGCAGGAAAAATTCATATCCGTCAGGGGTATCGTGATCAAATTTGAAATCAAATTTCTTTGTTGGCTCAGGGCGAGGGCGTCCGAAAGTCGCCATGAAGTTGAACGCGTGCGGCAACTGCAGGGCGCCGTTGTGATGCCAGTCGTCACCGACAAACCAATCGACGATCGGGGCCTGTGGTGAGCACGCAGCCAGTGCCGGGTGGGCGTCGATCATGCCGGCGCTGGTGTAAAAACCGGGGTAGGAAATCCCTGTCATCCCGACTTTGCCGTTGTGATTGGGAATCTGTTTGATGAGCCAGTCGATTGTGTCAAACGTGTCAGTGCTTTCGTCAATCTGCTGTGGTGTCTTCTGGGCAATTTGAGGGCGCATGTTGACGAACTCACCTTCCGACATCCACCTCCCTCGAACATCCTGATACACGAAGATATACCCGGCTTTGCCAAACAGCGGCGATGGTCCCAAATCGCTCCGGTACTGGTCAACACCATACGGCTTCACGTTGTATGGGGTTCGAGTCATCAGAATGGGATACGTCCGATTCGAATCCTTGGGAACATAGACGGACGTGAACAATCGTTTCCCGTCGCGCATGGGTATCCGAAATTCGTGCTTCGTATAGTTCGCCTTGACGTGCTCGATCCCTTGAGCCTGCACGTGCGTTTCTGCAAACGTCATGACAATGACAAAGGTCGCGATTACAGTCGATCGAATCACGGCGCCTGCGCGAAATGAGGAACGCATGGGGAATTCCTGGCCAGAGATATTTGGAATCGAATTCTGTCCATCGCCATTTCACGGAGGACTTGTGACACAATAACGCAAGCAGACAGTCACGTCACGTACGCGGCAACCTCCCCTTCGACGCTGAAGCAATCGACGTTCAAGATGGGGTGATCCCCTGTCATGTTCGTACTTGTACGGTGCAAAACCGATTCGCCCAACCGTATGATTCCTGAGACGGGTGCCGATTACGGCAGGAACTCACCAGGACTCAAGGAATCTTTACAATGCGATCTGTGATAGCTTTGGCTTTCTGCTTGCTTTCCATGGGAACGACACAAGGTTTCAGCCAGGTACCGAAAGCTGGGGAACAGGTCGCTCAGATGTTTATTGGAAAGAATCCTGAGGAAAAGCTGGGATACCTGATTTACCTGCCAAAGAACTATCAGCCGTCCGAGAAATTTCCGCTGTTAATCTTTCTGCACGGATCTGGTGAACGTGGAACGGAAATCTCACTGGTAAAGAAACATGGTCCCCCGAAACTGATCGGCCAGGGAACGAGTTTTCCAATGATCGTCGTTTCACCGCAATGCCCGTTGGAACAGCGGTGGAATCCGAAAACTCTGCTGAGCCTGTTGGATGATCTGGAATCTCGATACGCGATCGATCCACGGCAAGTCCACATCACGGGACTAAGCATGGGTGGCTCTGGAACCTGGTCGTTAATTGCGACGGCCCCCGAACGATTTGCGACCGCCGTCACGATTTGTGGTCACGGTGACCCGTGGATGGCCGAACCAGCGTCACGGCTGCCGGTGTGGGTGATCGTCGGCGATCGTGACCGTGTCGCAGCAAACCTGAAAGAGATGGTAGACTCACTGCGTGCTCGAGATGCCGATGTCAAGTGGACTCTGATGACTGGAGTTGGACATGACAGTTGGACACAAACGTATGCGACTCCTGAACTGTATGAATGGATGCTTCGCCACCGCTCGAACCCACGCTAATGGATGGAATCCCGAGAGCTCCGCAGAAATCGCCGTGCGAGACTTCATCTCCAGGAGTCGCACCAGACATTCACCAACTTTGATGGATCCTGTAGAGAAACGCGATTTTGCCGATGTTCAAGCGAAGTGATCCGTTGCGACGTTTTGCCGAGGCCTGATTTGTGGCTCTCCCTTGCCACCCGGCGCCCTCTCTGTTTATTATCCCCTGCCCGTCTCCGATCCCTGATCGGCGATGGAACATTCAATGTTCACTTGGAGAGGTGACAGAGTGGCCGATCG
>CAZSTW010000163.1:0-699 GCA_964609845.1 uncultured Planctomycetaceae bacterium | reverse complement strand
TCCGCCCCCCTTCGAGGGGCGCCACGAACGTCTCAAGAAGTCGCATCGGAGAGGTGACAGAGTGGCCGATTGTGCTGGTCTCGAAAACCAGTGTGGGTGCAAGCCCACCGAGGGTTCGAATCCCTCCCTCTCCGTTTGACTGACTGCCCATGAGCCGTATCCATACTGGCTCATGGGCTTTTGCGTTTCTGAGCCTTCCTCAAAATCCCGATTCTCTGACCGAGTTCATGGAACCTGCCGCCTGGCTCCGAAAACCGAACGCGTGACGCTGGTGTGCGATAACGTCAACTCGCACGACACTGCCAGCTTGTACGCGGAAACCGCGCATCGCCTGACCAAGCGTCTGCGCATCGTGCCTACCCCGCGCAACAACGGTTGGCTGAACATGGGCGCAATGGAACCCTGAGCCGCCAATGCATCTATCGCCGCTTCGACAGTTCCGACGCGATGAGTAAAGCCATCGACGCCTGCCAAAAACTCTGCAACGAGAAACCCTTGGAGCGACCTGGCGATGCACGTAGTCGAGTCCATTGCTCTCGCGTGTGAGATACTGAAGGATTTCCAGGCCATGAAATCTGGACTCACGGAAATCCTCCATCACAAACAAAAACCCCGCAACTCTCGACGAGTTGCGGGGTTTCGGTGAGTGGAGGATAGCGGGATTGAACCGCTGACCTCTTGCATGCCATGCAAGCGCTC
>CAZSTW010000162.1:11504-13989 GCA_964609845.1 uncultured Planctomycetaceae bacterium | reverse complement strand
CACCATCAGGAAACGTCGAGAATTGATGGTGGGCCGGCGCGGCGAAGCAAGTCGGTCCCGCCCTGCATTCTGACCAGTGAACTACGGTTTTGGCGTAATCAGTAGCTCTGGCTTTTCCAGGAACAAGTAGTGGCCGTGATCTGCCGTGACAATCACAAGTGATTCGTTCCAGTTGCTGTGAGTTTCCACCCAGTCTGTGATGACCCTCACGGCGGCATCGCCGGCCAACACAGCTCCGATCGAATTGTCGATGTTGTTGTCGTGGTTGGCCCAGTCGACATCTCCTGATTCGACCATCAACCAGAATCCTTTCGGATTCTTTGAAAGAACGTGAATGGCTGCCGCCGTCATGTCTGTCAGTAAAGGATTCTCGGTCAGGTCGGCGGCGTCGTAGACTTCTGTCTTTTTGGGGCCGCTTCTTCCGACCGGAGGATCGTAATTGCCGTCAGCTGTCGCGAATGGAAGATGGCCGCTGTATTTCCCGTTTCCATAGAATCCAAGCAGCCGTTTGTTCTGATCGGCCGCCTGGCGTGCTGCTTCAGTCAGTCGCTTCCGGCCGTCAACACCTGCAGTCCGCACTGCCGTCACATACTTCCCGCCAGAATTCACATCCACTGCCTTCAGGTCGGTGTCAGTAAGATAAATGTTACCCGGCTGAAAGTTCGAACCCTGCGGATTTTTTGCTGGTTCAGTCTCAGTTGCCGCGATCAAATCTGTAGTCTTGATGTGGCCATACCCGCCTCCGATAACCACGTCCAGACCTGGCAACGGTTGCTCAGAGTGAACGACCGATTTGAGGCCAAGCATGTCTCGCGTCAGATCCTGATAGTCGTCTCGTTCGACATTGTGAGCATATGCGGCGGCTGGCGTCGCATGGCTGATCGGAACGCTGCTGACAGCGCCCACCGAAAAGCCCTGCTCCTGAGCCCAGTGAGCGATCGTACGAACGGGTTGGCCGGTCGGATCGATATTGACGCCGTCATTAAACGTCTTGATCCCGGTTGTCATGCTCGTTGCGGAACTCGAAGAATCGGTGTAAGCATGCAGAAACGCCTTATCCATCGATTTGCTGATCAGGTAGAGCGGATCGCTTCCGGGAGTCCAGGGGTTGGGACCGCCGCGATCCACATTGTATCCCCCGAATATCGTACCGCCAGGATTTAATACGGTTTGCAGAGTTGGATTTGTCTTTGTGCCGTGGTTGTGTGGACTGGTACACATGAATCCAAACTGCGTCGTTCCAGCGGCCGTGTAATCCTGAAAATGCAATCCGTTCCCTCGACCTGCGGAATAGGAAACGGACTGAGTCTTGTAGATGGATGCGGCTCGAGTCGTCTGCCAGTCCATTCCGTCAAAGACCACCAGGAAGACATACTTCTTTCCATTGGCGAATCCCGCCATTTGTAGATCGTAGATGTTCGTCTGATCCATGTATTCGGCTGTGGGATTGATGGTATGGGCGGGCAGACGACCATAAATCCGTTTCAGTTCCGATTCGCTTCGATAGGGGCTGTGTTCTCCCGTAAATCGACTCAGATCAAAGGGCTTGGGAGCATCGCCGATCCGAGATCCAAAAGTGTAGACCGGGATCAACCGATTGGAGTGAGTTCCCCATTGCTTGTAATTGGCAGGATCAGGTCCCCAGTGACCGAACTCCGCTTTGTTCGCTTCGATTGCCGCTGCCTGCAATTCGCGAATGTGATCAGCAATCGATTGAGGTGGTGCTGCCACCCAGAATACTAACGTTACGCAAACACAGAGATTCAAGCGGACGAATATGGGCATTCCGGTAAGCTCGCCATTGAGGATTTTGTTGACCTGTCGCATCGGAACGGCATCGCTGTACGTTGCCAGTTTCGCGGATCAAAAGTTCATACCTAATCGATCCGCCAGGGGAACGGCAACCCGGGCCGATGATTTCTCGATTAACTCATGATTCACAAGTTGGGACGCTTCAGGCAGGACTCATCATCCTGCCCGGTTCTCCCCTTGATAGCAGATGGCGTGGAGTTGTCTGTTGATATCGAAAAAGTGGCGGGCTCTTGATTGAGGAAGCCTTCGCAATGCTGCTGTTGGCGTAGTGGCTTATTCCACAAGATCAATTGTCAGATGGTTCCCTCCCGTGGCCTTGATGGTATATGTCAGTCCGCTCGTTTCAGACTTGGCATATTTCTGAGGAATTGTTGAAACGGGCTGTGGTGGAACACCTCCATTGGCCGCGATCGCAGCTTGTGTCTCTGCGGCCTTCTTCATATAGGCTTCGGCTTCTTCGGGTGTCGTGGGTTGCTTCGTCACTTCACCTGATCCCGCCTGCCCCTCTGTAATCGAAGCCTTCACGGTTCCGATCACGGCACCGCGGCTGGCACCGGTGGAAACAGTGAACTTCCCGTCGGGCCCGGTGACTCCCATGGCAAATGGGCCCTTTTCGGGGACCAGCGTGACAGTGGCACCTGCGAGTGGCTTTCCCTTGAAAGTGACAACACCA
>CAZSTW010000162.1:0-11437 GCA_964609845.1 uncultured Planctomycetaceae bacterium | reverse complement strand
GGAGCGAGTTTCGGTCCGCTGGAGGACGAACACCCGATAAAGAGACAGACGGCAACGGAAAGACAATTACGGAAATTGATAGTCACGGAAAAATCCTTCTTCGCAATCGAGGCGGCAAAGAAAAAGAAAATGTCAGGAAGCAGCAAGTCGCTGCTTCCTGACTTCAGTAACAAGTAATATCACATTCAGCCGAGACGCTTAGAATTCGCCAACAACGAGACCATCGGCTCGACCACCCAATCGCTGAAAGGTACTGGCGTGGTCGATGTTCTCACTGAGGAATCGCACCGTACCATCCACGAACAGGAATTGTGCTCCACCGACATGTCGGGACCGGAAACCCCAACTGATGTTCCACTTATCCTGACTGGTACAACCTGCGACCTTGATCTGGCCAGCGGTTGCCCAGCTACAAGTGGTGAAGTCGTTAATCGGAACAATTGTTGACGAGTGGAAATTCCCCATCCCATTCGAGTGCCATAATCCACCGCTGGAATGATCATTGCAGGATGGAAGAACTTCACCCATGTGGATCGTATTCGAGGTTCCATCGGTCACGTCACGAATTCGAACTGATGGTCCGTCACGGCTCCCCATGCCAGAGATCAGGCTGGCGTCGAGAGTATCCCCGTTATTAGGGGTCACTCGCTGGGCAAACTGCTGGTAGGGGTTACAGTTACCACCGTTCGAAACGTTGCCCTGTGAGCCGAGCGAGGCGTCGTAGTTCGTTTGAGCCCATCCGTTCAAAATAGGAACCCCGACGCTATCTGACGGACAGATTGCAGTGGTCAATGTGTGCAATCGAACTGTTTTTCCGTCTGGAAGAACCTGTCCGGTTGCATCCCCGGCGAGACCGAAATTGATCTGGTTAAACAGAGGTGCCTGGTCAATAAAAGCGAGCAGTCGGGCATGAAATCCAAGTGCTGGCTGAACGGCACAACAGCCACCCGTTCCACCAATCGGATACATGCCGTACACATCGTGATAGTTGGCGAACGCCAGACCATATTGCTTCAAATTGTTCTTGCATTGCGTTCGTCGAGCCGCCTCGCGCGCCTGCTGAACGGCGGGCAGCAACAGTGCGATCAGGACTGCGATGATAGCGATGACCACCAGCAGTTCGATCAGGGTAAATCCACGCGATCTGCGTAGCCTCACGCTCATGAAACCTCCTCTTCTGAAAACAACTAAGAATGACAAGCGATACCGAAACCCAAACTCCGCCGGCCCGAATGAAATCAATACAGATTGGCGCTAATGCAGCAAAAAGACGCGCTGCTGTGCGGGGGGATGATACTAACGGATTCTGGAGATCTTTATCAACAGGTATCGGAATTTTCGTGGCAAAAAATTTTTCATGAAATGTGAGGCGGGAAATTCGGATGGTGACTTAAAATTCCATCGTTGCCAGGGGGAGACGCGTGCGATCGCCTGTCTCACGCAATTCGTTGAGGATTGCAGTCACATCCGGCGTGACAAATCCGCCAAACAGTCGCTTATCTTTGGATTTCAGGCGAACCTCGATTCGCTTTTCGAAGTCGATCACCTCCGGAAGAAAACGTATCGTGTACCGCTTGGCGGGTCCACCAATTGTCACTTTCAAGTTTTCCCGTTCAGGTTTCACGGTGACTTCCAGATCCATCACATTGATCTTATTTGCAGCCCCAGGTGCAGCTGGCAGGATCGTCGTAAACGGCAGATCAACCGCTGTCAGCCAGAAAAACCGGTTATCTGTTTTCCGTAATGTTTTCGCGCTGATGGTGTTTGTCACCGCGGCACGGCGATGAAGATCCATCCAGTCAAACAGCTTGGGGACTTCGTCCAGGTAGCGGTCCAATCCACGTCCCAGATATTCCACGAGCATGAAGTCGTACTGTGCTCCCTGATTTAAAAACTTTTCGTAGGTAACGTCGTTCCCAGTGTTTCTCACCACGTTTTGCGTCCCGGCTTCAGGGCTGAATCCATGGCCAATCACGTACCAGGCGGTCAGTCGTGCATTCATGTACGTGATCTTGGGGTAGTGTTGGCAATCACCCCCAATCGGAATCACTCCGGCGAATTCATCGGGATGGGCCATCCCGATATCGAAGGCGGCATCTGCTCCCATGCCATGACCAGCCAGGAAAACCCGGTTGGAGTCGACGTTAAATCGCTTGCGGGCATCTCGCAACGCTTCGATCACAGCCTGGTGTGAGGCAGGACTATAGTCGTAATCAGCCTTGCGAGCTTCCGCATAATCCGGCACGATCAGGATGTACCCACGCCGCATTGCCGGGCCAGGCCGGTCAGCATCTCCGCCCCACCACTTCACCGTATCCTCGTCCGAGTGATCACGAGATCGCAACGCGACAAGCAGTGGATAGGTGTGATGAGGCGAATATTCCGGAGGCAGCAATACCTTATAGGTGAAGGCTGGCGTGTGTCCTGGCGGGGTCGTAGATACGGTGTGAACTTCGCCTGGGCGAATGTCGCCAGCGTCAAGAATCGACGGAAGAAGAGACATCAGCTGCAGGACCACTTTCGGTCCGACCCCTTCCACATGTCTCAGATCATGATAAAGCTGATCTCGTTCTTGAACGGTTTCAGCCCGCGCGGCTTCCAGGGCAATGTGCCGTGCGTCCCAATACCGAATCGCCATCTCCAGGTCTGTAATCGCGTGAGCCGCTCCGACAACCCAACCTGAATAAGCGAGAGCCAACCGCTGCTCAGTTGTCAGATTGGAATCGTTCTCGGACTGCAAAAACGCGTCTAAGCGTGGCAACGTTTCGACATTCAATTGCTCATTGATTTCGGCACGCAACGGCTGCAACTTCTCGACCTGCTCGGGCGACTTCAGTTTCGACTGCAGTTCGATCAGCAGGTTTTTGGCGCGGTTGATGGATTTCCCCATCTCTTCGTAGTCTTTCAGGAACTTGCGAACATCGTCAAGAACCGATCCACCGAGTTTATAGGTGCTCAAATGCACGGCGAAGTCATAAGCCAACTGGTGCTGACAGGCCGAACGTCGACGCGCCAATTCACGCAGAACTTCACGTCCAAAGTAGTCCGTCAGTTCGGCTCGAACCAAGTCCGCCCGGGGTTTTTGATCAGGAAAGTCCTCGACAATTCCATTCAATTCCTTCGTGGCATCGTCGAACATGTCGGCCTGCGAGTAGAATCGAACGAGTGCGAAGCGTGCAGCCGGTTCTGTCGGCTTGACCTTCTTCTGAAGCATCGTTTTCAGCGTATCGACGGGCAATGCCTTCAGGGACATTCCCACTTTCCAGTTGTAATTCATTCCCTCCAGAATGAAGTGATCGGGCTCGATCCGACTGATTCCCTGGATGACATTAATGTTTCCTTTTGATCCCGCCAGCGTAATCGTCCGATGTCCGAACTCATCAAACGGTGTGACGTTGACCACAGAGCCGACCGAAGTTATCTGGCGATGCTGATTGTTTTTCAATAAGGAGTAAACAAACGCTTCCGGTCGCGACGGGGCCTGATCCTTGTCGACATTGTTAGCATCAGGAATTTGTCGAAGTGGAACGTAATAACGCTGCCAGCCATTGTCCACCAGGATGATATTCTTAGGGTTCGGATCTGCATCCACGACAACGAGCTTTCGGCTGATCCCGACAGGAGGTTCAGACAGCTTCGTCATCAGCCAGAGATTCCCATTCAGCACCGTCCCGTTTTTCAGGCGGACTTCGCCACCGACAACGGTGTGTGGGCAAGGGACGATGAGTGACCACAATGCTACGATCAGCAGCAGAAATGGTACCTGCAGGCACCGTCGTATCGTGCTGCGAGTTCCCAACGTTAACCAGGCGATCGCCCTGACCATCACGGTCTACTCCCCAGCAAATCGCGCCATCGGTCCACCGGGTGACTTGTCAGGCGAGAATTCCGCGATGAGACAGGTCGCCCTTTGCACTTCATCGGGAATTCAGAAACCCGGCAATCGAATCCCAGATTTGCGCTCGGTAATAATAGACAGCAAACAGCCCGCCGAAAATGAACGCCAGCCAGGCAATCAGGCTGATCAGTCCGGTGGTTCCAGAAACCAGATTTCTGAACCAGCGGTTCCAGCCGCGCCATTCGTATTGCCGTTCGATCTCCTTATAGACCGATTTCATGTCTCCCGCCTTTTTATCGGCTTTTTCCTTGATGTTCCGGCTTTCGACATGCTTCTCGAAGTCTGGAAAATACCCGATCGGCATGAATTGGTCGGCTGCGTTTCGCTTCGCACGGGACTTTGTGTCGATTGTTCCGTTTTTCAGCCCCAACACGACCTGCTGAGTCGTAAACTTTCCAATTGTATCTTTCCCTTGTGGGGTCCGATATTGAACGATCCATGCATCATTATTCTCGACCGGTCTGGTCCGGGAGGCGGCATCTTCTGCCGACGTACGCCCTGCCGCCGAACCCGTCGCCATCGTCCGGGCAGCGGGAACCTGTGTTGCATTGGCACGGCTGGCAGGTGCGGATGCGGTTTGAACCACCTTGTCGGGAGCATCGATAAAGCTCAGCGACGGATTCTCCAACCCGACACTCGTCAGCAGTTTGATGACTTCTGAACAGTCCTTGCAGCGGACGTTTACATCTTTGGCAAGCATCTGATCGATGATCAGATCGAGCCGTTCGGGGACATCCTTATTCAGGCGACGCGCAGGGGTGAATAGTCCTTTTTCCTTGTTGGTGATGATTTCCAGAACCGAATCACCAGCGAACGGAAGTTTCCCCGTAATGAAATAATAAAGGGTAACCCCCAGCGCGTAGACATCCGTCCGGGCATCCACATGCTTGGCATTTCGTGCCTGTTCGGGAGCCATGTAGTACGGCGTTCCCAGGCCGGTTCCGCTCTGTGTCATCGACATGTCTTCGTCGGTGGCTTTTGCCAGCCCGAAGTCTGCCACCTTGACCTTTCCCTTACTCGTCAGCATGACGTTATCAGGTTTAATGTCGCGGTGGATCATGCTCTGGTTGTGAGCCACCTGAAGAGCTTCTGCACAACGCAGGATCACATGCAGCGCATCGCCGACGGACAGCTTTCCGAGTTCGTCCATCCATTTCTGCATGCTTTTGCCGTCGACGAATTCCATAGCCACAAAGTGGAATCCATGGGCTTCATCGACGTCATACACACTGACTGCGTTCTCGTGATTCATCTTCGCCATCGCGCGTGCTTCGCGATTAAATCTCTGGACGAAGTCGCTCTTGCCAGCGAGTTGCTTCGAAAGAACCTTCACTGCAGCATTACGACCGAGCTTGGTGTCTTCGGCGAGATAGACTTCACCCATCCCCCCCTGACCCAGTTTTTTGATCAAGCGATATTTTCCGAGGTGAGTCAGCTTACCCGGTTTGGCAGTCCCCTCTGCGGGTGTGGAACTGCCTGATGGTTCTGTGGAGTTCGCCATGCTGAAATTCCAAGAGACATGCCACGGATGTAATTTCTTCCCCGCAGTTATTAAAGCTTACTGCGTCGAAATGAATTTTGATGTGGCAGCATTATTGCCGTAAACAGGAGACTCTGTAAACGTGACTCCAGCGTGGATTTGCAGCAATTCGTCGATTTGACCGCGTTGTCAGTTCCGCGATGGGTCAAAGCGCGAAATCGATTCTATCCTTTCAAGATAAGCGAGAACCTGCCGCGATCTGAAGGCAGAAACGGGAGCTGGGGCGCTGTCGAAATGGCCGATGGCCCGGCGAATCAGGTGCATTTCAGTCCGCACCCAGCCGATTTGTGCAAAGAGGGCGGCCAGATTCATCAGGTCAATCCCCGCAAAACGAAGTTCGTATCGCGAACAATGCTGGCGGTAAATCTTGATTATGCTTCGAATTCCGTCGCGAGGGTTATCAAATTGACCTGACAGTATCGATACAGTCGCTTGTGCCTCCAGATCGACGATGAATTCAGTCTCCTCATCCAGTTCGACGCATGACTCGGCCAGGCACGATGCCAGTTCAGTTCGTTTTGACAACCAGGCATCGTTGGCGAGTCCCAGCAGTTCCGCTGGGCCGCAATCATCCAGTTGCAGCAAGGCCCTCTGCTGGAATCGGCGAGCCAGGTCCGCATCCCCCAATTCCCGGTAAATCCCCGCCAGATTGTGGAAAATGACCCCGAGTGCCTCGCGATTTCCCGTGGCCGTGGCCCGATCGATCGCCCCGGTAAACAGGCACAGCGCCTCGTGATACCGTTCCCGTTCCGCCAGCGAACTCGCGTGCGCAATCTGACTGACGGGTGATACATCGGACTCGATCGCCGCCTGAAAACAAGCATCGGCATGGTCCCATTCCCGGTTCAGGGCGTGGCGTGATGCACGGCGCAGGTTTCTCTTGACGTTTGAGGCCAGGTGATCAGAACCAGAATTCGACATCCGTTCGCTCTCCATTCATGCTCGATTTCGGGACACAAGCAGAACGAGCATGGTGTGCGAAGACCTGGTGCAGGAGTTCTTTCCGGTTCGCGAATGGATCCGTCCATCCGCCGGAATTGGCACAACGAGTCTTCAATGCGACCTGAGATTGACGCATTGTTCGCATTTTATCTAATTTGTCAACAGTGCCGACAACATGGAATTTTCCGATTATATCGAAATTACGGGAGATGCGTCTTACGAGGTTCCGGTTTCGATCTTATCACCTGTGATCTACCCGAACTCAGCGTTGAGGTAGGGGCAAAAAGCTAGTGATCGGCCGGAAATGACGTATGTCAGATTGGCAGGGAGAGTGGACGCTATCGGGAGGATCTCGCCACGTTGGCAGTGAGCCCTGAAATGCGTTGTTTCGCAAGATGTTGTGATGCAATGGCTTGCGGAGTCGACATGAATTGGCGCGCAGTTCGCTCACACGATTCACTGTCTCGCAGTGTCGGTAGACAATATTTAAGCTCGGCCGCAGGGTGCCTGCAATTCTGGAGAAGGTGAGATGGCGAAAAAGGCAAGTGCCTCGAATGACATCAAGTTGGTTCCGCTCGGCGATCGCGTGGTCGTGAAGCGAGCCGAGGCCGAAACGAAGACCGCTGGTGGCATCGTGCTGCCGGACAGTGCCAAGGACAAACCACAGCGTGGCGAAGTGCTGGCTGTTGGTGAAGGGCACGTCAAGAGTAACGGTACCAAGGCGGCTCTGACGGTCAAGGCTGGCGATCAGGTGATTTTCAGTTCCTACGCTGGCGACGAATTCAAGGTTGGCGAAGAAACCTACTTGCTGATGCGCGAAAGCGACATTCTGGCAATTATTCAGTAATTCAGTTCGCCGTGCGGCCGGTCGGCGTCGCGGCGATTGCAGATTTCCCAAGACACCATGCATTAGTTTAGGAGCATCCACGACATGCCCAAGATTATCGCCTTCGATCAAGAAGCGCAGGAAGCCATGAAGCGCGGAGTCCAGAAGCTGGCCCGTGCCGTTCGCGTTACCCTCGGTCCCCGTGGCCGTAACGTGATCATCGAGAAGAGTTTCGGCTCCCCAACTGTCACCAAGGACGGTGTCACTGTCGCTCGCGAAATCGAGCTTCAGGACAAGTTCGAAGACATGGGCGCCCGGATGGTTCGCGAAGTTGCGAGCAAGACCTCCGATACCGCCGGTGACGGCACGACCACCGCAACCGTTCTCGCCGAAGCGATTTATTGCGAAGGTCTGAAGGCCGTGGTCGCAGGGGTGAATCCGATCGACATGAAACGCGGCATGGACAAGGCTGTCGAGCAGATCACCGCCAAGCTGAAGGCTGCTGCGGTTGAATGCAAGAACAAGAAGGCCATCGCCCAGGTCGGAACCGTTGCTTCCAACGGCGACACCGAAATCGGCAACATCCTGGCCGACGCCATGGAACAAGTTGGCAAGGACGGCGTCATCACTGTCGAAGAAGGGAAGTCGCTGACGACCACCTTCGAAGTCGTCGAAGGGATGCAGTTTGATCGCGGCTATCTGTCGCCATACTTCGTCACCGATCCACAGTCGATGGAATGCGTTCTTGAAGACGCTTATATCCTGATTCACGAAAAGAAGATCAGCAACATCAAGGATCTGGTTCCAGTCCTTGAAAAGGTCGTGAACAGCGGCAAGCCCTTGCTGATCGTTGCTGAAGAAGTCGAAGGGGAAGCACTCGCCACCCTCGTTATCAACAAGCTGCGTGGCACGTTCAAGATCGCTGCCGTGAAGGCACCTGGTTACGGTGATCGCCGCAAAGCGATGCTGCAAGACCTGGCGATCATGGTCGGTGGACAGGCGATTTTCGAAGACCTGGGAATCCAGCTCGAAAACGTTCAACTGTCGGACCTCGGCCGCGCCAAGCGAGTCGTGATCGATAAGGACAACACCACGATCATCGAAGGCCTCGGCAAGACCGCTGATATCAAGGCCCGAATCGAACAGATCCGTCGTGAACTCGCCAACTCGACCAGCGACTATGATCGTGAAAAGTTGGAAGAACGCGTCGCAAAGCTCTCTGGCGGTGTGGCTCAGGTCAATGTCGGTGCCGCAACCGAAAGCGAAATGAAGGAAAAGAAGGCCCGCGTTGAAGACGCATTGCACGCCACCCGTGCTGCCGTCGAAGAGGGAATTCTGCCAGGCGGTGGTGTTGCTCTGCTGCGAGCTTCACTGGACCTCAAGGCTGCCGGATTGAACGAAGATGAAACCACCTGTTTCAACATCATCATCCGTGCCTGCCGCGCTCCGCTGACCCAGATCGCTAACAACGCTGGTATCGACGGTGCCGTGATCTGTGAAAAAGTTTCCGAGCAAAAAGGAAACTTCGGTTACAACGCCGCGACTGGCGAATACGAAGACCTCGTCAAGGCCGGGATCATCGATCCATGCAAGGTGACTCGCAGTGCCCTGCAGAATGCATCGAGCGTTTCGACGCTGCTGCTGACCAGCGATGCTCTGATTGCTGAGAAGCCAAAAGACGACGACAAGAAGAAGGGTCACGGCGACCACGATATGTACTAATCTCAGCTTCCAGCCGATCCCCTCGGTCGGCTGAGCCGAGTGAACCCGAAGCAGCTCGCAGACATGTTCTGCGAGCTGCTTTTCTTTTTGTGCGGTACGTCTGAACTGAGGTAGAAGCGACAATTCTCTGCGATATTGTCACAATTCCCTGATTCTTCACTGAATCCTGACACGCTGCTACTTTCATGGCGTTTTCACCCTCAACGCGGAGAAGCCTCACATGCGCCTGCCGATTCAATTGATACTGATGCTGTTGATTCAACTTGTCGTAACGCGTCCCGTACGAGCCTGGAATGATGCGGGGCACCTGACGATTGCCCGCATCGCCTGGGAAAAACTCTCTGACACCGAACGTCAGACCATCAGCACAATGTTGCGTGAGCATCCTCACTTCGAAGGGTACCTCACGAAAGCGAGACCAGCAGACGCTTCCATCGAAGAATGGGCATTCCTGCGCGCGGCGACGTGGCCAGATCACGTTCGTCCGCCTCGCAATCTTTCACGAGATGACATTGGCACTCATCCGACCCACCGCTTTCACCGTGGCCCCTGGCATTATATTAATTATGCCTATCGTGTGGGGCAGCCTGAGACCGCGCTTCCCGCGAATCCGATCGTCGGTGAAGGAATCAATGCAACACATATTCTGGAACAACTTGAGTTGACGATGCGAACTCTCATTGACCACTCGTTTGATGATCCGGGTCGCGACTCGGAACTGACGGCATCGCAGAATCGAGCCGTTCGATTGTGCTGGCTGCTGCACTTGATTGGGGATCTCCACCAGCCACTTCACACGACGACTCTCGTTGATGACGAACTGTTTCCAACGGGAGCCCATTCAGATCTGGGAGGAAACATGGTCATGATTCGCGCCCATATTGGCGGGCCGCCCTACAAACTCCACGCTTTCTGGGATGATCGCCTCGGAACAGATTCGCATTTTCCCTCAGTTCGTGATCATGCCGAATTGTTAACGCGTGATCCTCAACACTCTCCGAATCATCTCCCTGAACTCAGTCGACATCGCCACTTTCGCGAATGGGCTGCTGAGGGCTACGAGATCGCCAGGACAAGCATCTACCGTGAAGGAAAGCTGGAGTTTGCCAGGTCCGATGACTATGACCGCCGTAAAATAACAGCCGACAATGTTCCCGTGCTTCCCGTCGGTGTCGAGGCCGAGTCCAACAAGATCGCTCGGCGACGCGTTGTGCTCGCGGGATACCGACTGGCAGAGCGACTCAAGCAGATTGCGAACCGCGAATAATCCGATGACGTGAGTTCAGCCCCGTCCCATCCGTCGGACTCGCATATCAAGGAATGCACCGAGAGCCTTTTCGTACGGTGAATCAGTCCGCAACTTCAGATATTCAACCCCTGCATTTCCACATTCGCGGGCAAGGTCGGTACAGAAGCGGTTGTACTTTTCGAGGTATTGCTTGCGCAACCGATAAGGGTCGGCGAGGATGTTGTGCCCGGCCCGTTCCAGACTGCGGAACTGGGTCGGTTGCTTGAATGTGAACTCTTCCTCCTCAGGAGCCACAACCTGAAACAGAACGACTTCATGCCTGGCCGCGCGAAACAATCGCAGTGCTGCGGTCAGCGGTTCCAGTCGATCAAAACAATCGCTGATCAAGAAGATCAAACTGCGCCGTTTCAGAGTCGGCAGGATCAGGGGAAAGACTTCGGAAAGTTGTGTTTCTCGACCGGGCCTTCGAGCTTCCAGCATGCTGATGATCTGCTGAAATGATTGTCGGTTTGTCGACGGATCCCATCGATCTGCGATCTTTGTATCAAATGTCATCAGCCCGCAGGCATCTCGTTGACTCAACAGCAGATATGCCAGCGCCGCCGCCAATTGCCTGGCATAATTGAATTTGGAAATTGTTGCCCCCTGATAGGCCATGCTGCCTGAGCAATCGACCATCAGATACGACCGAAGATTCGTCTCCTCTTCGTACTCTTTGACGTAATAGTTTCCCGTCTTTCCAAACGCACGCCAGTCGATGTGCTTGATTTCATCTCCCGGGTAGTACTGACGGTGCTCGACGAACTCAACAGACGATCCTTTGAACGGACTCTTGTGCTGTCCGATCATGTACCCTTCGACGAGAAGTTTGGCAACAACTTCCAACCCGCCAATCTTCGCCAGTGCCGTCGGATCCGCCAAATTCTTTCCAGCCACCATCCCTCCTTTTTTAATTGGCGTCGGACGACGTTTTTTAATCGGCGTCGGACGACGGGTTTCAAATGGAATGCCGATTCGCCGGAACGTTTTTTCGTTGGCGTCGGACGACGCTTTTTAATTGGCGTCGGGCGACGGGTTTCAAATGGATTGTCGATTCGCCGGAACGCTTTTTAATTGGCGTCGGGCGACGGGTTTCAAATGGATTGTCGATTCGCCGGAACGCTTTTTAATTGGCGTCGGGCGAGGGGTTTCGAATGGATTGTCGGTTCGCCGGAACGCTTTTTAATTGGCGTCGGGCGAGGGGTTTCGAATGGATTGTCG
>CAZSTW010000161.1:0-14190 GCA_964609845.1 uncultured Planctomycetaceae bacterium | reverse complement strand
TCGATTATTCGCAGCGTGCATCATACCCATGCAGGGCATAATTCAGGGAAGCACTGGTCGATCGTCGGTCGGCCGTATCGGATGGATAGTACGCTGATTAATCCCAGTCGCAATGATGTCCCCAGTTTCGGGACACTCGCAGGCTGGCTGGCTCAGCGCGATGGAATCAGTGGACCGCTCCCTCCGTACGTCATCACTCCTGCCCCCCATTGTGACAGTACGGTTTATTTGACACCCGGACAGTTCGGTGGATGCCTCGGCCCGGCTTATGATCCGCTCGTGCTGAACGCCGATCCGAATGCGCCAGACTTTGCAGTTCCGAATCTGGCTCCCATTGGCGAAATCACGTCGCAGCGGCATGTCGAACGTCAGGGACTGCTGGGACAATTGGGACAGTGTGGGATTCCCGTCCTGGCGGCCGGATCTGATGATTTCGAAATCCATCGGGCTAAGGCTCTGACGCTGATGGGTTCGAGTGCTGCCCGTAACGCTTTCGACCTGACGAAGGAGTCGCCGTCAATGCGTGACCGGTACGGTCGACACACCTGGGGACAATCGCATCTGCTGGCGCGGCGCCTGGTTGAAGCGGGAGTTCGATTCGTCACGACCGTCAACGGACAAAGTATCATCTGGGACACGCATCAGGATAACTTCGGTCGACTGGAGAAGACTCTGGTTCCCCCGATGGAACGAGCCTTTTCGACGCTGCTGGATGACCTCGTCGAGCGCGGATTGCTGGACTCGACTCTGGTCGTCTGGATGGGCGATTTTGGCCGTACGCCAACAATCAATACCAACGCTGGTCGCGATCACTGGCCGCAATGTTATTCCATGGTGATGGCGGGCGGTGGAATTCGCGGCGGTCAGGTGATCGGCGAATCCGATAGTATCGGGGCCTTTCCCAAATCACGTCCAATTCGCCCTGCTGATGTGCACGCGACGGTCTTCAGTGCCCTTGGCTATGATTCCCGAGAAATCACATATCATATGGCCGATGGCCGACCGATGCAGTTGTCTGAGGGTGACGTGATTCGTGAATTGTTGTAGCGTTTTGAATTCTAACGTGAAGTTTGACTATCACGAGTGACAGGGGAATTCGCATGCTTCACCGCCGCGATGCCATGATGCGTCTGGGACAGTTTGGGCTGGGAAGTCTATCCCTTTCCGGTCTGTTGCAGGCGGAACAGACGCGCGGCAAACCTGCGCCGTCAAAAACGGGATCGGCAAAATCCTGTATCCTGATTTATCTTTGGGGTGGTCCGCCGCAGCAGGATATGTGGGATATGAAGCCACTGGCGGCCGAAGGTATTCGCAGCCAGTTTCAGCCGATTCCAACAGTCGTCCCCGGAATTGACGTCTGTGAACATTTGCCATTGTTTGCCCGCCATACCGACAAGACGGCGATCATTCGTTCGCTGACACATGACAGCAACAATCATGAACCGAGTGTCTATCGCACTCTGACGGGGCGGATCAACAATACGCTCGTCGTCCCGCGGAACCAGCGAAATCGTAATGATTTCCCGAATGTTGGCTCGGTCGTCTCGTACTTCACACCACTCGGGGCAATGCCCGCTGCGGCAACGATTCCCCGGCCAATCGGTCATGATGGTTCAACCTATTCGGGGACATATGCGGGGTTTCTGGGAGGGCGTTACGACCCGATGGAAGTGGCTGCGGCTGAGGAAACGAAAGAGAAACCGACGCATTCCATCGTATTGCCTTCCGAAATCAGCGAGTCACGGCTGCTGGCTCGGCGTGGCATGCTCAACGTGATGGAAGAAATGGATCGGCGGTATCAGTCGGTCAAAGGAGCCAGGGGCCTGGACAGCTATCGCGAACAGGCGTTCGGTATGCTGACATCGCCCGTCGCCAAGCGAGCCTTTAACCTGGACCTGGAAGATCCACGCACCCGTGATCGTTATGGGCGCAACGAGTATGGGGAAAGTATTCTGCTTGCACGGCGACTGGTCGAATCAGGCGTGCGTCTGGTCACGATCAGTTGGATGTACATCCAGAAGGGTGGCAACGTTGCCAATGTCTGGGACAACCATGGGCCTTTCGAAGGTCTGACAGGTACCAACATGCTCAAGGCGCACTATTGCCTGCCATCCCTCGACCAGGGATTCTCGGCCCTGATGGACGACTTGAAGGGCCGTGGACTGCTGGATGAAACACTGGTCGCGATGTGGGGTGAATTCGGCCGTACCCCGAAACTGAATGCCAGCCAGGGTCGGGATCATTGGGGGGCCTGCCAATCCGCTGTTCTTGCGGGGGGCGGTATCCGGGGCGGTCAAGTGTATGGCAGCAGTGACAAAGACGCCGCCTACCCTGCCACAAATCCCGTCTCACCGGAAGACATGCTGGCGACCGTCTACCACGCACTGGGAATCCCCGAAGACGCAGAACTGCGAGATCCCCTGAATCGACCACATCGACTTGTCGATGGCAGGCCACTGACGGAACTGTTCGGGTAACTGACAGAGTTCAAAGAAAAGAAACAGGGGACGCTTCAGGCATCCCCTTGTTTCAGATTTCAAATTCGTCAATCGAATTACATGTTGATTTCGAACCCCTTGCGGCTTTCGCGAGCGAGGAACGCGTTTGCCTGAGGATCGCCGATGATTTCTCGCTTGACCGGGTCCCACTTCAGTTCACGACCCAGTCGTATGGCGATGTTGGAAAGGTGACAGATTTCCAGCATCCGATTATGTGTCCAGACGTCAGATATCGGTTGCTTTCTCGCTTTCATCCCTTCGATGAAGTTGGCAGTGTGGTTCGCACTGACCTTGCCACCGTAAATCTGCTCGATCGCGTCTTCCGGCAGTGGCTTTTCCTTCAAGTCTTCCACAGGCTTGCCCGTGAGCTTTCCTCGGTTGACGAAGAATCGACCTTCGGTCCCCTCGAACAGGATACCGTTATCCCCTTCGCTGGTGATGATCATTTCCACGTTATTGGGCATGTCAACACGAATGGTGAACTGGGTTGCCGCATTATACCGGTCTGAAACCGTCGGGTGACCATCCTTGTATTCGACAGGCAGTTTGTAGTCGACTAGAGCCACCTTGCTGGGGCCAGTCAGGCTCGCACCGAGCGCCCAGCAGGCAATGTCGACATGATGAGCTCCCCAGTCGGTCAGTTTGCCACCGGAGTATTCGTGCCAGTTGCGGAACGCATAGTGGCAATTGCTGTAGAGAGGCACGCCGCCGCCATAGCCTTGTCGCATTTCTGGAAGAGCCCGATATGGAACTTTAGGGGCGGGACCAAGCCAGAAGTCCCAGTCGATTTGCTCAGGAACCGCCACGGTGGGAATCACAGGAGAGGCTTCCATCCGATCAATGCCGCATGTCACTTTTTTCACGGTACCAATCCGACCGTGCTTGACCAGGGCGACCGCCTTCAGAAAACGCTGGTCGATTTCCGTTCGCTGCATGGTACCGACCTGAAAAACCCTGCCGGTCTGCTTGACGATCTTTTCAATCAGCTTTCCTTCGTCGATCGTCAGAGTCAGCGGCTTCTCGCAGTAAACATCTTTGCCAGCCAGCATCGCCTCGACCGCAATCTTGGTGTGCCAGTGATCAGGCGTGGCGATCATGACGGCCTGGATATCTTTGCGATCAAGAATCTTGCGGTAGTCCTTGTAGCCATCGGGCTTTTTTCCCTGGTGCTTTTCAACCCTGCCAACGTTTTCCCCCAACACATTTGCGTCGACGTCCGCCAAAGCCGCAAAATCGGCGAACGCAAACGATTTGCTGGTGATAGCCCAACCCTGATTCCGCAAGCCGATGGTGGCAAAAACAGGTCGCTCGCTTGAGGACTGAAATCCAAGCGCGCGGTTCGCTGATGGGAGCAGAATGCCGGCAGTTCCTGCGGCAGCAATCCCTTGCAGGAACTGTCGACGTGATGTCTGTCGAGGTGTCGTCATGGGTGAAAATCCTTGGGGTGTCGATGAATAAATCTGCCAGCGGACCGATTGGTTGCGAGAAGTGAGTTTTCCTGGCGACTCGCAACGAATTCCAGAATTGCGGCTCTGGCCAACATAACACAAACCGGGAAATGCTTGAACTGCACCAGGAAATCGAACTCGCTTATCGGCGAACCTGCGTTCATCAGGCTCGAATAACCTGCTGAATTGCGAAGTCGTGTCCGCAGAAATCGGCGCGGCGACCGTACTGCACCGTGATGACGACCCGGTGGCGACGGTGAATGATTTCCAAACTTTTTGAAAAGTTTCAGGAATCTCACCAAGATTCGGTCAAAGTCCGCGAATAACCATCAATGCGACAGAACCATGTGTGTTCTGTTGTGCGAAGTCAGTCATCGGAATCGGAAGGTTGCTGCCATGCTCAAGAAAATCCTCATCGGAAGTGCGATTGCTGTAGGTCTGGGGACATTTGTCTTCGGTCGGGACACCATCAGCTATCTTCGAACGGGATGTCGCAGCGTTCGGCAGGCTGTTAAAGCCGAAGTCCCAGTCGAATTTGAAATTGAGCGAGCTCGAACCATGGTGGATCAACTCGTTCCCGATATTCGTCAATGTATGCACGTGATTGCCGAACAACAGGTCGACATTGAACACCTTACGGCTGCTCTTGATCGCAAGACCGGGGAACTGGGGCGTCAGAAAGACGCCATCATGGCCCTGAAGAGCGACCTGGGAAGCGGGAAGAGTACGTTTACCTATGCCAGCCAGAAGTTTACGTCAAACGACGTAAAGCGTGATCTATCCAACCGATTTGAACGTTACAAGGCTGCGGAAGAAATGCTGGCAGCGGACAAGAAGATCCTGGCGGCACGCGAACAGACTCTGGTCGCCAATCGAGACAAGCTGGAAGGCCTGATGCAGGCCAAGAAAGATCTGGAGGTCAAACTTGAACAGCTTCAAGCGCGATTGCAGACAGTAAAGGCTGCCGAAACAGTCAGCCAGTTGGCCATAGACGACTCCAACCTGAGCCATGCTCGAAAGTTGATCGATGACCTGAACAAGCAGCTCGATGTCAAGCAGCGGGTTCTCGAAACCGAAGCCAAGTTTACAGGGATGATTCCTGTGGAAAAGTCGGAGCCCGCGGTTGCTTCAGATCTGGATCAGCAGATTGACGCCTATTTTGGCACTGAAGCGAAATCGACAGAAGTTGCTGGTCGCGATTGAAGTGTGGGGCCAGACCACACTTCAGACTCAGATTTGTTAGAATCGACAAGGTGACAGGCGGCACAATGCCGCCTTGACATGCAAGAGAATGAGACTGTTACCTCATTCCAATAACTGAGTGGCATTTCTATTTGAACTTCACCATGCGCTTCACTCACCAGCCGGGAACCCAGCCGCTGGAAGGCTACACGATCCATCGTGGTATCCACCGCGGCGGGTTCGGTGAGGTTTATTACGCGCGCAGTGATGGCGGCAAGGAGGTCGCTTTGAAACTGCTGCAGCGCGAGCAGGATGTCGAACTGCGCGGGGTTCGGCAGTGCCTGAACCTGAAGCACCCGAATCTTGTGAATCTGTTCGATGTTCGAACGGACTCACACGGCGAACAATGGGTGGTGATGGAATACATCAACGGTTCCAGCCTGGAAGATGTCCTGGCTTCGTTTCCCAACGGGCTGCCTCTCGACGAAGTTCAGGAATGGCTCAGCGGCATCGTTGCGGGCGTCAGTTTTTTACACGATCGCGGGATCGTCCATCGGGATCTGAAGCCTGCCAACGTCTATCGCGAAAATGGAACTGTCAAAGTCGGCGACGTAGGACTGTCAAAACGGCTCGGTACGGATCGCCGGGCGACTCATACACAAAGTGTGGGAACCGTCTACTACATGGCTCCGGAAGTGGCCCGTGGTGAATATGGTCCCGAAGTCGATGTCTACAGCCTGGGGATCATGCTGTACGAGATGCTGACGGGACATTTGCCGTTCATGGGGGAAACAACTGCCGAGGTGCTGATGAAGCATCTCACGGCGACTCCACAACTGGATTTGATCACGGAATCGCTGAGGCCGGTATTGGCACGTGCTTTGGCGAAAGATCCTCGTCAGAGAACACCGTCTGCACTTAAGCTTGACGAAGAGTTCCGCAACGCAATCGGAGTCACGGCACAAAGCAAGCCGACGCCGTCGGGCTTTGCAAACGCGTCACTGCATCCGCGATCACAACTGGCAGAGACTCCAGCCACCGGTGCTGCGTCACGTGAAACTTCGATACCAGTCCTCGTAGCCTCTCCGATCACGACACGGTCACCCGCTCAATCGGCCTCAGCCTACGCTCAATATCCCCCCGAAGAACATCGACCTGAACCAGCCAATTCGAAGTCATCAGGAAAGCGCAGCAGTCATTCGCGTGTCCACGTTGTTTCGGCTGCAGCCTATGCCCCGGCACCATTGAACTGGTCGGTCATTGCTGTCGTTGCTTTGGCGCTGCTGATGTTTGCCCCCGGAACGTGGTTGTCGTGGATGGGACTCGGTTTGATTTCGGTTGCGTGTGGTGCAACGTCTCTGTTGCGCGGGCGTCATAGCGGCCGGATCAAAATTGAAACATCAACGGACGATCCTGAAGTCAATTCGAGGCTCAGCGGCGCATTGTTCGGCTACCGCCCGATCATCGCCGATGCTGCAGCGTCACTGGCTGTAGGAAGTGTGGGTGCGGCCCTCATTTCACTCGGAATTCTGTTCGCCGGGGATTTCTTCCGCGCCACAACGCAGTCGCTGACGCCAGAATTCATGACGATGTTTGTCACAACCACCGTCATCGGGACATGGCTCGTTCTGCTGTGTGAACAGTTGCGTCAGCGTACTAGTTATGTCCGGCAAAACCCTCGCAAGGCGTTCTTGATCGCAGGGTTGCTGACGGGACTCGCTGCCTATGGGCTTGACCAGTACCTTCTCGTCGAATTCGCGCGAACGGCAAATTACTCCCCCGTGTTCAAACGCATTGGAATCCATCCGCTGACGGAAAGTGGTATGAATCCGACGCTATTGGGCTACGTGGTCTTTTTCGGAGGATTCCTGTTTGTCTACCGGATCTGGGAGGACATGAATCCCCGCAGATCACGACAACTCAGTATTGGCAGACTTTGTTCCGCCGCAATCACATCCTGGTTAATGACTGTATTCTGCGCGTTCCCGCAATGGTCAGCAGTCTTCTGGATGGTTGCGATGTCTGCCGCTGTACAGTTGGCGAGTCCCTGGACAATCGCGATGCGACGTTCTGCTGTCGAACGGGGGCAGGCATGATAACAATGATTCTTGCTTTCCCGATCATGATCATGTTTCTGCTGGCAGGTGCGGCATGCGGCTTCTTCGCGATGCACCATAAGTTGACGACGATTCGTTTTTCAGAGATGACAGAATTCAAACCTACCGGAATCAGCGAGCTTGGCTGGTTTATGGCGCCGGCGCTCGTCGCCGCCACGTTCGCTGCGATCTTGTTCATTGACTTGAATTCCGTCTCAGGGACCGATCGACTGCGATCCAAAAGCGGCTCAATTCAACCGTTTGTGCGAAACAGAGACTCCATCGAGCCCGCTCCTGCTCAGCCAAGTGATGGACCGTCAGAAGAATCCCGTCCCGCCTGGATTGATGATCCCGTGACACATGATGGTCTTTCAGAACACCGCGTTATCAGCAGCCAGCAATATTCGACGCGTGAAGAAGCTGAGCAGGATTTGGTGAAACAGGCAAATCAGATCCTGCAGAACGATCTGGCCAAACTTTTCCCTGGGGAATCTATTGTTTCCCCTTGGAATCCGACACTCGAACTGCTGCAACAAAATGCCGTAAAGCAGCAGCATACCGAAGTCGTAAATCGAGACTTTGGATCGTTTGTCCATCCCATGTATCGCATCTGGTGGCAAGTCGAATTGTCGCCCGAAGTCCGAGTGGAATTCTTGCCGATGTGGAGAAAAGGGATCACGGCGGCTCGAATTCGCCTGGTGGCCGTCGTCACAACGTCTGTTGTGCTGGTGATCAGCCTGATGGCATTCTATTATCGAGCGATTCTGCTGCGGGGTGGATCACTGCTTTCTCGCATGTGGCTGTTGCCATTGCTTGGCCTGGCATCCTTAATAGTTGTCAGGTTTTGCCGATCCATCTGAAACCGGGTCCACCATTAAATCGTCTTCGATATGACAATCAGTCCTGACGACGCTCCGCTATTGAACGGGATTCGTCGCGGAGATCCGCAGGCGTGGGAAGCGTTCATTCGTCGCTACGAAGGTCGGTTGCTGTCATTCGTGGAAGTTCGGCTGACAGATCGCAGCTCTGCACAGGATGTCGTCCAGGAAACGTTTCTTGGCTTTCTGACTTCTCTCCCCAACTACGATGAGAAGACGCCGCTGGAGTCGTTCTTATTTGCGATTGCTGCTCATAAATTGACGGACGCCCTGCGTCGTAGTGGTCGACGTCCGACGCTTCCACTGCTGCTGCCGTCCGATTCGGGGACCGGAAGCGAACCCGTCGCGCGGACTCGCAAAGCATCAAGCATGGCACGCAGTTCCGAAAGCCATATCGCCATGGAACGAGTTGTTGGAGATGCTCTGCGAAGCCTGATTCAGACCTGGCTGAGTCGTGGAGAGTTCGAACGGTTGAAATGTGTCGAACTGCTTTTCGTTCTGGGCTGGTCGAATAAGGACGTGGCGGCAGAACTTGAGATCAGTGAACAGGCTGTTGCGAACCATAAGAGTTACGTCATTCAAAAGCTGAAATCAGCGGCTGAGCAGGCTCGGTTGCGTGATGTCGACTGGGAACGACTGACATTCGCTGATTCCATGAAATGATTCCTGGGGACATATACGACAGCGCCTGCCAGTCGTCAGTGAAAAAGAACCTGAATCAAGAACCAGACACCAGCAGACAAAAAGAAAATCCGAACCAGTAAGCCAAGCGAGTGGTTCCATTCGCGACTACGTCTCCAGGGTTCCACCAGCGCGATCGCTCCCCAGCGGGTAAAAACCAGTCCCGTTACGCCAGCGGCCGCGTAACAGTACCAACCCTGCAAGAATTCGCGCCACCCCAGTCGGTCGACGAGTCCCATCAATTTCGAGTTTGCCTGTGTCGCATTGTCCGGCAACCATCTGCGCAATCTCGCGAGTTGACTTCGCGTCCATTCACGCGGAACAGACTGAGGCTCGCCAAAATCCTGAACACATCCGCGATGGCCATCACGATGATGAATCCGAGGTTCCGCAAGAGTAAGCAGGTAACCCGCTGGAGTCGGAATCGGTATGAGGGTCTCACACTCGGCAACGATTCCGGCGAGCTCGTCTGATGTGGCTTGCCGTTCGCCGGATTCTTCACTGCTTCCGACGCCAAGGAGTACGTCGGGGTTTCCCCAGTCGTAATGTGGCAACTGGACGTCCACGACGGTCTTCTCTCGAGACTTCAAAGAACATTCAGCAAATACCGAGATCCACGGAAACGAACGCCCCGGCATGTCGATCCGATCTTCCCGGCTGGGAGCCTCATGCACGACCAGAATCTCGTAGTCGCCCGCAGGGAGCCAGACGCTGACGGGAGGCGGCCCAAGCAGCCCAAACGGAACGAATTGCGAACCTGATCGGCGCAGATAGACTTGCTCTCGTCGAACCGTCGTGCGAGTTTGCGAAGGATCATTCCGGGCTGGATCATTGTCCGTCAGAAGGTCTCGCCAGCCATCGAATGTCGGTACCTGACATTTCACCTGAAGCAGCGCTGTTTCGCCGGGCTCGGCCCGTTCCTGCTCGGCCAGATGCTGGCCTGGCTTGACAACGATACGCTGATTCGCCGACACCGACGACATGACAACGGACTCAAGACGCAATTCGTTGAGCCAATACAACAGTGTCAGCGGCGAGAATGCCAGTATTGCCGCGACGACGATGGCAATAACAGCACGCGCGCCAAATCGACTGATCAGGTCTGTGACATAAAAAGGACTCGAACGACGCGGGCCTTCATAGCCAGAACTTGTCGATCCTGGGGTGACCATCCGGGCCATACTGCATCGCTCCCTCAGTCACACAATTCCGTGGACAGCGAACCGCTGCTACTCGAAAAACGTCGTGCAACGTGCAGATCGTAACAGATTCCCGCCTGGTAGATTCAATATTTCCCATCGCGAACTTCAAAGTGCGTCGGGCGGTTCAACGTTTCTCCACCATCTCGAACCCATCCAGCGATCCACTCCAGCATCTGATTGATAGAAATCATGGGAGGTCCAAACCAGTTATACGACTGCTGAGCATCCCATAGCCATGCTGTCGGTGCCTCGGTACCGGTCAGCCTGGGAGAACGCCCCAGCAGTTCCCCCAATTGCTCAGCCAGATTACGAATCGATAGCCGCTCCAACCCGGTCACGTTGATCGGAGTCGCGGGGACGGCCGTATGTTCCAGTGATTGAATGATTCGCGCATTGGCGTCTCCCTGCCAGATTACGTGCGTCGCACCCATCGACAGGTCAATGTCGTCGCCGCGAAACACCTTCTGAGCAAGATCCAGCAAGACTCCATACCGCAGATCAATCGCATAGCAAAGTCGGACAAGTACCATCGGCGTCCGATTGCGTTTTGAAAAATACTCAAACACGCGTTCACGCCCGACACACGAGTTCGCATACTCTCCCGGGGGAGTCAGTGGATCACCTTCACGTGATCCCGGTCCGTTTGTCGCGACCAGGGGATAAACACACCCGGTCGACATTGCTACGATTCGTGAGCGAGAAAATCGTTCTGCGATGTTTGCTGGAATCACGGTGTTTGTCGCCCAGGTCAGTTCGGGAGCTTCGTTCGTCCCGAATTTCTGCCCCGCCATTGCAATCACATTGGGGCATTCCGGCAGCCCATGGACAGCAGACCTGTCCATCAGGTCGCAGGCGATCGTTGTGATACCGAAACTGTGCAACGAATCGCGGAGACTTGGGGATGAAAAGCGTGAGACGGCAAAAACGCGTCGTTCCGGCATCCCGATCATGTCAAATCCACGGCACACCATCCTGGCAAGGGTCGGCCCCATCTTGCCGCCTGCCCCGAGAACCATGACGTCACCGGGAATACGGCGTAGCGTATCGAGGACCCCTGCAGATGGCAGGCTGAGAGCCTCGTCCAGTTCTGTGACGGTCCGGATTCGCATAGAACTGCCGTGCAAAGGGGGGCTCAATTCTTCTTATCAATGACCTTGATCTGCTCCGGTTCCGTGATCGAAATGCGAGGTTTCTTTTCAAACAGAATCACGGTTCCGGTCACCTGAATCGTCTTCTGCTTGAAATGTTCTGCGGGGTTCTCAATTCCAGCTTTCTTCATTTTCTCTTTGACGTCCTTGTTAATGAAGATCGTGAAATTTGAATCGAGCTTGAAGTCCTCTTCGGAATTGAGATAGCAGTTCTCGCGTCCTCCCGTTGACTTCACCAGCATTTCGACCGTGAGCTTTTCCTTGATTTTTGTGGACGCAACGGCCGGCGTGACCGGCTTGGGCGCGTCCTCGGCAAATGCGAGGGACGAATAGAGTACAGTCAGGATCGCAAGCAATCGCATGTCGAGTCTCCCCGAGATTAAACTGGTTCTGGTCTGTGTCTGTGATGCTGTCCACATCGACTCAATTTGCACAGAGCACCGCAGTGCCAAAGACCTCTGCAGCATCACCCGGAACCAGAATACCGACTCGACTGCCAATTGGAAAAGGAACGAGAGTTCAATTGGCGTCAATGAACCTCGACGGATTGACCGGTGGCGACGGGTACCGGATTCCCGCCAGTTCGCCCGATCCATTTATTGCAAAGGGATAGCAGAATCGATTTGTCGATCGGTTTGCTGGCATAATCATCGCACCCGGCATCGGTGCATTTCATACGATCCTCGGCCATCGCGTGAGCTGTCAGGGCAATAATCGGCAACGCACTCCCGATCGTTCGCAAGTGACGAGCCAACGTGTAGCCATCCATCTCGGGCATCTGCATGTCCGTCAGCAGCAGGTCGTACTGGCAAGCTCGCAAAGCGGCCTTTTCGATCATCTCTAATGCGACCGTTCCGTTTTCTGCAATGTCGACTTCAGCACCGGCTCTGCGCAACAGGAACGAGATCAAGACCTGGTTTTCACGAGCATCTTCGGCAAGCAGGATTCTCCCTTTCAGGCGAATCTGTTGAGCGGGGTGTTCTTGGATCACCGGTGCCGTGACGGAATTCAAATCTTGAATCTCGCTGCAACCAGCGACTTGATCAACGACGACGGAGGCCGTAAAGATCGATCCCAGTCCCGACTGTGTCCGGACAAGTTCAACGTCGCCACCGAGTAACCGCGCGAGGCGCTGGCAAATTACCAGCCCCAATCCAGTGCCACCATATTTGCGAGTGACCGTTGAATCTCCTTGAGCGAACGCTGCAAACAGGCGTTCGGCCTGCCCCGGCGACATGCCGATTCCCGTGTCCTCAATCGACATCCGCAGTAATGTCTTTTCGCCATGTGGCGAGGCGTTGAAACGCAGCGTGATTCCACCCTGTTCAGTGAATTTGATTGCATTACCGAGCAGGTTCATCAAGACTTGCCGCAGCCTGGTAGGATCAGTGACCACGCGACAGGGAATAGGAGTCTCGCAGATCATCTTGAGCCATAATCCCCTGGCAACGGCACGCGGTCTCATCAGGCAATCGATGCTGCGCAAGAGATCGGGGATTGAAACGTCGATCTGCTCGACCAGCATTTGCCCCGCTTCGATCTTGGAAAGGTCCAGAATATCGTTGACGACCGTGAGCAGATGTTCGCCCGCTTGTCGAATGGTCTCGATCGCTTCGGATTTGCGCTCTGGCGATAGGGGGTCGCCAGACTCATCGGTGAGCAGATTCGTGTAACCCAGAATTGCTGTGAGGGGCGTCCGGATTTCATGGCTCATGTTTGCCAGAAACTCGCTTTTCGCATTATTGGCGGCTTCCGCTTTCAATCGTGCTCGCGCAAGTTCCGTTTCCGTACGCCGGCGATCCGTAATGTCTCGAGCCACGGCCAGCATCTGCACGATACGCGAGGGATCGTGCGGGTCTCTAAGTCCAACCGCGTATTGCTCCATCCATCGTCGAGTTCCCGTCAAGCCGATGATTTCAAACTCGGATCGCGTTGTACCGCCGGAAAAGACTTCTTCCAGGGTCTTCTGAAAGGCTTCCCTGTAGTCAGGAACGATCAGGTCCAGGACGTTTCGATTGAGCACCTGGGCCGTGGAAACGGCATCCATCAATCTCAGTCCGGCGGGATTGATATCCAGCAGGCGGCATTCCGAATCGATCAGTTTTACACATTCCGGCTCTGAGTCAAAAATGGCCTGCAGTCGAGCCTGACTTTCACGAAGATTCGCTTCCGCCTGGCGACGAGCTGTGATGTCATAAATGTATCCGTGCCAGAGGATGCTGCCATCTTCCAGACGCTCAGGAACGGAATGCCCTTCGCGCCACTGTACTCCCTGGACTGGCAGATTCACTCGAAACTCACACTGCCAAGGCTCCATCGCCTGCACCGACAGCTGAATACTTTGCACGACCCTGTCAATGTCGTCGGGATGGATGATGGAAAAGACAGGCTCGGCAGATTGACGGACCTGTTCGGGAGTCACTTCGTAGACCTGCCGGATGCCTTCGCTGGCGTATGGAAAACAACTACGTCCATCGGGGTACTGCCGGAACTGATAAATGACACCGGGTACCTGCTCGGATAACTTCTGGAGCAACGCGTCACGTTGCTGGAGTTCCTGGACGATCCGATGCTGCGTCGTCACATCGCGAACATTGATGACGACACCTTGAATGTCGGGGTCATTCAGAAGATTCGTCAGCACCATCTCCAGCCAGCGAACCCCTTCTGGTAGCACAATCCGATGCTGAATGCATCGAGGTTCATGCGGACGGGCCGCAAGAATGGCCAGTTCTTTCCGGGTTCGGTTGCGGTCATCGACATGAATGAAATCCATGCCCTGACGACCAATCAAATCCGTTGGTTGAAGCCCCAGAATGCGTTGAATTGACTGGGTTGCATAAAGGATACATCCCGCATGGTCGACGACCACTGACGCATCCCAGGCATTTTCCACCAGTTTGCGAAACCGCTCTTCATTCTGGTGGACTGAATCGAGAGCGCGGACTCGCTCAGTGATATCCCGGGAAGTGGTGATGACTCCGCCTACCAGACCGTCGCGCCGGATGTAACGAACTTTCGTCGTCAGATAGCTTCGTGGCGGAGTCGTGGAATCGT
>CAZSTW010000160.1:0-14547 GCA_964609845.1 uncultured Planctomycetaceae bacterium | reverse complement strand
GCGATTCACGGGCAGGAATTGGCGTTTTTTGACAAGTGGGCCAGCCATTGGGCCAGCCAAGCCCTGCCGGCAGTTACTCTAATCGGTCGTAACTGCATAACTGAAAAGCACTTGGAGAGGTGGCAGAGCGGCCGATTGCACCGGTCTTGAAAACCGGCATGTCAGCAATGGCATCCAGGGTTCGAATCCCTGCCTCTCCGTTTTTCTTGCAAGCCCTCGCCATAACGTGGCGAGGGTTTTTGCTTTGTGACCTGGCCATTTTGATCAGATTCTTTCGCGTGCTGAAAATTGTGCTACGCCGTTTCAGCACGCGCCGCGGAGTCACTCATGGTACAGCCCGCTGCCGTGCTGGCAGCTGTAAAGCGATTGACGTAACTCTTCGAAACCTCGTCTCTGATCTGCGTGTATAACCGGAGGACGTCCGAGGCGACGTGTCCAACGCAACACTGAACGACCGCTTCCGGAATACCAGCCGAAAATGCCTGACTGATGAAAGTGTGCCGAAATGTATGCAGGTGGCCTTTGAACTTCAGGAGCTTGAGTACCCGTTTTAATGTAAGCAATTCACGGCGCTCCGAAACTTGCCGACCAACATCCAGATGCAGTCTCGTTGGTGCGGCTTGAAAGCGCAGCGTCCGTGACACGGTTGCGATTGCAATAGCAGCCAGCCTTGCGCTTAGATCGCATTTCATTTAAGTGTGGCGTCCCGCGGGCATCAAACGACAGCGTCTAACCCATGTTTCGACACGACACGAAAGTGCGACACGCACTAATGGTACGCTGCGTTGATTGCCAGTTATTGGCTTCCATTCGTCTTTCGGCCTCATCAAGATCTCGCCGCGTTTGAAATCAACGTCACTCCCGCAGGATTTCCTCTTCATCACGATCCGCAAGAACCATTTACTTCGCGATGTCAAACCACAACCTTTGATCTCCCAGTCCGAGTTCCTTCACACCCGACCGGGTTTCGTTGGGCTGCGCATCAGCATGTTTCTGGTCGACTTTCGCCTCGAATTGAACCCTTCGCTCTTTAGGCCCTGTGCTTTCGCGGATCTACTGAGAACCTTGGTGCAAACGCTCATCTTTTTCACCGGGTACAACTCATCACCAGCGAATGATTCGCTCACCAGCAATGGGCTCGATTGGTGGATGCGGCACAGGACTTCGATGCTGAACGGTGACTCGCCCCCCCCTGCTCGATCTCAGGAACTTCTCCCTGGGCCTCCTCCCAGCGACGATTCGCTTTCAACTCGCCTTCTACCCGGGTCAACAGTTCGCCAAGCCGTTCAGCGACGATGTTCGACTGCTTCAGCAGTTCATCGCGGTCGACCGTGATTCCCGCCAGATCCGCGATTGCATTGATGAACGACAGCGCTGCGCCAAGCCCATTCGACTGGCGAATACTTTCCAGATGGTCGACGGCTGACCGCCATCTGTTCGAAAACGGCCATTGATGTTCCCCCTTCTGAGTGATGTCCGCGGGCAAAAGCGGTGATTTGAGTATTGGTCCTTGAATTGCTAAGGATCGTTCGAGATCACTGAAATCTGCTTTCTTGTGCAGGAATTCGTTATGTCTTTCGAGCCAATTCTGAAGCCGATCATTCAGAGCCCAGCCGCACCGAATCTGGTCGACTACGAAAGTGCATGCCGGAGCTTTACGTGGGATGCTGCGCGTCGCGAACTCGACGGATTGCCAAATGGTCGCGGTCTGAACATCGCGTATGAAGCTGTTGATCGGCATGCAAATGGATGTCGTCGAGACCATGTTGCCTTGCGCTGGCTGGGTAAGGCCGGTCAGCAACGTGACATCACTTATGGTGAATTCGCGGCATTGACGAATCGATTCGCAAACGCCTTAGTAAACCTTGGTGTTGCGGCGGGCGACCCGGTGTACTCATTGGCTGGCCGGGTTCCCGAACTATACGTCTCGGCAATGGGAACCCTCAAGAATCGATCTGTCTTCTGCCCGTTGTTCTCGTCATTCGGTCCCGAGCCTGTTCGATCACGACTGCAGATTGGCAGCGCACGAGTACTGGTCACGACCGAATCTTTATACCACCGCAAAATTGCGCCCATTCGAGATTCATTGCCGAGCTTGAATCACGTGCTAATTCTCAGCGAATCCGGTGCCCCCACGAAAATCCCCAATACTCACGATTTCGGCACACTGCTTGCCGCAGCTTCAGATCAATTTGAGATTCCGCCGACCAGTCCATCCGACCTCGCGCTACTGCACTTTACCAGCGGTACCACGGGGACGCCCAAAGGGGCCATGCACATTCATGAGGCGGTGGTTGCGCATCATATTACCGGCAAGCTGGCACTGGACCTGCATTCCGACGATGTCTTTTGGTGCACGGCCGACCCGGGTTGGGTGACCGGAACATCGTATGGAATCATTGCACCGCTGACCAACGGGGTCACCAGCATCATTGACGAGGGAGACTTCGATGTCGAGCGGTGGTATGGCGTGATCGAAAAACAGCGAGTCAATGTTTGGTACTCCGCTCCCACAGCGATCCGCCTGATGATGAAGCTGGGTGTCGAGATCCCGCACCAGTACGATTTGAGTAGCCTCCGGTTTCTGGCCAGCGTTGGCGAACCCCTGAATCCCGAGGCGGTCGTCTGGAGTCAGCGAGCTTTCGGTCGTCCGTTTCACGACAACTGGTGGCAGACAGAGACCGGGGGAATCGTGGTCGCGAACTTCGCCAGCATGGAAGTGCGACCAGGCTCAATGGGGCGACCATTACCTGGAATTGAGGCAGCCATCGTTCGTCACACGGACTCGGGCAGCATCGAAGTGATCGACTTACCTGATATGGATGGCGAGATCGCGCTGCGTCCAGGCTGGCCCTCGATGTTTCGTGGCTACTTTGGACAGCCCGAGCGATATAACAATTGTTTCGTCGATGGATGGTACCTGACCGGCGATCTGGCGCGCCGTGATCGTAACGGATACTTCTGGTTTGTCGGACGCAAGGATGACGTCATCAAGACATCGGGCCACTTGGTTGGTCCGTTCGAGGTGGAAAGCATCCTGCTGGAACATCCTGCCGTCGCCGAAGCGGGCGTCATAGGCAAGCCCGATCCGCAGGCCTACGAAATTATCAAGGCGTTCGTCTCGCTCAAACCGGGCTTTCAACCAACCGACGAACTGCGCCGCGGGCTAATGGGCTTTGCCCGCTCGCGACTGGGCGCGGCAGTTGCTCCCAAAGAAATCGAATTCATAGCATCCCTCCCCAAGACTCGCAGTGGAAAAATCATGAGGCGATTGCTGAAGGCCCGCGAACTGGGGCTTCCTGAAGGTGACACATCTACGTTGGAGGATCACTAAGCCATGGCCAGTCTTCCCCTAACCGAACCTGCCCTGTCACGCGACGACGCGTATGCAATGATGCAGAATATGCTTCGCATCCGACGTCTGGAAGAAAAATCCGCCGAACTTTACAGCCAGGGAAAAATCCGCGGGTTCCTGCACCTTTATATCGGCGAAGAAGCCATCGCTGCCGGCGCCATTCCACTGCTGACTTTGGACGACGCAATCGTCGCGACATACCGCGAGCACGGGCATGCGCTCGTTCGAGGAATGTCCGCGGGAACAATCATGGCCGAAATGTACGGAAAGGCCAACGGCTGCTGCCGGGGACGCGGAGGATCGCTGCACCTGTTCGATGCTGCGCGAAGATTTTATGGCGGCAATGCCATTGTCGCAGGGGGCCTTCCGCTGGCCGTCGGTCTTGCGCTGGCGGACAAGATGCAGCAACGACAGAGCGTTACAGCATGCCTGTTTGGTGATGGCGCCGTGGATGAAGGTGAATTCCACGAGTCCATGAACCTGGCGACACTCTGGAAGCTGCCCGTGCTGTTTCTGTGTGAGAACAATCTATACGCGATGGGAACGGCTCTCAATCGACACGAGTCGCAAACCGAGATTTTCAGGAAGGCGGAAGCCTACGGCATGGAGTCGGCCGATGTTGATGGCATGGACGTTTCAAGTGTCCGACAAGCCATGCGAGTTGCCGTCAATTACGTGAGAGCTGGCCACGGGCCATATCTGCTGGAAGCCCGTACGTATCGGTTCCGCGCCCATTCGATGTATGACGCCGAACTCTATCGCGGTCACGAAGAAGTTGAGGAGTGGAAGAAACGCGATCCCATCGTGCTCTTCACCGAACAGGCGACAAAGAGCAGTCTGCTCAACAAGACAGATCTTGATGCGATCGAAAGTGCCGTCGCCAACGAGGTGGCTGAGGCGGTGGCCATCGCAGAGTCTGGATTATGGGAACCTGCCACAGACCTCCTGAAGGATGTCTATACATGTCACGCATAACATACCGGGAAGCTGTGCGATCCGGGTTGCGCGAAGCGCTGCAGACACATCCCCAGGCATTCCTGATGGGCGAAGATGTGGGGCGCTACGGCGGTGCGTACGCGTGCAGCAAAGGACTGCTGGACGAGTTTGGTCCTGAACGAATCCGTGACGCGCCCCTCTGCGAATCGACGTTCGTCGGTGCCGGCATTGGCGCAGCACTCGGAGGCATGCGACCGATTGTTGAGATCATGACCGTCAACTTCAGCCTGCTGGCGCTGGATCAGATCGTCAACAATGCCGCCACTCTCAGACACATGTCCGGCGGTCAAGTCAGCGTTCCACTGGTCATTCGCATGGCGACCGGTGGCGGACGGCAACTTGCTGCGCAACATTCGCACAGCCTGGAGGTTTGGTACGCGCACATTCCCGGGATCACGGTTCTCGCCCCCGCCACCGTAACCGATGCCCGCTACATGTTGAAAATGGCATTGCTCGAACCTGATCCCGTGATCGTATTCGAGCATGCCATGTTGTATCCGATGGAGGGCGATCTCGACGAACAGGAACCCGCAGATCTGTTCCACGCGGCGATCCGCCGACCCGGGAATGACCTGACATTAGTCACGTACGGCGGATCACTGTGGAAGTCTCTGCAGGCGGCCACACAACTGACGGAGCAAGGGATTGACGTAGAGGTGATTGACTTGCGTTCCTTGCGACCACTCGACCTCAGCACGGTCCTCGCATCGCTCAGCCGGACCCATCGAGTGATGATCGTTGATGAGGGCTGGCGTACTTGCAGCCTGGCGGCGGAGATCAGTGCTCAAATCATGGAGCAAGGGTTCTATGACTTGGACGCACCCGTTGCACGTGTCTGCAGTGCCGAAGTTCCCATTCCCTACGCCAAACATCTGGAAGATACCGCGTTGCCCAGTGTCGAGAGCATCATCTCCGCGGCCAAGGAACTGTATTCCCATGAGTGAGTTCAAGATGCCCAGCCTGGGAGCCGACATGGACGCGGGAACGCTGGTGGCCTGGCACAAGCATCCAGGGGACCGCGTACAGCGTGGTGAATTGATTGCGGATGTCGAAACCGACAAAGGAGTCATCTCCGTCGAATCATTCTCCGAAGGGACGATCGAGCGCACGGTGGCCGAAATCGGGAGCCGTGTCCCCGTGGGCACGGTACTGGCGATCATTCGAGACGACATACCTTCATCGTCCGCCGCTCCACCAGCCGCCCCGGCCCAGCCCCCCGGGGCACATCTGGAGCGGAAATCCGTATCGGTCGGGCAGGAATTTCCCACACCTGCCACGATTCCCAAAGGCGAACGAGTACCGATGTCTCCGTCGGCGCGACGGATGGCGCGTGAATGGGGCATCGATCCGCACAGCCTTCATGGTACCGGCCCGGGTGGCGCGGTCACGCGAGAAGACATCGAACATGCCAGAGCTGAAATGCCGTGTGCGGTCTCGGTATCTCCAGGCCCGGTCGCACCAACAGATGCCGCAGCTCGAGCCGACGTTGCGGTGCAAACGCGAATGCGCCAGTCGATCGCAGCCGCGATGACGCGATCCAAGCGAGAAATCCCACATTATTATCTCAGCACGACCTTCGACATGCATCCCGCGATGACATGGCTGTCAGAAAGGAACGAATCACGCCCCGTCGCCGATCGCCTGTTATATGGCGTGCTGCTGATCAAGGCGGTGGCAAAGGCTTTGCGAGTGGTTCCGGAACTCAACGCTGTTTGGAATGGGGACCAGGTCGAATTGAAACCACAGATCCATGTTGGCGTTGCCATTTCCCTCCGGAAGGGGGGGCTCTTGGCGCCCGCCATTCACAATACTGAACAGAAGAGTCTGGACGAACTGATGCGAGAGTTTCGTGAGTTAGTGACACGCACTCGCAATGGTGGGTTGCGGGCTTCCGAGTTGTCAGATCCGACGATCACCGTGACCAGCCTTGGTGAAAACGGTGTGGAAGCGGTGTTCGGCGTAATTTATCCGCCTCAAGTTGCAATCGTCGGGTTTGGGAAGGTGATCGAGCGGCCCTGGTCGATCAATGGCGGCATCTTTTCCAGGCCTGTGATCACGGCGACGCTGTCTGCCGATCATCGAGTCAGTGATGGCCATCGCGGGGGTGTCTTTTTATCGACCATCGAACGATTGTTGCAGGAGCCGAGCCAACTATGACTGAATTCGAACTACGCCAGACACTGCTGACTCTCCTGAGAGATATTGCGCCCGAGGTGGACCCAGGGCAAATCCTTCCGGATGTGAGTTTTCGCGATCAACTGGACATCGACTCCATGGATTTCCAGAACCTGATGATCTCACTCCACAAGCAAATGAAGATCGAAGTCCCCGAACGGGACTATCCGAAGCTCGTGACATTGAACGGGGCAGTCGCATATTTAATGGCCCGTCTGCCTGAGAGTTGACCGACTCGAAATTACAACTTGCGGAACTCGTGAACTTCACCGCCCGGCTACTCGTGGCACCAAGCGTTGGTGCCGACACCGTGAGTTTCCTGGGCAACGCCGATCCCGCGATCCTTGTGACCGGCACGCCGAAGGCCACCGCACGATCTCGCTCAAGTTCCAATCGGCATCGTGGATCAGTACGCTTGCTCCAATGCATGTCAGAGCGATGAATGACTCTCTTGCACTGATGGTTCTCTCGAAGTCTCAGACATTCGTCCGAGAAAGGGAATCATAATGAAAACAGAAGTGACGATTGGTTACCGGAGCCGCTTTTTGGGAGACTTCAGATGCGATTATGGAATCTGTGCCTGCTGATCGTTGTTGGACTGGTATTCGTTGGCAGTGCCTCAGCGGAGCATGATGGCAAAATCCAGATTTTGTTGCTGGGGGACAGCACCACCGAAGGAAGTATTCCTCGACGTCATGTCCCCAAGGGACCGCACCTGGAGGACGTCATTCGCGAACTGCTTGCTGCGGAAAAAGACCTTACACCGACGAATGTGATCAATCTGGGATTGAGCGGCGAATACATCCATGGGCTGTTGTCGTCAGGAAGATACGAGAAGACAGTCTCCAAGTTGCCCGGGATCGATTATGTCCTGATTCGCTACGGGCTGAACGATAAGGGAAAGCGTGAGAATTTTGATGAGAACTTCCTGAAGGATTATCACGAACTGCTGCAGCGACTGCGAAAGGATCACCCGCAAGCGACGTTGATCGTGACAACGGTCATCCCGTATTTCGACGAAGAGAATTCGGCTCGGATCAACAAGCTGAACGTTGAGGTCGCGAAAGCGGAGGGAGTTCTGCTATTTGACATCTTTCCGCGCTACGCTGCGGAGTTGAAACATGGTCCCAACATGCTGAATTACCGTCGATATCCCTTAGACAAGATCCCCGAAAATCGTCGTGAATTCGTCAAGCCGTTTGTCATACCAGGGAATCCGGGCACCGTAGAAGTCCTCGACAATCGACTGGACGCTCATTTTGGCGATCTCCCGGGCTGGTACGGGGATCGCCATCCGAATCTTGCCGGATATCACGTGATTGGTGATGAGACCGCCAAGTTTCTGGTTCCACTCCTGCGCAAAAGATCCAAGTAATAGTCTCTCAATTTTTGAGAGGCGCGTCATAAGTCGAGAGTTCAATTTCTCCCAGATCGTGTGTCCCGCCAGTTGCCTTAGCTGGAACCTCGATCAGGATCGGGGTCTTCTCACGCTCGAAGCGGCCTTCGAGTTCGTCTTTTTTACCCATCCCTTCTTTCCAGTGGCGGACGGCAAGTTTGTAGGTTCCGGCGGGAATCCCCTTTCCGGGACCTCGAATTTCAAAGTTTCCATCCTTATCTGTACGGGAATTCTCATCGGATCCTTTTGTTCCCGGAGCGGGGATCAACTGGAGTTCAACCATTCCCAATCCAATATCAGGACGGACGAGTTCCATTGGCTTTCCGTGATAAACCAATCGCCCTTTCAAGATGACTCCCTGTGGAGTCTTTGAGTCACCACAGCCAACAACCAGAGTCAACAAAGCAATGAACGAACAGGCGTGTCGTCGCAACTGCATAGTCAGGTTCCAGAAGGAGTCGCAGCAGAGTGTCCATTCAGACTCGCTGTGCGACCCCCGGTGAGAGATTGCCCCCAGTCAGAAAATCCCAGTTTGAAAAACTGAGGACGCCGAGAATTCACGTGATCGAGATCGCATTGGTATCAGGGGGGGGAAACGGGCTGACCGTCGTTACGCCGCCCCAACAGGTTGAAGAGATTTCCGTCAATGTCGTAACTGATCGATCGCACCGAACCATCAGCGAACAGTGCATTAAACATTTGCGTGTGGATGGAACCAAATCGCTGTTCGCCCCATCCGCCATTGTTCGAATCAACACGCGGCTGCACGTTCGTGAAGCGAATCACATCGTGATCCCATCCCGACGTATAACCTTCGTTATCGTCCCCCTGGTAATTGCCTAACGATCGAACATCCAGGCGTTTCTCTCCGAGAGCGATAACATTTGACGATCCGTCGATCATGTCACGGAACCGCATCACAGTCCCGGTCTGATCATCATTTGTCTGTGTGATGAAGCCATCAGATCCTGCTCCACCATTTCCCGCATAATCAGTCGTTCCGTGGGGATAAGTCCCCTGCGGATCGTACCATGCGCCTGTTGATGGAAGTGCCGTCGGGGACCGCCGCGAAGGACAATACATTCCGGGTATCACTGCAGAAATCATGAGCTGTTGTTGAGCCGCTACCGTTGTCTGACTGCCTCCTCTCCAGACAATTGCCTGTTCGATGTAAGGCAGAATCTGATATCCCCATCCGGCTCGCTGGCGCGGTGCGACTTCTGGCGTTCCCGCAGAAACCATGTCTGGTGCCCGCCACCACCCGCTGCCACCGGACGGAAAGAATGTATAAACATCATGGTGATTATGAAGCGCCAGCCCGAGTTGCTTCATATGATTGCGACATTGTGTCCGACGAGCGGCTTCACGTGCCTGTTGGACAGCGGGCAACAGAAGTGCGATCAGAACAGCGATGATGGCGATCACCACCAGCAGTTCAATCAGCGTGAAACCCGCACGAATCGGTTGCACCGACTCCTGGCGCATACGAATGCGTCGCATGGAATTCCCCTTTGACAAAGCAACAAGACGAAATGAAATCACGTCAATCACAGAAACATTCGGCATCGACGTTACAGAAATGAAAGCTGATATGAAGCAGACTCAGAGTAACGCCATGACCATTGTTGTCAACACTACCTGCCTAAGACAGAATTGGAAAAGTGACTTGTAAGGTTATACATCCCGAAACAACTCTTAAAAAAAGGAAATCGCTGGACTTCCGAAGCAGTTTCTGCTTTGGAAATCCAGCGATGATCGTTCGTCAAACTGCCAGGCCGTGCTACTTTGGCATTGCAGGAGCCGGTGGGGTGGCCGAATCGCTCGGAACTTCCGTAGGCAGCTTCGGAGCGTCTTCCAGCGCCGGAACGTCATCCGAACTGGGGGTATCTTCTACCGGTGGAGCGAGTGGTGCTGGTGCTGGTGCCGCAATCACAGGGGCCACAGCCGGCATTGGCTTGGCTTCAGTTTCGTCCGGCAGCAATGCAGGTGCGGGCGATGCCGAGGGAACTCCCTTAGCTGGGGTCACTGGCAGCGGCGTCCCAGACAGCGGTGGCAGACTCGCCGAAGCATTGGGCTCAGCGGGTTTCGCACCCGGAACCGGTGCCACCGGCGCTGCAGGCGGGGCTAGTGCCGCTGGAGCAGCAGGAGCTGGTGTCACCGGGGTCGGAGCTGATTGCAGTGAAGGAGTTGCAGGGGCTGCAGGTGTCGCCGCTGGAACAGCAGGTTGTGCTGCAGGCTGGGCTGCGGGTTGTGGTGTCGCGGCAGGAGCGGTCTGAGCAGGTGCCGCAGGGGGTTGAACGGCGGGTTCCACTGGCTTGACCTGTGAAATCGGCTGGGCAGGAACCTGCGCTGTCTTCTGGACGGGGGCAGTGTATGGCCGCGTCGCGACATAGACTTTCGGATCATCAACGATCCAGCGAGTGGACCAGGTTTTTCCGTCGTCCTGATTCACAACGTTGAAGAAGAACGTGCTGGTATTCAGGCACTTGTATCCGTAGGGATAGTTCGAATACAGGTGGTCTTTCGAGGTGAGGTTAGCGACCCCTTCGTGACCGTAGTAATGGACTTTGCCGTCCGACGTGATTGTCAACCCCAGCGTCCACCATCCGGGTCGAGTGATCACGGGACCAGGAATGTCTTCGCCCCGCTCACCCGATCGAATCAGGATTGTCGCGGTATTTTCGGTCATGTGCTGCGGGTGATTTTTGCCGTTGAACTGGATAAAGAAACCGGGCCAGTATTGCTCGACTTCGCGTGAGGTTCCCCCCGTACGAAACAGCTTGCCGACTTTGGTTGGCTTATTGATGATCGTCTGACAATCGGCCCGGAACCCGAACGAACTGCCGACGCGCTGCTCCCATTGTTCGAACGGTGGGACATAAACGCGCACGACGTAACTTGGCGTCCAGTTCGCCGGAAGCATGTAGCCGAGCTTCTGGCTGACGTTGGCAATCAAGTCGTCCTGCTGGAACTTGTTCGAGAGCTGCCCTGGAATTCCAGAGTACAGCGTCTGAAGGGCCAGTGCCCCTTTGCTCCCCGGCAGTCCCCCTTCGGGTGTTTCGACCCGCTTCACAAAGTCCGGGGTGCCGCGGAATGTGCTTTCAAACCACAAACCATTGGTTGAGTACCCGGCGGGCTGGCGGTCTACCTTGTCGATATTCGTGCTCGCCTTCGGAAGGTTCAGCACAAAACTCCAATTCTGATCTTCAAAATCATCCGCCAGTTCGGTCAACTGCTGACCCGTTCCAGGAACAATTTGAGCTTCAACAGGAGCGTGCCAGCCAAAAATGGCCGCAGCAAACAGCAACCCAATCGATTTTTTCACCGGCATAATCAGGCGTCCTCTCCCTCGAAGGTCGAATCCATTCGTATCTACCGAAGTCACAAGTCTGGCTTCCGCCCCGTAGAATCGTTGCAGTCGTTAAAGTTGACAGCGACTTTTCCGTCCAGGTCGAGCGTAGCGGCTACGCTTCAATGGAACTTGTTGGCAGGAAATAGCTTCGGCGCAGTGTGCACCCGCTGTATCGGACTGTCTCAATGATCCGGTTGAATCAATTCTCAGGTACCTGCAACGTCTCGCAGTCTGGTGTTCCGCCGTTTTGAAGCGAGCGGTTGCAGGGAAGTCGAAATCTCGCGACGATTTGTCGATCATGTCATCGAATCGATCCCTTCTTCCTGCCGAGGATGTCCGCCGCGTGCGTCAGATCGAATTGCGCGGTGTCCGCGTCCATAACCTGCAGGGAATTGACCTGGATCTTCCGCTTGGCCAGTTTGTGGTACTTACTGGTGTCAGTGGGTCTGGCAAAAGCAGCCTGGCGTTTGACACCATCTTTGCCGAAGGGCAGCGGCGCTATATTGAAAGCTTTTCCTCGTCCGCGCGGCAGTATCTGGAGCGAATCGAACGCCCGAATGCGGACCGGATCGCCCATGTCCCCCCTGCGATCGGAATCCGGACGGACTCAGCTTTTCGAAAAAGTTTCGGACGTGCCACGGTTGCATCATTGACCGAAATCGACAGTGGCTTGAAACGACTCTTTGCGAGAATTGGTCGAGTCATCTGCCCGGACTGTCAGATCGAAGTTCAAGCTCATTCGCCTGCGGATGTCGCTCGCACTGCGGCAACCTTCACCGAAGGAACGCGATTTCAGATCTGCTTTTCACCTCCAAAGGATGAGGGGCTTGATGCCAAGACGTGGATTAATCGTGGTTTTACCCGACTGATCCATGGCGGAAAATCTCTCGCCTTTAGTGACTATCCCAACGGCAGATCGTTGTCAGACTGCTGGATCGTTGTTGACCGACTTGTCGCAGGAAAGGCATCAACGGACCGTATTGTCGAGAGCTCAGAGATCGCACTGACGGAGGGAAACGGGCGTTGTCTGTTGCTCGCAGAAGCTGATGGTCCGTCATCTCCCGGAACAGCCATCGCGTCTGAAATTGCGATTGATGATCGCAATTGGGCGATACATCATTTTAGTCGCCATTGGGACTGCACATCGTGCGATCGACAGTTTCTTCCACCGGAATTGCGATTATTCGACGCGGAGTCTTCTGGAGGATGTCCCGCGTGTCGAGACTCAGAAACGCAGCAACATGAAATTGCCTGCGAATCCTGTCGAGGAACTCGCCTATCAACGGTGGCATTGGCGGTTCAGATCGGCAAAACCAATCTTGCAGATCTGCTGGCGTTAACAGCAAATCAGACCAGCGAGGTATTGGCGACGTTGACAAACACGTTGGCCCCGCAACATCAAAAGGAATCGGCGTTACTGCGACAGGAATTAAGCCGGCGGATTCAGTCCGTGATCGAGATTGGTTTAGGGCACCTGCAACTGCTACGCAGTGCCACGACACTCTCTGGGGGGCAGATTCGCCGCTTAATGCTGTCGGCCGCGATTGGCTCTCGCATCACAGGGACGTTGTGCCTGATTGATGAACCCTCAGCCGGACTTCATCCATCTGAGCTCCCCATGGTTGTGAATGCCGTTCGAAAACTGCTGGAATTGCGCAACAGCATAATCGTTGTCGACCATGATCCAGAAATTATCCGCGCGGCCGACTATGCCATTGATCTTGGTCCTGGGGCGGGACCAGCGGGGGGAGCGATCGTATTCGCGGGAACTCCATCACAGCTTGCAAGGGTCACCGAGTCTGCAACCGGTCGAGTACTTGCCTCGCCCCGTGACCGCAGTACCGCGACGCGTTCAACACGCTCCCCCTCAAGCTGGCTGACACTGGAACAGATCAATCATCGGAACCTGAATGATTTCAGTGTCAGGATTCCCCTGGGAGTCCTGTGTGTCATCACTGGCCCGGGAGGCAGTGGAAAATCAACGTTGATAATGGAAGTGCTGATTCCGGCATTGAGCGATGCTTTGGCAGGAACGACCGATTTCAGGTCACTCAGCAGGATGAAGTCACTGCAGGGTGGTGATTCGTTGTCGGATATTGCCGTTATCGACCGGGCTCCTCTCACACGATCTTCTCGCAGCAATGCTGCCACATGGATCGAAGCGTTTGATGAAATCCGTGAAATCTTTAGTTCTACCGCAGAAGCCAGGCTGCGCGGATTTGGAACACATCATTTCAGCTTCAACGCCGCTCAGGGGGGCCGCTGTCGCGCCTGCCACGGCACGGGGGTCTTGCGACACGACATGCAATTCCTTCCAGACGTCACACTGACATGTCCTGAATGTCACGGAACGAGATTTCGGCGGGAAGTTCTGGACGTCAAATATCGAGGGAAATCAATCGCCGATGTGCTCGCGATGAGTGCAGCAGAAGCACTGCTCTTCTTTCGTCACCATCCTCGCCTGCAGGGGCGCTTGCAGATACTCAAACAAATCGGCCTGGACTATCTCGTTCTGGGGCAGCCAACCGACTCGCTATCAGGCGGGGAAGCCCAACGATTAAAACTCGCGTCACGGCTGACGACCAGCCGCGGACCGACGTTGATCGCCTGTGACGAACCAACGGCTGGCCTTCACCCGGCAGATGTGACTCAACTGATCAGTTGTTTCGACGAACTTCTCGGGATTGGTCACTCCATCGTTGTCATCGATAATAGCCCCGAACTGCTGCTGGCTGCAGATCGCGTCATCGAAATGGGTACGGCGTAATGATTTCGTCGTTGTGATTTTCTCTGAATTGCTGCCAGATTGATGTCCGAGTCCCCGCAGGCGTCAAACTTTTCCCGAGCGGCGGAACTGGCATGACTGCAAAGGACAATCCCTTAAAAAAAAAGGCTGGCGAACAGCCGGCGCGCAGCGTCAGACTGGTGGTGTAAAGTTGTTTGACGGGAGTGGAATTCATTCGTTCCAACCGTTTCTTCTGATCCGTTACTCGATCGGAAGATCGATTTCCCGAGTCTGAACCGTGCAAAATCCGGAGCCGATCATGCGACGACTGGCGTTACCCCTTCAACTACTTTCAGGACTGGCAGTACCGGGAATACTGGCATTGTCGCTGGAAGCTACCGCTGCACCTCCGATCCGAACGGCGAATTCGCGACTGACTCAGTTGGAACCTCTTCCAACACCACTTCCGCCAGCGCCCGTGCCGGGTAATGGGATCGGACCTGCTCCTGGTCCAACGCCCCTCAACGGGGGATTGGGGCCAGTTGCTC
>CAZSTW010000159.1:0-14720 GCA_964609845.1 uncultured Planctomycetaceae bacterium | reverse complement strand
CGTCTCGACCGGCTGGCGGCTCAAATCATCCTGCAGGCGTTTCTCGACGCCCCCGATCGTACGTCTCCCCCGGCCCCGCTGGGTTGAGCCTCGAATTTCATGTAAAGGGACCGCATGCCACTGCTGGACCGCGAAGAGTACATCGAACAGGCGTATTTCTTCCGCACGTTTCACGAACGGCTGGATGAGAATCTGCCGTCACAGGAAATCCTTGCCAGCATCCGCGAAGAGATCCTTGCCACCACCAAGCTTCCGATGGCATTGGATGTTTTGCGCAGTGAGCTGATGCACAAGGGGAAGATCTGCGAAGGGATGGCGCATCTGTCGCACTACTTCGCCCCGTTTCAAGCATTCGTCATGGAGCGGGCCGAAGAAGATCGATCCAAGTTCGACCAGCGGATCGCCCTGCAGATCCTGGAACGCGAAGCCAAATACCGCGCCGATTCCCCCTCGCCCGCCGGCCTGTTTGTATTTCAGTTCGAATGCATGGCCAGAAACCGGCTAGGGTACCACGATGGAATCGCATCGATTGCCGCCGACCCGATGTACGACGCGGACTGGCGCGACTGGATTTTGAAAGCTCGCTCGCAGCTCGGTGCCGTCGAATTCGCTGACCTGATCTATTTCCGTTCAGAGTCATACGTGGAAGAACGCCGCCGCACGGCGGGGGCAGAGTACACTCCGACTGCCAAAATTCTGTTCGGCAGGCAGGAAGGGCGCATTGCCCGAGCCAACCGAGGCAAAGATCCGCTGTATCTGTTCGGGGCTCTGCAGCGGCAGCTTGGCTACCCCACAGTTCCCAGAAGCAAATCAGGACGAGACTTGCAGCTTCCGCCCCTGATCGAACAGCGTTTTCAGCGACTGGAAAAACGACTGCAACTGCTGGAAGCCGAATCCCAGGGGAAACTCGATCTGAGCGAGTTCTACGCCAATCCTCCGAAGTTTGAAGACGAAACTTAAGGGGTTCTGCGGCGTTAAATCCGGAATTCCCCTGAAGGTCGTTCATGAGCTTCGCCAACGGTGCGGATGGTCCGGATGGATTTGTTTCAGAAAGTGTCGTTCCCTTTTCGCGTTCTGCCGAGATGATTCGAGAGCACGTGTATAATCGACGTGTCGCTCGGTGGATGTTCGTCTGCCGGTCAGGAGTTTGGTATCGGTTGGGTAGGAGTTTCGACCGATCAGGTCTGGCGGTGTCGCGAGCCGGAATGCTTCACCCCGCCTTCCAACGAGGCTTTTCCCATGCGTCAGTCGTCCACTGTTCTGCTTTGCGGAGGGACTCTCGTCGTTGGTCTCGTCCTGGGTACGGGCTTCGGCACGTCTCTGAATCGATCTTTGCTGGCCGATCCTCTCGATACCGCAACCAGTGAACGGCTGTATAAGGAATTGAGCCAGGAAGGGACGTCGTTTCAGGAAGGGAGCAGTCTGCTCGCCAAAATCGCAGCAGTGTCGACCCCTGCCGTCGTACACATCCAGAGCGAACGCAAGATTGCAGGTGGACGTAAAGAAGAAGAAACCGGCTCTGGCGTGATCATGAACAGCGTCAAATCCCCCGGTTTTTTCGTTGTGACGAATGCTCACGTCATTGATAAAACCCACATGGAATCAATTTCCATCCATTTGCATGATGGTCGAGTCCTGCAGCCGGAAAAAGTCTGGGCTGACCCACAGACCGACGTTGCCGTGCTGCGCATCAGTGCACCAAACCTTTCAGCAGCCCGATGGGGCGACAGCCAGAAGCTGGATATTGGGCATATGGTTCTGGCGATGGGTAGCCCGTTCGGCCTGAGTCGATCTGTGACTTTCGGGATCATCAGTGCCAAAGGACGTCGGCAATTGAAATTGGGGCAATCTGAGGTCTTGAACCAGGATTTCCTGCAGACTGACGCTGCGATCAATCCAGGCAACAGCGGGGGCCCCTTGATTGATATGCAGGGGCGAGTCGTCGGGATCAACACAGCAATCGCCTCATCCAGTGGTGGGAACGAAGGGATCGGATTCAGTATCCCCAGCCATCTGGTCCAGCGAGTGATGGAACAATTGCTCGAACATGGCGTGGTGACGCGTGCCTGGATCGGGGTCAAACTGGATGACAAATTTGACGCAAAAGTCGCTGCAAAATTGAAACTGGATCGCGTCCAGGGAACCCGTGTCAGTGAAGTCTTTCCGAATTCACCAGCCGCCCGCAGTGGCTTGCAATACGACGACGTTGTTCTGACATTCGATTCGACGGACGTTCAGGATCACGATCATCTGATCAATCTGGTCAGTCTTTCTCCCATCGGAAAACGGATCCAGATGGTGGTCTGGCGCGGCGGGAAAAAGGTGACGCTGACAATCGTTCTGGCCGACCGTACCGAACTGCCAGCCAACAGCGAAGCACCACGACCGGATATCGGCACCCCAGTTCGAACCATGGGGCTGACCGTCCATCCGCTTGATGATGACCTGGCTGATCAGGTCGGCCAGGCTCAGGCATCACGCGGATTACTGGTTCTAAGCGTCGACAAAACGAGTACGCTCAGTCAGCGATTGCATCCGTACGACATCATCGAAGCTGTCGGGCGAACTCCCGTTTCCACGTTGGAGGAGCTAAATCAGGCTCTCGAACTGAACTCCAAACGCGAGTCAATCGTGTTGCGGATTCATCGTCAAGATGGTTCGGAAACGGGGATGGAAGAACAACTGGTCGTCTGGAAGCGGTCGCCGCTGGCGGCGATTGAGCGTTGATTGCCAGCGGAAACCACGCAATCATCTCGCGTAATCGTCCGAACGTCGCACTCTTTCGTGGTTTCCCGAGTCATGCAGCTTGATCGATTGAAAGCTCTGTTAGCTCAATTTCCCCAGCGCCGAATTGCCGTGCTGGGAGATTTTTTTCTCGATAAGTATCTGGAAGTCGATCCCACTCTGGCGGAACCGAGTCTGGAGACTGGCCGCGTGGCTCATCAGGTCGTGAGAATCCGCCGGAGTCCCGGAGCGGCGGGTACGGTCGTCAATAACCTCGCCGCACTCGGTGCTGGTCACTTGCATGCCGTGGGTGCCATCGGTGATGACGGCGAAGCGTTTGATGTCTGCGGAGGCCTGAATCGGCTGGGATGTTCCACCGATGCCCTGCTCCGCTGCCCGGAACTGATGACGCCGACGTATCTGAAACCGTGTGACCGGAATGTCCCCGGCTTGGCGGGTGAACATTCTCGGTACGACACGAAGAACCGAGTACCGACGCCAGCATCGATCGTTGATCGGATTACCGCAGAACTCGAACGAGTCCTCCCGGACGTTGACGCACTGATTGTGATGGACCAGGTGGACCTGCCAGACTGTGGTGTCGTTACGGCGGTGCTGCGAGATCGCGTCGCAGAATTTGCCAGACGATTTCCGCAGGTCCTGTTCTGGGCCGACAGTCGCCGGTTCATCCGGAAGTTCCGAAATGTCACCATCAAGGCGAATCAGTTCGAGGCGATCCATAAACTGAATCCCGCTGTCGGTGAAGAAGTCTCACTCGAAGAATTGCGTCGTGTGCTCCCCGAAATCCGTGCGGAAATCGGAGCCTCAGTCTTCATCACCTGTGCAGAACGCGGAATCCTGGCGGGGGACGCGGCGGGGACATTGGTACCTGGCGTTAAAGTGAAGGGACCGATCGATCCCACAGGTGCAGGAGACAGTGCGACGGCCGGGGCCGTTCTTGCGCTTGCCAGCGGTGCCACTCCAGTGGAAGCAGCGCTGATGGCGAATCTGGTGGCGTCGGTCACTGTGCAGCAACTCGGAACAACCGGTTCTGCATCGCCGAATCAAGTCTGCGAGGCGTGGGCCGAGTGGACACGACAGCAGGCAGGTTAAACACGATGCCACTGCTGAACACTGCAGCACCGATCAAACTGCGTCTGAATCGTGATCTGGCGCGGACCATCAAACGCGGCCATCCGTGGGTCTATGCAGAAGCACTGCGCGATCTTCCCAAGGCTCCGGCAGGTTCTTCAGCGGTCCTGCTGGACAATCGTAAAGGACTGCCGGTGGCGGTCGGGATGTACGATCCCAACTCGCCCCTTGCGTTTCGAGTTTGTGATACCGACGGTGAAACGAATCTCGACGATCGCTGGGCCGAGCACCGCTTGCGGAAAGCCTGCGAGTTGCGCCGGGCTCTATTTGACAGCCAGACAACCGGATATCGACTCGTCAATGGCGAAGGAGACTCGACGCCGGGCCTGGTGATTGATCGTTATGGTGACACGGCGGTCATGAAACTGGACGGTCCAGGCCCTTGCGGGTTCTGGAATGCCGAGGGAATTGCTGAATGGCTGGCGAAGCAGGCTTCGCTCAAGACCGTGTTTGAGCGACGCAAGGAACGGGGACGTGAGGGGCGCGTCCTGATCGGTGATGAACCACGTGAGCCAGTCTCATTTCTCGAACGGGGCCTGAAGTTCACCGCCGATGTGGTCCACGGGCAGAAGACCGGATTCTTTCTCGATCAACGCGACAATCGGCACCTGATCCGGTCACTCGCCCAAGGCCGTTCAGTGGTGAATCTCTTTTCATATACAGGCGGTTTTTCAATTGCTGCGGGGATTGGTGGCGCAACCCAGGTGACAACTGTCGACCTCGCACAGCCTGCCGTCACGACCGCTCACGATCATTGGATTTTGAACGGTCTGGATGCTTCTGGACATGAACCAGTCGCAGCCGATGCCTTTCAGTTTTTGACACAAGCGGGTTCAAGAAAGCGACGCTGGGAAATCACCATCGTCGATCCACCCTCGTTTGCACCAAATCAGGAGTCTGTGTCACGTGCCACATCTGCCTATCAGACGCTGATCTGTGGCGGGGCTCGAATCACATCCGCAGGAGGCTTGCTGGCAGCCGCATCCTGTTCCAGTCACATTGACCTGGAGATGTTTCTGAAAATCTGCGAAGAGGGAGTTTCCGAGGCACGTCGCCGCGCCACAGTGCTGTCGATTCAGGGTCAACCCCCGGACCACCCCACCCCACTGGCATTGCCAGAATTTCGCTATCTGAAATTCGTGCTGCTGCGCCTGGATTGAGATATGTTCACGAACAGCGTGCCGGGAGGGCGAGGCTCCTGCCGAGCCGCGATGGGAATTTGACGTATGAGTCCTGTCCGGCTCGGCAGGAGCCTCGCCCTCCCGACCCGCGCCGCCTCGCCGTCGCGCTGCCATTACTATCCGTGTTGCAAACTGCCGAACTCAATCCGCGCCGACGTGCAAGGTACCCATACCGCACCTCTTTGGCAGTCATGTATGGCGGTTGTACAATCTTCGCTTTTCAATCCGATGACGCGACTTGTTGACTATGATAAACCCAGACTCAAATGGATCAGCATGAAATCACATACGGAATATCTGACGTTCAACCTTCCCGCCCGGATGGCGTTTGAGAACATTACTCCGACGATCGAAGCAATTGTTCAGAAGAGTGGCATTCAGGAAGGGTTTGTCCTGTGCAATCAGCCACAGCGTAGCGTACTTTTGACCCGGATACCGGAATAACCTCAACCCAGAGGGGCACTGACTGCGGGTACTTCTTGCCGGTAGGCTCAAAATGCACGTCGATTCGGTCAATCAGCCGCCGTACCGCTTCGGCCCGAACCCGTAAGCTCCCTTCCTTACCTTTTTTCTTTTTGGCCCCTGCGATGGCCTCCCGCAGATCGGCAAGTTGGGCAAGGTGTTGGGTGGCGATTTCCGACTGGTCAACGAGTTGCTTTTCCACCATGTCGATGGAGGCTTCCACGTCCAGCAATTCGGCTTGCTTCTTTTCCAGTGCCCGTGGTGCCCCCTTGAATCGCTCAATCACCTTCATCAACTGATCGTGTTTGGCCTCATGCTGGCGAAGTTCCTTTTCCAATTCGCCCTTCGATGACGCATAGGTCTTTCGGTAAATTTCGATGAACTTGGGGAAGAATTCTTCCTTCATTTTGTTCAGGCTTTTCCCCTTGAGCAGTCTGTCGAGTTCGTCCGCCCCGCCATTCATGTTGATGAAAAAGAGCATCATCTTCCGATGGACCTGCGATTCCATCAGCGTGTAGTTGAACTCTTCCTGCAAACTGTCCAGTAAGCCGAAGTCCCCCGTTGCGTTCGCTGCGAACAGGGTTTCGACCGCTTCCCCGATTTCGGCAAGGTACTTTTCAACCACTTCCTCAATGAGTTCGTGGTGAACCGTGTTGCGAAGGCAGGTTATGTCCTTCTTGCCGAACTTCTTTTTGTCCCCGGTCTGGCAGAGGAATTGGACATAGTTGGGTCGCTTCTGGCCCCTCATTCGTTTGCCGCATTGGGCACAGTGAACCAACCCGGCCAACCATATTGCAGAGTTCTTCGGTGCCCGCTTTTGACGATCCCGCTTGTCACGCTTCTCACGAACTTTATCCCAGATATTTTTCGGGATGATCGGATCGAACACCGGCTTATCGGGAAAGACCCATGCACTCCGGGGGCGCTCCCGTCGCCCTTTGCTCATGGTCACGGGTTTTACTTCCAATCCGTCATCTTCCAGATACTCGCCGCCGCCTTGCTTGTTCCATGCGGGCAGGCCGATGTAGGCGAAGTTATCCAAGATCGTGACGATATGGGAGCCAAGCCAAGTATCGTTGTAGGTCGGTTTGACGCCGGTTTGGTTTAGCTTTGGACTCAAATAGCAACTTGTCCTGACCGAGTTTGAAGGGGTAGCGGGTGACGTGACCAACGTCGTTGGGCGGTTTGCAGTACGGAAGTGTTGCGATGGTGCCGTGCTTCTTGTTGAAAGCGGCAATTATCTTGCGAATTGGCGGTGCCGGATCATCCAGAGTAGTCCGAATCAGCAAGTGAAGATGAACCGAGCAGTCCCGTTCGCCTTCCAACACGCCGAAGATGGCGATGTGGCCATTTCCCTTATCATTGAAATATTTGACCGCCCTTGTCAGCGATTTCTGCAACGCCTTGATAGTGCCAACGGTTTCACACCGATTGAATTTGAGCGTAGCGAAGTGGGTTGGCGGCAGGATTTCGTGGGTTTGTTCCAATGCCCGAATATGTTTTGCGGCCCATCGGTCATGGGATTTGTCTGAAAACGTAGGGCTTGGCCTGCCGAATGCAAAATAATCGTCAGGTTTGTGATTTTTCAGGCGTGGATGAATAGATAAGTGTGGAGAAACCATCTCTGAACAACATCCCCTGCCGTTCTTCCCAAGGGCGGCAGGGGCTTTCCTTTTCCGTAGCTATTCTACGAGCGAGGAATTCTGAAAAAAAGTTTTTGGTCGTGATCGGCACATTAGTAGGCGGTTTCCATTCCCGCTGCCGTGAGTCGGTTGCACAGCCGACTTTTTCACCGGACGCCCTGAATCGGCTTGTCCCCCGACCATCAGGCTGACTTCCGCTTCACGATATGGTAGATGTAACCAGTGGACGGCCAGCCAGAGGGGACCGTCACCCGGATTTCGTACCGCCGGAATAAAAAGTACGGAACGATGTTTGGCAAACGCGATGCATATCACGGCATCCGTCTTCATCAACGACGACGAACCCGGCCTGCATGAAGACTACAAGAAGTGGCTGGAAAGCCTGGCGCCGTTTGATGCTTCGCCCCAACGGTATGCTCACAATCAAACGGGTGAAGACAATGCCGACGCCCACATGAAACGCCAGATCATGGGGCGCGAAGTACTTGTCGCGGTCACCCGCGGAAAACTGGACTTCGGCCCCTGGGAGCAGATTTTCTACGGCGAATTTGATGGTCGCAGACCCAAGCGAGTGCTGGTCAAAGTGATTGGAGATTGATTTCAGCTTTCAGCCAGCAGCGAGTTCAGGACGAAAGGGTGGCAATGGAGGTCGAATCCGTTTTAAGCGAACTGTCAAATCTCTTGTGCGGACACAACTACGAAGTCTTCCTACGGCTATACAAGATACCGTTTTTGCCAGGGGCAAGTGCAGAATGGTACATCTCGGAAGCCCTTGGGCCAACCGCTGTGGTAGGTGGTTCGTGTCCCGTAACGGGAGACGAAGTTCTTGCAGTGGTCAAAGTATCTTTGCTGCACGCTGGTGACGAGGGTTATGGGCCTCTACCGTCAGCCCTTGGCTCGGAAAAGTTCAATGAGTTGCTAAAAACGGTGTTGTCGAACACCGAGCGAGCGGTTTCATCTGCGACTCTTATTGAACAGTTTTGGCTAAAGGAAGGCCACCCGGCGTACCCGGTGTTCTGGGACTTCGCATTCGTGATCGCTGGACCTCTAGGAGTCGAAGTCTTCGTCGGTTCAAGTAGTGACTGAAACGGTCTTGGCGATTCAATGCATCCGGCGTGACGACTGACCCCAAGCGATTCAAATCGCAAGCTTGATCCGATCAATCCGTTTGCTCAAGTCTTGCTGCTCGCTGAATGCTGACCGCCGAAAGCTCACCTGCCATCAATCGGCAACGCATCGATCTTGGCGGCCAGAATGAAATCGTTTTCTGACAGGCCGCCGATGGCGTGGGTCCAGATTTCAATGGCCACGTTGCGGTATCCGACCAGATGCAGATCAGGATGATGGCCTTCGGCCTCCGCAATCCTGGCAACGTCTTCGAAGAATCGGATCCCGGCCATAAAGTTCTTCACGACCCATTCCTTACGGATTCGCTCGCCATCAGGTGTGATCGTCCAACCCTTCACACTGGCCAGTTGAGCAGCAGCCTCGGCTGCGGTCAGCCTGGGAACTCCTCCCTCACACGGGACGCATTTTTTGGCAAGCAGTTGTTCATTCGAATGAGTGGCCATGGCTTTGTTTCTCTGGTGGCAGCAGTCGTGGGATTCAAGGGGCGGTCTTCAGCCTGGCGAGCAGTTCGACGGCTTCTTTTACCCAGCCGCTTTCCCAGACATGTTTTCGCTGGGGACCATCCCGGTATTCGTGACGAATCTGCCATTCTTCAAGCTGTCGATGAGCCGCAATATGGTGCTCGCGAAAGTTGTCGAATCCGGTCAGGACCAGTCTGGGAGTTGAGTCTACCAGAGATGGACATTTTTTGATGGCGGGCAGAACGCGATATGTTTCGAAATGCTCTTGAGTCCCGAAGACCTGGCCTGCTCCATACTGATCAAATCGAGGCATTGTCAGCGGTGCATCCCAGGCGGCCGCTCGACCGAAGGTCTCAGGATGCCGCGCCAGTAGACTCCAGGCCCCCCAGCCAGATTTGCTGAAACCGAGCAACCAGCGGCCTCGTGCATGCTTTTCGGCCGGGTAGTGCTGTTCGATGAATGGCACGACCTCTTTCACAAAATAGGTCTCTTGCCGGATCGATTTGTCTGTCGGGTGGTCGGCGTACCAGGGGAGATGAGCAAACGTTGGTGCGACACAGATCAGTCCGAACTTGTTATGCAGGTCGTGTCGCTGGACTTCGGCCAGGCCGTTGCCATACCGGTGCTCGTTGTTGGCCTCAACCGGTAAAACAAAGAGAACGGGGTACTGCCGGCCCGCTTCCAATGGAGCGGGTAGCAGAACCTTGATTTCTGTCGGGCCTGCCTGGTATTCCGATTTGCGACGGTGAATAAGCCACCCTTCGGGCGACTTTTCTACGGCGGGTTCCTCGGCCTGTAGACAAGCCGGTATCGCCAGCAACAGAAACAACACCACGATACACCGGCAAACGCGACATGTTTCCGCCGCGTCGAGTTTTCGTCGAGGCAAATGATTCTTCAAAGCCGACATGCCTGAGTCCCGGGTTCGGTCAGATCGATGATCGCATCAGAAAACTATTCCGAGCGAGCTTTCATCATTTGAAAGATTCCGACCAGGATCAGCACGCCGCCAACTGCCATCAGTCCTCCGGAACTGTTTGTTCCGCGCAAGGCAAGCTGACCACTGGCGCCACCAACGACACAGATCAATCCCCAGACGATGTTCCACATGTGAAATTCCGTTGAATCGAATTTGACGTAGAAAGAAGTGGAAGTGCTACCAGAGACAGATTCCTCAGAATTGAGCGAAATATCAAGCGGTCAACAAAAGATCGTGTGGCAGGTTTATAGATTGGCTTTTGAAACGCAGAGAGCGCCGAGGACGCTGAGGTAACGGCCAGTGGCGATCACTCTCCAGTCTTTTCTCGGAGATCTCTGCGCCCTCCGCGTTTCTCCGGTTTCCAGGTCGCGCAATGCGCAATGGGCGAACGCCAGCAAAAAAAGAAGGGTAATAACGCAGAGTCGCAAAGGCGCGGAGACGCAGAAGTTAAATCTTTTCCCTGCACCTTTGCGACTCTGCGTTTCCCTTCTGCAAGATTTCCGATTCTGTCGGTTTCCCGAGCTATGCCCTCGATTGAACGACTCGAACCTGATCTTGTTGTATTCGGCAGATTCCACTAGTTTTCCCGGACATCTCCCATTGATCTGTTGTCGGTACTGGCTGGAAGGGGCTTATTGCGCTTTCACCAGGCCGTTCACTTACGAAAACCACCTTGGATTCTCGGGTTTCCCCGATGTTTCGAACCGTCGGTCCGTTACTGATCGGACTTGGCTTGTGCATCTCTTCGGGATGCACAATGGCGGGGGGCGCGCGCGGGTTTAATCTGGCGGGACGTGACTGGAATCGGCAAAAGCCCGAGAAATCGGCCCCAGATTCAGAAGAAAAATCCGCCATTGTGTCGTTCCGCCCTCCTCGGCGAGACGTGGTCGATACCGCGATCCCTGCAGAATCTGACTTTACAGGTCACGTTCCTGAGATTGCCAAAGGAATCAATACCGGTTCGTCCGTTGTGACGGCTGGAAACGAAGTGCCGGCGGATGACAGTGCTGGCGGTGTTCGCGATGCCCAATTCCGGTCCGACCGCGATAGCACCGATAATCCTGTCGAATTGCAGGGGTTGCAGGTTGCAGAATTGGAACCGGCTGAAATCGGCCGCTCCACGCGTCAGGGTGCCGGGAACGACGACTGGGGTCAGTCGCTCGATGGAATCCAGCTGACAGCAGCCCAAGGCGTTAAATCGCCTGGTCCGTGGCAGGCCGAACTGGAACACCTGATCGCGCGTGCCGAACGCGATCTGGCATCATCGTCACCGGGAACTGATCCCGTGCAACGCGCGGAATATCGTCGGCAACAGGTTCATTTGCGGATGCTTTACCTGGTCGCTCGATCTCCTGAGCGTGCACTGATGGCGATCCCTTCGCTGGATCCGGCAGATCAGGAATACTGGCAACAGATCGTCTGGGCTATTACCAATTCACTGGACTCCGAAGCCCTCACTCATCAGGAGCGGGCTGCCCAGACAATTCCTCCTGTGAACACGGCCCTTCGCCGATTGCGGGAACAGGCAGAACTGACTATTCGCAATCCCGCGTTTTGTGAAGAGATCTCGTATTTCGGCAACTACAAGCGATTTCCTCGCGAAGAGTTTGTTCCCGGTCAACTGGTCCTGCTCTATGCCGAAATCGAAAACTTCCGCAGTGAACCGACAGAGACCGGTGAATACAGGACGCTGCTGCGATCTCTGGTTGAGATTGTCGGCCCCAACGGACAGATCCGCTGGAAAAAGAATTTTGCCGCAACGGAGGATCTCTGTCGCAACCCACGTCGCGATTACTTTCACAACTATCAGTTCACGATCCCCGAACGACTGCCACTGGGACCACATACTCTCAGGCTGACGGTCGTCGATGAACTGAGCGGCAAACAGTCGACGGTGTCGATGAATTTTGTGGTCAAGTAATCACTTGAGATACCGCTTGGGGATTTCGGCCCCTGCCACATGTTCCAGCCTGCGGATCTTGCACATCTGGTAGACGTTGATGCGGAAGTCCGGGCAGGTGCTGACGAGGCAATATGCATCGGTTGGCGTAAACCCATAGTCTGTGATCAGCCAATCCATCAGCATGATAGTGGCCGTCTCCACGGCGACTTCCAGCGGGCGTGACGCATGGATCGCCACAATGGAATCGGGTTTGTCGATTCGCATCCACGGAGTCTTGCGACCCTTGATCACTTCCAGCTTGATCCGTGTTGTGGCCTTCGTTTCGGCGGCAGTTCCCGTGAATTCGGTATCACCCTGGCTGGCATGAACATCCCCCATGCAGAAAAGAGCCCCCTGATGGAAGACGGGCAGGAGAATCCGGTTGCCGGGTGCGACATCGCGGATATCCAGGTTTCCGCCCCATTCTCCCTGCCCATCCAGGCTGGTCGTCACTTCACGGTCAGGACAAACACCGAGCGTTCCGATGAAGGGAGTGATCGGCCACTGGATCTTGTCATTGAAGTGGAGCGTACCATCGCGGGTTGTTCCACTGGGGCCAGGGGTGTGCTGAAAGATCTTGGTCGTGTACTCGCCCGAGAGTTCCGGCCAGCGAGTCGATTCACCGAGAGGACCGCGGCGAGGCCCAGTCGCGACCCATGAATAACTGTCGACGAGGATATCCTCGACCGTAACGACGAGCGTATCGCCCTTTTCTGCTCCTTCGACAAAAATAGGCCCTGCGATGGGATTGGCCAGGGCGGGCGTTCTGTCGAAGCCAGGTCGCTTGCCAGGGATTGCCAGGTCGGCGGGCGACTTGAAGAATCCCGTACTGGCGTCGTACGTCTCAATCTCAAAACTCTCACCCGGCTGGACCTTCAGCAGCGGTTCGTCGCGGAAGTCGAAGGCATACTTACGAGCTTGTTCGCGATCGATCCGCTGCATGACGATCTCTCCGGGTACGAGTGCGTTGGGTCTGAGATGCAAGTCGTCGCCACCACCCGGGCAAGCCGGGCGGAGGGCTGTTTCCGGGTTAACGACGCTTTATTGTAGCTGGTCAGTTGCTGGTCCCGCTGGGGCAAGCCCGAGCGGAAACCCAATCTGCAGTCGTGTACTGCTTAAATCGTGCCACTGCACGGCTGCTTTGAGCCGTGCAGTGCAATCGGGTCACAGACCGAATTACTTGTCGTCGAGCAATTCGACGGCCACGAACTTCTTTCCTTCGAGCATTTCCAGGCTGGCACCACCGCCAGTGCTGACGTGAGTCACCTGGTCAGCCAGGCCGAAGATCTGGATCGCCGCGGCACTGTCGCCACCCCCGATGATGCTGGTGGCACCGCTGGCAACGATCGCTTCCGCGACAGCTCGTGTTCCGGCATCAAACGGCGGCATTTCGAAGACACCCATCGGTCCGTTCCAGACGACAGTCTTGGCCGACTTGATGACGTCTGAGTATAAGGCGATTGTCGCAGGCCCGATGTCGAAACCTTCCCAGTTCCCTTCGTTCGGGATCTCGCCTGCCTTAACGACCTGCTTGTTGCAGCTTCCCTTGAAGTCGTCACCGCAGTGGGTGTCGAGAGGCAGCAGCAAACGATTGCCACCGGAAGTGATCAAGTCGTTGGCGAGGTCGACCTTGTCCTTCTCGACACGGCTCTTGCCGACTGATCCACCCTTGGCGAGTGAGAATGTGTAGGCCATGGCACCGCCGATCAGGACCTTGTCGCAGATGTTCAGCAGGTTCTGGATGACGTTGATCTTGTCCGAGACCTTGGCTCCCCCCACGATGGCGACGAATGGGCGCTGTGGATTGGCGATCGCGTCGGACAGGAACCGGATCTCTTTTTCGACCAGGAAACCGCAGACCTTGGGCTTGGCTCCCATGGCATTCGGGACGGCGACCATCGAACCTTCCGTCCGGTGACATGTTCCAAATGCGTCGTTGCAATAGACATCGCCCATCGCAGCCAGAACGGCTGCGTACTCAGCATCGCCCTTCTTTTCGCCCTTGTTAAATCGGACGTTTTCCAGCACCAGTACTTCGCCATTCTTGAGAGCAGCCGACTTCGCCTTGGCATCATCACCCACAGTGTCGGATGCAAAATGGACGGGGCAGCCGAGCAGTTCCTGCAGACGGACGGCGACCGGCTTCAGGCTGTACTTGGCATCTTCAACGGGGTCTTTCCCCTCAGGGCGTCCCAGGTGACTCATCAGAATGACTCGCCCGCCGCGATCGAGTACGGATTTGATCGAAGGGAGGGCTTCGGTGATGCGTCGGTCATCAGTAATCTGCTGACGGTCATCCAGCGGAACATTGAAATCGCAGCGCATCAGCACTGACAACCCCGAAACATTGACATCGGCAATCGTCTTCTTGGCCATGATCGAGTGTACTTTCGTCTTTTCGTTCGGATCAGTTTCATGCGGGAAACGAAGTGTTTCCCGCGTCGTATTTGTTGGATTTCTTCGCTCGTTGTCGTGAGCGTTGAATGACTTACTGCGATAACGGCCTCCGAATGACCGCTTTCTGCATGAGTTCCCAAATCAATGACCTCTCCATGCTATTGGGAGTTTGTCCAACTGCCAAGCGATCTGGCTTCACATCACCGAAGACCGGTGCGACTGAGAGCGAGGATTGTGCAAGACCCTTGGGCAGAACGATGGGGGCAGAATGATAGCTCGCGAAAAGAGTAGACCTGCCGTCCAGCGTTTCGACGGGATCGGGAGACCCGCGCCGATCACAAATTGATCCATCAGCCGAAACGCGCTAGCGTCCGGTTCGAACCGTGGGCTAGCGCCCAGCGGCTGATGGTCTCACGGAAAAATTGACCGCATTGATAACGAATGCAGTGAGAAGCTGGAGACCTTCGGTCGTCGGTTTCGGCGGGGTCGGGAGACCCGCGCCGAACGCGCGAGTATTTGCGAGTCCCTCCCAAAACTGATCAAAACTTTTGCTTGCGCCATACTGATCCCTGAGAGCTGGCCTTGATTCTTCATCGTTCTGCCAACGGTCTTGCTTAAATTGAAGAGGAGACCTGCGGTCGGGCCTTTCGG
>CAZSTW010000158.1:11251-14748 GCA_964609845.1 uncultured Planctomycetaceae bacterium | reverse complement strand
CATGTCATCGACAGCGTCATGCTGCCGCCAGTTGCCCCGGTGAAAGGGGCACATGCAGCACCGGTCGCGACACCACACGTCGTCTACGCCTGTCCTCAAACGAAACATGTGATCACTCGCTGGATGCCTGCACGACATCGTCGTTAGTTCGGGATCTCGCGTTCCTGTGCTGACAGACGCCTGAACTGATACGGCCTCATCAACGCCTGACAAACTTCGTTGTCAGGCGTTGACGCATTTCATTATTCCGCGGGGTGGCCCAACTTGCCGGATGTGTTCGGCGCGGGTCTCCCGACCCCGCCGAAACCGACGACCGAAGGTCTCCTCTTCTCGTCGTGTCTCTTTACGACCTGGATGTCATACATCCGATGAGGTGTCCGACGCCCAATTGCAGACTGCTGTCTTCACGCATGAGCGTGAAGACAACCTTCGGAAAGTTCCCTGTTCAATCCACTTCCGTATGTTGCGAGTACAAAAATGAGCCTGATTGTGATTTTCGGTGCCACGGGAACGATCGGCAGGGTGCTGGCCCGGCGACTGGTCAGCAACGGCCAACAGGTATTACTCGCCGGTCGCAGTGACGAAAAACTGAGGGCACTCTCTGCGGAACTGCAGCAGCCGTTTGTGACCGTAGATATGACAAACACTCAGGCTCTGGATGAAGCATTACGAGTCCTGGCAGAGACTCACGGCGGGTTTCAGGCCTTTGTCAATTGCATCGGTTCGCTGCTGTTGAAGCCCGCACATGCCACGACCGACGACGAATTCCGCCAGGTCGTGGAAACGAATCTGTTCACAGCATTCGCGACCGTTCGCAGTGGTGCGAAGCTGCTGCGAGCGAATGGGGGCTCGATTGTCTTGTTTGCTTCGGCGGCAGCGGAAATCGGAATTTCGAATCACGAAGCGATCGCGGCAGCCAAGGCAGGAGTGATCGGCCTGGCGCGTTCAGCTGCGGCGACCTATGCGGCCAACAATATCCGCGTCAACGTCATCAGTCCGGGGCTGATTCGTACCGATTTGACGCGGCGCATCTGGGAAAATAGTGCGAGTGCAACTGCGTCAGCTCAAATGCACTCGCTCGGTCGTCTGGGAGAACCCGAACAGGTCGCCTCGCTGGCGACCTGGCTTCTCGACACGGAAAACAACTGGATCACTGGTCAGGTGATTGGCATTGATGGAGGTTTAGGCCACGTCCTGCCACGTCGATGAATCTTTCGACGAAACTCTGAACTGCAGATTGGCAGGGGGGTCACTTGGGGCTGCTGTTGAGGATCGCTGTAATTTTTGCCGTCAGTTCCGCCGCTTTCGCTTCGGCTTCTTCTACGGGCAGGCCTTTGGCGACACCCGGGCGCAGGTGTCCGGCGGCAGAGACATAGGCATCCCGCAGAATTGCGACACGTTGTTGTACGAGTGGCAACAGGCTTTCGGGAACCTGGCGGCCGACCAGCATCGCGTTCGGGTTTGCAGCCGATGCGGACTTGGCATCCCCGGCCCAACGAATCACCGTTTGAGCGACAAACCAGTGTCCCGCATCATTGGGATGAACTCCGTCAGGCTGCATGGTGAACTTGGGATCAGTCGTCCGTTGTTCGTGGATCGCCTTTGTCATGGGATGGTGCAGATCGATCACGTTCCAACCCTCTTTTCGCTGGCTGATGAGCCAGTCACTGTAACGGTCCAAGACTTCGTTGTACGAAAACTTCCGGGGCGATCGCATGTCATCGTAAAAGGGGGGCGTCATGACTACAAACTTCGCTCCCGCTTTTTCAACTGCTGCTTTCAGGCTCTTCATTCCCGCCTGATACTTTGCAAATCGCCCCTCGTCGAACGGAAGATAGATTCCGCAATTGATGCCATAGCAGGCAATCACCAGGTCCGGCTTCACGGCTTTCAGAACGCGATCGAGCCGTTCGGCAAGGTCCGGACGCGGGAAGTTACCCCCCGCGTGCCCATCTTCACTGAGCCCCGAAACAGTTTCACTTGGCAACCCGCAGTCGATCAGCCTGGGGGCTTTGTCACGCAGTTCGGAAACCAGCCAGGCGTCAAACATACCGATGTACTGGCCTGCCGCTGTAATGCTGTCACCCAGAAACATCACTCGCTTTGACTGAGTCAGCAGTTCACGACCAGTTGGCTCTTGTGAGTATCCCGTCGGAACCGACAGGACCATGGAAAACAGAGTCAGGCAGGCGACGTTGAAACAACCAGGGCGAAAGTTCATCGGCGGGCGCTCCATGAGAGGTGGGGGCGAGCTTTCAGCGATCTGCGGACAGCGTACAGAAGGCAGTTGTCAGCAGTGACCGAGGAATCGATAGCAAATTCGCAGGACGACTGCCAGCGAGCGAGAATCTTTCCGCGAAAAGAAATGCCACCAGGCGGCATGAAGTGAACAGGCCGGATTTCGACAAGAATCGAAACCCGGCCTGCGAAGCAAATCATCTCAAAACCCGAATTAGTATCGGTAGTGATCTGGCTTGAAGGGGCCGTTGATCGGCAGGTGGAGATAATCGGCTTGTTTCTGAGTCAGCTTGGAAAGCTTGACGCCGATTGTTTCCAGATGCAGGCGGGCCACTTCTTCGTCCAGTTCCTTAGGCAGGCGATGCACACCCAGAGGATACTTTTCGGTTTCGGTCCACAGAGCCAGTTGTGCCAGCGTCTGATTCGTGAAGCTGTTGGACATCACGAATGATGGATGGCCAGTGGCACAACCGAGGTTGACCAGGCGCCCCTGAGCCAGCAACAGGACGCTACGGCCGGTGTCGGCGAACGTGTACTTGTCGACAGCGCCGACTTCGGCGGGCTTGATATTGGTCTTCTTGGCTTTTCCGGAGGCGACTTGAGCTTCCAGCCAGGCGACATCGATTTCGATGTCGAAGTGGCCGATGTTGCAGATGATCGCATCGTTCTTCATCTTGGCGATATGCTCGCCGCGGATGATGTCGCAGCAACCGGTCGTCGTCACGAAGATATTCCCTTCGGACGCGGCGTCTTCCATCGTCGTGACTTCGAAACCTTCCATCGCAGCCTGCAAGGCACAGATGGGATCGATTTCGGTAACGATGACGCGAGCACCGTAGCGTTGCATCGAGATCGCACACCCCTTGCCGACGTCGCCATAGCCCGCAACGACAACAACCTTGCCAGCGATCATGACATCGGTGGCTCGCTTGATACCGTCAGCGAGAGATTCGCGGCAGCCGTAGAGGTTGTCGAACTTGCTCTTGGTCACGGAGTCGTTGACGTTGATTGCCGGAACCTTCAGTTCACCACGTTCGAGCATCTGGACGAGGCGATGCACGCCAGTCGTCGTTTCTTCGCTGATCCCCTTGATCCCGGGGAGCAGTTCCGGAAACTTCTGGTGGACCATCTGGGTCAGGTCACCACCATCGTCGAGGATCATGTTCAAAGGCTGACCGTCCGGGAAGAAGAGGGTCTGCTCGATGCACCAGTCGAATTCTTCGTTGGTCATCCCTTTCCAGGCATAGACCGGAACGCCG
>CAZSTW010000158.1:0-11114 GCA_964609845.1 uncultured Planctomycetaceae bacterium | reverse complement strand
CGCTGCTGCAGCCTGATCCTGTGTCGAGAAAATGTTGCAGCTGCTCCAGGTGACTTCGGCACCGAGGGCTGTCAGCGTTTCGATCAGGACAGCCGTCTGAATCGTCATGTGCAGGCAACCGGCAATTCGGGCACCCTTGAGTGGCTTGGAGGCGCCGTATTTTGTACGGAGTGCCATCAGTCCAGGCATCTCATTTTCGGCGATCTCGATTTCCTTGCGGCCCCAGTCAGCCAGGGACATATCCTTGACTTTGTAGGGAAGTTTCTTGTCAGTTCCTGCCTTGGGCAATGTTGCCGTTGCCATATCCAATAATCCTCCTGAAGCCGATAGCGGAACAATCCACATGATCGTTCCAAAAATTGTCGATGGACGTGTCCGGCATGTCGTCCGGGGCGCTACTACACGCCTGAACCAGTTGAGAGCAGGGACGTTAGGGACGCCCGCCGCATTCGAGCCAGCCACGATGAGTCGCAAGATTGTAGCGTGACTGTCCAGCGATGTCGCCCTCGTCGGGTTGAGTTGCCAAAGAAAACGCAGGAGACCCTGATTGCAGCCTGGTGTGCAAGGCGACAGGACCGTGCGTGATTTCGCCTGAAAGTGAGGGAGGAGATCGCCGCGAAGACAGCTACTCCAAGGAATCCGAAGCCGTCGAACTACCGCAACAGTCATCATCACTCACCGTCATTTAGCTTCCTGGCAGGGTGATCGAAGCGAGATCCTGTGCCAGCAGTTGACGTTCATCAGAATCGGCGATTTGAACCAGCAATCCAGTCGCCTCGTCGTAAGCATGCCTGGCCTGCGGAATTTTTCCCGCCTTCGCGGCGGCACGTGCGACGGCTTCCCATGCATAACCGCGATAAAACGGGGAAAGATCCTGACTGAGAGAGTTGCAAAGGCTGGCGTATCGCAGTCCCTCATCAGCCAGATTCAGTACCACATGGACTCGCGAGATCTGCCAGTACCCGACGGACAGTTGATGATTGGAACATTCTGGACGTTGAGTCCAGTGATAAAGCGAGGCGAACGCCAGCAGTAGCATCTGCTGATCTTCGTCCGCCGTCCGGTTCGTCTTGTCCAGCAGCGTCCAGACCTGGTTGAAACAGGTGGACGCAAAATGGCGATGGGTCGCTGCAAAGTCCTGGGGTGCCTCAGTCACTGGCGAAATCTCCTGAATGACGAATCTAACATCTGATGCTCACCCGATTCCGTGACCCGTCGGGTCAGCCTTCGACCCTTTAGTGCGTGTCGCACTTCCGTATCGCGTCGAAACATGGGTTAGACGCTGTCGTTTGATGCCCGCGGGACGCCACACTTAAGTGAGATGCGCTCTAAGGTTCTCAAGGGTGATTCAGAAAAGTCGAGTTCAATCTACGAAAGGACGGATCGACTTGGAATCGTAATCAAATTCAATTTGATCGGCACTGCAGTCCACCGTGACACCGAAACGACGAAAATCCGGGTATTACGTGTCCCTGCTTAGCGAGTTTTAATGGCATTTTCATCACTCCTTCACGAGGCGCAACAACAATCCCTCCACATCACCCACCCGATCAGGATTGATCTCTGTTGCACAGAGGGATTGGTGGGAGTAGCGCACATGCAGGAGGGATCATTCCGCGAATCAGATGATCGATCGTTCTAATCGCAGGAACCGTTTGTCGTTCAAGGGTGCGTTTGAGTTTCTTGGTTTTACACAGTTGAGGAATGTTCGAATGGTCAAGTTGTCTGCCCGGAAACGAGGATTTACGCTCATCGAGCTCCTCGTCGTTATCGCCATCATCGCTGTTTTGATTGCATTGCTGCTCCCCGCTGTCCAGCAAGCACGTGAAGCAGCCCGCCGCACTCAGTGCAAGAACAACATGAAGCAAATGGGACTGGGGCTGTTCAATTACGAATCCACGTACAACGTTCTGCCATCGTCCGGCGAATACACCAGCCGTGTCGGATCGCCCTACTTCCGGGCGTTCACTCCAACATCGACCTTCACCCAGATTCTGCCGTACATCGATCAGGCACCGGTGTATGCGCAGTACAACTTCGCTTACCACTATTCCAATTCGTTGAACTCATCGAATCGAGCTGCGTCATCAACCAAAATCGCGGCGTTCCTCTGCCCCAGCAACGGTATCCCTCACACCGACGTTTCGGCGTTTGGGGTTGTCGACTACATGCCCGTTGCCTATACCGACGTTGACATCACCAACACTCGAATGAAGCTCGACGCCACTTGGGACCGTGATTCGTTCCTGGGTTTCCACAACCGTATCGGTGACTGCACAGACGGCTCTTCAAATACAGTCACCATCGTTGAAGATGCGGGAAAGCCGAGCAATATCGTGGGTGCCTACGCTGCCGGCGCGGTCATCGCTGCGGGTAACACACTTGGCACGATGGCGGGCGTCGATACCGCTGCGATGCCGGGTGGAATGTCGGCCCCCAATCGCTGGGCCGATCCTGACAGCGGATCCGGAGTCTCCGGTCCGGGTGCCAATCGTGGTGCGTTAATCAACAACAACAAAGCTCCAACAGGGGGGCCAGCGACCTGTCCATGGACAACCAACAATTGCGGCCCGAACGACGAACCGTTCAGCCAGCACATCGGCGGTTGTCACATGCTGATGGGCGACGGCACAGTACGATTCGTCTCGGAGAACATCGATTTTAACACCGTCCGCAAGCTCATGTCGCGAGCGGATGGCGAAGTTGTGGGTGAGTTCTAATCGAGAACGGATGCAAAGTTCGCAATCGACAGCCTCGTTCCCGCCAGTGAACGAGGCTGTTTTTTACCTGATCACGGCTTGACGACCTTCGCAGGCAGTTCGATCGCCGGACCGAGCCGAATGTCGCGAAACTTCACGACCGTGCTGTGATTCTGAAGTCCCAGGAAGCCGCTGACAGAACGCAGCGCGAGTAGCGGCGATTCGGTACTTGAGACATCTGTCACCTGATAACCATTATGCCAGGTCGTGACTCGTCCGCCGTGACAGTTGATTTCGAGCGTGTTCCATTCTCCGGGAACTCGACTGACCCGCGGATTCGCGCCAGCAATGTCATAGATCGAAGCTGAATACTGGTAGTCCTTCAGCTTCAGATGTTGCGGGGCCGCGTCGTCGAGAATCTGAACTTCGAAACCTGCGGCGGGAAGTTTATCGTTCTCGCGGTGGTGATTACCATCCTTCGGAACTCGAACGTAGACTCCACTGTTGCCCCCTGTGGAAAGCCGGTATTCCAGTCGCAGATCGAAATCACCGTACTCAGCCACACTTCGTAACCACGGCCCCTTCTGCCCTGAGCAGACGAGAAGTCCCTCTTCAACCGACCAGCAACTTTTCGTATCGCCCCCTTCGCCTTCCCACCCGGACAGATCCTTGCCGTTAAACAGAGACTTGTAGCCGAGTTCCTTGATCTGAATGTTCTTCAGCAGGAACTGCCCCCCCTTGGGAACTTCGACCTGAAATCCGATGTATCCATCCCGCTGCTGCAGGCCCCCGACCGAGTAGGCAGGCTTTCCATTGATCTGTAACGCGACCGTCTCACCAACGACTCTCAGATCGAAGGCGTTCCATTCACCCGGCTTAACTAATCCCGTACTTTCCGCACCCGGCAGGCTGCTGATGTTTCCTTCTTTTCCCTGCAGCAGGTTGACTTGATAGGCTGGCTTCGGAGACGGTTTCCCTTCCTTGCCCGCGCGGATGTAAATCCCGGCGTCGTAGTTCGCCCCTTGCAGTGCCTTCCATTCGAGATGAAGTTCAAAATCACGATAGGTGTGATGACTGCGCAGCCACCCGTCACCTGCTTTTAACCGCAGGCACCCATCGACTACATCCACATCGCAGTCGTTCTCGATTGACCAGCCATGGAGCGAAACACCGTCGAACAGCGACCGAGAAACTGACGGGGTTTCCTGGGCGAATATCGAGCCTGGCGGAGTCGTCATTGAGGTCACCATCAAGGCCATCGTGAGTGCGGTCAATCGGATGCGACTCATCAGAAAACTCTCCGCAGAAAAAGGGGCTGTCGGATGGAATCCAGGAACGACTCCCGGCCACCCATCAAGGCGAGTGCAGCGTCAACGCTAAGAATTCGGGTTTGGTCCGTCAACCGCTCCGAGAGGTTTCAGGTGCCGGACGTGCCAATGACCGTAACCAGTGGGCCATTCCTTGTGGACCTTCAGCCCAGAAGAGGCTGGAATATCGCCGGGGCTGGTGACTGGCACCTACTGGCACCAAGATGTGCAGCAGACAAAAAAGAAAACCCGGCCAAGGTGGCCGGGTCTCTTTGACGAGGCGGAATTGTCGCGTTGCGTGCCCCCCGGCCGCAACCACAACATTCGGGCTCATCGTCCCCCTGATCCGAGAAAACTGAACAGGCCTCCCTTTTTCTGAGGCTTTTTCTCTTCAGCCTTTTCTTCTGGCTCGCCAGGCCCATCCAGGCTCTGCACGAGTTGCATGATACTTTTCGTCACCCGGGCTTTGGGGGCTTGCGTCACAAGCGGAACCCCGTTATTTCGGGCTTCGACCATCGTCGCGTAGTCATTCGGAATCGTGGCGTAGATGTCACGTCCCAGTGTTTCAAGTGCCTTGTTCAGGCTGATCGTGTTGTCATCCAGTCCCATCCGGTTCACGACAACCTTCACCTTATCGTACAACCCCTGACGTCGCTTGAAGAATTGCATCAGGCGAACAGCATTTCGTAAGGAAGGGAGATCGAGTTGTGTGACGATCAGGATGACATCGGACAACTCCATCGCCGCTTGATCAAGTGCGTTGAACGATTTACTCAGATCGATCACAAGGTGGCTGAAGGTCGCTTTCAATAGAGAAATGACGCGGCGCAGCTCATCGGGACCGATCGGCGGATGGTCTTCCATTTCCACCGGACGGGGCAACAAGAACGCACCACAGTCATGTTTGGTCAGCGACCGCTTCAAAAGGGCGTAATCGAGGCGGTTGATGTTGTCCGCAACATCTTGAATCGTGTAGTCCGGAATGATATCCAGCCAGACATCGGCATCACCCAGCGCCAGGTCCAGATCGATGATCGCCACGCTGCGGGACGCCTGCTGTGCGAAGCAGCAACCCAGGTTGATGGCCAGGGACGTACAGCCGATCCCACCCGAGACCCCAGCAACGCTGATCACCTGGCTGGAACGAACCGTACCGTCGCCTGAATTCTTGTTGACTGTCTGCCGAATGCGTTCGAGCGCCGCCAGAAATTCCTCGAGCTTGAGCGGGCTGGTCAGAAACTCTTTTGCACCATTTCGTACAGCCTGAAGAATCAAACTTCCTTCCTGATGTCCGCTGATGGCCAGGATCTGACAGGCAGGGTGATTCTGATGGATGGAACCAATCAGTTCGATCGAACGTGATTGATCGGAATCAAGAGCGACGAGTGCGATATCAGGCTGAGTCTGCATCAGCACGTCACTGAAGGCGTCGTAACGAGAACATTCGGCTTCCAGCCAGACGGTATCGATTCCAAGAAGCAAAGTCTTCAACGAATGTCGCGTGACGTCGTTCGGATCGACGATCGCGAGCCGGATGACGCTTTTCATGAAACTGTGACCTCATTTAGACGAAAGTCGCCGGACAAACGGAAAATTACCGTCGGAAACCTTGATGGCGAACCTGAAAATCGACCGACTTTTCACAACTGAACTATACATCATGCAGCAAACACAACGTCGCCGCATACTTGCTTTAACCCGCCAGATGTCAGCGTCAGGAACGCCTGTTCATCTTCGCTGAATGATTCTTATAAATCGACAAGCGAACAACGCGGGCGTCTTTCCACCTCCGAGCGACAGCTCGAACCGGCATCAACGATGCCCCCAATGTCGCTAGCTAGAATTTGATCGGCTTGGAATCAACTCCCTTTTTTGCGGAGGCTGGTTCGACGGCATCGTCCTTACGTTTGTTACTGGCCTTATATCCTGCCTGAGCGGCTTGATCGGTGTTACCGCGTGGTGTGGTATCAAATCGGTTCGGAATCGACTTGGTCAGTCGTGAATTTCCGGATGACCGTGACGTCACTCCATCCCCTTTGGGAGAAGGTGGCAATGCATCGCCCGAGTTGACTCCGGGAGGTGCAATCAAACCACCACTTCCGGGGGCCGGTGTTATTTCTCCACCGCCGTTTGGAACCGCTGTGGGGGCCAACGTCGGCGACGTCGGTTGATAGCCTGTTGGAGATCCCTGCCAGGGGGCATCTGGACGGACATTCACCGAAATTCCGGGGTCGCAGGCACCTGGCATGTCGCATTCAGGCCCGACCTTGGGAACTTCCATCAGCCCCTTCAGGTAAAGTTCGCGATCTGTTGGAAATGTGGTGGTTCGACCAGGCCCGACGGGCGGCATCTGGTCGGCCTGCATGGCACTGACATATTCCGGAGTGATCATGATGATCAATTCGACTTCGGACTGGCTGTACTCTTTCCTGCTGAAGGCCGGACCGATGCCAGGAAGTTCTCCGAGCAGCGGTGTCTTTTGAATCGTCCCGGTCACCCGGTTGCTGATTAAGCCGCCGAGCACCAGCGTCTGACCGAAATCCATTTCAACGGTTGACTGAACTCGACGGCGGGTGATTCCCGGAACCGTTGTGCCGTTCAACGTGATCTGGTTCGCGACATCTTTTTCACTCACTTCCGCATAGACCTGCTGACGCAGCCGAGTCGGGCTGATGACAATTGGTAACGCCTGCAGGATCACGCCGAACTCTTTCCATTCGATCGTGACCGTTCCCAGGCTTTGGGGCACAGGGATCGGAAATTCCCCGCCATTGTCTAATTGAGCTGCCTCACCACTGCGCGTCACCAGTACCGGTTCCGCAGCGATCTTCAGCAGTCCTTCGGTTTTCAGTGCTTGCAGGAAGCCTTCGAATCCAAAACCATTCCCTGTCACACCAATCCCCATCGATGGTGGTGCACCACTCGTTGGAGCAATTGTTGCGGTGGGAACGCCTCCAATCGGAGCCGTCAATGCTGTCAACGGGGTAATTGGACCAGGAACGCTGGCCAGCGCCACGTTCTTGCCAAACACGGCAAAGTTCAGGCCAAACTGCCGCAGCTTGGATCGTTGAACTTCCAGAACTTTCACGCGTAGCTGAACTTCTTGAGGGCCACCGACTTTGATCTGGTTGACAACATTGGGTGAGTACAACTGAGCGAGTTCTGTGATGCTGGCGATCTGTTGAGCATCTGTGACCCAGCCACGCAGCAGCACAGCATTACCTCGCAGCATCGTTGCCTGGATCGCGGAATTCGGAAACGCACGATTCAGTACAGACTGCAAAAGTCGGGCATCGCCGGAAACAAACACTTCGATCGTGTGAACCTGCTTGTTGCGGTCGGTCACAACCATCGTCGTCACGCCCTGTTCCAGGGCCTGAATCCGAAGTTTGTTCTTGTCGAGGGCAATGACGTTGATCACCTTAGGATCAAATCCGTCGACCTGAGTCAACCATTCCTTGAATTCAATGACCTTTGCTGTCCGCTCGGTCACCTCAACTGCTGTCTTCAATGAAACGATCTGGACGACTTCCCCGGTTGGAACGCGCGGCGGTGCCTCATCTGCGAAGGCGGCACTTCCCAGAGACGAAGCGCAGACGGCTGCAATCAGACAGCGACTGGCCGCACGGCGGATGGATGTGAATGATGGCATCCGAATATCCTCGACTTTGAAAACGCCCTGGAGACACTAAAAGTAGCGTCAACCGAAAAATTCAGTTCACCGCTGGCCCGTCGAATCCTGGAAAACAATTTCCACCGAATACCTATGGTCACTGCGATCAAGAACCTGGAGCTTGGCTGTCCCCTGAGTCACGCGCTGCAGTTTCAGGCGATCTGGACGGACCGCGGATACTCGCATGACAGCGGGATCAAGACTCTTCACCTGCTTCAGCCAGTCGGGATACTGCAGAACCAATGAGTCTGAATCGCGCACTTCGATACGGCGAGTCGAGGCATCGACCTGTTTGATGATTTCGGTCGGCGAAGGTCCGTCCGCGAAGACGCTGCAATAAGAAAAGCCGCACAGGAAAACCGTTGGCAAGTACCAGCGGGCAGCGCGGCTTGAGAATAGTTTGTATGGCATCCCTGCACCCCTTGATTCGATGTATCGTGCCCGCCCTGGCACGGTTGAAAGCTGTCAGCTGTCAGCTTTCAGTTGTCAGTGTTCCAATAACAGTTCATGTCTCGTTTAACGACTTGCTTTTGCGTTTCGATCAGTCGGCCGGTCGCGATGACCGCCGTCCTATTTCTTTTCTGTGGATTCCGTTCCTTGTGCCGTATCGTCTGCATGGGGTGATGCCCCCTTCTTTCGACGTGCCTCTGTTGTCGATGGAGATTCCTGATCGCTTTCCGGTGTCGACTTCTGTCGGCGACTGAAAAACTTCAGTACGGGACTGGCCCAGTCCGTTGATGATGCTGAGGTTCTCTTTGTGCTGGCTTCGGCCGGCTTTTCTTCTGGCAATTCGATTTCCTGAACGACTCGCTGATCTCCTTGAAAGATTTCGATCTTCCAGGTTGGTCGGACCGCCTGCTCACCAACCGTTGTCATTGCGGATGATGTTTCCGGGGCAAGATAGGATCGGAATGCCGATTTTGGCTTGGCACCTTCGGGCTTAGGTTCGTTCGTCGCCGACTTGGGTTCGTCCGAATTTCCCATCAATGAATTGGCAAGCAGTGACAGTGACGAATCTGTCAGGTCTTCAGAGTTCACGAGACTCTTGTCTGATCCTGACCGGAGTGCAAATTGAAGGGCGCCGTTACTCTGCTTGTTCGCCAACTGCAATAATTGCCCCTGCAAGGGGTACACAAGGAAGGTCACATTTTTCACATCGGCGACTTTGGAGTCTTTCGCATCTTCTGACCCCAGGACTGAACTGCCAACCGCAAAGACCTGGATACATTGCAAGACAGGTTTGACTTCCGTTCGATGCCCGGAACCCTTCTTGGGGACATCAATGACGGCACTGACGTCGACAAAGTTGCCGGGCCGCAGCAGACCGCTATGGGTCATTGTCGATGTGACGGGGACCGAAACCAGACGCATGTCTTTCGGAATCTGGATCTGAAGTCCAAACTCCCCTTTGTTGCCGAGTTCGGATGCCAGAATTGGCTGATTTGGCCCGACACGATGCTTCAAGGCCCGATCAGCGAATTCTTCTTCGGTCAGGATCGCCCCCTTGGGAATGGCATCATTCGGCCACTCTTTGAACCCGACGTTTGTCTTGTCGAGCGGGACACCTGATTCAATATCTGTTCTCGCCACGAGGATCCGTGTCTTCTCCGGAGCTTCGCTTTTTCTCGACATCAATTGCCGGACACCCAGCATCGCGACCAGCCCGCAGCCGGCGGCAACCATCAGCAGCATCAGTGATTTGTTTTTCATGGTTTCGTTTCCGCAGGAAGTGTCGTGGCCGAGGGCCAATGTTCCCAGTGTTGTCGTTTCTGGAAACTCGGTGATTTCACCAATGAGTTGTTCTCAACGATCTCCTCGTGCCGGTCTGGCTTCCGCGGTACGTACCGCGCCTACTAGCTCATGATCGACCGGCAGAAGTCAAACTCTTCAGCATTTAACGGTGGTATCGGTTGTAACGGTCGTAACTGACAGAATTCTGGTCAGCGATGATCCGTGAGTTCCCGAAAAATGCCGTCACATTTGCAAACATAGCTCAAGGTTTTGGAGAGATTCGCCGAATCCGCGCCGCACGCCCGAATTCGTACTTATCAATAGCAACGACCCGCAGGCGAAAACCTGCGGGCCGTGGCGAAATCAGTGATTCGGATCAAAAACCACTTGTCCTTCAGATCAGATCAGACCGGCATAGACGAAGTAGATGATCGAGCCGATGCAGATCGGAATCCCATATGGAAGCAGATACATCGTCGGCTTGCGTTCCTTGGCGGTGGCAAACAACTGGCGTGGATTGCGAACAACCATGATTTCGTAAGCGATGTGAAAGAATTGGCGGACGTGGTGCGTGACGCGTCCACTCGTCAGGATCATGACGACGGCCATCAGAGCCCCCACGACGACGGTAACGGCGAATGCGTAACAGGTTGTGGTAGCACCCAGCCAGGCACCGATCCCGGCCATCAATTTCACGTCACCGGCCCCCATGCCGCCGACCGCATACAGTGGCAGCAGGCAGAGGAGTCCCCAGACGATTCCGTTCAAGCTGTCGCCAGCACCGTGCCAGCCCGACGCTACGGAATGATACAGCAGGCCCGACAGGACCATTGGGAATGTAATCCAATTGGGAACCTTCAACTGCTTTCCGTCAATGATTGCCGCAAAAATCAAAACGGCAGAGACGAGCTTGACTTCCCAATGAGAGAGCAAGAACTGTTGCCAGTCCATGTTCCAACCTTTCTGAACAAGTGAGGGTAACTGAGACGGGAAGCCTCCGGCTTCCACATTTGCCGACACGCGAATTCGCGTCAGCAGCCATTCCGCTGTCCCGCGGCCAGGTTCACCAGGCAGACCAGCAGCACCACGGCACTGGAAACCCACTGGAGAAGCTGGCTGCCGGACATTTCACACCAGAATGGAAACATGAGCGATCATCCTTCGGATTCGGGACCCTGTCAGGAGCCCTTTGTTGTAAATTCCATCCGTCCAACCACTATTGACTGCGGTTGGACGGATGTGAATTCGATAGCGGCGATTAGAGGTTCAATGCCGTGTTGGCAGCACCGAACTTGGCATTGGCACTCTGGCCGATGCTCTGAACGGCACCGATACAGACGATGACGATCAACGCCAGCATGATGGCGTATTCAACGGCGGTTGGGCCGTCTTCCGAAACCAGGAAATTCTTTACGCTGTTCACAAACTTGGTCATGGTCTCCCTCTCACTGTTAGATTCGCCGTGCCCTGCACCAAGGACAGCGACGACTATCGATAAGAACGCTTGCCTGAAGTACCGCTACACCACGTTGCTCGACAGCGTTCTTGCACCCGTCTTGTGAATTCAATGACCTCTCGGAATACCGCAGGATCATTGACGTCGACATCTGTAACCTAGGTCAGAATTCCCAGGTGGCAAACTCTTTTTGAATCTTTTTTCCAAATAAAATTTCGACGACGCTCGTGCGATTCCGTCGCACGACA
>CAZSTW010000157.1:0-14869 GCA_964609845.1 uncultured Planctomycetaceae bacterium | reverse complement strand
CTGCAGGGTGGGACCAGCTCGCTTCGAGCACCGGCCCACCATAACGAAGCGCCGAAAACCGATGGTGGGCCGGCGCGGCGAAGCGCCGCTGGTCCCACCCTACATTGAAAAAAGGCGATGGCCCTGCGGTAGCGGCCTCAAAACCCGATTCTTGCCGCAGGTTTCGACTTTCGAAGTCTGTCACTGGTCCCAGGTCAGACGCCAGCGGGCGTCTGCTGTTCGAGAAGATTTGTCATGTCCGTTCCCAAAGTGGCTATTGTTGGCCGCCCCAATGTGGGCAAAAGTTCCATCATGAACTGGCTGGCGCACAAGCGCGTCTCTGTCGTCGATCCGATGGCCGGGGTGACTCGTGATCGCGTCACGTATCTGATGCACGTTGAAGACCGCTATTTTGAACTGGTCGACACGGGGGGAATCGGCATCGTTGATGTGGGGGACCTGACCGACGAAATCGACACCCAGATTCGGATCGGGATCGAAGAAGCGGACATGATTCTGTTCGTCGTCGAAGGCTCAGGCGGCATCACGTCGCTGGACGAAGAGGTTTCGCGCCGCCTGCGTAAGATCGACAAGCCCAAGCTGCTGGTCGTCAACAAGTGCGATTCCCCCAAGCTCGACCGCGAAGCGGCCGAATTCTATCGCCTGGCTGACAGTCCGCTGGTCACCGTCAGTGTGAAAGGGAACCGCAACCAGGACGAACTCCTGAAGGCGATCCTGAACAACCTGCCCGAACCGGACGATACCGAAGCCGAGCAGGGTGAAGATCTGGAAGTGGATCCGGAACTGAAGCTGGCGATCGTCGGCCGGCGTAATGTCGGTAAGAGTACGTTCATTAATCAGCTTGCCGAGACTGAACGAGTCATCGTCAGCGAGATTCCAGGAACAACACGCGACAGCATCGACGTCCGATTCCAGATGGATGGCAAATCATTCGTCGCGATCGATACGCCTGGTGTCCGCAAGCGGAAAAGCCTGGCAAACACTGTGGAGTGGTATGGACTGGTTCGAGCCAAGCGGAGTATCCGTCGTGCCAACGTATCACTGATGTTCTTCGACTGCATGGAAACGATTTCACGCGTTGACAAGCAACTCGTGAGCGAGATTCACGACGAATGCAAGCCCTGTATTTTCGTCGTAAACAAGTGGGACCTGGCAGCCGATGCTGACATTGAAAAGTGGGCCGAGTATCTGTTCAAGAACTTTGCACACATGCGGCATGTTCCGATCGCCGTCATCACGGCCAAGACGGGTCGCAACGTCAAGAAGCTGATCAACCTGGCTCAATCGATTTATAAGCAGGCACGGACTCGCGTTCCGACCGGGCATTTGAATCGGGTCCTGCGGGCTGCGATCAAGAACTGGCCACCCCCGATGCGTCAGAACCGCACGCCGCGAATCCTGTTCGCCACTCAGGTGGCAACCGAGCCTCCGACGATCGTCATCAAGTGCAACGCCTCAGAGCTGTTTGACGAAGACTACAAGCGGTATCTGCTGGGGGTCTTCCGCGAGCAATTGCCGTTCAAGGAAGTCCCGATCAAGCTTTACTTCCGATCCAAGGACATGGACCCGGATCAGGCCGAGCGAGAAGAAGCCAAGGCGAAAGCCATGGAAGAAGGCCGGGATCCCGAACAGTTCGAAGACGACATGGGATTCGATGACGAATCCCTGACGGAAGCGGATTTCGAGGAATAGCGAATCGAGACGCTTTCCAACGAACTCGACACCGATCCAGCACGACCTTGCCGAAGTCTGCTGGGTCGCGGGGGCTCCATACCTGTTCCCTATTTGAATTGAACACCGGAATCCCGATAAACAAGCCGTGCGCAAGACCACTCCTGGCCGTTGCGGAGTGGTTCCGGATGGTTTTCGAAGGCGGATTGAGAACGCGAAGCCCCTGCTGGTGAATCCGACGAAGCTGCGGCGGCAAAACTGTCTGAGTTACTGCGACAAATACCGGTAAATGCGGCGGGCTCTGGCAAATGGTTATTCACTTTGCCATCATTGGACGGCCTCGCAATCCATTCTGAACCGTTGAGCAGCGGAACGTTTTTCATATGGCGGTCTCACTCGAACAGTTTTCCAGTCACCTGGCGGATAGTGGTCTGTTGTCGCAGCAGGAACTGCAGTCCTTTCTTGCCACGTTGCCCGAAGGCGAAAAGCCCACAGATGGCGAGCAGTTGGCAAAACGTCTGGTGAAAGAAAAGAAGATCAGCGCTTACCAGGCTCAGGTGGTTTATTCGGGCAAGGGGAAGACGCTGACGATGGGGAGCTATTTCGTCCTGGACAAGCTGGGCCAGGGGGGAATGGGAATGGTGCTGAAGGCCGAGCACCGGATGATGAAGCGGCTCGTGGCCATCAAAGTGCTGTCTCCGTCGGTCACGAAAACGAAAGAACTGTCGCAGCGGTTTCAGCGGGAAGTGGAAGCGGCGGCACGGCTGACGCATGTGAACATCGTCGGAGCGTTTGATGCCGGGGAGACAAACGGCTCGCCGTTCCTCGTGATGGAATACGTCCCCGGTGATGATCTCGCATCGATCGTCAAGAAAAAGGGGCCGCTGTCGGTCGACCAGTCGATTGACTGCATTGCTCAGGCCGCAAAAGGGCTGGAGTTCGCTCATTCGCAGGGGGTCATCCATCGCGATATCAAACCCGCGAACCTGCTGATGGACACCAAGGGTGTCGTCAAGATCCTGGATATGGGCCTGGCACGGATTGAATCTACCGATGTGGCGACGCAGGCCGATCTGACCGGGACGGGCGCTGTCATGGGAACCGTGGATTACATGGCCCCGGAACAGGCGCTCAGTACCAAGCACGCCGACGCGCGCAGCGACTTGTACAGCCTGGGGATTTCGCTGTGGTATCTGCTGACGGGTAAGCCTGCTTATGAAGGAGATTCATTGATGGCACGCCTGCTGGCCCACCGTGAACAACCGATTCCCAGCCTGCGAGCTGTTCGGGGAGACGTTCCGGAATCGCTCGATCATCTCTTTGAGAAGCTGGTCGCGAAGAAGCCGGCTGACCGCTACCAGACGGCGACAGAATTGCTGGTCGATCTGCAGGCTTGCCGAACGGGAGCAAGTATCAAAGTGGTGACCGTTGCCGAAGTCGTGACGGGGCCCGACGAATTCCAGAACTTCCTGCAACAGATCGATTCGCCGACGGAAGGCCCGCGTGGAACTCGTACGAATCCCTCGGTCACCGGCACGAAGACTCTGTCACGGCCTCAGGTCTCCGTGACATCCGCCGACGAGACGTTGCCACCGGTCCCTCTAAGCGATACCCAGCGTTTTCGGCGGCCGAAGATTCGAAAGGCCAAATCACCCCCGTGGTATCAGGATCGGCGCGTGCAATTCGCGAGTGGAGCCGCAGTGGTACTGGTGCTGCTGGCGGCGGTGTTCCTGTTCCAGACGCCCAGCGGAACGTTGCGGGTCGAGATCCTCGATCCTGATGTCGAGATGACGGTGAAGGGGACTGGCCTGAAGTTTCACGGTGCCGATCTCGATCCCGTGTCGTTGAAAGTGGGCGAGAAGAAACTGATTGTGACTCGCGGTGACCTGACCTTTCCTACCGAATCATTTGAGATCATGAAGGGGAAGGAGACTCGCGTCAAAGTCGAGTTGATCGGTGAGAAGCTGGTCGTCAATAGTGGTAGCAAAGTGATTGCCGAGCGGCCGATCCGGCAAAAGGCTCTGACGACATCGACCACAAAAGAAATCAATCGGCAAGGGACCAGCGCACCGACCACTTCCGTACCTCACATTGCAACGTCTGGCGCTCCGGCGGAATCGAAGTTTGCTCTCCAGTTTGACGGCACGGGGCTCGTCGAGGTCGAAGATTTCCCAATGCTTCCGTCTGTCGTTTGTACGCTTGAGTTGTGGGTGACTCCCGACGCATTTCCGATCAGTCACTCCCCTCTTGTGTATATGGTGGACGACCAGCGAGCGTTGATCCTGCATTCTGAAAAGAAATATCGATTTTACTCGTTCCACAACGAGGCCATGATGAATGATGACGCGAAGTTGAGGCAACGTGTGCATCTGGCTGGCGTCAACGATGGAAATGAGCGTCGGCTTTATCTCAATGGAAAACTGGTCGGCAAGAAAGACGAGCCGGGAATGCTGCATCCCACGCCTAAGAATTCGAAGAGGATTGAGATCGGCCCCGCATTTTCTGGAACGATCGACGGAGTGCGGATTTCGTCGTCAGCACGCTATGACCGAGACTTCGTGCCGGAATCGGACTGGAAAGCGGATGAAACCACTGAAGCGTTGTACCAATTCAAAGAAGGACAAGGGGACGTGCTGAAAGATTCGTCCCGCTTCGGGCGTTCCGGACGAATCAAGGGTGCGAAGTGGGTTCGATTGGAAGGGCGTCAGCCGGGGAACCTGGACTTGCAGGCGGGGTCGCAGGAACCCAAACCGGCTGTCGCCCCATTCGATGCTGCACAGGCCAGGAAGCATCAGGAAGCCTGGGCAGCCTATTCGGGATTCCCCGTGGAATTCACCAACACCCTCGGCATGAAATTCCGACTGATTCCGCCGGGCGAATTCATGATGGGAATCACCAACGAGCAGTTCGAAGTCTTTCGCAAGATCGTGCCAGACGAGCACGGTGACTTGATGCTTCGGCGCGCCATGCCGGCTCACCTGGTGCGGATTACCAAGCCGTTCTACCTGCAGGTCTCTCAGGTTCGGCTCAGCCAGTTCACCGGTCTGCTGGGTCGCAAGCCACCCGTCGATTCGGAACTCGACACGAATGACAACCTGTGGCGCGGCGTGAGCTGGTACGATGCCATTGAGTTCTGCAACAAGTTAGGCGAGAAAGAGAACCGGCAACGTGTGTATACCGGCAGTGGAGCGGAAACGCGCCTGGTTCCCGGCGCGGTCGGGTATCGCCTTCCTACCGAAGCCGAGTTCGAGTTCGCGTGCCGGGCTGGTACGGATACCTTTCTTTATTTCGGCAACGATGCCGCGACAATTCGCGACCATGTGCGCTACTACTCTGGCGACAATGTCCTTTCCAACCCGTTCGGTCTGACTGAGCTCTATGGCGGATCGACGAACTGGTGCTGGGATGCGGCTCCACAGAATTTTGATTCCTATTCGCCCGAACAGTTGAAGCAGACAAATGACCCCTTCGTGGATGCGGGTCCCTGGCGAGTCAGGAGAGGGGGATCGTTCTTTGCCAACGGGGGCCAGGATCCGGGGCAGAATAACAGTTTCTACCGAAGCGGCGCCGCTCCCGACTTACCGCACTGGTCGGGTATAGGCCGCATCGTACTCATGATCCCCGAGCGAGCAGCCGGTGCAGCCGTGTCCCCACCTCTGCAACCGATTCAACAGAATGGTGATGCCATCGACTACGCCCTGGAGCGCGACTGCGCGGAATGGTTGCGATCACACGAGAACGCCATCGAAATTCGCATTGGGGACCAGTTCAGAATCATCGAACATGACATGCCACTCCCCGCCGAAAATTTTATTCTGGACAAGTCAGGTCGAAATTTCGCAGGCCCAGAGACGGGCGCCGCCATACAGCCTCGGATCGACAAGTTCGCCAGGCTCCATCGTTTCCAGGGAGGCTATCTGCCGTTGGTTGCTTCCCGCCAGTGGGCTGCGGCCTACGCGAAGATGCCGCATGTTACTCACATCAACGCCTACATGACCGATCTTGAGGACGAAGACCTGGCGATGTTTGCAGCGATGCCCAAACTGAATTTCCTCAGTGTCGATGGTTGTCAGAAATTGACCGGAAAGGGAATTCGATTGCTGGCTACCAGTCGCTCGTTGCGATGGATCAATCTGTGGGACACGTCGAAGATCAACAACAGTTATACATTGGAAGACGTGCAGGCCCTGCAGGATGCGCTGCCGCTTTGCAAAATCACCAAGGGGTCGGCTGAACAAATACCAGGCCTGATGCCCGCCAAATCGCAGTGAAACGACAGACTCAATATCCTTGCCCCTGCTTTCCAGATGATCTTGGCACACATACGATCCTGTTGAAGAGATTGAACTCGACAGTCACATCGTGACTTCGCATTTCCCATAGCGTTAGCGGCCTCGCGGGCGACTTGACACTCGACTGGGATTTTCCGACCGTAACGTGATCCACGTTCGATATGAGGGAAACAATTCAGGGGACGATCATGTTGCGGCGCGAGTTTCTTGGGGCTTCCTCAGCAGCGATTCTCGGCGGATCATTACTGGCCGCAGACAAAAGCGGAGGGCAGGCTCAAGCCGCATCACCGCGCCGACCTCGCGTGGCGGCGATCAATTCCATCTATCGGCTTCGCTCGCACGCGTACCATATCGCCGGGCGATTCATTTATGGTTACACACGCCAGGGGTTTCATCATCAACCGCCGTTTGACCTGGTTCGCATGTGGAATCACCAGCAGCCGGAAAATGACCTGGGGCCTCGTACCTGTAAGACGCACAACATTGAATTGTGCCGGACAATCCCCGAAGCACTCGGAGCTGACAAGGGAATGGATATCGATGCGGTCCTGCTGATTATTGAGCATGGTGATTACCCGGTGAACGAACTGGGCCAGATCCTGTATCCCCGCTACGAATTCTTCGAGCAGATCGTCGATGTCTTCAAGAAAGCAGGCCGCAGTGTGCCGGTGTTTGTCGACAAGCATCTTTCCTATGATCATCGACTCGCCGCAAAAATGGTGGCGACGGCTCGCGAGATGAAGTTCGGTCTGATGGCAGGGTCGTCATTGCCAGTCACGTGGCGGCGACCAGAAATTGAACCCCCCGTCGGAACGAAGTTTGAAGAGGCCGTCGTCTGTTTCGGGTTTGATCGCGGAACGGTCGAGATTTACCTGTTCCATGCCCTGGAAGTTTTGCAGTGCATGCTCGAACGCCGTGCCGGGGGTGAGACGGGAGTCAAATCCGTCCAGTTCCTGCAGGATGACGCGGTCTGGAAGGCCGGAGACGAAGGACGCTGGTCGTGGCGACTGCTCAACGCTGCATTGTCACGCTGTGCCAGCCACAACGTTGGTCCGATTCGCGAAAACGTCCTGAGACCTCAGGCAGTTCTCGTGGAATACCATGACGGAACAAAAGGGGCCGTGCTGAATCTGATTGAACAAACTTCGGAATTCGCGATCGGTGCGAAAATCACTGACCGTCAGGAACCCGTCTCAAGCTGTTTCTATCTTCCCGCTCCTCCAGGAGCGAGGTTCTTTGATCCGCTGACTTACAACATCGAAAAGTTCTTCGCGACAGGGGTTTCTCCGTATCCCGTTGAAAGAACACTGTTGACCAGCACGATGACCGACTTGGCGATGAGGTCGCTGCACGCAGGCTGCAAAGTCGTGGCTGACCCTGCACTCGGCGTGAAATACGACGCACCCACCGACAGCGGCTTCTTCCGCGGCCCGTATGTGGACGCGGGGTGACGTGGATCGAACCACTTCTGGCAACACAGTGACGGGCACCGCTGTGAATAGACCGTAGGACTGACAATCTTGTCCGTCCTGCATCTGTTTGCATTCAGCTTGACGCTCGCAGACCCACAAAGGAAAGGGGAGTGAAATGCGAGAAGTGACGAATATGTGTCGAGCCGGGCAGGATTGTCCGGCCAGTACCAATACCAAATCGGCCGTCGCGCCTGCAGACACAACCAGATATGGCAAACATAGGATCCCCTCAGACCACCGGACTATGATACTGGCGGTCGACGTGCCTCAATCTCAACAAATGGCCCCTGAGAGTTCTTCCATACACCTGCCCTGAGCTTTGGTCGATACCCCTGAAACAACATCAGGCAAAACTGACAGACTTGTACTGCACGCGTTGTATCCGTCCAGACAAGTGGGATTCCTCTCAGCCCCGACGCACGAATGCGAATTCTCACCCGTAACAGTTGCTGAAATGTCGAACTCAATCCAAAACCGCTTTCATCTCACTGATCGTCAGTACTTCCAAAGATTCGGTCTTTCCTCCGACCGTCATATTCGCTCCTCCCACGATCACCAGCCGTGCATCATTCCATGGTAAGACCCGGTGGAAGAATCTCGCATTTTCCAGTTGTCCCATGTATTCCCAACGCTCCCCATTATCCGCCAGTTTCTGAATGGAACCGGACATGGTGGTCACAATCAACGCTCCGTTGCACGCAAACGCGGAACAACCGAAACCATCCATGCTGCTGCCGAGAAGAGTTGGTCCATCCGTCCAGACATCGGATTGTGGATCGTAGATCGAAACGGCAGTCGTGGTACCACCTTTTTCCTGCATTCCTCCCAGGCAATACAGCTTGCCTTGATGAGACGCCAACGCCAGGGCCCGTCGCTTGAACGGCGGGGGAGCGATCGTTTTCCACAGCAGCTTGTCTTCGGCCAAATTGACCCTGCATGCCGAAGTATGCCAGGTCGAACTTCCACCGCCACCCGTCATATTCCAGCCCCCGACGACGTAAAGAGAATCGCCAATCAAGGCCGCATCATGCGATGAGCGAGGCTCCGGTAGACTCGGGAGTGCCTCCCACATCTTGTCCCCCGGAGACAGACGCGCGAAATCGGCCTGCGAATGCAGATCCTGTTTTTCACCAGTTTTGTTTTTCGCCGTGAAGCCACCAACACGATATAACATTCCTCGATATCCGATCATCGCCAGGCCCTGCAATTTAGGGCCCATCGCAACCTGCTCCCAACCTGAGTGATTCTTGAGATTCAGTAACCAGAGATCGCCTGACTGGTCATCCTGTTGATACTCATGAGCACTTCCGTAGTTTCCTCCGTAAACGAACAGTGAATCATCGAGGATTGCGCCCCCGAAACTGGTCGTTCCTTTCGGCAGCGGGGGAAGTCCCTGGGTGTCAGCGACCAGACGACCTGGAACGTACTGCAGTGTCAATGTCGAATGGTTTCGGATGGACTTATACTCTTTTCCTTCCAGGGTTCCTTCCACGTTTTCGTCGTGCCTGACGCGGATCGAGAAGCAACCAGGTGCCATCAGCTCACAGCGAAATTTGCCCGACGTATCAGTCTGACCTTCGAGTTTTCCATGGATACCCGGACCGACAACAGTAAGTGCCGCATTTGGCAGCGGCTGCCCCCTCCAAAGAACTTGTAAACACGTGCTTTTTCGATCTGCCTGGGCCGTAATTTCCAGCGGAAGTCGCTCGATATCCTTGAGTGATCGCCAGTTTCCCGGCAACGGGGATGCCTGTGTCTTCGCATAGTACTTCAAGAGAAACGGGGCGTTTCCCCCTTTCGACAGGACTCCATAGGTGTACCGTAACAGGATGACTCCCTCCTGAGCGGAACCCTGCAGGTCCGCTTCCAGAGATTTCGGAGTCTTCTCGATCTTCAGTGGTCTTGGTTCACCACGATTCGTGGCAAACCAGACCTCGGCCTTCTCAATCTTCTCCAGCAATGCCGGATCATCAGGTTCGGCCGCTTCTGCGAAGTAAATCTGGACTTTATTCAGCGGTTGTTCCGACGTTGATAACCAGATGAAATGGGCTGATAAGTTCTGCGACCACACGGTCGACAGAATCAACGCTGACACGATGCGGATCGCGCGGTACTTACAAAACCTGGACATATTTTTCTGCCTAAAAAGAGGACCGAGTATCAGACCATGTGGTGGGATCTGGCTCAACGTGTGCCAAGTCCTGTTTCCGCAGGCTTATCCAATCTGAAGTCGAAGCGTTGGCGACCCCGGGAGTCAACTGTTGCAAGGAGTGTGGACCGCTGATTGTATTGTAGAGGAACAGGTTGTGGGGGAAATGGGACGTTCTGTCTCGCTGATTGTGCTTTGGCATACGCCGCCTCATCATCAACTTCAAATCCGATGTCGGGGATCGATTCGATTTCCACGCGGTGTCGACCGAGAACAGGTCCATTCTGGGGCGTGAATTTGTAAATACCGTCTCTCACGGAAGTCACCGCGACCGGTCCGAAAGTTCCCTCTGCAGGAACAAATCGAATCCTCCCGAGTCTAATCGATGATCCCTCGAACTGAACTGAACCGTTGACCGCCATTCGCTGTGGCCCCGCTGACCGTGAACAACCACTCAGTAGAAGCAGGATACAACAACTGAGAATTGCACAGGGGCGGCTGATACGGAAATTGAAAATGCTCAAGATTCTGAAACTCCAGAGACCAGGAAAAGATAATTCATCGCTCGACAAGATGTCGCAAACAACGCTCACAGAGCTGAATCAGAACTGTCCCACCGTTTCGCTGCCACTCCGTGTCGCCAGTGCATCGAGAGTTCCATGATCGATATTCTCGCTGAGGAAATGGACGGAACCATCACCATGGAGCATGTGTACCCCGCCAGCGTGTTCGCTGCGAAAGTTCGAAAGTCGATTGGAGTCACCATCGAGCCTGCGCGGATTGAATGGACCTCTCGTGCTGAATGCGGTCGCCAGTGGATACGGTGAAGACCAGTAGGTGAACCCCCACCGGACCTGTCCGCTGCAAGGACCGGAAGTAAACATGTAGTCCGGCATGTTCCAGGCAGACTCGCCCGCGAGAAATGTATTCGTCGCACCATCAGTGAGATCCCGCAGGGAAGTCGATCCGCTGCCGTTGTTGACAATGGCACCGTTATTTGGCTGGCCGGTGGCAATCGTTCCCCAGGGATCGTTGCTTCCTGTGCTCACGGCATACGTCCCCGGCGCTCGCATGTTTGCATCGCAACCGGGAATCGGGATCGCACGACGAAAAGGGGCCGTAGGACAAAGATACGTGGCGATTCGCTGCGAGACCGCCGCCTGATTCGCCGCATCCGTATTCGGAAGACGGAAATCATATTTCTGATAGACCGTGGCATGGTCGAGGTACGGAAGAATACTGGCAAATGCCCCGGATCGTCCCAGACTCGGGTCAATCGAACTCAGTGGCAAGCAGTTGAACGCGTCATGATAGTTATGAATCGCGAGTCCGATTTGCTTGAGGTTATTTCTGCACTGAGATCGACGTGCGGCTTCACGTGCCTGTTGAACGGCGGGTAGCAACAGTGAGATCAGAACTGAAATAATCGCGATGACGACCAAAAGTTCGATCAGTGTGAATGCGCGACGAGACAAGCGATGCGGCATGACAGCCTCCTTTGAAACGAGCTGGCCAAACGACAAGCAGAATCAGGAAAAGTCGCTGGCTGGCTACCGCGAGGTGGCTGGCGCAAAGATCTGACAGAGTTCGGTCTACGGAAACCTGTCAGGAACCAAGTGAGTCTTGGAAACGGCGTTATTGACACAAGTCACTACGCCAATAATGCTTCCATCAATTGAAATCGCATGAGCGTCGACATCGCACGTCACGCGAGACGAAAGTGCTGGCTGCCCTGTGGGCTCGCTGGCTAGTAATTGAGATTGAGTCTCAATGTCATGATTGTAGCGTGGCTCCCGCGGTTTTCAATACTGGATTTCACGTTTTTCCAGAATTCATGCCCAGTCGGGCTGATCCGCTTCGAAAGAAATCCTCTGGCGCGAGAGTGGATGCGTCAAGGTGATCCGCTGAGCCAGCAGACAGAGTGGCGACGATTCAACACTGTGTGTCTGGGTATCACCAAGGACTCGGCCGGGGAGGTAGGCCTGATCTCCACAGATCGGCCACCCCAGGTACCACAGGTGGACACGGATCTGATTCGTTCGACCGGTCAGTGGAATGACTTCGAGCAGGGAAGTTCCGTCATCGAACCGCTTCAAGACTCGAAACTTTGTGTGAGCAGCCAGCCCACCTTCGGTGACGACATCGCGTGAGCCCAGATCTCCAGAATCGTCGCTGATTGCGGCCTGACATTCGAACTGGTCTTCGGATGGGTGGCCGAGAACTCGAGCGAGATACACTTTTTCGATTTCCCCGCGTTCGAATTGTGGCTGGACCAGCCCGGCGATGTGTTTTGTTCGCGACAGCACAACAATGCCGCTGGTATTTGCATCGAGTCGATGTGCAGGTCGAGGCGACTGCGGCTGATAGACTTCGCCCAGGATGAACTGCAGGGTATTCCGATTGAATCGTCCGCAGGGATGCATCGGCAATGGCGCCGGCTTGTGGACGACGATCAGGGCTTCATCTTCATACAACAGACGGATTGAAGCGTTGACATCGGGTTCGACGGTCGCAGGTTTCCTCTGCAGGTAACGTTCGCCCGTCTTCACGATGTGATTGCATCCCACCGGTAGACCTGCAGGACTGAGCATTCGACCTTCATCGCAATGTCGTCGCCAGTCATCGATCGAAACGTGAGCAAACAGCCCTGACAGACATTCCAGCAATGTTCTGCCAGAATAGGACTCGGGGATTTTTACTGGTCGATAATTGTCGTAAGGTTGACTCCCCGGCAATGGGGAGCAGACCCGGCGAATTGCTTCCTGTCGCTGCTGCAACGTTGCGGCACGTTGCTCTTCTGTGCTGCGATAGCAATAGGGGCACGATTTCCCGGCGACGTAGCGAGTATCTAGCTGATCTGTGGCGGTCAAAGGTGTCTGGCAGGCATGGCACTGGTCGCTGTCCGTTTCGTGTAACGTTGGATCGACACCGACGCGCTGATCGAACACGAAACATTCCCCATCGTAGTGGGCCGCACCGCATTCTTCGAAGTACTTCAGGATGCCGCCATCGAGCTGATAGATCTGCTCGAACCCTTCGCGAATCATGAACGGTGCTGCCTTTTCACACCGAATCCCCCCCGTGCAGAACGTCACAATCGGCTGGTGCTTCAATTCCGCAGGGAGTTGCCGGACCGCATCAGGAAAGTTTCGAAAGTGCTGGACTCCGATCGCTTTCGCATTACGAAAGGTCCCCAGCTTCACTTCGTAGTCATTTCGCGTATCCAGCAACGTGACGGGGCGACCTTCATCCAGCCACTGTTTCAGTTCTCGCGCTGCAATGCGTGGGGCGGGATGGAGTGCAGGATCGATCCCTTCCACGCCAAACGCAATGATCTCCCGCTTGATCTTCACCAGCATTCGATGAAACGGCTGGTGATCGCTTTCGCTGTACTTAACTTCCAGAGTTTCGAGCCCCGGGACCGCTCTCAATTCGGCCAGCAGACGGTCGATGTCAGCCCGTGCTCCGGCCGTAAAGAGGTTGATTCCTTCGGGACTGAGCAGAATTGTTCCCTTCAATCCCCACTGTTTGCAGTCGCGGATCAACCGTTCACGGAGCGGCTTCAAGTCGGCGAGGGAAGCGAATTTGTAAGCGGCGATGTTTGTAATTGTAGTCATTCTGAATCAGACGGCTTCGAAAACAGGAAGGCAGCAAATACGAGGTACCTGTAGAATAACGGTTCAAACGGTAGTCTGCATTGCCAGACGCGGTATGAATCTGATACTCGGTCCGATTGATCGATGATTGGACACGGAATACGAGGAAGACACGGACAATGTTCTTGGAGTTACGGTGATGGCTGAGAAGATTGCTGCGTTTTCGGGGTGTGCTTGATTCGATGGCGCCTCAGCGACGGCATGTGTGACTCATGAGCTGGCGGGGAATAGACGACTTGTTTCACCGGCATTTCGCGATACAGCCAAATGCTGACGGGAGGCGACCTCTGCTGATTTCGGCGGGTTGGGATGTGAAGTCTCGCATTTCCGGGCATAATCTGAGTCTCGCCGAGACTCGACCGTTTCACTCCTACCGGGAATCCGCCTGATGGCCGCCGAAACTCCGTTTGCCCAGCTTCAGGAACAGTTCAAGGCAGGTGGTCCGAACGCCGTGTTCGACCAGCTTGCTGCAACCCTGCGCGAACAGAAAGATTATCACAAACTGTTTGACGCTTTGTGCGCGAAGAAGAAGCACGAGTTGGGAGCTCCCTTGCACCGGCCGACGTCGCTGGATGATGTCCCCTCCGGCAAACGCGACGAATTCGAAGCGGCGTACATGGCCGCGGCTCGCGAAGTGGGGCAGCTGCTTCTGGCAGACAAGAAACTCGGTCAGGCCTGGATCTATTTTCATGCGATTCGCGATACTCAGGCGGTCCGCGATGCGATCGAATCCGCTCCCATGCCGCGCGATGCCAATGAAGAATCGGAAGAGTTGATCGATCTCGGGTTCTACAAGCTGGTCCATCCCGTCAAGGGGATGCAGATCATGCTGCGGACTCATGGAACCTGCAGCACGATCACATCGCTCGACCAGCAGTTCCAGAATCTGTCACCGGAACAGCGGGCGCAGTGTGCGGCAATCCTGGTGAAGTCGCTGCATGGCGACCTGTTGCAATCGATCCAGCACGAAGTCAAACAACGGATGCCGTTTGCCCCTCCCGCCACGACTCTGCGAGAATTGATTGCCGGCCGGGAATGGTTGTTCGCAGACAACAATTATCACATCGATGTTTCGCATCTGCATTCCACGGTTAGGTTCGCACGATCATTGTCGCCCGAGAATCCTGAGTTGAAACTGGCACTCGACCTGGCCGAGTATGGTTCGCAGTTGTCCGAGCAGTTTCAATATGCGGGCGAACCACCGTTTGTGGAGTTCTATCCGGCTCACATTCAGTTCTTCAAGTTTCTGCTCGGCGATAACCGTGAATCGGCTCAAGCCTACTTTCAACAGCAGCTGGATCGCGAACCAGACGCACCCGATCAGGCGCTGATCGCCTATGTGATGGTCGATCTGATGGCTCGCACCAACCAGTTGGATCAGGCCTTGCCGCTGGCAGAGAAGTATCTGGTCAAGGCGGACCCCGACTTCGCTGCAGCTTTTGCGGAATTGTGTCAGCAGGCCGGGCGATTCGATGTCCTGATGCGCAGTGCTGAAGAGCGTGGTGACCTGTTGACCTATGCTTCGGCCCTGGTTCAATAGAGCGCGTCTCATTTAAGTGTGGCGTCCCGCGGGCATCAAACTACAGCGTCTGACCCATGTTTCGACGCGACACGGAAGTGCGACATGCA
>CAZSTW010000156.1:0-14924 GCA_964609845.1 uncultured Planctomycetaceae bacterium | reverse complement strand
CTCCAGTCCAGAAAATAGACATCCTGAAGCAGACGCACAGCGTAGGCGGTGAAACCGACCCGAAAAGCATCGCCGTGCGGGACCGCCCAGAAATGCGATTCAAAATACGTTCGATCGACCGGAATGCGGGCTTCGAACTTACCCATCATGAACACAAGCGGTTCAGACATTTAACGACCTTGCAGGCTACTCGGCGGGAACTTCAGGCGGCTGACTCTCCACCTTAACCGACGGCGCTCCCGGTCGAAAGTTCGCGGGCATGGCTGGCGGTGGCGGTGGCGGAAACATTTTCAGGACGGCCTCAAGCTCGACGATGCAGCCGTCCATCGAAATCACCGCCTGCCGGAAGTTCGTGTGATCCGACGCGACTGGTGCGTCCGTTCGAAACTGTTCCGCAGCCGCTCGCAGTTTCCCGATTTTCTTTCGCAGGGTTGTCAGGTAGTCCGCCGGGTCATTGATCTTTGGTTCCAAAGCTCGCGACGTGTCAAAGACCGTTCGGACGATCTGCATCAGTTCCGGGAAATCTTCCACCGTTTCGCTGTGCTTGACGAACGTCCGCACCATCCACGCGTGAGCGAAAATCACCTGGCATCGCTCGACCGCCTGGGCGGGTGTGAGCGATTTTGTGGAATCATCCGACATCGCAATCCTCAATTTCCCCGGTTCTGAAACGTCTGGACATCGTTGGCCAGACGCACGGGAACGGGCATCATTTCGCAGGCAGACGCGGGTTTGTCGCCCCTGGTTGGCTTAACTTCTTTTCGTCGGACAGGCTGGCGATCCATTCACGCAGCATCTTGATCGCCGCCTGATCGTGGACATTCGAGGCGATGTGAGGCATCCGTCCAAGTCCCTCCAGTTCCATTCGCTTCAGTACCAGTGAACGATCAGGTTCTCCCGGCACAAGCACGCGCGGATCGTTCAGTTTGAAGCTTCCCTGTCCTGGGCGAGTGTTCACCGCCAGCGTCTCGGTGAGGGGCAGTGTCGCCTGCAACTCGAAATCCGCATTGCCACCGCCCCATTTGCGGTGGCAGTGCGCGCAGTTTGCATGCAGATATGCACGGCCGCGCAGGTGCAGATCTGCTTTCGCATCGCGATAGTCCGCCAGTTTGGGAAGTTCCGTCGGTGGTTTCGGAAGTTTTTCCTTAAAGACCTTCAGGTGTTCCAGTGTCGACAACTGGTTTGCGATCGTACCGCCGTAATCGTGATCCTTGTTCATCTGCAGGGTGGTGACCCCGAGAATGTATTTCGAGGCCATGGTATGGCAGAGTGTACATTCCGCTCGGCTCGGGAAGTGCCATGTCTGTTCTCGAGTCCCGCCGGGGGCTTTGGCATCCTTGATGGTCAGCTTTCGATCGAGTCCCTGTGGCCCCAGAAGTTCGGCATCCGTCTGTTCGTCATTCCAGACGTAGGTGTATCCAAACCAGAACTGCGCACCATATTCGTCATCGTTCCCCGGCATTTTGCGATACTGCAGAATGCGGGTTTCCAGTCGTTTTCGACTGGCGGGATTGCCCGCTTCGGTATCAATCGAAAAAGTTTTGACCAGCACTGTGCCATCAGGAAATCGCCAGCCGAGATCGGGGTAGGTTGGCCCGTGAGGGTAAACGACATCGTCAAACTCAATTTGCGAGTCACCCGGCAGTGCAATCAATCGATCCTTTTCAGCGTTGTCGGACCAGAGTGGTGCGTTGACTGAGTATGGAATCAGTCCCTTCGCCGGAGTGTGATCTTTGGTCGACGCAAACAACCCTGTTTCGCTCAGTTTCGTGGGGAAGGGTTTCGTTTGGGTCACAGGTGGGGCCGGAACAATCTTGTGAAAGCCGCCACCTGCGAAGTCGACCAGCAAGACTTCGCCTGCCGCATCCTGTGCGAATTCGACAATCCGGATTTGAGTATCGGCCAGTTGCTGATGTGCCGTGACTTTCCCCTGGTCGTATCTCAATGACCAGACTTTGCCAGTGTCGTAGTCGCCGTAGACATACGCCCCCTTCAGTTCAGAAAGGCGGTCTGACTGAAAGACGTAGCCGCCGGTGATCGATCGGAAGTCGCTATGAGGGTGTTCGACAATCGGCTGTTGAAATTCACCGGGTCCCCGAGTTCGTTCGGGCCGGAACGGATGTTTTCCTTCGTTGACACTCCAGCCGTAGTTTCCTCCGCTCTGGATGACATAGATCATCTCCCAGAGATCCTGCCCAACCTCCCCTGCCCACAGGCGTTTCTGACCATCGAAACTGAATTTCCAGACCTGGCGATGCCCGAACGACCAGATTTCACCGCGGGCATCAGCGCGGTTTGCGAAAGGGTTGTCAGCAGGAATTGAATAGGCCTGCTTCCCTTCCGGCCGGTCGACATCGATCCGCAGAATCGCCCCGAGCAGATCGTTGATGTTCTGTCCAGTCTCAAGACCGTCGGCGATCCCGCTTCCGTCACCCGTTGCCAGATAGAGGTAGCCGTCAGGACCAAACCGCAGGCAGCCTCCGTTGTGACCTCCGGAGGGCCACTCCAGCACGATCTTTTCCGATTTCAACGTCGCTTCGGGTGACGCACCGATCTCGAACCGTGACAACCGACTGCCGTTGGATTCGGTCTTGGCGGGATCGACAATATACGTCACGAAAATCTGACGATTCGTGGCAAATTTGGGATGAAAGGCGAGACCATATGTCGTGTGTTTCAGGTCAAGAATCAATTCCGATTCGCTGACGTCGGGGCGGTTATCGAACAGAAAGATCTTTCCTGGTCGCGTGGCTACGCCGAACCGATTCTGACCAGGAACTTGTCCTGCCGAAAGCGGTTCGTGAAACTTCAACTTGGGAAAGGCATCCTGGGTCGTAAATCGATCGGGTGGTTCCGGGCTGCCGTGAATGTTACCTGTCGTCCAGAGTTCTCGCTTTTCAATTCCCGTCGCTTTCCGAACAGATTTGTCGCTCAGTTCCGCAGCGTGCAAGTTCGCGGAAAGAATCGAAATCGACGCCGCGATCATCAGCCAAGCCTGCCTGCCCACCATGCGACACCTCGGGATATTGGAGAAGACTCGAAAATCTGTTTGTCGACGAGTATGCGCCAGGATTCCATTCTCACGCCCTGCGAAAAACAGGGCGTATCAAATTTCATTGGCGTGGATCTGCTTATTTCGCCTTGAGCGCAGCTTTGACGGCCGCCTCAATTTCTTCGTGAGTGAACTCTTTGTTCTCACCACTCTCAAACTTCTTGAACAGCTTGCCATCCTTGCCGTAGATTTTGAAGTGAGGCAATGCCCCGTTCGGAATTTCGAAGGCGTCCGCCCCGTCTTCTGAAATATCCAGTGAACTGACCAGATTCTCAAACTGGGCATCCTGTTTGACGAGGAATTCTTTCACCTTGTCAGGAACCTGCCCCTTGACGGGATCATCAAAACAGAGCGAGACGAAAACGACTCCTTTGTCAGCATACGCCTTGGCCATTTTCACGGTTTCAGGAAATGCCTTGCGACATGGCACACACCAGGTGGCCCAGCAGTCGACTACGATGACGCTTCCCTTATTGGCGTTAATGATCTTGTCGTAGCCCGCCTTATTGACGACTCGCACTGAAATCGGCTTCGCTGCCAATGCCGTTCCCGTCAGTCCCAACGTCACTGCCCCGGCAGCAGCCGTCTGAATCCATTCGCGACGAGTGCAAAGATTGTCTTCCATGGTGAATCCTGTGAAATCGAGTTTGATGGTCATTCCTGATCGCTGGCTGGCGACCAGTCCACCCCATTGTAAGTCATTCCGCTGCCGCAAGTGTAGCCAGTGACCGTGCATTCGTTACGAGATCTGCAACCGCGCCAGGCGTCGTTTTCGGCACCGTCCGGATAAGTTTCCGAGATTACTCAGTTGACGATCCAATCACTCAACTGTTATGAATTGATAATTGCCGATGCGAGAATGGTGGCTGCGCGCAGCCACCCCCGCGAAGGAACCCCGCCGATGCTATCCCGCCTGAAATCGTATTTGTTCGTTCTGGCCTTTTGTGGTCTTACCGCAGGTGCTGCGGCTGTCGCACAGGAACCGTTGCATACGCGTCTGGATCAGCTGGTCGATTCCAATCTGGTCGGACCGCTGGCTCCTGTCGCCAGTGACGGTGAGTTTCTGCGGCGAGTCACTCTGGATCTCACTGGTACCATCCCGACCTCAGCGGAAGCACGTGCATTTCTGGACGACCCGGCTCCGAACAAGCGTGAACTGTTGGTTGATCGTTTACTGGCAAGCCCTCGATTCCCGATACATATGGCGACGGTGTTCGACATCATGTTGATGGAACGTCGCCCGGATAAACATGTTCCGACGCCGGAATGGCAGAAGTATCTGCAGGAATCGTTTGAGAAGAACAAGCCGTACGATCAACTGGCACGTGAGATTCTGAGTGCCGATGGGACCGATCCTGCGACCCGTCCCGCAGCAAAGTTCTTCCTCGACCGTGATGCAGAGCCGCACTCGTCCACGCGAGATCTGGGACGCATGTTCTTCGGAATGGACTTGCAGTGTGCCCAGTGCCACGACCATCCACTCGTCGACCATTATCTGCAGTCCGATTACTACGGCCTGTACGCTTTTGTGAACCGTACTCAGTTGTTCACCGACGCAGCTCAGAAAAAGTCGTTTCTCGCCGAAACTTCTGACGGCGATGCGAGTTACAAATCAGTCTTCACCGGTGACGCTGCCAGTACCCGCCCGCAGTTGCCGGGGACAATGGAAATCGACGAGCCGCGGCATCGCCAGGGCGAAGACTACGTGACAGCACCAGCTGCCAATGTTCGTGCCGTTCCCAAATACAGTCGTCGGGCAAAGCTGGCGGAATTGGCAACCAATGGATCGAACCGCCCATTTAACATCAACATTGCGAATCGACTGTGGGCTCACATGATGGGACGCGGGCTGGTTCATCCCGTCGATCTGCATCACCCCGCCAATCCCCCCTCCCATCCAGCAGCCCTGGAACTTTTGACGAATGAGTTCGTCGCGCAAAAATACAATGTCAAATGGGTGTTGCGTGAACTGGCACTGACTCGAACCTATCAGCGTTCGATCGACCCTCCCGCCGATGCGACACCGCAGGTTGCTGCTGCGACTCAGCAGGTCGCTGCGGTTGAAGCCGAGTACAATCGATTGAAAGGTGTTGCTGAGGAATCGCGAAAACTGGCAAATACTGTTCGTGATGAAATGAAAGCGGCTCGAACGGCGCTGGAGCCAGTCGAGGCTGCCTGGAAAAAAGCCGAAGCTGCGGTCACGGAAGCAAAGAAACCGGTCGATGCCGCTTCTGCTGCGATTGCGAAATCTCAGGCCGAACTCGCTGCTAAAGATGCTGCTTTGAATTCAGTGAAAGAGGCTGCCGCGAAGTCGGCCGAGGCCGCGAAGCTGCTGCCGAACGACACAGATCTGGCGGGGATCATCGCCACCTTCACTGTCAAGCAGACGCAATTGACGACGGAATCGGAAGCGATCAAAAAGGCAATCGCCGACCAGACAACGGCCAGACAGGCAGCCCAGGCGAAACTGGTCGAAGCCTATGCACCCGCAGATGCCGCCTATGCGGCAATGCTGGAAGCCCGTAAGCCACTGGACGCTGCCAAAGCGAAGCTAAACGGTGTCTGGACTCAGCACAAGACGGAATCACTGGCCGTCTCCCAGAAGAAAAAGCGACTGGATATGCTGCAGGCTCATGTGGCATTTGGGACGGCAGTGGCAGGGTTGGCGACAGCTCAAGCTGCCGTCGAACCTGCGAAAGCAGAACTTGCAGCCGCGACGCAAGCCGCGGTTCAGCAGCAGGCAGAAGTTGTCAAGCAGACAGCGGCGGTGGCGGAGCTTGAAAAAGTCGCCGTCGATGCGGCCAAGCAATTCGAAGAAGCAAAAGTTCAGTTCAACAGCAAACAGGGGGTTGTTCAGTCAGTGGCCGAAGCGGTGGCTAAGTCGGATGCGGCACTGCAGAAAATCCCGGGCGATGCGGAGTTGACGCTGGTCGTCCAGAAGCTGAAGGATCGACAGGAACCGCTCGTTAAGGAAGCTGCCACACTCGAGCAGGCGATGGCGACTCGCGATGCCGCCGTCAAAGATGTCGCTGCGAAAATGGCGGGAATGAAACAGGCACTGGTTGCAGCAACCAACGAACTGACAGTTCGCCAGGGAGCTGTCACTGCGAAAACCAATGCGGTGAATCAGTCGTTGGCAGCCGTTCAGACTTCGCAATCGGCAATTGCGACTGGGCGAAGTCAACTGGTTGATATCTGGACTCAGGCGGCAGGAGTCAGATCGCTGAAGCAGCTTTCGCCCGAACAGATGGGTCAGGCCGTCATGCACGCCACCGGCGTTCTTGAACCGCAGCGACCAGGTGTCGATGCCGAAGTGGAAAAGACGATTCCCAAGGCGAGCGTAGCGGCCGACCCGGTCAAGCTGCGTGATCGCGATATTCGTGTGGAAGCGTTGATGCACGAAAGAAACCGTGGAAATCTGAACGTGTTTGTCAGCATGTATGCGCAATCGGCCGGTCAGCCCCAGGACGACTTTTTCGCAACGCCTGACCAGGCACTGTTTGTCGCCAATGGCGGGTCCGTCGTAGGGTGGGCAGCAGGCGGACAACTAATTCAACGACTGACACCATTAACTGACCCGAAAGCACTTTCCGAAGAACTGTATTTGAGCGTGTTGACGCGCCGTCCGACAGACGCTGAAGTGGCCGAGGCCGCTCAGTTGCTGGCGGCTCGGCCGACCGAGAGAGCCATCGTGTTACGCGATATGATCTGGGCGCTGGTAACTTCTGCCGAGTTCCGGTTCAATCACTGAGAAAAGTTCGTTACTCGTTGTAAGATTTGATTCTTGAATTGAAAGCAGCAGACACGGCTACGGATGGTCGTGATGCGACGTCAGTCGAGTCCTGGAGTGAATGCCATGCGATGCGGATATGCTTGTGGATCAACCGAACACCAGATCGCTCGACGTCAGTTCCTTGGAACTCTGCTGGGTGGTGGCGTGATGGCGGGGGGGCTGTCGGCCCTCGCACAGCCAGCAGCCTCAGCGGAACTTGCGAAGCAGCAGAAGCGGGTTCTTGTCTTCAACATGGCGGGTGGCCTCAGTCAATTGGAAAGCTGGGATCCCAAGCCCAACACTCCAACGGGCGGCCCCTTCCGCGCCATCGCAACATCGGTTCCGGGAGTGCATATCTGTGAACTTCTGCCCGAAACAGCCAAGCAGATGCATCGGCTGGCCATCGTTCGCAGTGTTAACACCAAGGAAGGGGATCACGGTAAGGGAGCTTACATGATGATGACGGGGCGGAAGCAGACCCCCGCAGCCGACTTCCCCCGTATTGGTGCCGTTGCCGCCAAGACCCTGGCATCCGACGCAGGAGGTTTGCCTGGTCACATTCAGATCACCGCTGGCGGTGGAGGTCGCGCCAACGACTCCGCATACCTCGGCCCCAAATACGCCGGACTGCTGATGGGAAATGGGCAGCCTCCTCAGAATACAGCCCGGCCGGAACAGATCACGCAGATTTCTGACGATCAGCGGAATGCCATGCGACGCGCGGTGAACGATCGGTTCCTGTCGCGACGCAAGACCGCCATGACCGACGCCTACACCTACAGCTATGAACAAGCTCAGCAGTTGATGGCCCAGCGCGAGATTTTCGATGTGACGAAAGAATCCGAACAGGATCAGGCACGGTACGGAAAGCATGATCTGGGCCGCCACTGCCTGCTCGCTCGACGTCTGCTGGAAAAGGGTATCACCTACGTTCAGGTAAGCCATTCCAACTACGACTCACACAACGAAAACTTCAATTTTCATCTGGAGCAGCTCGGAGAATTCGATCACCCCTTCGCCACAATTGTCGGCGATCTGGCAGATCGTGGTCTGCTGGAAAGCACGTTGATCGTTGTTCTGTCAGAATTCGGCCGCACTCCCAACATCAACCATTTATTCGGCCGAGATCACTGGGGTACTGCCTGGTCAGTCCTGATGGGTGGGGCTCGAGTCCATCCGGGTGCTGTCATCGGCAAGACGAACGAGAATGGAACCGCAGTGATCGACCGGGAAGTCGATCATGGACACCTGTTCCACACCTATCTGCAGGCTGTTGGCGTCGATTCGACAAAGTCGTTCGACATCGACGGACGACCGATCCCGATCGCAGATCCCGCATGCAGTGCGATTAAAGAACTGCTGGTCTGATTGCGATTCCGTGAGGAACTTGCTGGTTCGCTGCAAGAACTTCGATTGCACTCATTGATACCGTGTTCAACCGCGAGTCCGAGCTACGCTGCGCGCAGACGGAAATTCTGCGATGTTTCACGGATGATCAGCTTTGCTTTTCCATTTTTCGGATCGATCGTCAACTGGTCCACGGCCTTCACGTCGAATCGGACGTTTTGATCCATGCGTTTGCCAGCGAGCCAGTTGTGGATCGCGTGCCGGACATCGCGGACTTGTTGTTCTCGCTGGAGTGGAAGGCACTGATTCTTTGTCACAATGCGAAATTCAATGTGCTGCGCGTCGTAGATCACCAATTGCAGCCCCTGGAGGGGTGGAACTGGCAGATAGAGTAGGCTCAGCTGACTGATCGGTTCGAGATCACCGTCGTTATTGACGAGTTCAAATGGCAATTCATTACGTCCGGCGATTGTCTTGATCCACCGAAACGGATTGGTCGACGTTGGCGACTCTTTCAACTCCAGAACATCGTTAACGCGGTATCGAATCAATGGAACGGTGCGATTGAACAGATTTGTTGCCAGCCAGTGGTCCTGTGCAACTTCCACGAGTGTATCATCTTCGTGAAGCATCAAACCGTCGTCAGATGTTCCACTGCCGATCAATAACGTCTCACTGGCACAGTACAAGTCGACGACGCTGGTACGGTAAGTGTCCTGAAGTTGCTCTCGAAGCTGTGGCCTGAGCGGCTCTCCCGAACTGACAACAAGCCTGGGGCGGATCTTCAAGCGACCGCGATTGGCCTGCTGCATGAGCGACGGATGAATGTTTGCATACGCTGATAAAACGTGAGGTTGAAACTTGTTCAACTCGTCGACCAGCATATCCACTGGAAGATTGTGATCGTAGGCCCGGCAATCATTGAACAGTCGATTGACGCCTCGCCCGCCTGTCAGTGTCAGACTCACGCCAGCGTAGTGATCTCCCGTAGCCCCAATGAACGCCAGTCTGCGGCGCCATTGCAATCCAGGAAGATACCGTATCTGCAGGCTGCATCCCCGAATCCACTCGCGTACGGAAAAGGCTGTGTATGCAGGAACCCCCGACGTTCCTGAAGTTCGGATCACGTAGTACTTGTCATCCAGCAGGCGTGAAGCATCAGGGGATGTGGCCAGAAAATCCCGGATTCGATCGGTGGAAATTGCCGGATCAGTGACAATGCGATCAAAGTTGGCGATCAACTCCTGTTTCGAGAGTTGCGGGATCTGCGGTAACGTCACTGTGTCAGGTGACAGACCGTGTGTCTCCAGTACTTCTTCGTAGTATGGAGATTTGCGGACAGCAAACCGGATTAACGCACGGAATCGGCGTGAATGATCTTCCAAAAGCTGCTTACGCGTCCATTTCGACATGCGACGGCGTTGGCGAAAGTCATGCAGCCAGAATGCGGATTCGCGAAGGGAACTCCAGAACATCACACTCTCCAGGTGGGGTTAGCCGAATAATCATCGACCAATGCCTCCTCAGAGATCGGAAAATCGAAACTCTCGTTACAATCGTTAAAGTCAACGTCGGACTGGCTGACACAATTGTTGGTTATTGCCGGTGGTGCCTCATTGAATCGAAACAGTGCTCAGGACGTTTATGGAACTGGTCACAACAGCTGTTTGAGGGGGGTTCCTTCGCTGTACTTCATTGGCCTGGCAATAGGGGTAATGATTTCTCGCGTGTAATCAATCCCCAGCGAATGCAGGATGGTTGCGTGCAGATCCTTGATCTCGACCGGCGACTCCGGCGTTGCGTTCTTCCCTGTGGGGTCAGTCGATCCGATCACGACACCACTCTGAAGACCTCCTCCACCCAGCAGGCAGGAAAAGCCCGTTGGCCAGTGATCGCGTCCGCCCAGCGGATTGATCTTCGGGGTGCGGCCAAATTCACCTGTCACCAGTACGACTGTCGATTGCAACAGATCACGGTCGGCGAGATCCTTGAACAACGTCGCCAGTGCGGGATCGAGTTCTTTCGCACGATTGGTATGTGCCAGCATGTTGTTGGCATGTGAGTCGAATCCATCCAGACTGACTTCAATGGAGCGGACACCGACTTCCAGCAGACGTCGGGCGACAAGGCAGCCCGTGCCAAAGGATTGGCGTCCATAGGCATCGCGGATCGCTGCGGGTTCGTCGTCAACCTTGAATGCCTTGAGTTGCTCGGATGTCATCATGCGCAGGGCTGCGTTGACCGTATGTTGATGCAGGGTCTGATCAACTCGAGCGCTTCGGCCACGGCGGAACGACTGCGAAACAACGTCCAGATTTTGAAGTCGCCTCTGCTGGCGGTCGGCATCAACATTCGGTCGCAGGTTCTGTCCATTCTGGCCGGGATTGAACACACGATAGGCATCAAACTTATCACCCAGAAAACCGCCTCGGGGAGGAAACGGTGTTGATCCCAGCGCCACGAACTGTGGGATCTCGACCTGGTTGTCCGGAAGTTCGAAGGCCGCGATTGATCCAAGGCTGGGGTGGACGAGTCCTGCGCTCTGAATCGGCTGGTAGCCTGTATGAAGCATGTAGGCGCCACGCTCATGATCTCCTTCCTTGGAGACCAGAGAACGAATGATCGAGACGTGATGCAGTTGCTCGGCCGTCTGAGGATACAGGTGAGCGATTGACGCATCCGGAATTGTCGTTGGAATTGCAGAGACTCCGTTCTCACCACTGATTTCCGTGCCGGGATGAGGATCCCACGTCTCCAGTTGGCTCGGTCCCCCCGCCAGCCAGATAGTGAGCAGCGATTTCTTGCGGTCCGTTCCACGTTCATTGGCCGCCCGCAGGTCGAGTGCCGGCAGGGCAAACGACAGGCCGAGAGAGGAGGCGGAAACTCGAAGGAAGTCGCGACGAGAAAAATGTGAGGTCATGATCTGCTAATGCCCCCAGTTGAATTCGGCGGAGTTGTACAGCGTCCAGAAAATGTCTTCGACCGCGTTCTTGCGGGCATCGCCACGCTTACCTTCCAGCTGCGGCTGAATCTGCAGTCGCTCGTCACCGGTCGGATAGCGAGTCAGGCAGACCAGGAAGCACAGGTCCAGGCAGCCTTCATCCGTCGGTGCCATCCCCGCGATTCGCCCCGGGGCGCTGAACGGGTTTCCCTCGGAACGGTCTTTGGCGAATTCGCCATTCATTCGCAGCAGTGCTTGAGGAATCGTGCCCGAATGCTCGCCGAGTTCTGATTCGCCAAGGTCACCGTATTCTTTGACGAAGTTCAGTTCCTGAAAGAACCGAAACGCCCGGCGGACCCAGTGCGAATTCTGATCGATCGTCTTGATCGAAGACGCTTGCAGCATGGCACCGATCACTTGTTCAGGGCGCAGTCGAGTCAGCGGGAATGCGGCCCAGTTCTGCTCGACGGTTTCAGTCTGTGATTCTGACTCCAGCAACGGGTGCTCGGATGACAACCGGAATGCATGGCTGGCGGCAATCGTGGCGATCAACCGCTTCAGGTCACAGTGATGTTCGCGGAAATCGGCCCCCAGCACATCGAGCATGTCCGTTGCTTGCCGTCCATTTCCGCCCGGGTTTGGGAGATCATCGACAGGATCAACCCACGGCTTTCCAAACATCAATCCCCAGACGCGATTGACTGTCGCTCGTTCAAACCGGCGGTTTTCCGGATGTGTGACCCAGATTGCCAGTCGCTGACGTTCTGTCCCTTCGTCGGGGAACAATTCTGAGTCAAACGGAACTGCGGCGGTAACTTCACGATCCTTCAGCGTCTTCCGATCCTGGACTTTGTACGGATCTTTCTGATTGTCTTCGACACCGACGGGAGAAATGCTGACCCGGTGATAACAGGCAGCTATCCCTTCGAACTGGCTCTGTTTCCAGTCTGCAAACGGATGATCGTGACACTGGGCACAATCAATTCTTTGCCCCAGAAATGCTCGCACCGTCCGCCCGGCCAGTTTGTTGACGTCAATTTTATCCTGATGAACAGCGGCCGTGATGAAGTTGACTTGGGGAACGCCGGTCCACAGGCCGCGATCCGCAATCATTTCACGGACGACTTCGTCGTACGGGCGATTGTTGTGCAATTGTTCCGTGAGCCATGCCCAGAACCGATCACGGCGAAAAACGAGAAACTGCCCATCATCGGCCCCCACAAATACTCGCGCCAGCCGACGTGCGAAGTAATCAGCGAAGCGGCGATCATTGAGAAGACGTTCGACCCAGCGTTCCATTCGTCTGGGCTGAAGATCTGATTCAAACAGCCGAATCTCTTCCAGTGAGGGGACCGTCCCGTGCAAAACCTGAGACAGTCGGCGCAGTACAGTCAGGTCATCAGCAGGGTTTGCTGGAGTGATCCCAGCATCAGCCCACTTTTGAGCCAGAATGCGATCGATCTGCTCGACGATAGGATCCGCCTCAACCGTCACGCGCCCCGCTGCCTCAGGCCGCTCACGCGAAACGTTTGTTCGTGCTGCCCCGGCGACCAATGCGAAGATCCCCAACACCACACTCAATGGTAAGACGGTTCGAGTGATGGGACTGGACAACCGCGACATGCAAGATCCTCCTACGGCAAATCCTTAAGTCCGATGCAACCCCATGGACAGAGGAAATCTATCAGATGATACCTGTGACGACCGCCGCAAGTTTCAGTCTTGAGACCGAATCAAACTTCCATGAATGGCGAGTCACCTCGAAAACTTGCCCAGTGAATCCAGGTGGCCTCGTAATGCTCTGCCATAATATCGCATTTTTTGCACAATATGCGGGCACGTGTGCATCTCTGGCGAGCATTCCCCCCTGTTTCCGGCGACGAATTCGTGGAGATTCTGCAAAAAACTGTCGCCAGCATCTTGCCGCGCGCCACCTTGAAAGGCTAGGATGCGTAAAATAGTCGCATGACTGACGGTGCAGGCAACGAGGCCTCCACTGGGTAAGGAGAAGATTCTGAAATGGCCGAGCGCGAGTTCACAGTATCGGGCCGACGGGATGCACCCATTTTGAGTGGAATGATCGGGGATGGCCCCGCGATGCAGGAAGTTTATCGCCTGACCCAGCAGGTTGCGGCCACAACTGCGACAGTGCTGCTTCTGGGCGAAACCGGGACGGGCAAGGAACTGGTGGCTCGCGGGATTCACGAACTGAGCCCTCGTTCTACCGGTCCGTTTATCCGAGTGAATTGTGGTGCCCTCAGTGAAAGCCTGCTGGAAAGTGAGCTGTTCGGCCATGTGAAGGGGGCCTTCACCAGCGCCCACGAGAACCGGACGGGTCGTTTTGAAGCCGCCCACGGAGGGACGATCTTCCTCGATGAAATCAATTCGATGAGCTATACGCTGCAGGTGAAGCTGCTGCGAGTCCTTCAGGAGCAGGAGTTTGAGCGCGTTGGTGATACAAAGACAATTCGCGTCGACTGCCGAATTGTCGCTGCGACGAACCGGGATCTGCTGGATGAAATCGACGCCGGGCGGTTTCGCGAGGACTTGTACTACCGCTTGAACGTCGTGCCGATTTATCTGCCGCCACTTCGCGAGCGACCAGAAGACATCGGGCCACTCGTCCAGTTCTTCGCGAAGAAATATGCCTTGGCAAACAACCGCCCCAGCCCGAAACTGGGTGAGGATGTGATTGCCATGTTGAGAACTTACGCCTGGCCGGGCAACGTCCGCGAACTTCAGAATTACGTCGAGCGTGCCACGGTACTGAGTACAGGCGACACAATGAGCCTGTCCCTCTTTCCGCCTCACGTCCGTGGCCTGGCCCCGATCCGCCTCAGCCGGTCCCGGTCTGGCGGCTTGAAAACGCTTTGCAGTGAACTCGTCACACTCGGATTGCTGGAAGCGGGCGAAGAATCCGTGGACGTTCACGAGCGTGTCGTTTCTCTGGTCGAACGAGAGCTTATCCTGCAGGTTCTGAAGACCTGCCAGGGAACTCAGACCAAGGCCGCCACGCGACTGGGGATCAATCGCAACACACTGCACAAGAAGATCAGTGATTACGGGCTGGAATCCGAAGCGCGTTAAATGCTTGAGATGATTTGTGGCCTGTTGTCCGCCTGCTCCTCGCCACAGCACTGGGTTGTCGCCGATGCGGATTCAGGTCGGGCATCGGTGCTACGCCCATTCCAAAACCCAAATGACAACTCCGATGAGTTGTAAGACAGAAAGCACGGCGGCCAGTATTGCCAAGGGCCACAACGTCTCACGCATGGCGATTGAAGAAATGCCGAACGTTGCTGCGACGACCGCCAATACCCAGCGTTCTGTTTCACCACTTCTGGCAAGCAAAACGTCGTTTCGCGGTCCTGGTGGAATCAATATCATCAGAACCAAGGCAAAGCACGCAAGAATCGCTCGCTTGGAATCCCAGCACCACTTGACGAACTTTTGCATGATCACTTCCGCGAGATGCCAACACGCCCTGGTTTATCGCCCGGTCATCGTTCGGTTGCAATGATGTAACGTGGCGGAAAGACCTGATTGCGTCCCGGCGGGGTGGCCCAGACGCTGCTTCAGCGACTGGGTTCACAAGAGGGTCTTGGGGCAGGCATGCTGCAGCTGAGCCTCTCGTAAACCCAGACGTCCAAAGCGACGTCTGGGCCACCCTGCGACCGAGGGCGTCAGGGTACATCGTCTGATACGTCACACGTGCCTTGGGAGTCGTAGTTGTATTCTGAAGCGGTCCGGTTTGGGAATCGGGTGCCGTATGGTAGCGCTGCCGCGTCGTCGTCTGGATCGCGTTACCGGCG
>CAZSTW010000155.1:12925-14954 GCA_964609845.1 uncultured Planctomycetaceae bacterium | reverse complement strand
GTGGGAAGGAATCCGGTGGTGCCGAAACGCCGGTGGGCCGCGCCGATGGTTTTGTCAAAGTATTAGCCGATGCAAAAACTGATGAGATTCTCGGGGTGCACATCATTGGACCACGCGCGGGTGATCTGATTGCTGAAGCTGTCATCGCGATCGAATGCGGCGCCAGCAGCGAAGATATCGCCCGGTCCTCGCACGCCCATCCAACGTTGGCAGAAGTGCTGAAGGAAGCGGCGTTTGCTGTAGATCGTCGCGCCATTCATATGTGAACGTGTGATGTTTTCGGACCATTGGGTTGAGGCCTTTCAGCCGGATCGCACGAGCGTCCGGCTCTGGCAAAGGTGAGAAGACCGTGGAAGTCTCTGTTTTCCAAGGAACATCCTCACCGATTCAAACCGTGATTGACTGGATTGACGTCACTCTTGAGACGCCGGCAGCAAATCTGGCGCTCGATGAAGTTCTCTTGCAGTCGATTGACGCGAATCCGACTCGGGGAATCCTGCGAACATGGTCTCCCGAGCTGTATTTCGTCGTTATCGGGCGGTCGAATCAGCTTGCCATTGAAGTCAACGAACCGGAGTGCCAGGCGCAAGGGGTCCCCATTTTTCGCAGAGCCAGCGGAGGGGGAGCCGTCGCCGTTGGGCCCGGATGCCTCGCCTATACTCTGATTTTGCCGCTCACCGACGAGTTGCGAACGAGTGGGGTTGTTGTTGTTACTCAGCGCGTGATGGAAACAATTGCGACTCAGTTGTCGAGCCTCATCGCTGGAATTTCCGTTCGTGGAACCAGTGACCTGGTGATTGGCGACCGAAAGTTCTCCGGGAATTCACAACGCTGGCTGCGGCATGCGTTCCTGCATCACGGAACGATTCTTTACGATTTTGACCTGGCACGGATTGGACAATTACTTCGACCGCCATCACGACAGCCAGACTATCGACAGCAGCGTTCTCACAACGATTTTGTAACGAATATCGCCCTGCCAAAATCGACGTTGATCGACCAGTTCATTGCAGCATGGAACGCTCAGCCAGCAGCGTGCAATTCGGAATTGCTGGTACAAGCCAGGGCTCTTGGTGAAAGCCGTTACGAGTCCGCAGAATGGACTCGAGATCGATAATTGCTCCCTCGTTGGCCGGTCAAAGTGACACAAATTCGGGGAAGTCTTGTCCGCTCGTTCAACGTCTGAAAAAGCGAGCGTACCACTTGTCGGTCCAAAGGCTGAAGCGGTCCAGATACAGGTAGACAACCGGAGTCGTGTACAGCGTCAGCATCTGGCTGACAATCAATCCACCGACAATGGCGACGCCGAGTGGCTGACGCAATTCGGCACCATCGCCCGTTCCGAGTGCCAGCGGCAGGCCTCCCAGCAGTGCCGCTAATGTTGTCATGGTGATTGGCCGGAATCGCAGGATACACGCTGAAAAGATCGCTTCTTCGGGTGACTTACCGTGATGTCGTTCTGCCTCCAGGGCGAAGTCGATCATCATGATCGCATTCTTCTTGACGATCCCGATCAGCAGCAGGATCCCAATCATCGCCATCACATTGAGTTCCATCTTGCAGTAGAGCAGTGCCAGCAGCGCCCCGACCCCGGCCGATGGAATGGTCGATAGAATCGTGATCGGGTGAATGTAACTTTCGTACAGGATTCCCAGCACGATATAGACAGTGACCAATGCCCCCAGAATCAAAAGTGGCATTGACGTCAGCGAATCCTGGTATGCCAGTGCCGCCCCCTGGAACTTGCCCTGAATACTCTCGGGCATGCCGAGATCGCGAGTGACCTTTTCAATCTTCGGAACAACATCGCCCAGTGATGTTCCTGACGCAAGATTGAATGAAATTGTCACCGAGGGAAACTGCCCCGAGTGATTTGCGGAGAGAGCGGTATTCACAGACGACTGACGGTAGAGGGTCGATAGCGGAATCTGTTCGTCATTCAATCCTCGTACAAAAATATGCTTGATCGATTCAGGATTCTGCGAGAACTCGGATTCGACCTGCATCACCACGCGATATTGATTCAGTG
>CAZSTW010000155.1:3462-12804 GCA_964609845.1 uncultured Planctomycetaceae bacterium | reverse complement strand
CATCACCACGCGATATTGATTCAGCGACTTGTACATCGTGGAAACGGGACGCTGCCCGAAGGCGTCGTAAAGTGTATTGTCGATCGTAAACATGCTGACACCCAGGCGAGCTGCAGTATCACGATCAATATTCAACCGGGTTTGCAAACCGCGTGTCTGTTGATCGGAGGTCAGATCAGCCAATCCATCAATCTTGCGCATCGCGGCCAACAGCTTGACACTCCATTGCGACAGTTCACCGAGGCTGTCCCCGCGCAGCGTATATTGATACTGGGCCGCACTCTGTCGACCACCAATCCGCAGGTCCTGAACAGGCGTCAGAACCAGAGTGGCCCCCGAAAGCTTGCTCGCTTCTTTTCGAATGCGATCAATAATCTTGTCGGCGCGGTTTCGTTTGGGTTTCCCCAGATCGAAGAACGAGCCTTTGCCGTCAGCAAATGTCCGCTCATCGATGGGCTTCAGTGCCACGAACAAGCGGGCCGAATTACTGGCGCCACCGCCACCGAACTGGCCACCAACTGACGAGGTCACATTCACAACATCAGGGTCGGCACATACGATCTCACTGTATTTCTGCAGCAGTGCCGTCATTGACTGATACGAAGAATCCTGATCAGCCTGCAAACTTCCGGTCAGTCGACCCGTGTCCTGCTGAGGGAAAAAGCCGGTCGGAATGATCGTGTACAGATAAAACGTGAATCCGATCGTAAAGAGTGTGACAAGCAGCACCAGAAACTGAAAACGCAAGACGATCAGCAGTGACCACTCATAGATTTTCAGGATCACATCGAAGACCCATTCACTTGCCCGGTAAAGTAATCCATGCCGTTGATCCTTGTGCGATTTAAGAAGCGTTGCGCACATCATGGGGGTTGTCGTCAAAGAAACAACCAATGAAATGACAATCGCGACAGACAATGTCACTGCAAATTCACGAAACAGACGACCAACATAGCCACTCATCAACAGAATCGGGATAAAGACTGCGATCAGCGAGATACTGATGGAAAGTACCGTAAAGCCGATTTCACGTGCCCCGAGCAGCGATGCCTGAAGCGGAGTAAGCCCCGCCTCCAGATGCCGCGTGATGTTTTCGATGACGACGATCGCGTCGTCGACGACGAATCCCGTCGCAATCGTCAGGGCCATCAGCGAAAGATTGTCCAGACTGTAGCCTGCCAGATACATAAAGCCGAAAGTGCCAATCAGCGACACAGGGACCGCGACACTCGGAATCAAGGTGCTGCGCAGATCTCGCAAGAACAGAAAGACAACCAGGATCACCAGGCCAACCGAGATCATCAACGTGAATTGAACTTCGTGCAATGAGGCGCGGATCGTTCCCGTCCGATCCATCGCCACGGTCAATTCCATATCAGCTGGGATTTGCGCGTCCAGTTGCGGCAGGATTTCGCGGATGTGATCAACGGTTTCGATGATGTTGGCGCCCGGCTGTCGAAAGATCACGACCGAAATCGCAGGCTTACCGTTGAGCAGGCCGAATGCCCGAACATCTTCGACAGAATCCGTCACCTTCGCCACGTCACCCAATCGTACAGGCGCGCCATTCCTGTACGAAACGATCAACGATTCATATTCGCTCGCCAGAAACAGCTGGTCTGTTGACGTAACAGCCCAGGCACGGTCGTCATTGGAGATCTGCCCTTTGGGACGATTGGCATTCGCGGCTCCCAGAACGGCGCGCACATCCTCCAGGCCGATTCCGAAATGGTTCAGGACGGTTGGATTAACATCGACGCGCACTGCCGGGGCTGAACCGCCACCGATACTGACCTGCCCTACGCCCTGCACTTGAGCCAATCGCTGTGCCAGAATTGTTGCGGCCGCGTCGTACATCATCGGCTTCGTATGCGAATCCGATGTGATCGCGATGATCATGATCGGTGCGTCGGCCGGGTTCACTTTCCGGTAGGATGGGTTGTTCGGCATATTCGCGGGCAATTGACCACGTGCAGCATTGATCGCGGCCTGAACATCGCGTGCGGCGGCGTTGATGTCGCGGTTCAGATCAAACTGCATTGTGATTGAGGTCGAGCCGAGCGAACTGGCAGAGGTCATCTCGGAGATACCGGCGATTCGTCCAAACTGGCGTTCCAGGGGTGTCGCTACGGCGGATGCCATCGTTTCCGGGCTGGCCCCGGGAAGTGATGCATTCACACCGATCGACGGATAGTCGACCTGCGGCAGTGAAGAAACCGGCAGCATCCCGTAACCGAGTACTCCCGACAACGTGATTGCGATCGTCAATAGTGTCGTCGCCACAGGTCGGTCGATAAACGGGGTCGAGAGACTCATTCGGTCCGCTCCTCGACGTGATCTGTCACCTGCCCCGTGACAGCCGGTCTGAAAAGCCGTGAGCCAATCCAGTCAAACCAGAGGTAAATCACAGGCGTCGTATAGAGCGTCAGCAACTGGCTGAAGATCAATCCGCCGATGATTGTGATTCCCAGTGGCCGCCGTAGTTCCGAGCCGACGCCATGCCCCATCGCAAGAGGAACCGCGCCCAGCAGCGCGGCCATCGTCGTCATCATGATCGGCCGGAATCTGAGCAGGCAGGCTTCATAGATCGCGTCCCGCGGCGTCATCTGAAGATTACGCTGCGCATCCAGTGCGAAGTCGATCATCATGATCGCGTTCTTTTTCACAATCCCGATCAGCAGGATGATCCCGATGAGTGCGATGACGCTCAGGTCGATCTGGCAGAGCATCATTGCGACCAGTGCACCGACCCCTGCTGATGGCAAAGTCGACAGGATCGTGATCGGATGAATGTAGCTTTCGTAGAGAATCCCCAGCACGATATAGACGGTCACAAGAGCCGCCAGGATCAGAAGCGGGGTATTCTTAAGCGACGCGCGAAACGCCTCGGCAGTCCCTTGAAATGCGGTGACAATTCCTTTGGGCAACTGGATTGCTTCTTCTGTCTTGTCAATCTGTTCTACCGCTTCGCCGAGAGAAACTCCTGGTGCAAGGTTGAATGAGACTGTGACGACAGGAAACTGCCCCTGATGATTGATTGCCAGCGGGAACTGTGATTCTTCCACTCGCGTAAAGCTGCTGAGGGGTACCATTCCCCCGCCGGGAGGATGAATGTAAACCTCGTGAAGATCTCGCGGATCATTTCGGAATTCCGGTTTAACCTCCAGCACCAGGCGGTATTGATTCAATTGCGTGAACATGATCGAAACCTGCCGCTGCCCGAATGCATCGTAGAGTGCGTCATCAATCATTTGTGGAGTAATTCCGAGCCGCGATGCTGTGTCACGGTCGATGACAACGCGAGCCTGCAGCCCATCGTTCTGCTGATCGCTCGCTACGTCGCGCAGCTGAGGCAGTTCTTTCAGCTTGGCAATGAATTGTGGAGCCCATTCTCCCAGTTCTTCAGCATCGGGAGATTCCAGGCTGAACTGGTACTGAGTCCGGCTGACGCGAGTTTCCACTGTCAAGTCCTGAACCGGCTGCATGAAGAGCGTGATACCGGTGATCTCGGCCAGGCGCGGCTGTAACCGGCGGATGACATCCTCGGCCGTGGCATGATGCCGCTTTTCGAGCGGCTTCAGGTTGATCTGGATACGACCATTGTTCAGCGTGGTGTTTGTGCCATCAATCCCGATAAAACTCGACAGGCTGTCGACCGCAGGATCTTCGAGGATCGCCTTGTTCAGTTCCAGTTGTCGTGCCGCCATTGCATCAAACGAAATATTCTGACTGGCTTCCGAGATCCCCAGGATGACACCGGTGTCCTGCACGGGGAAAAAGCCCTTGGGGACCATCACATACAGATACGCGGTCGCCACCAAAGTCAGCACGGAAACAATCATCGTCATCGCCTGCATTCGCAGGACGATTCGCAAAGTCCAGCCGTACAGACGAATCACGCCGTCAAACGCTGCTTCCGAGGCCCGGTAAGCCCAGCCATGTTGTGACTTTGGTTTATGCCGCAGCAACTTGGCACACATCATGGGGGTCAATGTCAGCGAGACGACCGCTGAAATCAGGATCGTCACGCTGAGGGTCACCGCGAATTCGCGGAACAACCGGCCGACAATATCTCCCATGAAAAGCAGTGGGATCAGCACAGCGATCAGGGACACACTCAGCGAAATAATGGTGAATCCGATCTGCTGGGCCCCCTTTAAGGAGGCTGCCAGCGGAGACTCTCCCTCTTCAATGTACCGCATGATGTTCTCAATCATCACGATGGCATCGTCGACAACGAAGCCCGTCGAAATGGTGAGTGCCATCAAAGTCAGGTTGTTCAGACTGTAGTTCAGCAGATACATCACGCCGAACGTTCCGATCAATGAAAGTGGAACTGCGACGCTGGGAATAATAGTGGCTGAAACGTTTCGCAGAAACACAAAGATGACCAGCACCACCAGGATCACAGTTGTGATGAGTTCTCGCTGCACATCTTCGACAGATGCCCGGATGGTCACTGTTCGGTCGGTCAGTATTTCGACTTCAACGGCGGAGGGTAGTGAATCACGCAGTTGAGGCAAAAGCGATTTGACGTTGTCCACGACTTCAATGATGTTGGCGCCTGGCTGTCGCTGAATGTTCAGAATGACTGCTGGCTGATCATTCATCCAGGCTGCCTGACGCGTGTTTTCCGCTCCGTCGATGATGTCAGCCACGTCTCCCAGCTTGACTGAAGCATCGTTACGGTGAGCGACAATCAGTTTCCTGTACTGCTCTGCGGTGAACAACTGATCATTCGCGCCAATCGTGTAGGACTGTCGCTTTCCATCGAAACTTCCCTTGGCCTGATTGACGTTCGCAGAAGCGAGAGTGGCACGAATGTCTTCCAGATTCAGTCCGAGCGACGACAAGGCTGTCGGGTTGGCCTGGATTCGGATCGCAGGCTTCTGCCCCCCGCTGATGCTTACCATTCCGACCCCGGGCAGCTGGGATATCTTTTGAACCAGTCGGGTATCGGCCAGGTCTTCCACTTTGTAGAGCGGCAGTGACTTGGAAGAAAGTGCCAGCGTCAGGATCGGGGCATCAGCAGGATTGGTCTTGGTGTAAATCGGAGGATTCGGCAGATCGCGCGGAAGAAACGTGGAAGCGACGTTGATTGCTGCCTGAACCTGTTGAGCGGCGACGTCGATATTGAGCTGTAAGTCAAACCGTAACGTGATGATCGAACAGCCCTCGGAACTGGTCGAGGTCATCTGTGTCAGTCCAGGCACCTGGCCGAACTGTCTTTCGAGTGGCGCAGTGACTGACGATGCCATCACATCGGGGCCAGCGCCCGGATAAAACGTCAGGACCTGAATCGTCGGATAATCTACCTGGGGAAGCGCCGAGACCGGCAACTGGCGGTATGCCATCATGCCTGACAACAGAATCGCCACCATGAACAAGACTGTCGCCACCGGCCTCAAAATGAAGGGCCGCGACAGATTCATGGCGTCGTCCCCGGCAGTGTTACATCATCTCGAGACGGAACGGATTCCGGCTGAGCCTCGCACGAAGTCTTCTCTTTCTGACCACCCGTTTCACGCGAGGCTGGTTCTGTCGCTGCGGTGCTGGACTTCTCAGGAGATGAAACCCCTTCCGTTGATGGTGCCGCCGAACGAGGCGATTCTTTCTTTTCTGGCCTTTCTACCCCCTTCTTTTCACTCTTCTCGGTCTTGTCGGAAGGAGGAGTATCTTTGTCGCGAGGAATCACCTTCGCACCGTTCTGCAATTTATCGAGGCCATCGGTGACAACGACTTCGTCCGGTTCAAGGCCGGCTTCAATGGCGGTTTCCCCCCCTTCGCTGACACCCGTTTCCACATTTCGCAACTCAACCGTCGCTTCCTTGTCGACCACCTTGACGACATAAACAAACATCGAAGCCGGGCCACGCTGAACTGCGGCAGACGGTACGACGATGGCATCGCGGCGCGTATCCACCAGTAATCGAGCGTTCACGAACTGATTCGGGAACAGCATGTTGTCTTCATTTTCAAATTGCGCCTTGATCCGGACGGTCCCGGTTGTCGCATCCACCTGATTGTCAATCGCCAGTAACTTACCGCTGGCGAGTTTCAGCTTGAAATCGCGATCAAACGCGTCGACATTGAGCACGTCGTTTTGTTGCGTTCGCCGCTGGACTCGAGAAATTTCGTCCTGGGGAATCGTAAAGACGACGGCAATCGGTTGTAGCTGTGTAATGACAGCCATTCCATTCGGATCATTCGCCCGAACGATGTTTCCCTGATCGACGAGTCGCAGTCCGATGCGACCGGAAATCGGCGCGGTGATTTTGCAGTACGAAAGTTGAAGATTGGCATTCGCGACCGTTGCTTCGTCGGTCTGGATGCTGGCCATGGTCTGCTGAACCAGCAATGCCTGATCATCATATTCCTGAGCCGAGATCGATTTGTTCGCCAGCAAGCCTTCGTAGCGACTGAGTGTTATCCTGGCCGACTTCAAGATCGCGTTATCGCGAGCCAATTGTCCTTCGGCTTGAGCAAGCTGAACTTCGAACTGGCGCGGATCGATTTCAGCGAGCAGTTCGTTTTCGCGAACCATCTGACCTTCAGTGAACGCGACATGCTTCAGCTCCCCCTCCACCCGCGTTCGCAAAGTGACAGTCTTAAATGCCGTGACTGTTCCCAATCCTGTCAGATACAGCGGCATATCACGCTTGCGAACCTTGGCCGTCGTCACGGGCGTAATCCGCGGCGGCTTGGCCGCTGGGGCTTTGTTTCGCGCCATTATCGGCTCCAGCCAGGTCAGCCAGACCGACTGATACTTCCACCCCGCATAACCAATTCCACCGAGAACGCCCAACGTCACAACAGCCTCGATAATGGCCCCGGAAATCCCTTTATTTCTCGATGCTCGATGACTTTGAACCGTCGACGCGGATGCAGCAGTACCCGCAGCAGTGACGGGAACCGTTTGATCTTTCACCACATCAGGTGGAGAAACGGGTGGGATGGCACTCATTCAGGTGAGACCTCAAGGCGGCAGCTCAGGGAGGCAATCAATGCAGGGATGAAATTGTAATCAAATCAATGGGCAAATGCCCGAAAGAAATACCTGAATTCAGGCTAAGCGATCACTTCGACACGGTCATCTGCTTGACATCCGCGTCTACGGTACTCACGACCGCAAACCTGCCATCGCCATGTCCTCTGAATGGTTTGCGTAACGCACGATCTGCTTCCTGTCGGTGGTGCCAAGCACTGTTGCTCGAACGCACTGGTGGCTCTCTTCGTTGGCGCTTCCCCTCCCGAGAAAACAGGCGGACGGTGGTTGTTCAACAGTCCCACGTACGGGCGCTAAAAGCATCGTATTTTTCGATGAATCGCAGTCAAACAATCTATTTGTACGTCTTTCATATCTCGCGTACAAATGGGCATCACCATGGATGGTCGATCGAAATCAGGTGACGCAGAAGCGGATTCGACTGCAATTGAAAACAAAGGACCGTCGCCATGCTGGTGCCGACACGAAAAATCGGGGAATGGATCGTGATTGATATGAACCGCGAAATCGTTGTAGCCGTTCTCGTTCGGGATGTCAGTCGTAACGACACCATGTCAAGCAGGTGTGTCCGAGGTCTCGGACGCATCGTGAATTCATCTGGCAGAGTCGCCTTCGGTTTTCCGAAGTTGTTTTCCCGATTCCGTTTGCGAAATTTCAGGGGCACACATGGTTCAGTTCGGCAACCCACATGGAACAGTTCGGCCCGGCACGGATGTTGCGTTCTTAAGTTTTCGAGAGCCTCGCGCTGCTGAGGGCTCACAAGAGCATTTAGGTCGAGGTCGGTCGTCTTTCATCTCTTGTTGTCGAAAGCTTAATTTAGGGGATGGGTTATGTCGAATTTGAAACCAACAGCAGGCACCGCGCGAACCAGTTTTTCGGCGCTTGCTCCGGTCCTCAAAGGTGCACGATATTTGGGCATCCTTGCGGCACTTCTTGCAGTGGGCGTCGTTGGCCATCAGACGCACTGGACTTTCCATCTCGGTGGCACACATTCTGATAATGATTCTCATTCAAACCACCCCTCGGATCATCAGAACGTTGAATCTGTCAAATCCGAAAAAGTCGAACTTGAACATGCCGAGAACGGAGAATGGAAGATCACATTCCCTTCGGAGAATTCATTGGCATTGTCAGGTATCACGATGGCGACTGTTGAGCAGAAGCCGATCGCGGAGCGAGTTCGAACAACAGGTGTCATCACGTATGACGAACGACACACCGCCAGCTTGTCGGCTCGAACCACCGGGACCGTATGGCAGGTCTGCAAACATGTTGGCGAGCCGATTCGTCGTGGCGATGTGCTTGTCATCATCGATTCTGCAGAAGTCGGACAGTCGAAGGCAGAGTTCTTGAGTGCCTTGATTGCCGAGGAATCTAAAGCCGAAATCCTGACGAATCTCGAGAGCGTGGCGAGCGGTGCCATTCCGATGCGACAGGTTCGTGAAGCACGAGTTGCCCTGCGTGAAGCCAAAGTTCGCCTGCAGAACGCCGAACAAAACCTCGTGAATCTCGGTTTCAGTGTGCGTCTGGAAGAATTTCAAAAGCTGCCTGACGCTGAGCGGGCAGGGCGGATTCGATTTCTCGGTCTTCCAGACGACATCGTGAAAAATCTGGATGGCGAGTCGACGAGTTCCAATCTGCTGCCGATGCGAGCCACGTTTGATGGCGTTGTTCTAAAGCAAGATGTTGCTCTGGGAGAAACTGCACAGGCCGGTAATCCGATTCTGGAAATCGCTGACACACGCCGCATGTGGTTGAAACTTGACGTTCCCAAGGAAGATGCTGCGAAACTCGCTCTTGGTCAGAAGGTGACGTTTGATCCCGATGGGATTGATGAGATGCTGAACGCGTCGATTACCTGGATCAGCACCGAGATGAATCAACAGACACGGACTCTGCAAGTTCGGGCTGAGGTCGACAATCCTGTTGTCTCATCCGACGAATCATCGGGCCACGAAGTCCGCCTGTTGCGAGCCAATACTTTCGGGACCGGAACCGTGATTTTGCGAAGTCATGATGAGGCGCTGGTTGTCCCCGCATCTGCCGTGCTTCACGATGGTCGCCAGCCCCTGGTGTTCGTAAGAAGTGGTGATTTGAGTTTCGAACGAATCAATGTCGAGCTCGGCATACGCCACAGTGATCTCGTTCAGATTCGATCCGAAAAGCTGAAGCCCGGAACGCAGATTGTTGCCCGTGGCGGGCACATCCTGAAATCCGACTGGACACTCAATCACGTCGCATCGGCGACGCCCTGATTCATTGGTTGTGCCCGATTCAACAGACGTACTGGTTCTCGTGTCCGAATTCCTGGAATTCGGGGTTTGCGATGGTGCGTG
>CAZSTW010000155.1:2969-3452 GCA_964609845.1 uncultured Planctomycetaceae bacterium | reverse complement strand
GCAGCAATGCCGCCCTTAGTAAAGCCGCGCTCATATCATGCTCGAAAAGACGATTGCCTGGTCTCTGTCGCACCGCTGGATGGTTCTCCTGGGAGCGATGCTGATCTGTGTCGGTGGCTACTTCAGCCTGACGTCACTGAATCTGGACGCATTCCCCGACACAACACCTGTGCAGATTCAGATCAATACGGTCGCACAGGCACTCGTCCCTGAAGAGGTCGAGCGGCAGGTGACGTTTCCCGTTGAGATGGCGATGGGCGGTCTGCCCGGCCTGGAATCATTGCGATCCGTCTCACAATTCGGCCTGTCGCAGGTGATTGTTACATTTCGCGATGGGACAAACGTCTACTTCGCCCGACAACTGATCAATGAGCGGTTGATCGGTGTCGAAGTACCTCCCGGAATCAGTCGCCCGGAAATGGGGCCTGTCTCAACGGGGCTGGGCGAAGTCTTTCACTATGTTCTTGTCCCCGACGATGGCGA
>CAZSTW010000155.1:0-2837 GCA_964609845.1 uncultured Planctomycetaceae bacterium | reverse complement strand
GGCGATCTGACTCGTGCCAAGACGCTTCACGACTGGGAAGTGAAGCCGACCATGCGAACGGTTCCTGGTTCTGCAGAAATCAACTCTTGGGGCGGTTTGAAAAAGCAGTATCAGGTGCGCCTCGACCCGGTTCGGCTGGTGAAGCATGGCTTGAAGTTTGATCAGGTTCTGGAAGCCGTTTCAGCAAACAACCTGAATGTTGGCGGCGGCAGCATCCGTCAATCGGGTGATACCGTGCTGGTTCATGGTGTGGGTCGAACCGTCGATATCGAACAGATCGGCGGGATTGTCATTACCGCTGTCGATGGTGTTCCGATCCGGGTTCGCGATGTGGCGGAAGTTGTCATCTCGCACGAGATGCGACGCGGCGTTGTGACAGCCAATGGGAAAGGTGAAGTCGTACTCGGACTGGGCTTCATGCTGATGGGCGAAAACAGCTATGCCGTCACAAATCGCCTGCGCGATAAATTTCATGAAGTGCAACAGACGCTTCCTGACGGCGTTCACATGGACATCGTCTATGATCGTACGTCACTCGTTAATCGCGTCATCGAAACTGTCAAGAACAATCTGTGCGAAGGGGCCTACCTCGTCGTCGTGCTGTTGTTCCTGATGCTGGGTTCCCTGCGAGCCGGGTTGATTGCTGCTGCCGCAATTCCCCTGTCGATGATGGTCGGCTTCATGGGGATGTGGTACATGGGGATTGCCGCTTCGCTGCTCAGCCTGGGGGCCATCGACTTCGGAATCGTGGTCGACAGTTCGGTCGTGGTCATCGAAAACATCATTCGCAGGCTCGCACACCACGGCAAATGCTCTGGGTCAGAGCGATTGGAAATTGTCCGACAGGCGGCTTCTGAGGTCCGGATCCCGACGGTGATGGGACAGCTCATCATTATGATCGTCTATCTGCCGATCCTGTCGCTGGAAGGTGTTGAGGGCAAGATGTTCCGCCCGATGGCACTGACGGTGATCTTCATCCTGATTGGTTCGCTGGTCCTTTCACTGACCCTGACTCCGGTTCTGGCCAGTCTGGTTTTGCCGCGTGAAGTTGAGGAAAAAGATGTTCTGCCAGTCCGAATCGCACAGTGGATTTATCGGCGTGTTCTGACGGGAGTGATGGCATGCCGATGGCTGGTGGTTCCTGCTGCAATCGCAATCCTGTGCTATGCCATGAAGGTGGGGTTGGGGCTCGGTTCCGAATTCGTCCCGCGACTTTCGGAAGGGGATCTGGTGGTCGGCATCATGCGGGCTCCGGGGACGAGCCTGGAAGTGTCGGCCGAAATGAATACCCGGATGGAACAGTTGATGCTCGAAAAATTTCCGAATGAAGTCGAGCGAGTCTGGAGTCGAGTTGGATCACCCGAAGTGGCGACTGATGCTGGCAATGTGGAAGTGACAGACATGTTCGTGGCACTCAAACCACGATCGTCGTGGAAAGAGGCGAAGACTCAATCGGCACTTGTTGACAAGATGGTTCGCGAAGTCAACGAAATGAAAGGTCAGATCACCTGGTTTACGCAGCCGATCGAACTGCGAATTAATGAAATGGTCTCGGGAGTCCGTGCCGACGTCGCTTTGAAATTGTTTGGCGACAATTTTGACACGCTGATTCCCAAGGCGCAGGAACTTCAAGCTGTGCTTGCGGGGATTCCCGGCTGCAACGACCTGAGCGTTGAACAGGTGACGGGGCAACCGATTCTCAGGATCTCGTTGCGTCAGGACGAAATCGCGCGCTACGGAATCTCGGCAAAGGCCGTGCTGGATGTTGTCGAATCGATTGGCAGCAAGGTTGTCGGGGAAGTCATCGAAGGGCAACTTCGATTCCCGCTGGTCGCCCGCCTTCCAGATTCCATGCGAGAAGACCCTGAAGCCATTGGACGCATCCTGCTGTCCGCACCCGGTGGCGAACGCCTGCCATTGTCTCGCGTTGCAGACATTCGCCGGCTGAATGGCCCGAAGATGATCACGCGCGAATGGGGAAAACGTAGAATCACAGTGCAATGTAACGTCCGCGGCCGTGACGTTGGCAGCTTTGTGACGGAAGCACAGGAGAAAATCGCTGGACGCGTAGAGCTTCCCAAGGATCAGTTCCGGATCGAGTGGGGTGGCCAGTTCGAAAATATGCAGCGAGCCCAGCAGCGGCTGATGATCGTGGTTCCTCTGGCGCTGAGCCTGATTGTTGGATTGCTCTATCTGACATATCGCAGCGTCCCGGACACCATGATCGTTTTCGCCAGCGTTCCGTTTGCCTGCGTTGGCGGGATACTGGCTGTCTCGATGCGTGAAATGCCGTTATCAATCTCCGCAGCGGTCGGATTCATCACGCTTTCTGGCGTATCGGTTCTCAGCAGCATGATCCTTGTCTCGGCCTGGCGAGAAGCGGTGAAAACCGCGAGCCGCGACAATTCTGAGTATCCGTCGATTCGAGATGTATCGGTCAGTTGCCTGCGAACGATTCTGATGACGGCTCTGGTTGCCAGCGTGGGATTCATTCCGATGGCCACCAGCGAAGGATCGGGGGCCGAAGTCCAGCGACCTCTCGCCACGGTCGTCATCGGCGGAGTCATCAGCAGTATGGCATTCACACTGTTCGTGCTTCCCGTCCTGCTCGGCTTCCTCGGCAACCGCCGGGCCGCGAAACCTCAGCCTCAAGTTTCATAGATGATTGGCAGCGTGAGCATTCAACCAACTATTGCTTGGGGACTCGCGGCACCATGAACTTGATGTTTTCAACGTACGGAATCTGCTGTTTTGTTTCTGGATGCTGTCGACCCGCACAACTGGCCACGGCCTTAACAACGAATTTGTAATCGCACTCGAAGTCTGCGTTGATCACG
>CAZSTW010000154.1:0-15029 GCA_964609845.1 uncultured Planctomycetaceae bacterium | reverse complement strand
CCCGTCTGCCCAGGTAACGCTGTCCGTTCATTCAGATTCTCCAAATCCCAATATCAATCGGCGAGTGATCTCACACTTTGAATATGCTCCATCATTCAGGAAGCGTCTCACTGAAAAATCGAATCCAGTTTCCGTGCATGACTCCCTGTATGTCAGCAGCCGAGTATCCGCGGCGGGCCAGGATGTCAGGAAGACGTTGCAAGTCGGCGATGGTGTTCAGATCAGCAGGAGTCTGTTCTGTCCCATATCCACCGTCCAGATCGCTGCCGATTCCAACGTGGCGAGCGGCCCCTGCCAGTTGGCAAATCTGATCAATATTGTCGGCAACCCCCTCAAGCGTGACGGTTGGAGGTGTCTTACCGCGGACAAACCCATCCTGAAGCATGATGGCATCCAGGGCCATCCCCAGAACACCATCCCGCTCGATCACAGCCTTGATCTGTGCGTCGGTGAATTGCCGCTGCCAGTTCGCGAACTTGCGGGCATTCTGGTGGCTGGCAAGAACTCGACCACCAAACCAGTTAACAGCATCATCAAACGCCGGGTCCGAGAGATGAGTCAGATCGAGTGGCAGCTTGAGCTGTTCCATATTCCGCAGCAGCGCCTTGGCTTCCGGCTTCAATCCTTGATCGGAATTGGTCCCGCCCCCGTAACGATTCACGCCATAGTGAGTCAGTCCGATCGCTCGCAGTCCACGCTCATACCATTCGAAGATGTGGTCTGGATCCAGAACCATATCGGCACATTCCATACTCAACAGATAGCCGAGTGGGACGTTCGGGGCGTTCGCATTCCAGTCATCAACATGGCGAAGCAGTTCCGTGCGTGTCTTGATCTGCCGCATCAATCCACGCCGTTCCATCGCCTTGTAGTACGAGTAATGGCTCATTCCAACGGCATAACAAGCCTCGGGGGTCGCGTTGCCATAGGGTGATGGAGCCAGTTGCCGAAGGCGTGCAAACATGGTTGCCAGGCAGATTCCCAACTCACCCTTTCGCATTTCAGGCAGCGAAACGGTTCCGGTTCCGCGGCCGAGTTCTGTCATCGCTGATTCCGACGCGCGGATTTCTTCGATCGTCTGTTCCAGATTGCGATGCCAGTCCACAGCATTGAAAGCCAGATCGAGATGGGCATCAAACATCAGCATCCGGAAATTCCTTGAATCCGCGTTGGGGTCACGACACGTCGCCGTTCAGCCAGCACAATTTGGCAGCGGCAGCCAATCCAATTGCGGGCGCTGATGCGATCCTAATTGAAGATCGGCAGACTGGCCAAGCCTGAAAGCGGTTTCGAACGGGTAAAAAACGAAACTCGCGACGAATCTTTCTGTCGCGAGTTCTCTTCTGGTTCGCAAAGAATGGCAGTTTTGCGGCCATCTGTATTCTGCGGGCATGGGCCAGGATCACGGGCTGATTCGAGTGAGCGTCGCGCGCCCCTCAACTGCCAGCCAGCAATTGTCACTCAAGACCTTTTGAAACGATTGCGTCTGCCCCGACGGCCAGCGAATCGTCACTTCGACAGCGTCATCTGCTCCGACGGCAAAAACAAGCTGGCGCTCGTTACTGGCCTGGTACCCGTCGCCCGCCGTCAATTGACGGGTTTTCGTCCCATTGGCGGATTTCACTTGAACGATGGTCCCGATCGCGTCGCGTGCCGAGGTGGTTCCAACGAGTTGCACGGTCACGTGGCGACCGCGGCGCGGTGATTCGTTGGTCAGCAGCGCCGCAGGGCTATCCAGATTACTGACGGCAAAATCTTCCTGGCCATCCCGATTCCAATCCAGTCGGGCGAGCCCTCGCCCCAGGTACTTTTCTTCGAACCATTTCCCCAATCGTGTTGCCGGGACTTCGGCGAATTTCCCACTACCTTGATTGTGGAAGAACTGTGTTGGCATGTGCAGTGGAATGTCCCGGGCTGTTTCATCATCGATATGACCATTCGTCACGACCAGATCCGGCCAACCATCCAGATCGGCGTCCAGAAATTGCGTTCCAAATCCGAGTTGTTTCAGGCTTGGCTCGCGCAATCCCGCTTCGACAGTTCCATCCAGAAACATCAGCCCCGGTTGACGGACGTACAACGTGTTGGATTCGTTGTAGTAGTTCGTGACGAATAGATCGAGTTGCGAGTCGCCGTTGGCATCATCAGCAGCAATCCCCATGCAGGCCTGAGACCGTCCATCACGATCGAATGCGAGACCTGTTAACACAGCCGATTCTGTGAAACTTGGGATGCCACCTCGATCGTTTGTCGTGTTCTGAAAGAAGAAATTGGCAGTCGTATCGTTACCGACAAAAATACTCAGTCGCCCCGTTCCATCGAAGTCTGCGGCCACGATCCCGAGCCCCTTACCACCGGGCGCAATGATGCCACTCGCGGTACTGACGTCCTGAAAGCGACCGTCTCCCAGATTTAACAGAAACTGGTCTTCGGCAGCATCAAACTCATGCGGAGTGCAGGCACGCGGACCGCCGTTAGGAAGCTGACAGATCCGATCCCGCAAGCCTGGTCCTTCGAGGTAGTTGACGACATAAAGATCAGGCAGACCATCACCGTTGAAGTCTGCCAGAGCTGCACTCGTCGTCCAGGCATTGTCGCTGACGCCAGCTGCTTGGGTGATGTCTGTAAATGTCCCGTCGCCGTTGTTGTGAAACAGTCTGTTTGCAGCAACGTTGGCGATGAACAGATCGGGCCAGCCATCGGAGTCAATGTCACCGACCGCCAAACCCTGGCTGTAGTCTGTTTCGCTGATCCCGGCACTGGCAGCGACATTTTCAAAGCGTTCGCCACCCCGATTTCGAAACAATGCGTCCGATGGGGGACTCGTTTCAGGCACCGGCCACTTTCCCCCCTGGGTCAAATAGAGATCCGGCCAGCCATCCCGATCAAAGTCCAGAACACCGACACCGCCCCCGGCAAAGTGGACAATCCGCATGCCAGGGCCTGGCAGGTCATCACCGTTGATGTACTCGAATTGCAGCCCGATTCGTGCTGAGTCGTTCGTAAAATGAATCGATGCTTCACTCACAACAGTCGTTATAGGACTGCCTGATTGTGCGGGGGACTGCTGCAACCAAAGGGGAAGCGAGTAATTCTGCAAGTCGAATTCAATTGCAGGCTGAGCATCGATCAGCACGCGTGGCGTCCCTTTGGCAGGGCGGGTGAACTGTGGAAAGATATCGGACGGTTGCGCCGTTCGGCGTCGCGCGGCTTCGACCCAGCCCCAGGCCTCCCACGGTTGGTGACAGGCGTTGGCGGCAACAGCGGATCGAAGGGCACTGGCTGATTTGGCATCGAGCCCCGACTGTTTTGCAGTCAGCAGCAACTCCTGCAGCAACGCGTTGCGACGCTGGAACGCCCCCGCCATTTGAGTTTCTCCCAGAATCGACAGGCATTGTCCCAGTTGATGGTGAGCACGGCGGTGAGTGGGATCACGACGACAGGCTTCCCAGTAGCAGCGAACTGCTCCTGAAGTGTCGTTCTGTCGTAGTGACCAATCCCCGCGTACAGCCCAGATCTCAGGATGGTTCTGTGCTTCTGTTGGCAATTGGGCATGCCACTTGAGAAAGTGGGTCGCGTCTGCCTGTTCCGACAGAATTCGGCCAAGACGTGCCTGGGCATCGAACAGCTCAGGACGCTGGGCGAGTCCTTGCCTGTAGAGAGGCTCGGCCGTGACGAAATCATGCTGCTGCCAGGCTTGGTGTGCCTGCCCCAGCAGTGTCAATGGATCTTCATGGCTGCTTTTGATGTAACTGCTCAGTGATGTCGCATTCTCAGCCGCAGTATCCCCGAGTGCCAGCAACAACAGATCGACCTCGGCGAACTTCCCCGCATAAAGTCGTTCAATGCGGAAAGATGTTGAGAGCGATGTCAGACCGCAGAGTCCGTACAGGCCTGCAAGATGTCCCTGAGCAACATTGTGATCCGGCTGCCGAGACAACGTTTCACGCAACAAAACTTCAGCAGTGGAAAGCTGAAAGAGTTGCAGAAGTGCGATGTCGCCTGCAAGAAAGCAAGCCTCTGCCCGCCTGGGGTGATCACAGGGAAGTTTGCGAAATGCTTCGACGGCCTCGTCAGGTCGCTTCAGGCGATTGAAAGCCTGTCCCGCTACGAACCATGCTGAACCATCATGAGGCCGCAGTTTGAGAATCGGTTCTAAGAGTGCGAGTGCCTCTTTCGGCTTACCATCAATCAGCAAGGCCTCCGCATCCAGAATTTGTGATCCAGGATTCGGGCGCAGAAGCCAACCGCAAACAAGAAGCAGGGGGACGAGCGTGACTGCCCCCCATTTAAGTACACGAGGCCAATGTGACGGGAGCCGGCGTGAAAGGACTCCTGATTCAGCCACTTGCGGTTTAATCCTTTGCCCCGGAAATGAGCAGCTTCAAAAACGAAATCTGCCAGATCATTTCAGTTCTTAATTCCGTTGTCGCGTCATTCCTGTACCAGACCTGGACTGTAAAAGTGAAAGAACCCCGACAGAAGAAGAGAAAACGAGTTTGAATCGCGCAATTGCATCAGAACTGACACGTTACTGGCAGGCATTTATTGAACTGCAAACACGATTCCAAAGGACCGAGATTTTGAGCGAGGATCGGAAACCCGTAACTGTTCGATTCGGGTGCGATGTTTTGGCCAACCCGCGGCGAATTGAGTGCACAACCGTCACGCAAGTATGCCCTCAGTAGTGGCACTGAACCAGCGACCGTTCGGTGTTGAATTCCGCATGAAACCATTCATCGTGGATTTCGATCCGCAATCCGATGTGGCCCATGGCAGTCGCCCTAAATTATCGCGTCTCTCAAGATGAACCTTCCGTATCGATCACCAAGAACCATTGAATCGGGAATGGAAGCCCTGATTCTGTCAGAGGGGCACCCGAGACATGTTACAAGTTGATTTCCTGCTCGCCTGCGGCCGAAAGCCTTTGCGACGGGTGGTCATGGAGACCGGATTGGTCAGATCCTGGCAGGGGAGTCTGGGAAGAAGTCAATTCGGAGAGTTTTCTCAGGACGGACTGAACAACGGCCATCACAATATTGCGGACAATTCGCTCATGACGGACAACGGGTACTCCTTCCTGGTGCCTTTGCATGGGACTTCTGAGACCTGCAGCGAAAGGCCAAGGTTAACGAAGGCAAGGTTACCCGAAGGCACATCTATGCCGTAGCAACGTACCCCAACGGTGATCGCTTCATGACAGGCCTGGCAGATAACTCGATCTGGCTCTGGGAAGAATCCGCTTCAAAGGAATTGCTGATCTTTCGGGGCCACGATAAACCGGTCGCCGCGATTTCGATGTCGCCGGATGATCGCCTGGCGATTTCACAGGACCATGGCGGAGTCATCAATCTCTGGCGGCTGCCAGCGATCCCCGCATCGCGAGAGGAATTACCGTAATCCTGGTCGCTACGTGCTGGACTCGAACCTCACTTAGCGCTGGGGATTTTTTCCAGCAGCACCTTGTTGCCCGTCTGGTTATACTCGATCTTCGACATGAAGGATCGCATCAGCATGATGCCGCGCCCGCAGGGGCGTTCAAGATTCTCTTCTTCTGTCGGATCGGGAACGTCTTCCAGGCAGAAACCCGGCCCTTGATCTTCGATTTCAATTCGAAAGAGATCGTCCGCGATCGTGCAATTGACGCGGACGGTTTTGTCGGGCGAAAAGCCGTTGCCATGCTTGATAGCGTTCACAATCGCCTCGTCCAGAGCGAGGCGAATGCCGAACGCATCCTTCATGGAAAAGGATTCCAACGACTCGATCCGACCCATGACACGCTCAAGGAGCTCCTGTCCGGCTTCGGTTGAGCTGGGAATCACAACTTCGAATTGATCGTGAACCGCCATGGTGTCTGGACGAGACCGATAAGAAGGTTGAAGAGTCGTTGGCTCTCGCACACGAGAGCCACGGAACTCATCGCAAATCACCGGCGATCAGATACCGTCCAGGGCTTCTTCCTGGGTGGATTTGATGTCGAAGATCTTGTTAAGACGAGTGATTTCGAAAACTTCGTAAATTTCTGGTCGAATACAGCACAAACGCAGTTTGGCCTTGGCTGTTTTCACCTTCTTGTCCATCGTGATCAGCTTGCCGAGTGCCGCACTGGACAAGTATTCAACGATGCTGAAGTCGAGAACAATTTTCTTACGGCCGTCTTCGTCGACGAGCGCAAACAGTTGATTCCCGATGTTTTGAATGTTCGTTTCGTCGAGGATTTTCTTGTCGACGAACCTGGCGACAGTGACGCCACCAATCTCTTCGATATCCAGCCGACGTTGCCCAGTTGACATGTGTTCTTTCCCGTACATGGGACTGACCTGGCCTGGCCAGCCACCCCTGCTCCAAGTGTCACCCACAGTCCACATTCCGACAGGTGACCAACTGAAATGAGGACTGTTTGCCGGGCAAAATCCCCGCCCGACCACAGGCATCATGCTGATGATGAGAATCGATGTCAAGCGATGAAATGTCGTTGATCAGTGGCATTTCCGGGTCGAGGAACGATTCTGAGGGGTCCGGCCTTCAGGAAATTGGAAAAAATGGAAAAACTCAGGAATTCGCCTGTCCGGTTGCTCCAGAAAACCTGATGAACGGGATGGAGGCTGTCATTTCAACGGAAGAAATGAACTTTCAAGCCAATTGACAGGAAATATTGTTGAACGGGACTACACTTTGATACGCTGAACTTGTGGCATAACGAGGGGGATTTTTGATCAGTCAGATCAGTCGGATCGGTCTCAGGCCGCCAATTAAGATTCTTAAGGATGAACGCAGTGCCGGACGGGGCTCAATTCCGTGAGCTCATTCGCCGGGTTCGCAACCGCGACCAGGAGGCCGCACGCGAACTCGCGACTCGCTACGAAAGTGCGATACGACGGGTGGTTCGAATTCACCTGCGTGACGCTCGGCTGCGCCAGGTTCTGGACTCGATGGATATTTGCCAGTCGGTGCTGGCCAGCTTTTTTGTGAGGACGGCGCTAGGTCAGTATGAGCTTGATTCACCGGACCAGTTAATTCATCTGTTGACGGCGATTACTCGCAATAAATTACGCAACCAGGTGAGCCGGATGCAGGCTCAGCGACGGGATGTCCGTAAAGGAGTCGCAATTGATGACGACGACGCTGGAATCGTTGTTGCCGATCGCGCCTCTGACCCCAGTGAACAAGCGTCCGCTCGCGAAATCCTGCAAAAAGTCTGCGAAAGATTGGACAATTCAGAACGTTATCTGGCGGAGCAGCGATCGATTGGCCGAACCTGGCCGGAACTGGCGGATGAACTGGGGGCGACCGACGTTGCCCTGCGGAAGAAGCTGACTCGGGCTCTGGATCGAGTCATGGCGGAACTGGGATTGGACGAAAACGATGCCTGAATCGGCACAACACATTCTCGATTCGATCCTTGATCGTCAGCGCCAAGCGCTGGTCAATGGCGAGCGTCCTTCCGTTGAATCTCTGCTCGCCGGGTCGCCTCTGGAGCATGATCGAGAAGCCTTGCTGGATCTCGTCTACAATGAAGTCGTCGTTCTGGAGGATCTCGAGGAATCCCCAAACCTCGATGACTACCTGGCACGATTCCCTCTTCTCGAGCAGGATCTGAAGGTCCATTTCGAAATCCACCGGGCGGTCCATGGAAGTCTGCTGGAGATCACGGGGGCTTCCGGTGGGGACGATACATGGCCGGTTGATGACGTCGATGTCCCATTTTCTGCAGGGATGCAATTCGGTGACTATGACATCGTCGAGCAGATCGGACATGGCGGCATGGGAATCGTCTACCGCGCCCATGACCGCCGACTGCATCGTGACGTCGCCCTCAAGATGTTCCAGCCGAATCGCCAGCCGACTGTGCGAGAATCACAGCGGTTTCAGGTTGAAGCCGAAGCGATGGCGCGACTGGCTCATCCGAATATCATTCCGATTTTCGAAGTTGGAAAGGCCGATGGACGCCCCTTCCTGGCACTGGAACTGGCGGAACGCGGAACGCTCGCTCAGCAACTGCAGTTGGCTGTCTATGCCCCCAACTCCGCAGCATCGCTGCTCGAATCCCTCGCTCAAGCCGTTCACCATGCTCACGAACACAATGTTGTACACCGCGATTTGAAGCCTGCCAATGTTCTGTTCGCCAGTGATGGAACACCAAAGCTGACCGACTTTGGTCTGGCCAAAGTGATGGAAGATGATTTTCATTCATCGCGCGACACGACACGCAGCGGTGAGTCGGTCGGTACTCCACGGTATATGGCTCCCGAACAGGCCTCGGGGGAAGCTGAACTCATCGGACCAGCGACGGATATCTATTCACTGGGGACATTGCTCTACGAATGCCTGACGGGACAGGTTCCGTTTGTCTCCACCAGCGTTCTGGAGACCTTACAGCGCATCCGGTACGACGATCCTGTGTCACCACGTCGGCTGCAGCGGGGAATTCCGCGGGATCTCGAAACGATCTGCTTGCGATGCCTGGAAAAAGATCCGCAGCGTCGGTACCCAAGCGCGCTGGCACTGGCCGAAGATTTGCGTCGATTTCGCAATGGCGAACCGATTCATGCCCGGCCCATTTCGCTCTGGGAACGTGGTTGGAAATGGTCGCGCCGCCGCCCGGCTCATGCGACTCTGGCAGCCGTCTGCCTGCTGGCATCCATTTCTGCCCTGGCCGTTGTGACAATTGGAAAGCAGGCAGAATCGAAGCGGATTGAACGCTTGCGTGCCGAGGTGACTGGACTGGTGAATGAGGGCCAGGCTTTCATGGAACAGGGGGAGGCCGATGTTGCCTCTGGCCGATTCCAGGAGGCCTGGATGATCGTCAACCGTGAACCAGCTCTTGCCGATTTTCGACTGGGGATCGGGGGATGGCTGGACCATAGTCATCGTGCCGTGAACCAGCGGCAGTGGCAACAGCGATTACCGCCGCTCACATTCGATGAGCGTCGCGATCTGGCGTTCCTTGAAAGTCTACTCCTCGAACCAAAGTCCGATGATGCTGTGGCGTCAGCACAGGCATCGATTCACGCAGCACTTGAGCTCACGGTTCAGGATGACCCCGCCTGGCATATTGAGCGAGAACGCTTGATTCTCGTTGAGGCTGACTTGATTGCACACGAGACGAATGCTGCTGCCGCCCTGGCCAGGCTCGATGCCGCAAATGGTCTGAATTCACAAGCTTTTCATCAATGCCGGGCAAAGCTGCTCGACGAGTTGGGGCGAGGCGAGGAAGCGAGGCGGGCGAAGGAACTGGCGGCGACCTTTCCGGTCGACAAATCGTTCACATTGATGCTCACTGGGATGCGGCGAATCCGGTCCGCGGACTTTGACCACGCTCTCAACGACTTTGAAGAAGTGCTGAATTTTGAGCCCGAATACTATCTTGCCCGTCTGTTTCATTCGATCTGTTTTCTGAAGTTGAAGCGACCGGGTGAAGCAGAAGTCGGGCTGACCGCCTGTATCGCTCAACGGCCTCGTGTTTACTGGAATCATTTCTTTCGGAGCCAGGCGTATCTTGAGCAGGGAGAAAGCCGTTTCGCTGTCCATGATCTGAAAAAGGTTCTGGAACTGAATCCACCGAATGTGGTACGATCTGTCGCAGAATCACTTCTCACGGCTGTCCAGCCCCAAATATCCCGTTTTGACGACCCGCCGACTGCCGATAAATAGAAATACTCATGCTTCCAATTCAACCACTTTCCTCTCGGCTTCATGCAGTACGATCCCTCGGAAAACGATGGGGACAGGGAAGACACGGTTTGACAGTCATCGAATTACTGGTCGTCATTTCGATCATCGCGGTGTTGATTTCGCTCGTCTTGCCAGCGATTCAGCAGTCGCGCGAGTCTGCACGGAATCTTCAGTGTCGAAATAATCTGCGAAATCTCGGTCTGGCTTGCCTGACGTTTCATGAATTCAATTTGTACTACCCACGCAATACGATCCGTCCCCGAGGGACCACTCCGGTGGATGGCGAACCCCCCGGGAACTTGTGGAACTGGCACTCCGGAACCTACGAAAGCTGGCACCGGCAGATCATGTCGTACATCGAGCAACCCAACGTTCGTGTCCAGGATGCCGTTCCATTGATCGGGTGCCCCGCCGACCCGCGAGGAGTGAATTACACCGTCCCCGGTTACGGATTCACGTGGTATGTCGGTGTCTTTTCGAATCCGAGCAACATGAACAATGGGATCATCATTGATGATTCCGACATGAAGCAGAAGATGACGATCAACGCATCGTCGGTCACCGATGGGACAAGCAACACGATTCTGCTGGCTGAGCGTCCACCATCCGCAGATGGTCACTTCGGCTGGTGGGACTCCCGGTGTTGTACCGAGGACAATATTTCGGCGGCGCGGGGCGATAACAAGCTGTTCAGCTCAGGCAAGAACGGCAAATGTGCAAATCCCGCCCCGTATCAATTTGGACGGGTTGACGACAATTGTGCGTTTAACTCGTTGTGGTCAAATCACCAGTTCGGTGGCAATTTCTGCATGGCGGATGGAAGTGTCCGGACGATTTCGTACCAGGCCGGGAACCAGCCGGCCGGCACGATGACTCTGCTGGAAGCGATGTCTTCGCGCGCCGGTAGCGAAGTCTTTGACTCGGGAAACTGAGTCTTGGTTGTGACGCCCGACAATCCTCCCTAGAATCGCAGCATTCCCGCGGGAGGCTGGTCACTGGCTTCCCGCTCTGTTGCCCAATCTATGATACGTCGCCCCTCTGGAAAGTATTCGGCATGCTGCCCCGTCGTGAATTGTTTCCTCATGTGATTGAAATGAATTACCAGGCCCGGCAGCGGCTGGGGTGTTCGGTCTATCTGGTGCATGATGCCAACGAATGGATGCTGATTGACATTGGCTTTGAGGATACCGTTGAAGAGATCATCGACATGATCCGGCAGATGAGCTTTTCACTGTCGGATTGCAAGTACCTTGTCGCAACACATGCCGATGTCGATCACATTCAGGGCTTGAAACGGGCGAAAGAATTGCTCCCTCAAGCGGTCACTGTCGGCCATCCCGAATGCCGCCGATTACTGGCGGAAGGTGATCGGATTGTCACGTACGCAGAAATCGCCGCCCAGAAGATCTCAATCAATCTTCCACTGATAACCATCGAAAAGACAATTGATGAGGGGGATGTGCTGGAGATCGGGAGACTGAAGATTGACGTCTGGAATACGCCAGGCCATACCCCCAGTCAACTTGCCTTCCGCCTGGGAAATCTGTTGTTTTCGGGTGACAACATCTACCGCGACGGCTGTGTTGGCAATATTGACGCACATCACGGCTCCGACCTGCCGGCGTTCGTCGCATCTCTGGAACGGATTCGCGATGCCGATGTCGACTGGCTGCTCCCCAGTCACGGTCCTGTCTTCCGCAAGAATGTGCCGCAGCTGCAAAAGACGATCGATCGCCTGAATGAATATCAGCACATGGCTGACTTTGGAACCTGTGCCGTCGACTGGCCGTTGCTGGAGGCGTGGGAAGACGAACTCGTGAAAGGCTTTGATCCAGAGACGGCGCAATAAAGCAAGTCGGGGCTTGTGGACTTTGCTTGATTCAACAGCGAAGCCACAGGCGGTGCCAGTCAGGCAATCCGTAAGCCCATGTACGTTCCTGCAGCGGTGGGCAAAGAGCATCTGAGAGGGCTTGACCGTCGGGACGGCGTTCCAACGGATACCAGTCAATTGATCGTCGTGGCCGACAGCCTGAGGAACTCCGTTGCAATCAACTTTTTGCTGGAATGATTTCGGCGCGAACGCTGCAGACATCCGGAATTCCCACCGTGTGCGGTTGTCAGATCTTGATGATCGACCGATAGTATAGGAGGGTGCCTCGTCTGGTCGTGGCAGCTGTGCGAAAACCTTCCAGGGGCAATTGCCGTGAAGCGGGCATCGTTACTCGTCGTGCAAGGCGTCGAACAGGGCGCACGCTTCGAGATTGAAGGACGGCCGATCTCGATGGGTCGCGGCCTGTCGAACGAAATTCGCCTGCATGACACCGAAGTTTCGCGAGTCCACGCCACAGTCGAACTTCTGGATGACGTGTTTGCACTTACGGATCGAAACAGTTCTAACGGAACATTCGTCAACGGTAAGCCCGTCACGCGGCACACTCTGGTCGATGGCGACCAGATTCAACTCGGCCGAACGGTACTGCTGTTCAGTGACGTGGAACTGGAAGATCGGACCATCTCGATCTCGGATCGAGTGCAACTGCTCCAGAAGCACGACCCGGCGGATCGCTCCAGTATCATCAGCCGGATGGGACAGGAACCACCGATTCCCGCAGCGAGTGCTGTGGCCGACGATGACAGTCATTCGCCCTCAAATCTGGTGGTGCTGTACCGCATCACGGAAGAAGTTGCACGACCGACCGTTTCGATGGATCAACTGCTGCAGCGGATTCTTGACTTGACGATTGAAGCGATCGGAGCCGATCGCGGTTGCGTGTTGCTCACCGATCCGCTCACCGGTGAAATCAGGCCGCAGGCGATCAGTCAGCACAGCGAGATTGCTCAAGATTCACGAATGCCCGTTTCGCGAACGATCGTCGATTACGTATTCAAGAACAACCAGGGGGTGCGAACAGCCGATGCCCAGCATGACAGCCGGTTTGACGCGGGCCGCAGCATCGTGCAAGCTGGGATTCGTGAAGCAATGTGCGTCCCGATGCAGGGGCGACACGAATTGATGGGGGTCATCTACGTTGACATCACGACTCCCGCTGATCGCTTGCTGTCCGCCGGTAAACCTGCAGGTTTCCGAGAGGACCAATTGCGAATGCTGGTCGCGATCGGCAGACAGGCGGCACTCGCCGTCGAGAACTATCGGTATCAGCAGGCGATCGTCAAGGCCGAGCGACTGGCGGCGATGGGGCAGACGATTGCTACACTCAGTCATCACATCAAAAACATTCTGCAGGGGATTCGCGGCGGAAGCTATCTGATCGACATGGGGCTGAACGATCACAATGAAGATCTGGTCCGCAAAGGCTGGCACGTCGTCGAAAAGAATCAGAACAAGATCTACAACCTGGTGATGGACATGTTGACGTTCAGTAAGGAACGTCAACCGGCACATGAGCGAGCCGATCTGAACGAAACTGTGGCAGATGTCATCGAACTGATGCAGGCCCGTGCGACAGAATGTTCCGTTGATTTGAAATACCAGCCTGATCCAACGCTCCAGATCAGCACTTTCGATTCGGAAGGGATTCATCGAGCGGTCCTGAATATCGTGACCAACGCGATTGACGCCGTCGAAGGATCAGAAAACGCGGTCGTACTGGTAGAAACCGGCCATCACCGGGAAACAGACATGCTGTGGGTCTCGGTTTCGGACAACGGCCCTGGCATTCCAGAGGACCAGCGCGCCAAGATTTTCCAGGTGTTTGAGTCGACCAAGGGAGCGCGCGGCACTGGCCTGGGCCTGGCAGTCAGTCAAAAAATCCTGCGAGAACACGGAGGCGACATTTCCGTTGAAAGCCAACCTGGCACCGGTTCCCGATTCGTCCTCGCCTGGCCCCGCATCGATGATGAGGGATCGTCAGGCCAGACGATATCGTAATCGCTTCAGTTCCACTCGAAAATCGGGTGGAAAGACAGGGGGGAGGCTATTCACAAGGAAACGGGTTATCGCAACCTGAGAGGACTGGAATAAAAGATTCCGAAACCGGCGGCAGGAGATGACTTGCCCGAAGCGGAGGGATCGGCGATAAGTTTCGAGTCTTGTCTGAAGCCTCCTGCGGGAGCTGTTTGGATCACACTTGAGAGGGAACTCGCAATGACCGGCAACGACGATTTTCGACTGGAATGGCACGGCAACACGGTCGTTATCACACCTGCGGCCAATGTTGAACAAATGCCATGGGATGTGATTGAGCAGGCCGCAGAGATCGTGATGGCCCCTCTGAAGGCCCAGTCGTCACCGATGGCGGTGTTCGACCTGAGCGAAGTCAAGTTTTTCGGTTCGGCATTTCTGGCCTTGCTGCTGCGTTGTCACACTGCGGTCAAAAGCAAAGGTGGGGAACTCGTTTTGTGTGGCCCCAGCAAGATGGCTCGGGAACTCCTGAAACTGACCGCCCTCGACACTCTCTGGGCCATCTACGCGACAAAACCCGAGGCGATTGCCGCGGTTGACTCGTAAACCCAACAGGCGCCGCATGACGTCTCACCGCCAGTCCCTGGGCTGCAAAAGCAGTGATTCTACAGCTTGGCAATCGGCCGACGGTAATACCGCAGAACCGCTGAACCTGACGTCACTTGGGTCATTTTGCCACAAAACTGATCCTCTGGGGAAAGCCCCCTGTTGCTCAGGACAGAAGAATTTGAAAAAAAAGAGCGGGTGGACTTGCAAGGAATCGCAGAATCGTCTATTCAATCGCCCACCGCAAACGACCGTTTAGGCAGTTTGTGGGAATCATTCCCCGATAGCTCAATCGGTAGAGCGAGCGGCTGTTAACCGCTAGGTCCTAGGTTCGAGCCCTAGTCGGGGAGCTCGTTTCTGTTCTGCGTACTCGCAGTACAGACCAGTTCACGGAAAACGCCGAGAGGTTCGCCTCCCGGCGTTTTTTCGTTTCCGCCTTTTCCGCAAGACGTTACGTCACCCCGCCCGCTGCACTGACGCTCTCTGGTTCGTGAGAGTCCTCCCGGGCTGCGGAAGACACCCGGATGGTCCCTCTCGGACCCCGGAATCTCCGTCCAAAACTCTCGAACTCTCACGTTAACACCCCTCTCGGAGTTAACAACCCGGTCCCTTTCGGACCCTGGTTTCGTCACTTCGAACCGGCGTCGGGTAGCTCTACGGATAGGGCAATGAATTCGCCCCCGAGACCTTCCCGCTACCGCCAGACTTCTGTCTGGTTGGTCCCCTGCTGGCCGCGATTGGCCACCACGCCGGAGACACTATGCGCCAAACCGACGACGAGCCCGCCCCGGAAGACACCCGGCTCACGGAACTCGCTAGCATTTTCGCTGCGGCCATTCTGAGGCTTCGCCACCGGATCGTCTGGAGCGACGAAGAGTCGGCCGAC
>CAZSTW010000153.1:0-15156 GCA_964609845.1 uncultured Planctomycetaceae bacterium | reverse complement strand
GTAGACGGCAGCCTGCGCCTCACCTTCAGTGTCATCTTTCCAATTCCGCCGTCCACGATCTGGCTCGGAGATATATGTCCGGAGGTCCAGTTCCCCAGAATCCTTCAGCACATCATTGCTGTGATAGGCTTTGTCCGTCACGACTTCTTCGATCTTCAGCGTTCCCGTGGAGGCTTCGCCGTTGATTCGATTCTCCTGCAAATGGCGAGTGGCTTCATTTACCGATTCCAGAACCGTTTGTGTGTCGCTGCGATTGGCGTCGTGACGAACCACGGCCAAGATCGCACCATGTCCCTCTTCTCCCAAGTCAATGACGTGCTCGGCCTTGTGGGACAAATGCGTGGTACCGTCCTTCATTTTCATGATCTTCGCGGTCGGATCCTTGGGATGCTTCCAATCATCGTTCGCCCCCTTCTTCGGTCGGTTCTTGTCAATCTTGGCGAGGTCGGCCCGTGTCGGAGTCTCGATCCCGGACGCCTTGGCCAACCCGATCAGAAAGTTCGAGTACGATGCACCCGAATCCTTCCGCACGATGGAACGTAATGCCGCATTGGCTTCCAAGAATGTGGCATCCACGCCGACTGTTGCGCCATCGATCAGTCCTTGCCCCGCCAGCACCTGCAGCATTCATTGAAAGACTGCTTCGTGTGTTTCGACGTCAATTAACTGGCGTGTCCGGGAAAGCGCAGGCTCAAGGAGTCCTCGATCCGCCAAGCCATACCACGTTCCGAATCGATTCCCTCGAAGTAACCGATGAACAGCGCCCGAAAGTAGACGCCTGGCACAAGCCCCGGACGCCCCATCTTGTCGGCATAGAACGGACGACAACTCGCTTCCACGAATTTATCGAACTCATGCTCCGCCAGAATACGGTTCAGGCGTTCGTAGAAAACATGCCGTGGTGCCCGAGGCAACGTATCCGCAGTGATGAACAAAGCCTCTTGACGTTCCTGTTTCCGCCGACCCATCGCCATTCCGCAAACCTCCGTGGCAAATCGCAAAACGACGGCCATAAGGTAGCGCGATTTTTGCCCGCGTCAACGGCTGATTCCGGCTTTCACCACAGGCTGATGGTCATAGTTTGCCAAGTCGACCGCCGCTGTACGAATCAGCATCTGTCGGCTTCATCGACAATATCTGTATGATGATCACTGCCGCGGACCTGCTTTCTGGGCCAACGGGCGACAGAGAAGTGCAACACGCCCCAGATCCGTTACTTTTCAGGCAGAAACTCGGTGTAGAGATCCAGCCCGAGCGGTTCCATTTGCGCCGATTGCTGTTGCTCCCGTTTCAGTAGCTGGCTCCGGTCCCGCACGCCGATTCCTTCGAAGGATTGTTGAGCTTCTCGAAAATAGCGGATCCAGCGTTTGGACAGTTCTCCCCCCGCTGGCGACCCGGCACGCTTCTTCAGGTCGGCGAGTCGCTTCGGACCCAGGACAGTCAGCAGCGCATCGTCCAGTGAGACGAAGATCTGGTACGAGCCCGGATCACCCTGCCGCGCAGCGCGACCCGCCAATTGACGATCGATTCTGGCCGCGCGATTCATCTCGGACAAGATGACGTGCAAGCCTCCCGCCTGCCGAACATCCGGGTGCAACTTAATATCCGTCCCGCGCCCGGCCATGTTGGTCGCCACTGTGATCCGACCCGGTTGTCCGGCGTTTCGAACAAGTTCCGATTCTTCAAGGTGGTGCTTCGCGTGAAGGACCTGAACTTCCAGGCCAATAGCTCGCAATTGAGCCGCACAATGTTCGCTGGCATCAATAGAGGTCGTGCCGACCAGGACTGCCCGTCCGGCCGCGACCACTGCTTGCAGTTCAGCAATCAACGCGGCCCACTTATGCTCGCTACTCGAGAAGACACGAGTAGCGAGTTGCTGTAGCAGGCACGGACGATGAGTCGCAATTGACATCACACGCAGACCATAAGTGCTGCTCAATTCTCGCCGCGCTTCGTCGGCGGTCCCTGTCATTCCACAGAGGAAGTCGTAGTTCTTTAGATAACACTGGATTGTGATGCGAGCGGCACTCCCCAACGTATCGCTGGGGGTCAGGCCTGCCTGAATTTCAATCGCCTGCTGGAGTCCGTCCTGCCATTTCCGACCCGGCAGGACGCGGCCCGTCCCTTGGTCGATAATCTCCACACGATCCTCGATCACCAGATACTCGTGGTTCTCGCGGAAGAAATGTCGTGCGGCCAATACCCGTTCCATTTGCGTAAAGATCGATTCGACCGGCAGCCGGCCCAGCGGGTTCGGCTTGGGTATCAGTCGTAGTTTGCGGCACCCGCGCTGTGTCAGCCGGACGGCATGCTGACGTGGCGACAGCAGAAAATCCTCGGCAGCGGTCAACTCGCCTGAGAACTGCTCGCACCAGTGAAACAGCTTGAGTTCCCCGAGTGTTGCGGGTTGCGGACACGAGATAATCAACGGAGTACTGGCCTGATCAATCAGAATACTGTCCGCTTCGTCGATGACAGCATGGGCATGACCATTTTGGATCTGTGGGGCGGCATCGACCTCGGCATCGACGGGCCGAGCCCTGTTGAGCTGATCTCGCAGGAAGTCGAATCCAAATTCCTTCTCCGAGCCGTATGTCACGTCGGCGCGATAACAGTCGACGCGTTCTGGTACCGACAATTGGGGCTTCAACGCAGCCGCCGTCATTCCGAACCATTCGAGCACCGGCCTGCCGAAGTCGCAGTCGCGAGCGGCAAGGTATTCATTAACCGTAAAGACATGGCAGCCGCGGCTCTTGAGTCCCAGCAGAATCACCGTCATCAGCGATGCCAGCGTCTTGCCTTCCCCCGTCCGCATTTCGGCAATCCAGCCGTGGGACATGGCCAGTGCTCCCAGGATCTGAACAGGGTGATGCCGTATTCCCAAGACCCGACCCGCAATCTCGCGCACGAGCGCGAACACTTCAACAATGACTGGTCCTTCATCGGCGGCCAACTTGATCCGGGCACGACACTGCATGGCACGTTGCCTCAGCTCGTCCTCCGTGGCCGTCTGAAGTGTCTCCGAGACTGCAAGGACCTGACGGGCGATCGCTTGCCAGCGCCAGCGGCTCCAGGCTTTCGGCAAGGGGATCGATTTGTGGCGATCAGGGATCGGGCGATGTGATAACGGCATGGTTTCACCTGACGACGAACACACGATGAAATTCGTCGGTCAACCATACACCCACCGTTCGAGAATTGCGGGTGAACCGGCATGTCCCTCGCATGCCTCGCTGAATGGGCAACGGCGCCTTGTCGAGAACCACCGTGGCGCGATACACCGGTTCATGAGGGATCTCACCCGCGGAACCTGGCGAAGTGGTGATTGTGCCGCCGAACCGCGTCGAGAGAACAGCGGGAACTTCCAGTTCATTGGCCGCACCGATCGCCACAATCTTGCCCGACAGCGGCGTTCCTGGAAAAGCATCCAGACAAACATCGACGTGCTGCCCGGCGGTCAGATATTGCCGGCTTCGCTGATCGACCCAGATCGCCGCCTGCCACAGTGGGCTGGGAGCAATCTCACACAGGCATTTGTTTCGAGGTACCGTCGTGCCGATCAATCGAGGACTCAGAATTCCTGTCGACTCTTCGATCGCCTGCACCATGCCGGCCTGTGTCACCGTTTGCGACCGCCTCGCCGAAACCACAGTTCCAGAGACACTGGCCCGTAGCAGCATGCGTTCCTTTTCACGTAACGCATTCTCAAGCAGGCTGGTGGTCGATTCGATCGCGGTCTTTGCCAGCACCATCATATCTGGATCGCCATTAGCCTGCGCCCAGCGGAGGTCCGTCTCATGGGTCGCCAGATTTCCTTCGATTGCCGTGAGCCGTCGATCGAGTTCCAAGTTCTCCAATACGACAAGGACGGCTCCTTGCTCAACCACATCCCCTTCACGGACCTCGACGGTTCGCACAGTTCCCGGAGTGTCAACATAGATCGGCGTGATGGATTGGGGTTCGACAATTGCTGGGACGGTCATCGCACTTCCCAGTGGAAAGAACCAGATCGCCGTCAGTATTGCGACACCGCAGGCCCCAGTGATCAGGCTGTGTACGAGCGTGCGGGCCGGGGATTTCTGAGCGCGGATCATTCGAGTGCTCCAAGTCAGAAAACGAGTGGCTGCGACAATCACCACCGCGATCAGTCCCAGCCAGGCGACCGCCGCGAGCCCGATCGGCTCAAACAGGCCGTAAATGAACAAACCCATTCCCAACAGCATGGGCAACTGGTACGTCATCGATGCCAGGCCGTACGTGACCAGTATTCCCGTCGGCTCCGGTGACTCGGGTCTCAACTCCCCCGGCAAGCGAAGACCCAGTAGCAGACGGACCGCAATTCGTTTCACCGACTGACGGCTGCGATAGTAGAGGTTCGGAATCTCAAGCAGGTCGGTCAGGACATAGTAACCGTCAAAACGCAGCAAAGGATTCGCGTTGAACAGCAGCGTCGCAAGCGATCCCGCCAGGAACACCTGCAGGCAGAATTGATGAAACAGCCCTGGCGCGGAAAGCCACCACAACCACAAGGCAATCGCTGAAACAACCAGTTCCACGTAGACACCCGCCAGCGACACGGCCATGCGATGGGATTTGCGTGGCAGCATCCAGGCATCAGTCACGTCGCAATACATGCAGGGGCTGAAAAACAGGAACGCAAATCCGGTCGACTGGCACTCAGCGCCGAACCGCTCGCACGCGATTCCGTGCGACAGTTCGTGCAGCACCTTCAGGACGCCAACAACAATCCACAACGACCACAAGCCGTGACCGGTCGCAAGCTGCGAGATGACAGGCCATTCCTGCAGTAACGAGTCCAAGTGCAGCAGCAGGAACAGCCAGGTCGCAATAATAAATGCAGCTGCGGAAACGATCGCCGTGGGCGAATAAATCCACCCCAGCGAACGCGATAAAGATTGGAAGGCCTTACCAGGATGGATGCCGGGCAGACGAATGAAAAATGGATTGCGAAGGACGCTCCAGAATTGCTGCCAGCCCTGGTCGGCGGATCGAGCCCAAAGGCTCGCGGACGTTCCCGCTCGCTGACTCCAGATCATTCCTTTGCCCGCCAGATCCATGATCAGGCGAAGAACCTCGGGAGGCTCGACCGAATTCGCAACCCCGTCGTACTGCAGTCGCTTATGAATTTCGTTCAGGCATCGCCGTCCGTCCAGTGCCTGCAAAATTCGAAACTGCACCTTAGGAATCAGGTAATACCGCACATCGATCGGATCTTTGACTACGACGTGATCCTCGCCTCGTAACGACGCTTTGCAGAACTGAAGGTCCGATCTCCCAACGAGCGGGATCGGACGATGTGAAGATGGAACCATCATCTGCGAAAACTCTGACGGACAGCGAGTGCCGGAAAAGGAAAGCGACTGCTCAGGTGGGTGTATCGAAAATCTCAAACCCGGTAAACACGAACTTTGCCCCCGGCCCCGCCGCCTTAAGTTCTCGCCTGCCAAGGAGATTACGAGCAACGCGACTTTAATCTCCTTGCCCCGATGGCCAATTCGCCGGAAGCCCCAGTTTGGTCCTGCCGATGGCGTCGCGCTTCAGATCGGAACGCAGTCTTTCTGCACTCTTTTAGCTTTCCGATTTACGCTGAACCGCTCCAAAATGGCGCTTGTCAGCTTCACTTCGTTTGACTTCCGCCGCCCAGCTTCGAACCAGACCGCCAGAGCGACCGCTAACCTGACGTGGTGGGAAGGCCCATGGCCCCATGGCCCCTTTACGGCATCAACTTGCTCGACGACTTGCGGCCGTCGGTCGAGACGCGGCTGGTGCAAATTATCTCCCTTCAGTCATTGAGCGGACTAAACGATATCGGGCTGTTGCTCGGGATACAGGCGCTCAAGAATGCCGACCGCTACCTAGGCTTGTTCGGAAAGGGCGATCATCCGCCCCGCCCATCAGACGACGAGCTGCAGGACGTCAAAGACGTGGAAAACACTCTCGAAGCCGTCGTCCGCTACCTGACAGGGCAAGACCGGCCGAGAGTGGTTGAATCCAGACTGGCGGTAGGGCCGTCGCTAACCGCCCCCGGGACGCCCACCAAAAAGTATCGTTGGACACGAGCCGACGTAGACGTTGCTATTTACAATTACAGGAATCAGCTTGCCACAAAGCTCGTACCGCTTCTCGTGGGAGTTCAAGACAACCAGAGTGCAGCGATCCAGGAGGCTCGGAAGTTGGTCGGGAGGAATGTGATCAGCGGCGCCTTGGGCATATCCAAGGGAATGGTGTCTCAATCGTCGGCCTACAAGCAAATCCAAGAAGAATTCCGACTAACGATGCGCGTCGGCTCAAACAAAAGCCGAGCCATCGGACTGGACATCGCCATTGAAGAAAAGTCGGCGTCCGAGGGTGACCCCGTGGTTGAAGAAGTCGCCCGCCGGGAAGCTGTCGACGTGATCTGGACGAAACTGAACCAGAGGAAGTTGAACCAAAACGACGCCAACTACCTCAAGGCGATCATCAGCCTGCTGGAGGCCGGTAAAACCTCCGCACAGAAAGCGTTGGAATGGGCGCAAACGATAATCGACAACCCTGGGACTCTCCGAGTGTTTCGTGAACTTCAGTCCTTCGACTGGTAATAAAAAATTCCGATCTGGTCATAACCGTCACCACCTCTCAGCGATTCGAAGCCGCCGCACGCGGATATTCTGGCAAGGTACAATCACGGTCACACCACAAGTGTGGTTTTTGGGGGAGGCGCCCTGCATGGGGCCCTAATCGTCCCAAAACAGAGGACCAGCGTGACAAATGTCGCGCCCCCCCCCGGTGAAGATCTGAGATGTCATTTCTTTCAAGCATACGATCTTGCCTTGGACGGAGTCGTCACATCCACCATTGACGCTGCAGCATCTCCCAGAACTCATGAAACCACAGGAACAGCAGACTTCGCTGGCCGCACTGAATCCGTGCGCTCGCTTCGGAACCGATCTGCCGGGTGGGCAAATCCAGTTGTTCGACATTGCAGAACACAACGCCGCAGGCCCCGAGTTCCGCAGAGGGAACAACCCGATCACTGACACGTGCGACGGTGCAATCAAATGACTTCTGGGCGGACGCATGCAGTCGAAATTTGACTTGAGGCTCGGACTGCTGCTGCCGATAGGCAAGCAGGTGTCCAATCTTTCGCTCGGCGACAACCAGTTCCAACTGCCAGCCACCGGATTCGTCCATGATTTCCAGCAGCGACTCGCCGCGGTGGACGGGGCGTCCCAGCAGCTTTTCACGGGGGCGTTCCGTCGTGATCGTTCCTGAAATGGGGGCTCGAATGACCAGTTGCTGGTGTTCTTGTTCCAGCAAATCCAGTTGCCGCTGAATCGTTTCGATTTCTGCATTGATGGTTTCGACCTGGGCCTGATCTCGCGACGACTGGCCTCGGCCCTGGGGGGTGGATCGGCTACGTAGTTCGGCCCGCGCTGCGTCTCTGGCTTTCAGTTTTCCTTTCAAGGATCCGGTCTGCTCCAGAATCAGCTTCTCCAATTCCGGCGACTGCATCCGGGCGATAATCTGACCTTGCTGCACCTGATACGACTCGTTCACCATAACTTCGACGATCTCGCCTTCCAGGCCGGCAAAGACTTCTCGCCGGACTGTTGGCATCAGCCGCCCATGGCATTCGAGTTCCAACGGGGATTGGATGGTCGCTGCACAGGTTCCGGCGGCGCCGATCAACAACAGCGAAATTAATAGCGTCAGACTTCGGCTGCGACGAATCCCATCGGCAATCAGACCAAGATGATAGAGACCAGGAATGGTAACCAGCCGAGAGTATTTTCGCGCATTAGCCAGCGCCGGCGTCAGCAATTGAACTGCCGAGTCGAGTCGCTGCAGGGACTCGGAAGGCAATTGGTTTTCGTCAAAAAGTTCAATAACCAAGGCGTCGACCACGCGCGGTTTTGATAGAGACGGTGTCCGCGAGGGATTCGCCGAGAATATCGGTTCGACCAGAATCACCTGTCCGTTGGCGGTCTCCCAGTAGGAGGACAGTCGACGGCCCAGGTCGTCGGGAAGGACCAGTTGATCGGCGGGATATGTGAACCGTTCGCCTCGCGCCATGACTGCGGTGACCAACTGTTCCAGCATAGTCGCCTGTCGCGAGGCGCGGGGACGTCCGGGTTGTCCGCTGACCGCCGCAAGCCGATATCGAGCTCCGCGCCGCTCAAGAAAGCAAACACGGTCACAGAGAAGTAGCGGTCGCAATTCCTGAACGGCAACCAGGATAACTTCCTGCGGATCCAGCGTTCGCTGAATTTCAACGGCGAAACCCTGTAGATCCATGTCCGGCTTTGGGGGGGGCGTCGCGGATTCAGGCTTTAGTGTGGCGTCGGGATGTGTCACGTCATGCGGGAACGAGCCCAACAAGTCGTCGTCGCGACCCAAGTCGTGGCGCTGATATACCGGTGACCCGCGACGCTCTGACATTCTTACCCCAGGAAATTGGCGTTCCGAGGATCGCCGCAACGGTTCGATGTCGCTCGCACCATTCTTCGTCGTCCAAATCGCCGCCCTCGCGTGCGGAAAGATTCATCGAAACTACCTCTTTTGTCAAGGTCGGAATTGATCTTTATCGAACTGGAAATGTTGACTATTTTCCCGTTTTCCAGGTGGTTCACACGAGGATGATACGGATATGTACGGACGCCGAATGATCACATGGATCGGAGTGGTTCTGGTATTCGCGGCGTGTGTTGATGCCGCACCCCCAGAGCATCCGTTGGTCGTTCCGAACTGTCGCGTCGTATTGATCCATCGAGCCTCTCTTGCGGGAGTTCGCCTGGGAATCCTCAAGGACGTCGCGGTGGCGGAAGGGGATACCGTCGAGGGGGGGCAGGTAATCGCGACTCTCCGCGACGAAGTGGCCCGACAGGTTCTGGCTGTTGCCCAGAAGGAAATGTCGAACACGGTCGAGCTGCGCCTGACCAAGAAGACCAGTGAACTGGCCACGCTGGAATACTCCAAAGCGGTGGAACTGAACCGGACGATTCCGGGCGGGGTTTCTGAGCTGGACGTTAAAAAGTTGCGACTGGCGGCCGAGAAATCGCTGCTGCAGATGGAGCAAGCGGATTTCCTGTTGCAGATGGCCGCGCTCAAGAAGAACGAAGCGGAAGTGTCCCTGGAAACCTATCAGATCGCGGCCCCGTTTTCGGGAGTGGTCCTGGAGGTGCATAAGCGTCCTGGAGAGGCACTGGGGGCAGGTGACGTCGTCGCCGAGATCGCAAATTTCGACACCATGCGAGTCGAAGGCTTTATCCCGGTTGCTTATAGCGGCCGCGTTCAAAAAGGTGCACCGGTTCTGGTTGAAGTCGCGAGTTCCGATTCGCAGCGACCACACCGCTTCGAAGGCCGGGTGAAGTACATTGCACCGATCGTGAATGCCGTCAGTCAGGAAGTGCGAGTCTGGGTCGAAGTCGAAAATCGACGTGATCTGCTAAAGGATGGATTGCCTGCGACGATGTCGATTCCGCTCTCCGACAAAGCGAATGGCGAAGTCGCAGTGGATCGATCCTCTCGCGGCATCATCAGGAACTGAGTCGCCTTCGCGGATCGTGATGACGCCTCATTGTGGCAGCGCCGCTTATTTCTCAAGCGAATCGGCGAGCTGTTTGACCAGTTCGTTCCACGGAATATCATTAGGCTGATCGCTGGTACGATTGAATCCGCGCGGGCTATCAAAAACGACCGGAGTCTTCGGCAACAGCACACGATTCATCGCATTCTTGATCGTTTCGGGAGCCGTCGTCGAAAACCGATAGGGGGCTGCGAAGCCTAGGACAAGATTGGCCGTCTGATCCCAAGACTTGAACAAATCCTCGGGGGCGTTGCGACCGATCTGTTGTAGTAACTGCAGAGCTTTCGCGTCCGTGGCGCTGGAAACCTGTCTGGTCCAAGCATCGAGTTTCGATCGAGTTGCTTGCGATTGGGCTGCGATCTCGTCCCCTGTTGAATGTCGACCCGCAATCACGGCATCACGAAGTGCTACAAACGCCTGCGAAAACTCGCGTGACTCCGGTGAATCGTACTGATCCGCAAGGAACGGAATCAGCTCCAGATTCCAATTGCCCCACGGCATGGGAGTTGATGCTTTACGGTTAGCGACGAGTCGCTTTGTCGCATTCGGACCACGTCGCGGGGCGGTTCCTGTCAGGTCATTGTGACACGCCGTACAGTTGAATTCGGCCAGTTCTGGCCAGCCTTGCTGCTGCAAGTTGCGTGCACGTCGTTCCAGTTGGTCCAGGGCCGCACCGGTCGAGACCAGTTGCCCGATCAGCCAGTCCTGTGCCAGCAGCGCGGGGGCCTGCGGTTGCGGTGGCGGTTGCTGATCGAGCCCGTTTCGATTTCGCTCGATTGCTTCGCGCCGATCTGGTCGCCAATGCCGGGGAAGACGGGATTTGTACCACACGTACTCGAATCGCATGGCAGGATGACCGGCAGCAATCAGATCATGGTTGACGTCAGCGCCGCGGTTGCCGACGTGACAATCGACGCATTTGTCAACTTCGACTTCAGCCAAGTGGCCGCGACTGGTGTCGCCGTCGGACTTCCAGTCGGACCGGTAGTGACCTTCCAACCACCCTGGTCCCCCACCATGACACGATTCGCAACTCACCCCTTCAGCCGCCGGCAGCGATACGTGATCTGTGTGCGACCTTGTCAGGGCCAACTGATGATTCGTTTCATGGCACCCGAGACAACTGTCCCTGTAGTTAGCAAAGCGTTCTTGTTGGCCTGCCAATGGTTGCAGGCGGTCGTCAGCAACCCCAAGGCGTTGGAAGATCGCGCGGGACCGTTCCCCGAACAGAGTGCGGTACGCCTGCGCATGGGGATCTTCGAGCCAGACGAAATACTCATCGGACCGAATCGCATCCGGTCGCGGTTCTGGGGTCAGCGACCCGTGACAGTTTGATGTTGAGCAAGACTGTGTCCGCAGGGTTGGCTTCGGGTTCCCGTGGTCGAGTAACCTGGCTCGTTCAACGGCGGCGGTCGGTGTGGAACTCCGGTGCGACCGCTGATCGATGAGTACGGAGATTCCGACAAATGCAGGGATGGCAATCCAACTGGCAATGACGATTTGCATCGTCCGGCGGAATTTTGGACGACCCGCGCCGAAGCCCTTTACCGAAAAAATAAAAGGAAAAAGAGCCATCAGGGGCCAGCCTCCAAAAGCACATCCGAATTTCGATCGCCGACGGTCTCTGGTCGCTCTGATTTCAGCAGGCGAATCATTCCCGGCTTTGTGGGCGTTGTCATCAGCGTGTGATGATAGGCGTGGCAGTCGACGCAACTGTCTCTAACTGCCGAGTGAATTCGGTCGGCGGATTCATCACCGTGACACTGCCGGCAGATCGCAATCCGCGGCAGCAGCACATCCTGGGATGACGCGCTGGCGTAGATCGAGGATGACATTCGCAGTTCGTCTTTGACGACGGGGTAGAACTGGTCCCGTGGGATTGTTTCGAAGCGATTGCCGCTGCGCGTGTGACAGGCTTGGCAATCAACGGCCGAATGGCTGTCGTGCCGAAACCGAGTGTGGACCATCCACTGGTTCAGGATCCGGGGTGGGATCACCTTCCACGGCGCGGCGGCTGCAGGAGTCGGCTCGGTGAAGTGACATTTGGTGCAGGCGGCTTCCAGCAGTCCGGCCACGCGCGGTAAGCCCGGTGAACTGCCCTCTGGGGTCGTCGCAAACAATCGTTGCTCTAATGATTTGAGCTGATCCAAGGGCAATGGAGCGGGCACCTCGACTGCTTTCAGGGGACGCTTTGTGGGGCCTCCAATCTCATCTGCGGCGGTGGGAACCTCGATCGATTTCCTGGTGAGTCGATCGACCAGGATTCCGCGGATGATTGCCGGGTTCGAATGCGGCAGTTCACCCGTCGATTTGAATCCCAATTTGTGGCATTGCTTACAGTTTTGCTCGAACGTAATCGGCTGAAAATAAGCACCACTGGCGTCAAGGCGGTGACAGTCGATACAGGCCAGCGCCACGGTCTTACCTCCGTGGGCCGGAAGCTTTGGATCAAGGTGACGATGGTGACTGAATTTGATGGCCGATTGATCGATGGGTTTTTCGCCGTCCCAGCGGACGATTGCAGGCGAACGTGATTCCGGGTCCGGCAGCGTCGTAGAATCGGCAGGCTTTCGCCAGACACGAAACTCGGGGTGATTGCCGAAATCAGCAAAATCGAGTTCAAATCGTCGACTGGCAATCTGCTTGTGGGCCGCAATATGACAATTCGAACAGTTCGCATTGGTCACCTCGGACAAGCTCGAATGACCGCGATGTTCGATGTGGCAGTCGGCACAGCCAAGGTTGTCGAAATTGCGCTTCAGTTGCTGGACCAAAGTCTCAAATCGAGTTCCTTTCGCCGTGATGGATTCACTCGTTGGACTGGTGATCGTTGGAAGATCATCAGAGATCGCGATCGCAAGATGATCGGCAGTGGTTTCGCGGTGACAGCAGCGACATTTGGCATCGGAGGTCGAATGCAGCGAGTTATTGAGCGTGACCATCCGCCAAATCGGAATCGTACTCCGGTCATGGCATGTCCTGCAGTCTTTTTCGAAGACTCGATGTGCATTTGAGACACACTGGGATTGAAACGGTCGATGGTCCCCCAACACCCAGGGCATGCAGGCGATAATCGAACCGAAGAAAAAGATGTACGAAAGCCGGGACCGTAGCTTACGCCATAGGTCAGGGTACCGTCCGACCTCGACGTCGTAGCGCATTCCGATGGATTTGATTTGGCGATTGTCGGTCACAGCGTCCAGCTATTCAAAAGGAACAACGACTAGTAATAGACAGACATGAAGATGTGCAATAGACCCAGGACCAGCAACGTGAACGATAGCGGAACATGAATACACAGCCAGGCGTGCATCCAACTTTGAACTTTGGACTGCAAAAGCAGTTGCCGCCGTTCATCGCAGGCCACCTGTAATTCATCGACCAGGGTACGAAACTGTTCCGGAACACTATCTTTCAACCGAGTCAGCCTCGCGGTTGCCAGGGTCGGATTCGCCAGGGGATGCCTTCGACTCGCCGCCGGGTCGAAGAAGGTTGTCAGTTGTTCCCAGTAGAACAGCGACAATTCCCGCTCCGGTGAAAACGTATGTTGATCGGCATTTGGTAAAAGAGGATCTAAAAACTTGTCACCGCAGACTTTCTGAAGTCGAAGTTCGACGTTATGACGCAGGTTTGCACAAGCGACATCGACCTGAGGAGCAATGGCCTGGGCGGGAGCGAGCGTCGACATCAGTCGGGGTAAGACCTGCTGTAGGGCCAGTCCGTAGATGCCGCTCAGGATGACGACAGCCGATGTCGCCAGTAGCAGTTGCTCAAGAGGGCCGCCGACGCGGAAGCCACAATGAAACAGGATCAATGGAGCGCTCAAGAGACCAACCCAGATGTGTCCCCGCAGCCATGTCTGGGCACTACCAATTCGCCATTTCGGGACTTTCTTCCGTCCAGCGAGCAATCCGGCGTACAACATGCAGGCCGTTCCGGCGACTCCGAACATCATCCCCTGCCACGATCCGCCGGTTGGACCGTTGGGAGCCGTCTGCGCATAGATACAGAAGAGAACACCGGAAATGAGCGCGATCGAAGCCGTTGCAATCGCCCAGGGAAAATGCGAACGGTCGAGAATCACAACAACCTCGGAGCGAATCCAATTTCGCGGAAGAGTTCTTGGGTAGAATAATGTAGCTGACAACGTGAAAATAGCTTCATCTGAGATGGTCCGCAACTTGGTTCTGACAGTTTGTGTGGAGCAGGGAATTCCGAGATGACCGACGCAATGGAACCCGGGTTGAAATCGCAGGTTGTCAAAAGCGAAGTCCATTTGGACGTTCGCGAAGGTGACAAACCTCTGAGCGCTAGAGAGTTGGGGCAGTTTGAACTGTTCCGTCGCATGAAGAAGCCGATCTCGGTCGAAAAGCTGCCTGGGTCGATCGTCCTGCGCCGTTATCGGCAGGGCGAAGTGATCTTTCAGCAGGGACAACCGGGAGGAACCGCATTCTACATTCCGCTGGCGGAGGATCTGGCGCGGTTACGATCGCTGGAGACCGGAGAAGAGGCACCTGCAACGCCTCCGGATAACCGCAGCTCCAGCCGTCAGATTCTGACAGCCATGATCGTTCCTTCCACGAAGAATGCGAAGCCGCAAGGCTTTCTGCAGCGGTTGTTTGCTCCATCGCCGAAAACATCTGCGCTGAATATCAACGCCATTCCCGGGGATGTTCCCACCGATATCGATCGCGTCACCTTTAAGGCACCGATGATAGAGGGGGAATTATTCGGTGAGATGAGCTGCATTTCGTATATGCCTCGTTCGGCGACCGTCGTCGCTTGCGTGGATTGCGAACTGTTGGAGTTCAATAGAAACGTTTTCGATCAGCTTAGTGGCGATCCCAATCATAAAGCTTCCGTCGATGCCGAGTACCGCCGCCGAGCCCTGAACACACATCTGCGGCAATTCGAGCTGTTTCAGGGCCTGACGGATGCCCAGGTTCAGTCCTTGAAGGACAATGTTTCCCTGGAAATCGTCGAACCAGGAAAGGTGATTTGCGAAGAAGGCGATTCGTGGTCGGACGAGAAGCCTCTGGACGTCTTCATTGTTCGCAATGGCGTCGTCCAAGTGACGGTGAACACGAATTTGTCGTTACGTATGGATGACATTCGCGAATGGACTGGATTCTGCCGGCAATTGGCCGAAAGCCGGCCCGCGGCTCCCGTTGTCGAAACGGCCAGTAAGCCTCCAGCAGCACTGGCCGCAACGACGCCCGCCAGTCCAGTCGTCAAGAAGCATGGACCGCAAGAAATGCTTGCGGCAATGCGCGCGAAGAAGCAGGCGACAGTAGGAGCAGAAACCGCGGCTTCTAACCAGGCCGCTGCCGCAGTTGCTCCACCAGCCGCAATCCCCGCAGCACCGAAGAAGCCATCGCCGCAAGAGATGTTGGCAGCGATGCGGGCGAAGAAACAGGCGGCAGCAGGAGAAGCAGTTGCGTCTTCGGCACCTGCAGGTGCCGCCGACGCCTCAGCAGCCGCAACCCCCGCAGCGCCGAAGAAGCCGTCTCCACAGGAGATGCTGGCAGCAATGCGAGCGAAGAAGCAGGCTGCTGAGGCGGCAGCGTCTG
>CAZSTW010000152.1:0-15637 GCA_964609845.1 uncultured Planctomycetaceae bacterium | reverse complement strand
CGGCATTAACATGCTGCGCGTCGGCGGGACAATGGTGTACGAATCCGATGCCTTCTACCGGATTTGCGATGAACAGGGAATCATGGTCTGGCAGGACTTCATGTTCGCAAACATGGACTACCCTGTCGATGATGAGGCCTTCCACTTTAATGTCGGTGCGGAAGTGACAGAACAACTGAAGCGGCTGGCGGCTTACAGTTGCGTTGTCGTCTACTGTGGTAACAGCGAGATCGAGCAACAGGCCGCGATGCTGGGAATGCCTCGTGAAATCTGGCGCAGCAACTGGTTTGCGGAACAACTCCCTGAACTCTGCCAGCAACTGCATCCCGGTGCGCATTATGTTCCATCAACGCCATGCGGTGGTGTGTTGCCATTTCAGCCGGAAACGGGGCTGACTCACTACTACGGTGTCGGTGCGTATCTGCGACCGATCACAGATGCTCGTCGTTCCAATGTGAAGTTCACACCGGAATGCCTTGGCTTCTCCAACATTCCAGACGCATCAACCATCGAATCAATCTGCCAGGGAGCACATCCTGTCATGCACGATCCACGGTGGAAGCGCCGTGTACCGCGCGATATCGGTGCTGGCTGGGACTTCGAAGACGTCCGCGATCATTATCTGCGGGAGGTTTTTCAGGTTGATCCAGTCCAGCTTCGCTCGTGGGATTCACCTCGCTATCTGGCGCTCAGTCGGCATGTATCGGGTGAGATGATGTCTCAGGTATTTTCCGAATGGCGCAGCTCACACAGCCAGAATGGTGGCGCCCTGGTCTGGTTCTACAAGGACCTCTGGCCTGCGGCCGGTTGGGGAATCGTGGATTCAACGGGAGCTCCCAAGGCTGCGTATTATTACCTCAAACGTGTCTGGGCCAGCCGCCAGCTGGTCCTGACCGACGAAGGTCTGAACGGGATACAACTGCATCTGATCAATGAAACGATTGAGCCGTGCAACGGGACGATTGAAGTCACGCTGCTCAAGGAACCCGGCACCGTCGTAGCCCGACAGGAACTGGCGGTACGAGTCGAAAGCCGCGATCGTCGTGTATTAAGCGCCGACGAGATTCTCGGCGGATTCTACGACGTCAGTTACAGCTATCGATTTGGTCCTGCTCATCACGATATCGTCGTCGCAACGTGGCTCGATCCTGAGCGACGGGTTATCAGCGAAGCCTTTCACTTTATCCGGCGACATGCTCCGATCGCTGATCGAAGTGTCAATGTTCAGGTTTCAGCCGAACGCGGAGCCTCGGGGGATTATGAAGTTGATCTCGAAGCGGATCGGTTGTTGCAAGGGGTTCACCTTGCGGCACCAGGGTTCCTGCCGGATGACAATTACTTTCATCTGATGCCACATCGCCAGCGCACTGTGAGGTTTCGTCCTGTCACCCAGGTGAGTTCTACGACCGTATTCAAGGTCACTGTTGAATCGCTCAGTATGGATGCCAGTCACGTCGTCACCGTACGACCAAAGTCGAATTGAAGGAGCCAACCATGACGACCGCCGTCGAAGAAATCCCGCTGGCTTCTGAATCCGACTGTACTCGATCTGTACGTCGCACCCCACTCTATCTGCAAAGTCGTGGCCGATCGATTTTTGCCTGGTTGCATCAGCCAGACAGCACGATGCCAGGGAACGAACAGCCCGAAAGAACTCGACACGGTGTTGTCGTGTGTCTACCACTCGGTTTTGAGCAGCTGCACGCTCATCGCGGCATCCGACATCTTTGTGATCAACTCGCACGAAAAGGTTTTCTGACGCTGCGATTCGACTGGGATGGAACGGGTGATTCCGTGGGTGAAGACACTGATTCCGAACGCCTCCCGCATTGGCTGGATAATGTACGGGATTCTGTCCGCTGGATGAAAGAGCACTACGGATGTGACCAGGTCAGTGTGGTTGGTGTCAGGGCCGGGGGGCTGCTGGCTTCACTCGCACTTGAAAACCTTGAGATCGATAACCTGATCCTCTGGGCACCCGTCAGTTCCGGACGATCGTTTGTCCGCGAACTCAATGTTATTGACATGATGTCCGAAACCCGGCCAACGGAAGTTGTCACGGATGGAAGCATTGAGGCGGCGGGCTTTCGGATTACGGGTGAAACGGCAGCGGAGCTGTCAAAGATTACGCTCAACAGAACCAGACCGAACTGCAGGCGAGTATTCATCGCAGGCCGAGATGATGCCCCTGCAGATACCAAAATAATCGATCATTTCGCGAGTCTTGGAATTCCAGTCCAGCAGCAGTCTTTTCCTGGAGTCGCTGAACTGCTCGTTGAACCACACAAAGGTCAGATTCCATCGCAAGCGATTTATGGAATTGCGGGCTGGCTGTCGCATCAGGCATCTCTGAATGAACCTGCTTATGGAGCCAATGAACGGCGTAGAGACGTTATCGAGGGAACTGAGGCACGAATGATCGAAGCTGGGGTCTGCATTCGCGAGACTCCTTGCCGTATCAGTGACGTACCTGATCTGTTCGGGATTCTTTCGGAACCAGAAACAACCAGAAGCGATGATCTGCCTTTCATTATCGTTTTGAATTCGGGGTCCTCATATCGGATCGGCCCCGGGCGCATGAATGTGGAAATGACGCGCCGTTTCGCTTCACAGGGCTTTCGATGCCTTCGACTCGATTTTTGTGGACTGGGAGACAGCATTGCTGCGACCACGGTATTGGAAAACGACTCGTATGCGTCGTCTGTCTTCCGGGATATCGAAATCACGATTGAATGGCTGCGCAGACATCTGGGGATCAGGCGGGTTGTTCTGATGGGGCTTTGCTCGGGCGCGTATGCCTCATTTCAGTCTGCGGCCCAGTTTCGAGACCCCGCTTTGGTTGAAAGTGTTTTAATCAATCCGCTCACCTATTACTGGTGCGATGGGATGACACTCGAAAATGCTCCCACTCTGGAGCTGATTCGTGAACACTATTACATCAATGCGGCGTTTCAGCCGTCTAAATGGCTGAAACTCCTCTCCGGCCGCAGCAGTATTGGATTTGCAGGAGCCTTCCGTCTGGCACGACAGCGATTGCAATCGCTTTTGAAGAATAAAAAACGTCGATCACGTCCCGAGAAAGTGCCAATCGCTCATGTCGCACATCCGACGTGTGACGATCTCGCCGCGGATCTCAAAAACGCAGCGGCAGCGAATCGGCAGGTCTCGATGTTCTTTTCGACAACCGACCCCGGCTACAGCATCTTGAACTGCAAGGCGCGGGCCCAAGCCAGGAGAATGGTCCGGCGTCGGCAACTGTCGGTTATGTTCCTTGACGACGCAGATCATACTTTTTCGCGACATTCGGCCCGCAACCGGCTGATCGAATCGTTGTGTCGACATCTGACAACGCGGTATTCGAAGTAACCTCATTGCTCCCTGTGAAGGTCGCCGAGCGAATACCTGGAGCCATTCTGCGATATCGGTTGGACGCGAAGTCGATGCCATCGAAGCCGATTTGCGAGATCTTCGTCTGAATATTAACGGACATTGAACCCACTCAAGCCATCAGTCGGAACGCGATAGCGTCCGGTTCGGTACTTCGAATTGAGATTCGATTTTTCGAACGGAACCGGACGCTATTGCGTTCCGGCGGGTGTGACTTCCGCTCTTGCTCGCTTTCAGCCGAGACCTGGATACGGCACTTTCGGAGCAACCCACGCTGGCTCGCAATCGGCTGACTTCACGCGGAGCGATGAAGGCTACTTTGTTTCACGGACGTAACGGTCGAACCACTCCAGGTTGCGGTTCATGCAGTCGAGCAGCAATCGCGGTTCTTCGATACCGTGCGGGGTTCGCGGGTAGACGACCATCGTGGCTTCGCACCCTTGCCGCTTGAGAGCGTTGTAAAGCTCCTGCCCCTGGGACAGAGGAACTCGCTCATCACGCTCGCCGTGCTGGATCAGTGTCGGAGTTGTCACGCCCTTGATCTGGAACATCGCCGAGTGAGAACGATACTGGTCGAGTTTGTCCCAGTAGTCGCCACCAAAATAGTCAGGCAGAAAACCGGGAATGTCCGCCGTCCCGGTGAAACTCATCAGATTCGTGACCCCGGCACCAACGGATGCGGCACGGAATCGCTTTGTTTGAGTGATCGTCCAGGATGTCATGAATCCACCGTAACTCCAGCCCATCACACCGAGACGATCCGGGTCGGCAATTCCTTCCGCGATCACATGATCGACACCTGACATCACATCACGAAAATCTCCGCCTCCCCAATCGCCGTAATTGGCGTAGCGAAATTTCTTGCCATAACCGCTACTGCCTCGTGGATTGGGACGCAGTACGGCGTAACCCTTCGCGGCGAACGAGGCGACAGGGTATGTCCCAGGGTTTCCATCAAAACCCTCGGTAAAAACTCCCATTGGGCCACCATGGATGACCAATAGCAACGGGTATCGCTTTCCCTTCTCATAATTCACGGGGTAGGTCAAAAGCCCTTCCACTTCTATTGATTCGGTTGACTTCCAGCGAACGACTTTGGTCTGTCCCAGCGGTGGTTTTGGCAAATTTGCGTGTACGGCGCTCACGAGCGTTGGTTCAAACTTTGTAACCGGACTGGCGTAGGCTTCAGAGGGAATGTCCAGTTGTTCCCATCCGAAGCGAAAATGTGTTCGGGTCGCATTCAGTGAGAATCCGCCGTTGGACATCCCCGACCAGGATGTTTGAGAGTTGCGGAGTTCAACGGGCGCGCCGTTGAGTGGAAGTTCAAGAACCTTCAGTCGCGTCCCCTGCACCTCGTTAAAATACAGGCGATTTCCATCAGCGGACCAGCCAATCAGTTCCGAGTGCCTCCCGAAGCGATCGGATGTGTCAGCGAGTTTTGTGGCGGTTCCGCCTGCGGCAGGGATGATATGGATCGTTCGCGCGCCGGCCCACTTCGGTGGATCGTCGCTCATCGCGAAAGCGATCGATTGGCCATCTGGCGAATAGTGAGGCATCGATTCTGCCGCTTTCGAGTTTGCAAGAGACCGATGCTTACCAGTCGCCACATCAACAAGAGCAAGATCGGCTGTCCCCCAGTCGTCGGGACGCGGCGATGTCGTGTGCGAGACAACAATCGTCTTCCCGTCGGGCGACCAGTCATAGCCTGATCGCCCGGCCCTAGCCTCGCTGGAGATGCTCAGTCGATCTGAGGTCAAGAGACGGCATCGGGGATCGGCAACGGACTTTGGTTCAAAGTTGACAAGATGCAAACGATTCAATTTGACATTTTCGTCGATAACGGTCGCATCGTCTTTTTCACGGCTCCGGCGCATTTCGTCATCCGTTGCGGAATCGAGTGCTGTCAAAGCAATTGCAGCCCCCGATGGCGACCAGCGAAAACTGGAGACGTCAGAATTGATGTCCGTAATTTGAATCGCCTCGCCGCCATCCGGTTTGATTGCCCAGAGATTCTTCTTGCCGACTCGACGCGATATAAATGCGATCCATTGCCCATCTGGAGACCACTGCGGGTCGTCACATGAGGCATCACCTTGCGTCAGTTGCAATCGATGGCTGCCGTCGATGTTAGCGAGATGGATGTGAGTCCGATATTCGCTCAGGTCTTTTTCCAAGACAGCCTGCCGCACCGTATATGCGACACGTTGACCATCGGGTGAAACCTGAACACTGCCAACGCGTTTGACCCGCATCATCAGAGAAGGGGACCACGCCTCAGGAGCGTCTGCTTTGACACGTGGGGGCGTGGCGACGATCAAAGCCGTCAGAATCAGTATTGTGACTGTGTTCCTCCTGACAGCATTCCCGGAATCATGATCGCTTGTGCTAAACATGGATGGTCGCCTGAAAAAAGGATTGTCGCTTTCACTGCAGATGTTTACCCGTTTATTGACTCCTTCGCGGATGTCTTATCACGGTCTCCCTGAGATCGCAGGAACCAGCCTCATGCGGTTGGCCGTGACACCTTCGACTTTCACGCGTGAATAGGCCAACGGAAAATATTTGAATTCGGACCAGAGCGGCAGCAGGTCGTCGTAGTGCGGGCTGGCCAGTTGACCTGATTGGCCCGGAGTACTGGTTGCCATTCCCAGATCCCAATCAGCCAGGTCAAAGACATGGCGGTATGACGCACCGTGAATTTGTTCAAACAGGTCATTGGCACGTGTGTTGTTCGGGGTACTGCTGTCGCCCGGCCGTCCAAGCGGGCCAAGATTGAACGCACGTTCGTAGTTTGGCCCCAGTCCCGCCAGTGGATGGCGAAACGTCACGGTATGCAACGCTCCCCAATTCCATGAGGTCGGCTCACGCCCGAGCAACTGAGTCGTACGAACGACGGCCCGCGACAATGTCGTTTGAAACAGTTTGTCTCGGGCAGCATTTGGCTCCTTCCCAAACATCCATGGTTCCGGCTTTGCCAAATGGGAGAACATGACGGGTAGCTTTCGCAGTTCCCCGCGATCAGCTGCGCTTTCTTTGGGAAGTCGCAATGCATAGAAGTCGGATTGGAGCTCCTGCATCCAGACCGCATACAATGCTGCCGCGGCGGATTCTCGCGACAATTCACCGTTCCAATCGGTCAAAAGTTTGACGAACGGTGACAACTCCGCTGGCAGGCTGACCGTCTTCAGAATCTCGATCAACTGCTGTGCGGCGAGTGATCGGTTCTCGTGCTGAATCGACTGGAAGTCATCGAGTGTGAACTTCGTGGAAGCGCTGATACGTTCATTGAGTCGCTGCTCAATCCGCTGTTGCCGATAGGGGGACTCCCAGTCGTATGCGATTTCACGGGTGTATCCGGGCGGCAGGATATTGTGGTTCGCGGTCGCGACATAATGACGATCGGGATTAAATGCCTGCGGAAGTTCACTCACCTTAAGAAAACGTTGCCATTCAAATTGTCCCTCTGCACCAGGGACGGGGAGCAGCCCGTTCCATCCCTGGCGAACAGGTGTCAACGCAGCAGCGACCCAGCCGATGTTTCCTTGTCGATCCGCAAATACGAAGTTAAGGCACGGAATCTTCCAGGCCTCGAGTCGCTGTACAAGATCCCTGGCATCACGAGCCCTGGCCACAGAAAGACTGCCGAGATATGCCGCTCCCCCGGGTTCACTTCCGGCCCAGCGCAAGGCGACTGCGATGTCAAATTCGTCATTCTGATAAATCACCGGGCCATGCCGAGTGAATCGCATTTCAAGAGTTACGGGTTCCGGACGACCTTTCACCGTGAGGGTTTCTTTGACAATCTGCATCGGTTCCCAGCGATCACCGACCTTGTATTCGTGATGCGCAGCAGGATTTGTCTGCTCAACGTAAAGGTCCGCCTGGTCAGTTCCAACAATCGTGAAGCCCCACGCGACGTTTTCATTGTGGCCAATCGCGACACCTGGCAGTCCCGGCTCACCGCTACCAATCACGTTCCAACCTGGGGCGTGCAAATGGACCAGATATCGCAGCGAAGGGACTGCGATCGTTCGATGGGGATCAGACGCCAGCATCGGTTTTCCTGACGCCGAAAGAGAACCATCGACCACCCAGTTATTGCTCTCGGACGCCCCTGGTGTAAACTTCATGGGACGAGTGGCAGCTTGGAATCCGCGTAGAATCTGCGGTTGAATTAGAGACAGGTCCAGTTCCGGAACTGGGGCAAATTCCTGCGGCGGATCCGTCGGGGCAAGACGACGTGCCTCTTCAACACCAACCGTAGCGATCATCCGGGCTCGTGCCACTTCACGCTGAAAGTTTCCAGACATCACAATTCCGGACATTCGTGTCAGTACATCTTCCGGTTGCCATTTTTTGGGCTTGTAGCCCATCACCTGAAACTCAATCGGCAACTGGTCTCCAAACTGATCGATTCCCGCGTTGATTCCCTGTGTAAAGGACGTTGCAATCTCGCGAGTGTCCGATGAATAGCTTTGCCACTCAGCCTGCATGTCACCTCGGTAGCGGATCAGTCTCGCAAATCTATCACCTTCGATTCCTTCCTCACCAAAGATTTCGGCTGTCTCTCCGCAGCCAATTCTACGCCAGAGATCGATCTGGAACAGGCGATCCTGTGCCACCACAAAGCCCTGAGAAAAAAAGAGGTCATGGTTGTTCTGAGCATAGATGTGTGGAATTCCCCACCGATCACGCAGCACCTCCACTTTGTCTTTCAATCCCGCCAGTCTTAATTCGCCGCTGATCGGTGCCAACAGTGACTGCGCACGAGCTCTGATCTGTTCGGGCTTTTCGTGGTTCTTCAGCCAGAATTCCAGAAACGCCAGTTCCAGTTCCAGGGCTTCGGCGGTGGGGATATGACCGGTACGTGCGGTCATGCAGACGCGATGTTCGTAGCCGAGCAACTTGTTCAGCGCCACAAGATGATTCAGCGCCTGCCAGTTCCGCGGCGGATCTTCTGTGCCTCCCGAGACCAGCACCGGACGGGGTGCCATCAGCGCGTGGAGATCCACCAGATCCTCACCCGCTTCCACCATTTCTTTGTATAGACCAGTCCGGGGCCGCTCATCATTCGGAATGCCGGGCTTCCGCTGAACCTTGGGATCGAATCCAAGGTACCACGGTTCCCAATAGTTGACGTTTCCGTTCTTCTCGTCAAATACAATTCCCGGATCGGACCAGACGGCACAGGCAAACTTCTCATGAAGGCACGAAGCGAACATGGACCATTTGCCGCCATATGAAAGGCCGATCACTCCGATGCGATCCGGGGCGACATTCGGCATCTGAGCCAGAGCGGTATGGCAGTTGGCTGCCGCATAGGCCAACAGCGTCAGTGGCTGTCGTCTCTGTTCGACACCTGCTGCTGTCAGAAGCTGGCGCGTGTCCGATCCGATTTTCTCCAGCGAACCTGGAGTGCCGATCGACAGCGTCACAAATCCCCGCCTGACCAGTTGCAGCCCGTAATCATGCGTTCCACGTCCTTTCGCTCCCTGGCCGATGCTGGTCATCGGTTCGTAAAAAGGAACCAGCACTGCCGGAAATGGACCGTTCCCTTTGGGGATCAGCAGGTACCCATCAACCAGTTGCCCTTCCGGTGAGATCTGAACATGGACGTGATGTTGAGTATGATCGTCCCTTTCGACGGTGTCGATCGTCTTAACCGTTGGGCGCTCAACCAGGGGGGGCCATGGGCCAAGTCGCTGATGCCAGCGTTTCTGAATTTCCTGTCGGCGGCGAGTCCAGTCCGCGGCTGATTGAACTCGAGTTCCATCCTCAAAACCCATCGGCGACCGGTAATCGCCCAATTTTCCAGCCCACTCCGTCGAAGGCTGGGCAAACTTCTCCAGCTTTCGCCAGAGAGATTGAGATGATTTCGGTTCGTCGCAGTGAGCCGTGGAAGTGAAGCTGATCAGGCAGGTCACGTAGATCGCGAAATGAAATCTCTTCGACATGGATCGACATCCCATTTTATGGGTCACGGCGCGAAGCGAATCTATCCGTCAGCGTCCAATCACGTCATCCGTACTGCCCCGGCAGAACAGACGATACGGCCAACGGAAACATCAAGCGATCTGCGACATCATTGCTGAGGCGACAATTCGAAGTGCAGCTTTTGAGGTTTGGCAGCTTGTCGAATCCTGTCGTCGGCTTCCATCACCTTTTTCGTCATTTCGGCCAGTTGGTCTTTCAGCTCTGGAGCCGCACCGGCAGCGTGTGCACGTTGTGACAAGCCGCGCCATTGTCCCACAAGTGATTCCTTGGCGGCGACTGCATTGAGGACATTTTTCCCCTGCAGAACGATGACGCTGGCAGGAACATTCGCTGCTCTTGGAGCATAGGCTAGTCCCGTCAGATTAACTCCTTCTGCCAGATGCTGAGCTGAAAGGGGAGATGGCAATTGCACTTCATTAATCTTCAGGCTGTACATACCTGGCTTGAGAGACTTCACCTGCAATGTGTACAGGCTCAGTTCGGTCAGAGTTGGGAACATTGGCAGCACAGCAGCAGCCTCTTCCGGAATCGGAAAAGGCAGTGATTCGTCAAGACGATCAAAACTCAATGCTCCGTTTTCAATTTTCACGTTTTCTACAAGGCAGCCTTTCGATGTTGCCATCGATCCCTCGATCATTACGCTGCTGACGAACGGGTTCGCGCCGAGTTCCTTCAGCAGTGCCGCAGCCATCATCAACTGGCCAGGAGCGCCGGGATGGACGGGGTCCCCCTGCATCGAGACTGGCTTCACGGCAGACTTCGACTGTTCCTGCAGAAAGGCACGCAGGTGCTCAACCCCAGCGACATCGTTGTTTTGAGCGATACTCTGCAGATTGGGGATTGCGTTAGCGAGATTTTCACGCGGCTTATTGGTCCCCCAGACATCGACCAACAGATGGAATTGATCTGCAAACGGCAGCTTTTCCTTCTGGCTGAATTCCTTCAGCGCTTCGGCATATTCATGCAACCGCCGATTACCGGCGAGGTTTGCCATTGTGTTCCCGTTGTTGATCGGGCTGGCTGTTAGCATCACGGGGAGTGCATTTCCGGCACGGATTCGACTCACCATTTTCGCCATGTTGGAAATGTACTGTTCCGGAGTGTTGCCCCCCTGATCGTTCATTCCCAGTTCGACAGAGACCACGGTCGGCTTCCAGGCATCGATATCGTAATCGTAGCGAGCCAGCGTACTGGTGATGGTGTGACCGCCTACTCCCGAGTTGCGAAACGCGAATGTGATTTTGGGATACCGCGCAAAGCAAAAGGCTTCGAAGTAATTGGAGTGCAGATGCTGAGCGGTAATGCTGTCTCCCGCCATAACCCAGATGTCACCCTGCTTGAGCGGAAACTCCGCTGCCGAAACCATGGTCGTGGTAAAGAACGACAGGGCCATCAACACGATGCGCAAGCGAGTCATGAATGATTCTCCGGTTAGCGGGCGAGTTCCCAACGGATTTGCCAGAGGTAATCCCGTGCAGATCCGTTTATTCTGGGCGGAAGACCTGCGATGAACAAGCGACGGGGTGCTTATGAATCGGTGGCGGAATTCCGTTTCCGACGTGAAACTGGTTTCTCGTAAGCGAAATTGGTAGTTTACGGGTGTCAAACAATTTATCCGCACGACGAACGAAGGCGTTCCCATTCGATGTTAGAGACTACTGGACCTGATTTTACGAAGTCCGAGCTGATTCCTGTGATTGCTCAAGACGACGCCTCCGGCGATGTTTTGATGCTCGCCTACATGAATGCCGAAGCGTACGCTGAGACATTGAAAACGGGCCGCGTCTGTTATTTCAGTCGCAGCCGTCAGCGACTATGGCGTAAAGGCGAAGAAAGTGGCAACGTTCAGGAATTGAAGGCGATCTTCTACGATTGTGATGCAGATACGCTGCTGGTCAAAGTCCATCAGATTGGCGGAGCGGCCTGTCACGAAGGATTCAAAAGCTGCTTCTTCCGCCAGATCGATCCCCAGACGGGAGCTGTGACCGTCATCGGGGAACGCCTGTTTGATCCGAAAGCGGTTTACAAGAAATAGAACCTCACGAACCGGCGGAGTGTCCGATACTGATCGCACCTGCTGTTTTTGTATTTCCGATATTCTGACTTTACGCAATCGACGAGCCTGACATGACAGACAAGCTGATTAAATTGGGAATTCCTGCGGGCAGCCTGCAGGATGCAACTGCCGAACTTTTCAAGAAGGCAGGATACACGATCAAGTTTTCGTCCCGGTCGTACTACCCTGAAATCGACGACCCTGAAATCGAATGCATGCTGATTCGCGCTCAGGAAATGGCTCGCTATGTCGAGCAGGGGGTGCTGGACGCAGGAATTACAGGGTACGACTGGGTGCTGGAAAACAACGCTCAGGTTCACGAAGTCTGTGAATTGATGTTTTCGAAGGTCAGCCGTCGTCCGGTTCGCTGGGTGCTGTGTGTCCCCAATGATTCGCCCGTTCAGACTGTTAAGGACCTTCAAGGCAAGCGGATTGCGACCGAGGTTGTTGGCCTGACTCGCAATTACCTGGCCAGGCATGGCGTCACCGCGCAGGTGGAATTTTCGTGGGGAGCAACCGAGGTCAAGCCGCCGAAACTGGCTGATGCGATCGTGGAAGTGACCGAAACGGGAAGTTCGTTGCGTGCAAATAATCTGCGTATCGTTGATGAAGTTCTTCAGAGCACAACACGTCTGATTGCCAACAATGCGGCATGGAATATCCCTTCCAAACGAGAAAAGCTCGAAAACATCTCGTTGATGTTGAAGTCATGCCTGGCTGCGGAGGGGAAAGTTGGCCTGCTGATGAATGTACGTCGAGTCGATCTGGCCAGCATTCTGCAGCAGCTTCCAGCCTTGCAGAAGCCAACGGTGGCATCGCTGTCCGATCCTGATTGGGTTGACGTGAATACGATTGTGGACGAGTCTTACGTCCGGATGATTGTTCCGCGACTGAAAGCCGCCGGAGCGACTGGTATCGTTGAATACCCGATCAACAAGATTATCGATTGAACGTTTGACGTAGCAGATCGGGCAATGTCGCAGAGAACTTGCTGCGAGCCATCACGTCGTCGCAGCCTGCTTCGCGGGCCTGTTCGAGTCGCATGGTATCAACATGCGCCCCAAACGCGATCACAACCGGTCGCGGAGTCCCCAGTTGCTCAATCAATGATCGCGGGTCAATCTCAGACCAACCCAGATCAAGAAAAATTGCCCGTGGCTTCGCAGCAGCGATACGAACGCTGATCGAATCCGCGTTTCCCACGGTTTCGAATCGGAGTCCTAACGACGCTGCTGTACTCGTGATTTTGCTGGTAAACATCAAATCACGAGTCAGCAGCAAGGCGTCAATTGCTGATGTTTCCAAATCAGAGTCCGACAATTCGTGCCCCTGACGAGGGAATTCCATTACGACTTTCCCGCAAGGCGGAACGCTTCGCAGGTCGCTTCAATGCGCTGGCCGCTCTTGTGCGTCTCGCACTTCCGTGTCGCGTCGAAACATGGGTTAGACGCTGTCGTTTGATGCCCGCGGGACGCCACACTTAAGTGAGATGCGCTCTAAATCGGGCTACGATGGAAGTGAACGTGTTTCCAGCCGGCATCTTGCTTTTCCCAGACGCGAGTTTCCATCGCTGCGACCGATACGGGAGCACCGTTGCCGTCGAGCTTCTGAACGACTCGGACATAAGAGATGACGGCACTGCCGCCCATCACCCGGATATGTGGTGAGGCGATTGTCGACTGTCGAGCTGGCTTGGTCGGCGTGGATGGAAGGTCAAAGTAGAACTTGTGGAATGCCAGTCCTCCTACAACCTGTCCCAGGGCCTCGGGTTCAAAGCAGGTGATGGAGGCGTCGCACAGCGACTCATAGGTCTTCCAGTCACCAGTATCAATCGATGCCAGCAATTTTTGACTCAGGGCAAGCAACTCTTTTTCGACAGCGGACATTTAACAGAAACTCCTTAGAGGTTTGACAGAAATTGTGAGAACCCATCGTCCTCGTCGGTCGGTTCAGCAGCAGGTTGGGTTGGTTCCTGGACCGGCATGCTGGCATCGTCGGGGGGGGCAAAAGCCAGATTCTCGGGGGCGGGACTCGCATCTACGGTCGGAAGGAAAACGCTGGGGGCCGGAGCAGCGTCTGGAACCGTTGCCTCATGTTTTGCTGTTGGCCCCTTCTCCTTGCGTCCAAACATCGAAAAGAGCGACTTGAGTCCCTTTTTTGGGGGCTCTGCAGCAGGTGGCGAAGCCTCGGCACTCGATGTGAACTCAGGGGTGGCAACGCCAAACATGAATTCTGTTGGTTGATCGATTTCGGGATCGGCGGATGCCGAATCCGCGAATCCAAAATTGAAACCCGGTTCCAGAAGTTGGGTGTCAGCGTGGGGCGCCGAAGGGGCTGGTATCGTTTCAGCGGCAGGCTGTACGGCCGCGACTTGGTCCGGCACCGTTGGAACGGCCTCTTGTGGTACGGCGGCCTCGACGACCGAAACGGCCTGCTGCGGAATGGTTTCAGGAGCAGGAGGGCTGGCGGGAGCCTGTGCGACGGTTTCGACTGCGGGGGCTGATGCAACCGGAAATATCATCTCTGTCGATGGCATCTCCGGGGCGCGGGGGACACCCGATCGGGGCAAAACTATGGTGGCGCTGGTTGTCGCCACATAGTCGATCACGAATTCGGCCGGTCCCACCACCAGGCGTGCTCCCGGAGCAATCGCTGTCGGCTGGTGTGGCGTAATCAGCTGTCCATCAACCAAAGTTCCGTTGGCACTTCCCAAGTCTTCGACGAAGACGGCATCCTCACCCAGCGTAATTCGGCAATGGTTACGACTCACCTGGCTCGACGCAATCTTCAGATTGCATTCGGTACTGCGACCAATCAGCGTCACAGGCAAGAGCTTAACCTGCTTGACGTTCGCTTTGTCGTGAAGAACCTTGAGGCGAGCCTGCATGGCAGTCTCTTTCGGGCGGGGTTACTTGAGTTGAAGATTCGCGGTGAGTGAGATCATACACGACTCGGAATCGTCTTCACAAATGATAGGGCTGCTAATCAGGGGGGCGCGCCTGCGATTTTTCGATTTTGGCCAGAAGAGATCGCTGGCTTTGAAAGAATGCTTTGTCTGGAAAAAATCGAAAAATCGAAGCCCTGAACCAGATGAAATGCAAACCGCCCGGCTGTTTCAAGCCGGGCGGTCGTTATCTGTGTTTTCTGAAATCAGACCGCAAGTTCAAGCGGCGGCGGAATCATCCAGAGGTCGCAGACGGGTTTCGCCGCGAACGACTTCCGGCGTCAGCACGTATTTCTTGCCGGCGGCTTGATCGGGAAGCTCGTACATCACTTCGAACATTGATTCTTCGACCACCGAACGCAATCCGCGAGCACCCGTTTCCTTGGCTTTGGCAATTCGGGCGATTTCACGCAGTGCTTCTGGTGTGAATTCCAGTTCGGCATTTTCCATCTGGAAGAACTTCTGATACTGCTTGACCAGCGAATTCTTGGGTTCCATCAGGATCCGAACCAGATCTTCTTCTTCCAGCGGAGCCAGGGCGCTGATGACTGGCAGTCGGCCGACCAGTTCAGGGATCATGCCGTATTCAATGATGTCATCGGTCGATGCCTGGGCCAGCAGTTTACCGCTGCGGACCTTGTTGTGATCCTCAACCGCCTGAGCGCCAAAACCGATGGTTCGCTTGCCCATTCGCTTGGCGATGATGTCTTCCAGGCCGACGAACGTTCCACCGCAGATAAACAGGATGTTGGTGGTATCGATCTGGATGTACTGCTGTTCAGGATGCTTTCGTCCCCCTTGTGGCGGCACGTTGGCAACGGTCCCTTCGAGCATTTTCAGCAGTGCCTGCTGAACACCTTCACCGGAGACATCGCGAGTGATTGATACATTTTGCGATGTCTTCCCGATCTTGTCGATTTCGTCGATGAAGACGATCCCTCGCTGAGCAACTTCAATATCGAAGTCGGCGGCATGCAGCAGCTTCAGCAGCAGGTTTTCAACGTCTTCCCCAACGTAGCCAGCCTCTGTCAGGGTTGTGGCATCACCGATGGCGAACGGAACCTGAAGCAGTCGAGCCAGCGTACGAGCCATCAGTGTCTTGCCCGAACCGGTCGGACCGATCAGCAGGATGTTCGACTTTTCAATCTCGACATCGTTTTCGGTGTCCGAAGCCGCAGTCAGCCGCTTGTAGTGGTTGTGAACAGCGACCGACAGGATCTTCTTCGTACGGTCCTGGCCGATGACGTACTGGTTCA
>CAZSTW010000151.1:2138-15681 GCA_964609845.1 uncultured Planctomycetaceae bacterium | reverse complement strand
TTCCACCCGCAATCTCCTTTTGAACGAGTGCTTTTCCTAATCCACGTTCCGCCTGACGATGGAGTGCGTGGCCGGAATACTGCTGCAGAAACTGTTCAAACGAGGCGATCGACTGCGCATATTGACCCTCGTTCAGTTCTGCGACGGCACGGTCATAGAGTCGCGTCGATTGTTCGCGACTGATCAGAAACCAGAAGATTCCGGTGATCAATACCAGCACCAAGCCACCAAGACTCAGCCCCAGCACTAAAGGAGATCGCAGGGCGTCTTGTTCACCTGGACGGACTTGAGCTCCGAGCGACATTCCCATGCTGGCGTAACGTGCCGGTTTCGGTGGATATGTCGAATCTACAGATCGACTTGAAGGGAGCGGCTTCAGCTTCATGGGGGATAGCGAATCGTCTTCCACGCTGGCGACGACTTCATAGGCTGCTAACACCTGGGATTCTGTGTACACAGGCCCTTCAAAGAGTGACGCTTCCGGCTGTGGCTGCGACTCCGACTCCCCTTTGTCGTTTCGTCGTTTGGCAGGCGGGGCATCATGCTTCAGAGCTTCGCGATGTTTGGGAAGGGGCGGGGGGGCCTCTGGAATTTCCCGCAACCGCAAATCAGGTTCAGAATCAGCAACGGTGGGGTCAAGATAAACCAGATCCAGATTGCCGACACGAATAACGTCACCTGGACTCAATCGAGCGTGAGCAACGGTCGTTCCGTTCACCTCGACTCCGCCTGACGTTGCTGCGGTCACTTCAAACGCCGACTTATTCCAGAGGACTCGACAATGCATCGCCCCGACATCGTCGCCCACAACGCAGATATCATTAAACGATTGCTTCCCGATCGTTAACGGTTGCGTTCGCGACAACTCGCATGTCGTGACCCGACCGTCTGCATATTGAAGTTCGAGTGAAGGCATCGTTATTCGCTTTTACCCTGTCGTGAGATCAGGCGGATCTTTTGCATTCCAATATGATTCGCGGCATCGATCACGGAAATGACAGAACGATGCAGCGCCGCAGCGTGAGCAGATATCAGGATCTCTGTCTTCTGTTCTTTTCGCATCTTATCTTTCAGAGCATCGGCGAGCCGGCTTGGGTCAGACAGCGGTTCATCATCAATTGTGATTACATTTGTCGCATCAATTTGAACTCGAATTGACGACCCTTCGAGATCTTCCAGAATCTGTAATTGCTGCGTGGCACCCTTTTTGTCGGGATCGGGAGTCGGAACCTGGATCGATTTCTGCAAGGCAAACGACGCTGTCACCATAAAGAAAATCAGCAGTTGAAACGTCACGTCGACCATTGGTGTCAGATCCATCTCATCATCGACTCGCTGACGGACCTTCAATTGAAACGGCTCTGGTTCATCCTCGTCGTCCACGGTTGCCTGGTCAGCCTGGTTTGCGTCGTCAGACTCTTCTTGAATTGCCCTCTCTGGTTCGATATCTGCATCTTCGTCACGACTGGCGCGGTACTCAGCAAACGTCTCTCTGGGCGGTTCATGCCTGTTCGCTTCCTGCGGGTCGGCATCCGTTACTTCTGTGGCGGCCGCTGATTTCCCGTCCGGGGATGAACTGAAAATATCTTCCAGAGGGACCAGAGTCTGTTCGCCGCAGGTTGGACACTGAACCGTCATTCCAGCCTGGCGGCTGGAAATACTCATCAGTCCCGAACAATGCTGGCAGCGAAACCGAATCGCCATTTTACGCCTGTGCTGGATCGACTTGAAATTCTGACGTACGTTGCAACTGAAAACAGGAAGAGAACGAATCTCGCAGTCCCTCATGTGACAAGGTGGACAGCGAAAACCTTACTCGACCGGTTTGTCTCCGACCCCCATGTACAATTCCACACCTTCGACTGACTTGATAGCCTTGGCGATTTCCTCGACCAGACCATGCGGAACATCCCCTTCCGCCTTAATCACGAACTTGCGAACTCCTTCACGCGATTTTTCTTCGACGAACCGGCGAATGTCACTCAATTCTCCGTCCGGACCCTGCACATCACCCAGGACGATTCGAGGTGACTCTGCGACGCTTGCTGCAGCAAATACGGTCACGACAGCAGCCCCGCTCGCATCGATCCCGATGGCATGCTGAGCCACGGGGACATCCAGATCTGGTTTTCCCTGCATGGTGGACGAGACCATGAAGAAGATCAGCAGCAGGAACGTGACGTCGATCATCGGAGTGATATCCAGATCTCCTTCGACCGCCTTTCGCTTCCCGCCGAAAGACCCCGCCGAATCTTTAAATAGACTGCGACTTGCCACGTCAACTTCTCCCGCCCCGGCATCCGTTTACCGCTTTTTCGACTGGGCCGCTTCGAGTTCATCCAGGAAACGTCCCAGTTGATGTTGAACTGCGTCCGTCAGGCGACCGATACGAACTTGCATTGATGCCATACACATGACCAGGGGGATAGCAATCATCAATCCGACGGCGGTTGTGATCAGTGCGAAACTGATATCCGTAGCCAGCTTGCTTGGATCAACCCCAGTTCTTTGACTGGATGCAATTTTCGCGAAAGCGGCGATCATTCCCAGAACGGTCCCCTGCAATCCGAGCATTGGTGCCGTCTTGACGACTGTATTCACCCACGAGAGCTGGTAATCGAGTTCTGCCAGAACTTCGCGTTCAAAGGTCTCGCTGAGAAGTTGTCGCAGTTTCGAAATGGGCCGTTCACGATGGGCGAGGGCTATCAGAATCAGTTGCGGCACCGCTTTTGACCAGTAGGGTGGGGAATCGCACAGTTCGGCGACACTGTCAAATTGACGTCCCTGCAATCGTTCACTGACCTGATTCAGGAAATCGTCGGCGGCAGCCTGAGTCCGAAATCGCTTTTGAGCGATTCGGCGAAAGACCAGAATTGTCAGAAACAGACCATAGACCGCTGCAATCGCCTGCATCGGGTAGATCAGGTTGCTCATGAAATCGACCAGCTTGGCCATGTCCATGGGCGAAACTCCGAGGAGGAATGAGACTGCGAAAAGACGGGAAATGTGCTAACGAGACGTCAGTATAACGGTCTGGGGTGGCTGTCGGTACTCGGTCATGAAAAGTCCCGTCGTTCAGGAGATTTGACTCAGTCGGCGCGCGTTCAGATTCCGTTCAACTCAAATTCAAGGGCCAGCTGACATTTCGGGTAACCCACAAATCATGATGGTACGCTGGATTTTCAAAGTTGATTTGGCGGATTGTCTTGCCACAATGAAAGGGTTAAGATGGACAGGTCGTAGCAATCAGGCTCGGAACGTGGTGTTCCGAGGCATGCGGGAAGGCATCAGAAATGAATGAACGACTGAATTGGATGCTGCCGTCGTTCGAGATCGTTCGACTCGGAACGCTTCGAATACGAATGGATCTCTCGTTCTTTCTGGTCGGGGCCTATTTTCTGTTTCGATTCGGCTGGATGCTCGGTGCGGCCGCTCTGGCCATCCTGATGGTTTCCGTACTTCTGCACGAACTGGGGCATGTCTGCCTGGCTCGGATGACAGGTGGAAGTGCCACAGAAATTCGCCTGTCGCCGATCGGTGGATTAGCAACGGTTCAGCCGGGGCGTGGTACTTGGGCATCCGTCGTCACGACGGCGGGGGGACCATTTGTCAACCTGGTGATCTGTCTGGCCGTCCCATGGATCCTGCCGTCCGATTCCTATCGATCGGCATTGGTCCCATTTACGTTTCCGTTGACGAAGCTCGATCTTGAGCAATTGCCGAGCGATCTTGGTGTCATCACATTTTTCGTCAACTGGATGCTGTTCCTGATCAACATGCTGCCGATGCTCCCGCTCGACGGTGCTCAAATCGTGCGATCCGTTTTGGCCGCGCACAGTCACCCGGAACTGGTCAATCGCGGTGCTGTTCAAGTCAGCATGGTCGTGGCGGGGTTGCTGGCCGTCGTGGGACTGGCGTTTGACCTCTCTCCACTGGTTTTCCTGAGCGCCGTCGTGTTTGTAGTGAATCTCGTCGAATTCTTCGAGAACGAGCGAATCGACAGTGAAGAAGATTCCTTCCTCGGTTATGACTTCACCGACGGATATACCAGCCTGGACCGATCCGTCGCTGCTGGTGGGGGGACTCAGCCATCCGAGGCCCAGCCAGGACTGGTCGAACAATGGCGCGAACGCCGTCGGCAACAGCAGGAGCAGGCAGTACGGCGACAGCAGGAAGAGGCCGAACAGCAGTTAGATGAACTGCTCGCCAAGGTTCATGCCCATGGGATGAACTCGCTGACGTCGCGTGAGCAACAGACACTGAAGCAGGTCAGTGATCTTCTACGCGACCGCGGAAAACGAACCGAATAGTGACTCTGTGGACTATTCCGGATGTTCGGTCCGTACCGGATTCATCGGGTACGACGGTGGTGCTGTCCGACATCACGCAACCCTGCATTTCGTTGCGCTACTTCTGGTTGCTCATTGCCAGAGTTGAACTAGAGTTCCAACACCCTGTGCTAGGTCGAATCGAAATCGTTTCAATTCGATGACCACCGGGTTCGCTGATGAAGGTGTTACGACCTTCACGGCATGGGAACTCGACAAATGACGACTTGGCTCCTCGACACACAGACGTCCTTCGATCACGACTCCGTTCATTCTGATACGGTGGTCGCTCCGGGCGCTGATGCGCCAGTCGATGTCATTCTGCGAGAATTCAGCGATGCGACCGGCCTGCCATGCATGATCATCGAACGCGAATTTGCGCAAGTAATCGCCCAGTCTCATGCCGAGTATCTTCCCTACGTTCCACCGCGACTGATACTGCGACTGGGGCAGGTCAATGCCATTGAAGTCGACCGTATCAGCGAAGAATTGACCTACTTCCTGGTCCCAATTCCGTCAAAAGAGTCGCTTTTGATTGCCGGCTATGTCCTGGCATCGCGTGGGGTATTCCCTCCGGAACTTCATCTGGCAGCACTGGAAGCGCGCGTCAGCGAAGCCGATTCCGAGAAAGCTGTCACTTCTGTTCCCGTCTGTGATCCGCAATTGCTCGTCCGATTGTTGGACTGCGCCTTCCGCAGTTTAAAACAGCGAGAACGTGAAGCAGAACTTCAACAGGATCTGGATGCCCTCAGCCTGCAGATTGACTACACCTACGAAGAGATCAGCCTGCTGCATCGCTTGACAGAAAACCTGCAATTGTCCCGTTCATCGGAAGAACTCGCAGAACTTTGTGTGCGAGGGCTGTATCCGCTGATCGAATGTGCTGGTGTCGGAATCTGTGTGGAAAACTCCGATCACTCGATGCGATTCCTGTCCCAGGGACGCCTGCCATTTGATCAAATGGAACTTGCCCGGTTGCTGGCACGGTTCGATACACACAACTGGAGTAAGCCGCTGGTGAAGAACAAGCTGCAGCATACACTGCTGGGCGAGGACTTCCCGGGTCTGAAGAATATGGTGATCGTCCCGATCGGGGATCCTCAGCATCGACGCGGCTGGATTGTTGCGGCAAACCTGCGGGGTGGCCGGGAATTTGGTTCAGTGGAAGCGAACCTGATTTGCTCGATCGCCACGATCCTGGGGACTCACGTCCGCAATATCGAACTGTACGACGAGCATGACGAACTGCTCGTGGGGTTTGTTCGATCACTGGTTTCCACTCTGGACGCCAAGGACCCGTACACACGCGGTCACAGCGAACGAGTCGCCTTGCTGGCGCGTCGTATCGGCCAGCAGATCGGGCTGGAAACCGGAGATCTGGAAGATATCTACCTGTCAGGGCTCCTGCACGACATCGGTAAGGTTGGTGTCGATGATCGCATCCTGGCAAAACCGGGGCAGTTGACCGAAGACGAATTCCGTCAGATTCAACAGCACCCGATGATCGGCTACCAGATCCTGTGTCAGTTGCGAAATCTCTCGCAAATCCTGCCAGGCGTCCGACATCATCACGAAGCGTTTAACGGGAAGGGTTATCCCGACAAGCTGAAGGGTGACGGAATTCCGCTGATGGCTCGGATCATTGCGGTGGCCGACAGCTTTGATGCCATGGTCAGTGATCGTCCCTATCGTAAGGGAATGCCAATCGAGCGATTGGAAGAAATCTTCCGTCGCGGATCGGGTGAACAATGGGACCCGCGCGTGATCGAAGCCTACTTCCAGGCTCGCGACGACATCCGCCAGTTGTGCGCATCATACTCCCCTTCGGCAGGCAATCTGCTGCGAGAAGTCGGCAGCAGCCGATCAGGAATCCTCGCTGGCCGGGCACTGCTGAAACAGTAATATTTTGTGTGCTCTCACCATGAACTGGCCATGTTCGCACAGCAGAGCTGCGATGAAGATGGCTTAGTCAACGAACTGCACGAGTGCCACCTCATCCTGCGCCGGATGACGCAACTCCGTCAACACCTCGCCCCGCCCGTCGAACTGCTCAATCAACAACTGGCCCAAGGCATTCGGCGCCAGACACATCGCTTCAACGCCGCGCCCCCTCTGTTCCAAAACTGCAAATTTCATTCGGTTTTGAACAGAAGAGAACGAAGGAAGCGAAGGGGGAAAAGGAAGTGGCAATTACTGGTCAATGCTCACCTGCCCTCCGGATTTACATTTGAATAGCAGGCAGCGATTGGAACAAAGTGACAAATGGAAGTTGGAATTGCTGGCGATGGTCTCACCTTTCCCACTTCGTTTCCTTCGTTCCCTTCTGTTCAATGGCATTCCTTTTGTTTTTGAAATGTCTTCAGGCCCTGCTGTGACATCGATTTCCAGTCATTCGCGCTCCGCGATTAGCCGGATCCGTGAAATCACGAAAAAGTGAAATCCCACGCAGACGAATCCAACGATAATCGCGATGAGATTGAACTGCCATTCCCGAAAGCGAAAAACCAACTCACCAAGAACGATCCAGATGGCGAACAGCCCGACCATCGTTCCCACGGCGAGCGGTACGGCTCCCCAGCGGATCCAGAGTGCGTAAACGGCAGACAGATGGGGAACCAGGAACAAATGGACCAGGATAAATGGTCCGGGGTCGCTGGGATTCAAAAACTCTCGAGTGTTCTCGAATCCGGTGACACACGCGATCAGAAGCCATGTGATTCCCGGAATGACCCCGATCATTGCGCCAGCGAATTTTGAATAGAAGACCTGAGTCGTCGATTGCGGAAGCATGACAAGCGATGCCAGGGTCTGACCTCGGATTTCATCCTGAAGACATCGCGCGGCAATGAGCGACGACTCCCACGTCAGGGCACAAAGAGCAAAGAACTGGTAGACTCCCAGTCGCTGAGAGTAGTAGCCTCCCCAACCGCGCATTCCCCATAATTCACACGCGGTCCAGGTCACAGGAAACAACAACCCGTATCCGATGGCGCGCACCATCCACATCCTGAAACCACCTGCAACAAATCGGTAATCTTTCCACAAGAAGGGATTACTCCAGACTCGGCCGTTCACAGAATTGCGCCGCAACTCACTTCTGTTCACCGAAGTCGTCGTCGCTTCAATTGTGGACGATGTCACTGTCAGCCCAAAGCAGCCCCATGCCACGAAGAAACAGGCGATTCCCAGAAATGCATTCATAAAGAACTGAATATTCCATGGAGAGTCACTCCCGCCTGATGCCAGAATTTCCTCGATCTGCACGAACAACGACATCTTCGCGACATACTGCAGCCCATGCGCAACCACTGTCCGCTGGAGCCCCAACCGGGGAACGACTGCCTGACAGACAAACGGGACAATCACGTACAACCCCAGGATCACAACCAGCGCGGTTCCCGCCTTGCGACTGCTCGATGCAATCGTCGAGCAGAGCACTCCCACACCAGCCATCAGCAAGGTAAATCCGATCAGCCCGCTGTATGCGGCTTGCACCTGCGACTGCGTCACGCCACCCATCGTTACGGCCAGCAGAGTGAACGGGTACTGAACAATGATCAGCAACAACGCCTGAACCAGTCGGCCCCCTAGCTTACCGAGCAGTAATCCCAGCGGACTGATTCCGGCCATCGTCATCAGGCCAAGAGTCTCTTCCTCTTTCTCTTCAGTGATCGTTGTTGAGAAGAATCCGATCCCGAGCAAAGTCATGAAGATCGCGTTGAGATAGACGCTGGCTCTGAAGAATCGCATCCCCGGAGCGCCGAAACGCATCGCACCCTGAAGCGTACAGCAGAGTGCAATGTAGATCGCGGCCATCAATCCAACACGGGCTGCGTGGATGTAAATCGACCTCGAGTCACTCCGCAGCGAACGGGCCAGCAGAGCCGTGACACCCGTCATCATGCAATGTTCCTGAGACCCGACGTGAAACAATCTGAAACTGAACGGATGGGATACGGTCACTGATGATAGATAGAATGCTCGTGAATGTAAGCCTCGACGGATCGCGATACCTGGTAACGAATACTGCGTCCTTCACGGACGCGTGAGCGAATGTCTGTGGCCGAGATATCAATCCCCGGAATCGAAACCACGCTGATTCGCGGATTGATTTCGCCGAGGTGATCGATCAGGTGCCGCTGGACCGCTTGTTGGTCAAATGATTCTCGACCTCGATTGACAGCGACGATTGTCGCCAATTCCAGGATCCGTTTCGGTTCACGCCAGGTCGGCAAATCATGAATTGAGTCTGCTCCCAGCAACAGAAACAGTTCGCGACTCGGGTCGTCGCCATGCAGTTTTTCCAGCGTGGTCACCGTAAACGAGGGGCCAGTCCGCTCAAGTTCCAGTCGCTCCAGCTTGAATGCGGAGTTTCCAGAAATCGCAAACTCAATCATCGCACAGCGCGTTGCCGCGGAAGAAATCGTGTGTGTCTGTTTATGTGGAGGAATCAAGGCCGGGACGAACCAGACCTCATCCAGCTGGCACTGCTCACGACATTGCTCGGCCAGAATCAGATGGCCGAGATGTATCGGATCGAATGTGCCACCAAAGATGCCGATCCGCATTTGTTTCGCTACCTCTTTGCAGCCATCGAGCCGTCAAAGCGCAATCGGGAAACGCACGAATCACACTCAAACCGAATGTGATTCGTGGTTCCAGATCTCTGGTGCTGACGACCCCGAATTATGCCCCGAACTTTTCCAGTCGGCCTGCGTGTGCCATCGCCAGCAGCATCAGATGCTTGGCTTCAAACTGTCCCAGGCCACCTCGCAGGCACTGCGCTTCGCCAAATTTTGTCGAACCATCAAATCGGCAATTGTTCGCTGACAACAGAACGGGAACCGGGTGCCAGCTGTGCGACTTCATCTTGCTCGGCGTGCTGTGATCACCGGTCACGACGATGACATCCGGATTCAGCTTCGTCACTCGTGGAATGGCAGCATCGAGTTCTTCTGTACGTTGTACCTTCAATGCGAAGTTACCGTCCTCGCCCGAAGAATCGGTGTACTTCCAGTGGATGAAGAAGAAATCATAATCGTTCCAGGCTGCTTCCAGGCGATTCATCTGGTCTTCCAGCGTATGTCCCGCATCGAGGATATCCATCCCGACCAGACGAGCCAGGCCACGATACATCGGATAAACCGCGATCGCCCCGGCTCGCATTCCATAGACTTCCTTGAACGGAGGAATGTGAGGCATCTTGTCGATGCCTCGCAGCGTCAGGAAATTTGCCGGAGCATCATTCTTCAGGACATCTTTGGCTTGCGCCAGAAACGCTTTCGCGACTTCGGCGGTCTTCGCACTTCCTGCCGAACGTGCGACGGGTTCCAAAGCAGGAACACCTGTCTTTTGTGGATCTGTGTCAGCAACGTCGCCACCGAGGCCTTCGCCACGGAAGATGATGACCGTTCGATAACCTTCGCCCGCCCGGACGAAGACTTCTACACCCGGGACCTTGATCTGGTTCAGTTTTTCACTCAGTTTGGAGCCGACTTCGGTGGGAATTCGACCTGCTCGGCGATCGGTGATGTTTCCAGCAGCGTCAATCGTGCAGAAGTTTCCGCGGATCGCGACATCGTTCGGACCGAGTTCAAAGTCGATCCCAAGTGCTTCCAGTACGCCTCGACCGATCTGATATTTGACCGGATCGTAACCAAACAGCCCCAGGTGACCCGGACCGCTTCCAGGAGCAATCCCTGGCAGAACCGGGGTACTCAGTCCCAGCGTTCCCTTACGAGCCAACGCGTCCAGATTTGGCGTGCTGGCAGTTTCAAGTTCGGTCTTGCCACCCGGTTCGAGTGGCAGCCCACCCAGTCCGTCGCCAACGACGAGAACGATCTTGGAGCCGTTATCTTTTTGCAGTTTCCGGGTCATCTCATGAGGATCGGTCATGAATCTTATTCGCTTTCAAGGATTCGAGTTCGCATCGGAAAGTTCCTCCTGCGGAACCCCCGATAGCGCGTGATTGTCAGTTAGTACGAAGTCTGGTGCAAGTCAAACACGACCTTGTTGACATAGACAGGATCGCAACACCGAATTGACGAAATCTCGGCCCGACGGATGCGATTCACTCATTCAAGGTTTATCAGGAAAGAGCATGCTGATGCTTGTCCGGTCATGGATTGAACGAATCGCCGCTGCCATCAGATGTGCCACGGAGACGACTTCCACGTTGTGCGGAAGTGGATCGAACGAGTTTTCGATGGTGTCTGTGATGAACATCTTCTTGATATCGCTGCTGGCAATCCTGGCTGCAGCCCCCTTTGACAGAACACCGTGTGTCACAGCGACATAGATGTCGCGGGCACCACGGGACTTCAGCGTGCGGGCCATCTCAACCAGCGAGTTTCCCGTGATCGTCAGATCATCAACCAGAAAGATATTCTTGTTCTGGACATCGCCGATGACCTCAAGAATCTGCACCGTCTCTGTGTGATCCGCCCGGTGTTTGTTTCCGATGACAACCGGGGCATTCAGCAGTCCTGCGTAGGCCGCGGCTCCTTTGGCGAAGCCGACATCCGGACTGCAGACGACGACGTCGGGGACTCCCAGTTTCTTGAAGTGTTCGACCAGCACAATCCGTCCATAAAGGTGATCGACGGGAATCCGAAAGAATCCCTGAATCTGGGGGCTGTGCAAATCCATGGTCAGCACTCGATCAGCCCCGGCCGCTTCAATTGCATCGGCACAGACGCGAGCCCGGATCGAGACGCGCGGCTCGTCCTTTTTGTCCCCTTGTGCGTAGCTGAAGAACGGGATCACGGCGGTGACGTTCTGGGCACTTGCTCGCCGAGCGGCGTCGATCCAGAACAGCAATTCCATGAAATTGTCGTTGACCGGATAGTGGCAGCCCTGAATGACAAAGACATCTTTGCCGCGCACGTTTTCCTTGATTCTGACGAAGACGTTCCCTTCGCTGAACACATGTGCTCGTGCCGGTGTCAGGGCGACCCCCAGAATATTGGCTATGTTCTGTGCCAGCAGGGGATTGGCGTTTCCCGCAAGGATCGCCAGGTCCCCTTGCGGAGCCTGGAACGGCGCGGGCCTCGGCCCAGTCAGATCGGGCCGCGAAAAGTCCATCGAACGGTTCCTCCAGACAATGTCAGGTCAAAGTGTCAGGTCAAAGTGTCAGGTCAAATTCACGTCAGTCACGACGCTGCGGATTCAAGAGCATGGCATGATAGCGATCAGTCGATCACTCTCAAATGCCTACTTTTTGCCGTCATCCTGCGGATACAGAATCAGTCGATCGTGGGTCAGCAGCAATAGATCCTGTAATCCGTCGCCTGTCACGTCGACCGCGAGGCCTTCTCGCGGGTCCGTTCCTCCACCTTCGTCTTCATTCCGGAAACTCTTTTGTTCGAAAATCCGGAAATACAAAGCGTGCTTCAGCCCTGAATCCGGACGGTACTGAAGGATCTCCACGAAATGTGATCGCGAATCCGTGATTGCCAGGTCAACCTTGCCATCACCATTCAGATCTCCCGCGATGATGTCTGTCGGATAGACCTTGTCGAGCTGACTTTCGAACGATGCCAATTCCTTGATGGCGGGCGCCGCCGCACCCGCATACAAGACGGCCAGCTTGTCGCTGCCAAACAGCAGCAGATCGTCTCGCTTATCGCCATTCAAATCGGCCACTCGCAGGGACTTGAACGAGAACTCGCCAATATCAATCTCTTTCCATTGAATATAGCCCGCATCCCCTTTTTTGAGGACTCGCAATTTCTTGACACCCGCATCGACCAGAGCGATTTCAGACCCCGGATTTCCATCGAGTTCAATCAGCGTCGCGCCAACGATCTTGGAATTGGATTCACCGGCATTGAATTGTTCGTCAACTTGCCAGCGATTGCTGGGGCCGAGCAGCATATGCCTCGCGAAATTCTCTTGAGCGACCAGCAACCCGGCCTTGTCACCGAGTTTTGCAAAGTTGACGGCACCTGGAGAGACGGCCCCGAGTCCCAGATTGCCAGTCGTGACGATCTCGACCGGTACCCCATCGGCATTCAGACCGAAAAGCTGCGGAGGTTTCGACGTTCCCTGAAAGATCAGAAATTCAGGCCGCTTGTCCCCATTGATATCCAGCTTCATCAGCAGATCGGGTGTCCCCTTCAAATCGAGAACCACAGACGTCTTGCCACCGAACTGATGCGGTTGCCAGTCCTTTCCGGTCTTCTTCAGGGCCTGCAGCGAGTATTCTGAAGACCGGTCTTTCTTGGCTTTGGCAATGAAAACGATCTCGGGACGCCCATCTCCATCCAAGTCGGTCAATTCCAGTCCATTGGTATCCCCTTCGACCGGCAGTGATTCTGGAAAGACAAGCTTTCCGTCGGCGAAGCGACTGAGTCCCAGAGTTTTCTCAGGACCGCTGTGGACGACAATTTCCGCCTTACCATCTCCATCCATGTCCGCCGCACGAATCTGGTCAGCGCCATTGAGACCAGGGAATGGAGTCCCCAGATCGAGTCCACTGCCCGCTCGTTGACGAAACACGAGAACTCGCGAAGCGTCGGGATCCGTGACGACGACATCGCTCAAGCCATCTCCATCGAGATCACCGATGGACAGATCGCGTTCACGGCCCGAACCCTGTTTGCCGAATCCAAATTGAATCAGTCGCTCAGGAAGATCATTCGCATCCGGCTTTCGCCGTTCAACTCGCAGCATCTTGATCCGCCCGGTCCGCGAATCGATGGTCAGAATCTCCTGACCCGGTTTTCCATCGACATCTCGCAACGTGACTGAGCGAGGACGTTCCAGATCAAAGATATACTCCGGACCCAGTTGCCCGTCTGCCAATTGAAGCCGGGCTCCCAGGGCACGTGTCAGTCCTTCGCCGGCCAGATAACACAAGTCATTTTTTCCGTCTCCATCGAGATCTGCGATCTGAGCGAGGCCGAGCTTGTCAGAAGTATTCATCAGCTTTTTGGGAAGTGCGAGCGTTCCTTTTACCTGCTGATAGAAGACGATCGTTTCGTGCTTGCCAAGAATGACCAGATCATCCAGACCGTTGCTGTCGAGGTCCCCGGCCGTCAAGAACCAGGGTGTTGGCGCGACATCGGGAACTCGCTGCTGAGTCTTTTCAGTCCATTCCCCTTTTTCCGGTTGAAAGCGGATGACGAGCTGGTCGGGATTGCCAAAGTAGGCAATGTCAGTCCTGCCATCACCATTGAAGTCGCCCAGTGCCAGTGCCGAGACTTCCCGATCCA
>CAZSTW010000151.1:0-1995 GCA_964609845.1 uncultured Planctomycetaceae bacterium | reverse complement strand
GGGGAGCTTGCGATGTTCGAACCGCCAGTGGTCTTCGACTGAATTTACGTCGCTGCGCCCGATCGGCTTATCGACGACCTTCGTTGCTTCTTTCCGCTGAATCAACAGATCGAGACGGCTTTTGCTGTTGTCGACAAGCACCAGATCTGCCAGTCCATCATGATTCAGGTCGCCGGTCAGCATATTGCTGGACCGTTCTGAAAGCTTGAAGACTTCGATCGGACGAAAGCCGTAATGCTGGGAGAGCGAGCCATCATCGGCAAAGAGTGTAGGTGGAACAACAATCGCTGTCGCAAACAGGCAAAGCATCCGGCAGTAGAGCGTATTCATTGCGTCAGTACTTTCGAATCGTCGCGCGAACTTAAACTCGGCAGGGACATGTGGCACGGTTGCCCGTTGGCAGCAGTGATCCAGTTCTGTTCCGGTAGAAGCAGGATTTACTCAGGTCGATCAGGATTCGGCATATCGCGAGAATCGCCAGAGCCCTCGGAGCGCGGAGGGCCCGAGCGTGGACCACGTCCGCCTCGGCGATTGGAATCGCCACGCGGCCGGTCCTCGTTTCGGGGCTCGCCCTGTGGTCGGTGTTCCCGACGGGGCGAGTCAGAGGCATCTGCAGCATCATCTCGGTCTGCCGCCGTCTGAGGCGGTGCTTTGCCAGGCTTATTGCTGACAACTGTCAAAATATCCTTTTCGTCCGTCATGACCATTCGCTGGCCTTCGTACGCGATCATCAATTTGCGAGCCAGCAGTTCCTGACCGATGATCCGTCCGGTTCCGACCTTCGTGACGACTGTGGCACCAATCGGAGGAAGTTCGCGGCGATGTTCTTCGTACGTATCGTATTCGTATCGCAGGCAGCATTTCAGTCGCCCGCAACGCCCCGAGATTTTCGACGGATCCAGCGTCGCCTTCTGCAGCTTTGCCATCTTCATCGAAACGGGAGGCATTTCACGCAGGAACGTGTTGCAGCAGACGGGCTGTCCGCAGTCGCCATAGTCAGCCAGTAACTTCGCTTCGTCGCGAATTCCGATCTGCCGCATCTCGATGCGGGTCTGGAACTGCTTGGCGAGCGCTTTGACCAATTCGCGGAAGTCGACACGATCTTCAGCAAGGTAATAAAAAATCAGCCGTTCGCCACCAAACACACGTTCGATGTCGATCAACTGCATCTGCAGGTTGCGTTCGCGGATGGCATTTTGTCCGCCGACAAACGCTTCCTTCTCGAACGCAATACATTGATCGCGTTCAATTTCATCCTGAGCATTTGTCAATCGAATGATGCGACCGTGTTCTTCGGCAGTTCCCAGATACGTGCGAGACTGTTCTGTTGCGGTGGAGAGAACGGTTCCCCATTCATGGCCTCGATCACTACGAATGATGACGGTTGTTCCGCGTGCCAAAGGTCCCAGGCCTCGAGCCGAGAATTCTCCGACGATCCGCGACACTCCGTAGCGAACGACGTAAGACTGGTCTGTGACAGGTGTATCCATACGGCCTTCAGTGGTGAAGCAATGCTGTTCATGTGGGCCGACGGGTTCGAATTCCCGGACGACGGCTTTCCGAAAATTATAGTCCGACACGCGGCGTGCTGTCAGCCTTCAGACTGGGCTGACTGGAGAAGAAACGGAAATCGTTCCGGAGATTTTCCATGCATCAATCAGGTGGAATTGAGGATCTACCCGCCAAAACGGAACACCCGTCGTGCTCGCGGGTCTCCCGACCCCGCCGAAACCCACGTGCTCGGCGCGGGTCTCCTGACCCCGCCGAATTCCACGACCGAAGGTCTCCTCTTTCCGCAAGTCGTACTCACCGCGTCAATCACCGCTTCGTGTTTAAAGCGATTTGTCGCATCCGGCCGATTGCCAATCCAGATTCGGCAGGGCAGAACGATGGGGGGCAGAACGATAGAAGAGTCGGAAATCTTCTTTCTTCATCGTTCTGCCCCCCATCGTTCTGCCCAAATTGTTTTGGCTTCAACGCAATGAATGAAGAGGA
>CAZSTW010000150.1:0-15845 GCA_964609845.1 uncultured Planctomycetaceae bacterium | reverse complement strand
CCTTCGTGCACTTCGCGGTCTTCGTGGTGAAAGAAACCCGTACAAGATGGACCGCGCCGTTCAGATCGTCAGAAGCGACAGTCCCGCAAAAAGGGGAAGAACTGAATCAGGATTGGGTCGCTGAATCGGATTTCGCCACGGACATAAAGGACATGTTCGGCTAGAAGAAGACTCTCAACTGCGCAGTGTGAGAGATTGCTCAAATCGGGGCTACCGGTGTCAGCATTCAGGACTTCGGCGCTGCGACTGCCTTCTTCGCGTCCACTTGTTTCGCCAGCGGTGGCTTCTTTGTCTTGAGTGGCTTTGGCGGGAGAGGTTTGAACGGGCGCGATGCCACGATGTTTGATGGAGATTGTGGTAGCACGATGCTTTCCCAGCAGCACTGCTCACCCACATACGTCCCTTTCACACTCCCGGTTAATGCCTGGTAGGGAATTGGGTAACCCGCTCCGTAACCAAAACCGATTCCGTTTCCGACGTCCAGCCCGTAGAAACTCCCCCCGAAGCCGGGTGGAACATACCCAAAGTCCTGTGCCACTACGTTCCGACCCATGAACACGGAGCTGACCAAAACCAGGGCGAGTTTAAGTTGTCGCATGTCGTTTTCCTTTTGCGATTCTGCGGGACCGTACTGCTGACGTATTCTTGGACGCCGCCGATGCCGATCTGGTGACATCTGGGATCACAAAAAGCGATCGGGATTTTTCCGAAAGTTCCCATCAAAGACAACAAGGGAGGGCGAGTCTCCGCCGAGCCATGATTTGAGTATTGGGGTCCTACTCCATTTCCGGATCGGCATGAGCCTCACTCCCCCAGCGCGGGGATCCCGCGTTGTCTCAAATAAGATCAACGATTTCCCGTGCCAGCGAGAGACGAAACGCCGCCACGCATCGCCGCGTTGCGATGCATCATCGACCCGTCCGCCGCTCGTCCCTGAAATCGAAAGGACAACACAAGTGTCGTCACTCTCTGGATTTCCCTTACAACATCGATATCATTTCGACAACCGCAGCATTCGCTTTGCGTCGAAGTGATTAGTGCTCGTGACAATTCTGGATGAAAGTGAGATTCCCGTGACCGCCCGATGGATTGCGTGGTCGGACGTCAGTCATCAGTTCCCCGCTGCCGATGCCCCCCAGTTGATCGGGATGATCGAACGCCTGATCGATGCCGCGGCGGTTGCCGAGCAGGAGGTGGAATTCCTGCGACAACAACTGTCAGACATGTGCGGAGAACTTGGCGCCAGTGGTGCTGGCATCCTCGAACGATCACCTCACTGGAACAGTACCGCTCAGACCGGCCGCTGGAACCAGGCTGATATTCCTCGAGACTTGCTGGCAGATGTCCTCGATCGCGATGCCGGGGTCGCTACGACTATTGAAGGAACGAACCCGGGCGGACTGGTGGCTGTTCCAGTCAACGGCCGGACTCGTACCGGTGGCGTCTTGACGTTCACGGGCCGGCATCTCTCGGCCGAGACACTGTCGCTGGCGGTCGTGTTAGGCAAGACGCTGGGCTCATGCCTGGATGTGCTGGCAGATCGGTCACGATCCGAAAGACGGATTGAGAGCCTGCGCGGCATCCTGAAGGTCTCGCTCACATTATCAACCGTCAAAGAAACGGAACCGCTGCTCGAACTGATCGCTCGCGAGGCCGTCCGAATCCTCGATTGTGATCGTGCCAGTATCTTTCTGTGGGACCGCGAACATCAGGAAGTTGTCGCCTGCCCGGCACTCGGTGTCGAAGGAAATTCACTGCGACTGCCAGACCGAACGGGGGTCGTCGGTGAAGTCATTCACTCGGCCAAACTGCTGCGAGTTGACGATGCCTATCACGACTCCCGATTCAGCCGCAAGGTGGATCAGTCAAGTGGATATAAGACTCGCAACCTGTTGTGTGCTCCGCTGTTTGACGCCGAACACAAACTGCTGGGTGCGTTTGAAGTCATCAACAAGAACTCTGGTGATTTCACAGCCGACGACGAAACGACACTGGAAGACCTGGCAATCCAGGCTGCGATTGCACTGAAGAACACGCGCGAGCGGGAATCGCTGATTCGTTCGCACCGCCAACTGACTGAACAACTGACTCGCGGCGTATCGCTGATTGGCGAAAGCCCAGCTATGCAGGCCATGCGCAGCACGATCCGTCGGCTGGCGGCCATCGATCTGCCGGTTCTGATCCTGGGTGAAAGTGGCACGGGAAAAGAAGTCGTTGCCCAGACGCTGCACTTCCAGGGACCTCGCGCCGATCGCCCATTCGTGGCCGTGAACTGTGCAGCACTGACCGAAACGCTGCTGGAAAGCGAACTGTTCGGGCACGAGAAAGGGGCATTCACCGATGCTCGGGAAATGCATCGCGGCAAGTTTGAAGTGGCTGAAGGAGGGACCATCTTCCTGGACGAAATCGGAGACATGAGCCCCGGCGGACAAGCAAAACTGCTGCGTGTTCTAGAGCAGAAAGTGATCACTCGTGTCGGTGGATCACAGGCGATCCCCATTAACGCACGTGTGATCGCCGCCACGAATGCTCATCTGGCTGAAGCTGTTCGCGCTCGCAAATTCCGCGAGGATCTTTACTTTCGCCTGAACGTTGTCACGCTGGATCTGCCACCGCTTCGTGATCGCCCCGAGGATGTTTTGCCGCTGGCAGAGCATTTCCTGAATGGATTTGCGGTCCAGGCCCGCAGGCCTCGACTGGAGTTATCACCAGACGCCCGCAAGCGGATGCAGTCTCATACCTGGCCGGGAAACGTCCGGGAACTTCGCAATCTGATGGAACGGGTCGCGTTTCTGGCTCCCAATGACATCATTGAAGCTGACGATCTGGCGTTTATTCTCAGCCCTGATCAGAACCGGAATAACGAACCCTCACTCGATCTCGGCCTGAGTGAAGCGACGAACATGTTCCAGCAGGACTTTATCCGTCGAGCGATTCGTCGAGTCCGGAACAACATGAGCGAAGCGGCCAGGCTGCTTGGACTACATCGCTCGAACCTTTACCGCAAAATGCGGCAACTCAAGATGAGCGAAGCGGGGAACGAAGGTGACGAAGATCTCGAACTTGGTGACGAACCTGTCTGAATGAGGAAGTCACTGCGAAGAGACTGCTTCTCCGAGGACGGTTTGGACCTGAGTCCAGGGTAACAAGTGTTCGGGGGGCGTGTCCAAAGCGTAGGACGGACAATCTTGTCCGTCGTGCATCTGTTTGTTCGCATTCAGCTTTTCGCTTGTAGACCCACGCGTCGAGCCAGACAGGATTGTCCACCCTACGGTCTGCACAGACGTGACAGTGGATGTGTTCCGTTGTTTCCGTGAAACCGTCGAATAACCTGCGACCATCAGCCGGAACGCGCTAGCGTCCGGTTCCGATGGACAACTGGAGACGCGCATCTCAAGAAACCGGACGCTAGCGCGTTCCGGCTGATCGATGTGTCGAAATTCATACTGGCTGGCGGCAGCAACTGGCAAGCACAGAGACAAAAACGTGGGTAACGTTGACTCCGGCCTACTGAGGAACACGCCGTTATCAATCCACAGGGGAATTGATAAACGGCACGATTCAGCGTTCGTCAAAATAGACGTAGTGACGAATCGCGCAGGCGATCTTAGGCTCGTTATAGTAGTGACCCCAGACATGACGACAGCCGATCAATGACGTCACATCACACTCGGTGATCCGGCAAGCGCGTTTTCCCAACCGATATTCGTCGAACATTGTCACACCCGCTCTCCCAAGAGCCCGACTGGCGAACAGTTGGTGTGTCGGATGAAAAAACAAAGGGAGATCGAATCGATTCCTGACATTTAAGACCGCTTCTGTCCGGCATAAGGCCATGTCATAGCGTTCACCGGGATTGAGCCAGTCGTGGTCCATGGCCGCTGCTGCCAGAACGGTGCGGATTCGCTGGTGGTTATATGGCCCTCCCTTGAAACACCGCCCATGAACCAACCCTCCTGACAGCAGATGCAAGGTCGCCGAGACCATTCTGGCACCGTGACTGTGTCCAATCAGGCTGATCGGATTCGTATCGGGAACGCGTGAGACCAGATCCGCCAGATAGAGCGAGTTCATTTCTGCTCGATGCCCCAGGCGTCTGGCATCTGCGGTATCGAGCGCATGAGGCACCATGTTGTGAGCTTCGTCGCTGGGCCACGAAAAAAAGATCATTTTTACAGGACGCTCGGGTGCGGCCCTACGTAACCAGCGGTACGTCCCCGCACTGTCACGCAAGACAGATTCCCACAAGACAAAGCTCCCGTGAACCATGATGCAGACGGGCACACCTGGTTCCAGCGAGGCAAACATTTCCTGCAGATCGCCCCGTCGCCCTGGCCCCGGCCCATCAAATCGAATGACCTGGTAATTGCAGTCGAGGCCGCATTCAAGACGATCGTTACAGCACCGCGCACTGACAATCCAGTAATCGGGATCACAGGGACCTCGAACGGTAACCGCTGCGGAATGTCCGGGACCACTCTGTACGAAGGCAGGTTCCGGAACGGGCCGGAGTACGGCAGGTGATGGCAGATCTTGCGACCACGCAGAATCGACAACGCTCAAGAGACACGCGAGCAGCACGCCACCGTGGCAGGTCAACACTCTGCAAAGTGAGGGAATGCGCATCGCGAGAAATATTCGAAATTAGAAAAAAAGCCTCCGACGAACTTCGTCGGAGGCGATCATTTCGCCCCGGGGGCGGAAATCTTGCGGACCACTTCAGCGACCTGCATCCCAAACCGATCAGATTTGCGACAACAGTCCTCGACATCAGTGAAACTGGATGAACTCAATCACCGATCACTTCTTGTCAGCGTCGGCGTCCTTGGCAGCAGTCTTCGCAGCTGGCTTCGCAGGAGCTGTGCTGGCTGCGGGAGCGGCTGGAGCAGCGGCAGGAGCGGCAGCAGCAACAGCTGGCTTCTTTTCGCGATAGGCTTTGATGACATCATCGGTGATATCAACACCGGGATCGACTGCCAGCAACAGACCTTCGTTCTTCGGAACGACAATGCTCAAACCACGCTTGGCAGCGACTTCCTGCAGCACTGGCTTCAGGTCGTTGCGGAACTTGGCAATCTGGGTCTGCTTGTATTCGCCCAGTTTTGCACCGTATTCGTTTTGAGCACGAGCAAGAATATTGCGAGCGTTCAAGGTCATCTGGCCGACTTGTTGCTTCGCTTCTTCGGAGATTTCATCTGGCTTCTGCGTGGCGAGGTCGATTCCAAGCTCCTTGGCCTTGGCATCGATCTGCCCCTGGAAGTTGTTCTGAGCGGAAACCAGTTGCTGCTGGACCGAACTCGCGGTCATCTTGTACTGTTCGTCCATCTCAGCTTTACGACCGGTTTCGGCGGCAACCTTATCCAAATCGACAACGGCGAGACCGCCTCGCGAAGTGGCTGGGGTTGAACCCGAGGAACCACATCCGGTCATCAATGCCGTGACACCGGTCAACGCGAGACAAATACCAAGCTTGCGCATCCAAAACTCCTTCTTTGAAAGGCGGGTGGTAGGCTGAAATTGATCAGCAAGTTGTCGGGAAGTTAGGACAAACGCAAAATTGCGTAAAGTCCAAGATTCGCTCCCAAATCGAACTTTTTGCTCTGGGTGTGCAATCCTGACCAGATTCGGCCAAAAGCACGGCAATCCGTGCAGTCCTGAAGGTCTTCCCTGCGGACGTTCAATTCTCTCGATGGTACGGCTCAAACCCGCCGTACAGATGGCATCTCTCCTGACATCTCGCAGAAAAGCAGGGGGCCTCCCCCCAAAGTTTCACTCGGACTGGAAAGCGCCGAAGCGATCCGTTTCAATTCCTGCCTGGTATCGCGTCACAGCCTGTTTTTCGGGGTCGATCAATCCGTCGGAATATGCCTGCCTCCAGTTTTCGAGGGGCTCGCACCCATCCGCGAACGGACCAGACCCGAATTCTCGGCCATAACGCAACACGCAATGCCGTTTTCGATACGTGTGTGATACGTGGAAAAAAGAGGTCTTCATGTCGACTGATGCAACGCTGACCCGGCCGGGAACTACCACTTACATGGGGCATCCCAGTGGATTGTTCCTGCTGTTCTTCGTCGAAATGTGGGAACGATTTTCGTACTACGGGATGCGCGCCCTGCTGGTCTTTTACATGACCAAGGGATTCCTGAATCTTAACGACAAAGCGGCCTATGCCATCTACGGGGCCTACACGGCACTCGTGTATGCCACGCCGTTCATTGGCGGAATGCTGGCAGACAAACTGCTGGGGGCTCGACGTGCAGTCGTTCTCGGTGGAATGCTGATGGCGGCCGGTCACCTGCTGATGACATTCGAGGACAAGACTGCTTTTTCAGTCGCCTTGGCGCTGCTGATCTGTGGCAACGGATTCTTCAAACCCAATATCTCGACCATGGTCGGCGCCATGTATCCTGCAGGCAGCCCCAGTCGCGATGGCGGGTTTACGATTTTCTACATGGGGATCAACCTGGGTGCTGCGATGTCACCGCTGATCTGTGGTTACATCGGCGAGACGTTCGGCTGGCACTACGGATTCGGACTGGCAACGATCGGAATGCTCGCAGGACTGATGACGTTTGTTGTCAACCACACGATTGCCCGAGTCCTGATTGGGCTGACCGCCGTCATGACAGCAGGAAGCATGTTCCTGTTCCATATGAGTGACCCCTTGCAACTGGTGGTCAATGTCCCCGTCGCAATCGCGCTGCTCGTCGCGGCATTCATCGCCATCGCAGCCTTGGCAGGGGGCGGACTTCCCGATGATGTCGGACGTCCACCGCATCCCGGCCGATCCATCGCCGCAGTTTATTTCGGAACGGCGATTGCCGTCCCACTGGCAGCGATCCTGGTATTGAAGTCCGAACTGGCAGGCTGGCTCTTGACCATCTTCAGTGTGATTGCCCTTGGCACATTGCTCTTCGACACACTGCGGGCTGAAAAGGTGGAACGGGAACGAATGTTTGTCGTCTTGACGTTGACGTTCTTTTCCATGCTCTTCTTCGCCTTTTTCGAGCAGGCAGGGAGTTCTGTCAGTAACTTTACAGACCGTAATATTGATCGAACTGTCGGGGGCGTTGTGCTGACTCAAAAGGATGTCGGCCGCAAACTGGAAAAACTCCCCGTGACATCTGCGCTACTCGGCCGAACGGTTGCTGGCCGCACGTGGAAATTGAAGATGGTCGACATCGCACAGTCCGTTGCGAGAACGACCGTTGTCGAGGCCCCTGAAAACGCGACAAATGCCGAAATCCAGCAGGCCGTTAACATCGCCGCATTAAAGGGAGTGGACGACTTCTGCAAATCAGAAGCGGCCGGAGCATCCAAAGCCGAATCAACGGAAGTGAAAGAGGAAAAGAAAGAACCCGTAAAGGAAGGGGAGCCAAAGAAGGCCGCGGCAACAAATCTGAATGCGCAATTGCAACGAGCCTTCCTCGCAAAAGAAATGATGCCATACCTCGAATCGGTCGAGGTTAATGAAGAAATGGTCGGGATGAAAGTCGATGGCCGCGAAGTAAAGGCCAGTATGTTTCAGGCCGCGAACCCGATCTTCATCATGATCTTCGGAGTCCCCCTGGCGCTGGTCTGGTCCTTTCTGGCCACATACCGCTGGGAACCCAATACTGCCGTCAAGTTTGCACTGGGACTGCTGCAACTGGGGTTGGGATTCGGCGCTTTCTGGCTGGGGACTCAATCCTGTACCAAGTACGGAATTGTCGCGATGGAGTGGCTGTTGCTCGGATACCTGTTACACACCGTCGGTGAATTGTGCCTGTCGCCCGTAGGCTTGTCGATGGTGACAAAACTCTCACCACAGCGAATGGTCAGCACCGTAATGGGAGGCTGGTTCCTGGCATCGGCTCTGGCAAACTTCCTGGGGGGGATGATTGCCGCGCTAACGGGGGTCGGCGAAGAAGGTGTGGAAGCCGTTTTCCCGCTCCCCATCGAATCGGTCCATGTTTACGGCGGAGTCTTTGCTTTCATGGCAATCGCGGGCTGCGTTTCGGCCCTGGTACTCTTCATCCTTTCGCCACTTCTTCTGAAATGGATGCATGGTCAAGAGGCAGCTGGTGGACATTGACCCGGGGCCATCTGGCAGAAGACGATTCACCAGACTTCTGCCGGTGTGTTTTCACGGTTAGGAATCTGGTTTTGGACATCATCCGCAGGCACACGCCCAAGGTGAGAACCGAGCCACCCGCCCGTTCAGGCTGATGAATCGAACCAGAAACACGCCGTGAACCGATGGGCTGATCACAATTCATCGAACAATCGAACAGGGGAGTTGACGACGTCATGGCATTGGATCGAACTCGCAGTCAGGCTCATTTTGCTCGTGCTCAAAAGGTCATTCCAGGGGGAGTCAACAGCCCGGCGCGTGCGTTCGGCGGCGTCGGGGGAACGCCGGTTCTGATGGATCGTGCTCAGGGAGCCTACCTTTACGACATCGATGGCAATCGATTCATCGACTACATCGGGTCCTGGGGGCCACATATCCTGGGACATCGCCATCCCGCAGTGATCAGTGCGATCCACGCAGCACTCGAAAAAGGGACCAGCTTTGGTGCCCCTTGTGAATTGGAAACCGAACTTGCTGAATTGGTGATCGATGCTGTCCCCTCCATGGAAATGGTCCGGATGGTGAATTCGGGAACTGAAGCAACGATGAGCGCAATACGCGTTGCTCGTGGCTTTACGGGGCGAAACGTCCTGGTGAAATTCACCGGTTGCTACCATGGTCACGTTGACAGCCTGCTGGTGAAGGCAGGTAGTGCGGCACTGACTCTCGGGACACCTTCCAGCCCAGGCATTCCCGCAGGCTGTACCGCAGACACCCTGTGCCTGGAATACAACGATTGCCAGCAACTTCAGGATCTGTTCGCCCGGCGTGGCGACGAAATTGCCTGCGTCATCCTGGAACCGGTCGTTGGCAATATGGGAACAGTCATCCCGACCAGCGAATTCCTTACAACGCTGCGATCACTCTGCGATCGACATGGGACCGTCTTGATCTTCGACGAGGTCATGACAGGTTTCCGTGTCGCTTACGGTGGTGCGCAGGGACGATTCCAGATTCGCCCGGACATGACAACTCTCGGAAAAATCATCGGCGGAGGACTGCCAGTCGGTGCATACGGCGGACGACGAGACATCATGAGCGTCGTCTCTCCGCTCGGACCGGTCTATCAGGCGGGGACGCTGTCCGGGAATCCCGTGGCGATGGCCAGCGGAATTGCGACTTTGAAAACATTGAAGGAAACAGATCCTTACCCAAGACTGGAGCAGGTCACGGGCGAACTGACATCGAAACTGTCGAAACTCGCTTCAGCCGCCGGACTGGATCATACCGTTCCTCAGATCGGCAGCATGTTTACGTTGTTCTTCAATCCCGAGATCGTCAGCAATTACACGGTTGCGGTGAAGAGCGATACAAAGCGGTTCGCCCGATACTTTCACGGCATGCTCGAACGGGGAGTCTATCTGGCGTGCAGCCAGTACGAGGCGAACTTCGTCTCGGCTGCCCATTCGGAATTGGACCTGCAAACGACACTAAAGGCGGCGGAAGCGGTCTTCGACGAGTTGCGGAAGGTCTGAGTCGGTGGCGGTTCGTAATTTTGCCGCTGAGGCCAATCGGCTTCTTCTGGTGTAGGGTGGGGCCAGCTCGCTTCGAGCGCCGGCCCACCATTTTTACTGTGCGAGTGGCTTGTTGTACTGGATTGGTGGGCCGGCGCGGCGAAGTGCTGGTCTCCACCCTACAACAGCACAGACGTGACGATGGATGTATTCCGTTTTTCCGAACCCGTTGAGATTCCAGCAGTCATCAACTGGTGAAACCGTCGAATAACCTGCGACCATCAGCCGGAACGCGCTAGCGTCCGGTTTCTGGAGATATGTGTCTCCAGTCGTCCATCGGAACCGGACGCTAGCGCGTTCCGGCTGATCGATGTCTCAAAATTCATGGCGGCAGCAACTGGCAAGCACAAAATCAAAGATGTGGGTAACATTGACTCCACCCTACAACTTGAGGGATGCTGGCCGAGAATGCAGACCTTCGGTCGGCCGTTTCGGCGGGGTCGGGAGACCCGCGCCGAGCTCACTCGAATCATTTTACACAAGACGCACCCATCAAGACACTTACATCAAATCCATTGAATCATCTGATCCAAAGATTCGCTTTCGGCATCAGCCCGGCAAAAACACGGTTCTGCCAGTGTCAATTTTTTCTGGACGTGGAAGTGTAAGAATTGCAGGCGCAGGACCGGTTTTGCAATTTCTGCCACGAAAAACAGAATCTGGCATGACTTCGCACGAAATCTGCTGAGTGGACTCAACCCAACCAGCTTGCCTGACCGATACTTTTTCATGTCAGGCCGGTTGGTCTGACAGATGATCCAGAGAAGGATCTCCGCCCATCTTTCATGCCGTTGTCGGGAAAAATGACGTTCCCTCAATTCGCAGGTTTTACGGCTTTATCGCTCGGAATCGGAAGCCGTCAAGGGGACGTAGCATGTTCGAACAATCACAGACCCGGTTGAATCGTCTGGCACTCGTGGGTTATTATCTGGACACCAGTGTTGATGGCGGATTCCAACAGCGAATCAACATCACCGATGTCTTGAAGAGGAGGGTGGACATGGATGTCTCGGGAATCGGATCGACCCAAGGGAGCGGACCAGTCCGTTCTACCAATTCCGTCAGTGCGACGGGGCCCGCTGCTTCCGCAGCCGCAACCCCCGCACAGTCTTCCATCACTTCGCCCAAAGATGAACTCGAGATTTCGGTGGCTGGCCAAATGCTTGATCGACTGAGTGAAACACCTGATGTCCGTGCCGAACGAATTGCCCAGATCAAAGAAGCAATCGAAAACGGCGACTACGACACGGACGAAAAACTGGAAGCCGCGCTTTCGCGCATGTTTGACATTCACGGCATCGATCTTGGAGACGAGTAACGATTTTTTCACCGCGGGGAAGACGTGACAGAAATGGAAGTCTGCAAGGCCCCCGATTTGAAGCTCAGGAGTTGTTCGAGTGGCCGAATTGTCCGCCATGCCTGTCGCCGTTCCACCGGTCGACAAGTTTCGTGAATTTCTGCTGACCAAGCGAATGCGGCTTACCCCCGAACGCGAAGCAATTGTCACGGCGGTCTATGCAACCCACGAACACTTCGATGCCGATGTCTGGGTCGAAAAGCTCGAACGCCGCAAGGGGGGAGCCAGTCGCAGTACCGTTTATCGGACTCTGGGACTTCTGGAAGAAGCCGGACTGATCCGGAAGGTCGCCCGAACCAACGACCGCGAGGTTTACGAGCACGACTATGGATACCCGCACCACGATCATCTGATTTGCAAGAAATGTGGCGAAATGATCGAGTTCCCCAACGAAGTCATCGCAGAAGTTCTGGAACGTATCGCCGCAGAACATGGCTTTCGTATGTCTGGACATCGCCTGGAAGTCGAAGGGATCTGTGCAACCTGCTCTCGTCCTCCGCAGCGATTGCACCGGAAGCTCGACATGATTTGAGGGAGCATAGCTTTCAGGAGTCAGCTTTCAGCGGTCAGCATTTCAATGATGTTGCTCCTTCTCCTCCTCCGTAGTTCCCCCGCACCTCGGGAGCATACGTAAGGGAGGAACTCTGGTAAATGATTGGGCATGTCCGCGGGCGCGTCGGCCGATCTGGTATTGATACCGCAAACGATGCTCCTCAGGAGGCCCAACGGGCCAGCAGTTCACCCAGCCAGGGCCCTTCGGCCCTGGAATTGATCCCACCAAAAATCTTCCTGAGGCCTGAAGGGCCGGGCGTTCCGTTGAACGAGCCTAAAGAGGAGAGGAATGCTCGGTCCTTCAGGCCTCAAATCCTGTTTTTACATCGATTTCCAGGGCCAAAGGGCCCTGGCTGGGTGAACTGCTGGCCCACTTGGGCCGTAAGACGGAAACCTAGCGTGTTTCTAAAAACACTCCGTATCGGCCGATCTCGCGTTGATACCGACAAGTTGTTCCTCAGGAGCCAGAATCAAAGAGCCGATCACCGTCTCTTACTCCGTGCCTTTGCGACTCCGTGAGACAACCTGCATGGAAGCGAATGCTTTCGATAGCCAGCCTGGAGCCATTTCGCGGTGCGAACGAAAAACGGCCCTCGAACAAACTGTCCGAGGGCCGTGTTGAGCAGTCATAATCAGTCGATATCTAACCACGATCAGTGGCGTGGGCGTTCGACTTCGTACTTCTTCAGCTTACGATCCAGCGTCGAGCGTTCAATCCCCAGGATGTGAGCAGCCTGAGACTTATTCCACTTCGTCCATTCCAGCGTCGCCAGAATGTGTTCCTGCTCGATGATATCAACAGAGACTGGACGGAAGGAAGAACGCGACTTGTCGTCGGTCATTCGCAGGTCACCAGCCCCCAGTGCAGAAAGTTGAATGTCCGAAGGACCAAGAGTCTCGCCCGAGCACAGAATCACAGCGCGCTCGATCGTGTTCTGCAGTTCTCGCACATTGCCTGGCCATGGATAGTTGACCAGAGCGGTGACGGCCGCCGGTGACAGCGAATGAACCGGTCTTCCACTCTTCTTGGCAAAGCGTTCGACGAAATGGTTCGCCAGGATGGCGATATCAGAACGTCGATCACGGAGCGGTTCGACGAGCAATTCCATGACCTGAAGGCGGAAATAGAGATCCTTACGGAACGTTCCGGCTTCAACCGAGCGTTCGAGATCGCGATTCGTTGCAGCGACGACTCGGACATCGACGCGAACTTCCGCACCACCGCCAACGCGTTCGAAGGGATGACCTTCCAGAACTCGCAGGAATTTCGCCTGAATCGCAGGGCTCATTTCACCGACTTCATCAAGGAACAAGGTTCCCTGATGAGCCTGCTCAAACTTGCCGACTTTCCGGCTGATGGCCCCGGTGAAAGATCCCTTTTCATGGCCGAAAAGTTCGCTTTCCAACAGACTTTCGCTGAGAGCCGCACAATTCATGGTGATAAACGGAGCACTCTTGCGACCTGAATGCTCATGAATTGCCCTCGCGACAAGTTCTTTACCAACCCCGCTTTCGCCGCGAATCAGGACCGTTGCACCTGTCGGAGCGACTCGCAGGATCTTTTCACGCAACTTGCGGATCGAATCACTGTCGCCGACCAGTTCGGTTTCGATCTTGAGCTGATCGCGCAATGACTGGTTTTCCGTTTCGACACGAGCCAAGCCAGCAGCCAGGCGTTCACGTTCCCGAATCGCTTCGAGGATGATTGCCATCTGGTCCGCAACGGCCAGTGCGAATTCGGAATCTTCCTGATCCAATCGATTGTCCGGATTGGTGGAATAGAGCTGAATCAGACCAAACAGCCGATCGTCGCGACGAATTGGAGCGCAAACGATGCTTTCCGCCCGCATGGCGTTCAGGCTGTCGCTTGCTTTGAAGCGATCGTTGGCATTGACGTCGAGTGCGACGACAACGACACGGGTTTCCAGGACCACGCTGGAAACATAGTCAGAAATCCGCTCAAACGGCCGAGCATCCAGCGACTTGTAAGCAACAAGTTCCAACTGGCTGGGGATGGGGCGTTTGATGACCGTATTCGGTGGCAGCAGCAAAACTGCACCGATGTCAGCCGAAGTCACATCGAACAAGCCATCGAGCACAATCTCGGACAGCGATCGAACATCGGACGCTGCGCCCATTTTCAGGCCAAGGCGAACGAGACGTTGAGCTTCCTGACCAGCACGATCCCGGGATGAAATCGCTTCCGTTTCTTCGAGCAGGTAGCGAGTGGTCCCCGATCGATGCACGATCTCAGGTCGAGATTGAATTTCCTGATCCAGCGTTTCGTCTGTATTGATGACGGGAATTTCGGTCGCGGTGTCTTCATCGCGAGTTTCATCGGCAGCAATTCGGTCGCGTTCAAAGGTAAACGTCATGAACGTATTACCAATCTGGAACTGACGACCTTCCCCCAGTGCGAATTCGCCCGTTATCGGCTCACCGTGGACTCGCGTTCCATTACGACTTCCACAATCACGAAGCTTCCAGCGACCATCGTCGAAGTAAACTTCGCAGTGGTTTCGACTGCAGATCTCATCTGGAACAACAATACGATTGTTGGTTGCTCGACCGATTGTTGCGTTCTGTCCTGCCTGGACCGGAATCATCGTTCCTTCCATCGGACCATTGCGGACGATCAGATAAGCTGTCGTTTGCTGTGTCGCTGATGCGACATCTTTCTTCGTGACGTTGTTTGTCAATTCAGGTGTCCTCAAAACAGTATTCTCAGCACCCGAGCCTCGTAATCGAAGGCATCAAATTCGTGGTGCACATGTCCGATTTCAACTCACTGTCTGTCGTTGCAGCGTGAGGGGCAAAAAGCGTTCCGTGCGGGCGGGGTGGATCGATTCTATGTAAATTTTTCAGAAAACACAAATATTTCACGAACTTTTTGTATTTGATTCGGTGGAATTTGCCTCAGAGATCATGCCTTGTCGGGTTTTGCGTATTCTCTTTTTTTTCCGTGATGTGGTGGATCGACAGCATAAGAAAAGCCTGAATTTGGAAGCTTTGGGGCAAACTCCGCAGTAAAAAGGTGAATCAAAATCGCAACCTGACCGCATTTTGACACAAGCGTCGAACTTGGCGAATATCTTCCTCATGACATGTTTCTTGCCAACACTTCTGCCATTCCGCCGGGTAGATCCCCGGAATCTTCGAAGTGCCGCAATCCTGCTTTTCGGCATTGTCGAAGTTTGCGGCGTCGCATTTCCGCTACAGCGGCCCTTGGTTTTCTCTTTGGCACCAGCGCAAATCCCGCTGCTTTTGTGTACCCTTTTTGCCTCGCGCGGCGGTCGTGTGTTACCGCGGCCTCGAATTAGACCGATTTCTCGATCGAAGGTTTGCCCCTCATGAAGCGTTGTCGGTTGGCACTAACCGTTCTCCTCGCCTTTTTATGTGGATCGATTTCCCTGATGTCGCACGCTGCAGACAAAGTCAAACCGGGCCCTGAAGACAAAGACGCCCCCAAAGAGTTCACCACCACCAAGAGTGGTCTGAAGTACCGGATTCTCCGGAATTCCAATAAGGCCAAGCCCAAGGAAACAAGTACCGTCAAGGTTCACTACAAGGGTTGGCTGGACAGTGGAAAAGTCTTCGACAGTTCCTACGAACGGGGCGAGTCGATTGAGTTCCCGCTCAATGGCGTCATCGCAGGCTGGACCGAAGGGATGCAGCTTGTCGGTGAAGGTGGCATGATCGAACTCGAAATCCCCTACAAGCTCGGCTACGGGGAACGAGGCACCGATGGTATTCCCGGAAAATCAACACTGCACTTCCTGGTAGAACTCCTTGAAGTTCAAAAGCCCCTGGAACCCGGAGCAGCAGATGCCGATGCCCCCAAGGAATTCACAACGACCAAGAGCGGTCTGAAATACAAAATCCTGCGGAAAAGCGACGGTCCCAAACCCAAAGCCACCACAACGGTCAAAGTCCATTACAAGGGCTGGCTCGACGGCGGAAAAGTTTTCGACAGCTCATACGACCGACGCGAACCGATCGAATTCCCCCTGAACGGTGTGATTCCCGGTTGGACCGAAGGAATGCAGCTGATCGGCAAGGGTGGCATGATCGAACTCGAAATCCCTTACGATCTGGCCTACGGTGAAGCAGGTCGGCCACCGGTCATCCCTGCCAAGGCAACACTGCATTTCATCGTCGAACTGCTCGACGCACAGTTGCCGGTCGAACCCGGCCCGACAGACAAGGACGTCGCTGAGAAATTTTCCGAAACGAAAAGCGGACTGAAGTACAAGATCCTGCGAAAGTCCGACGGCGAAAAGCCAACGGCAGAAAGCAGCGTCAAAGT
>CAZSTW010000149.1:12851-16034 GCA_964609845.1 uncultured Planctomycetaceae bacterium | reverse complement strand
TCTCCTGCACGCATTCCCAGGGTAGCCGCGAAACGCGGCAACCCTGGGCTATATGACGTAACTCCGTTGGAGTATTTGTGACGGCAGCCACCCCGAAATCAGTCCCATTGGCCTGACACCAACGGGCCGATCATTCGAGCATGGAAATCCCACGCATTTTGCAGTGCGCTCATGACTGGCCAGTTGGCCTGAAGGTCTGGTAGCCCGGCTTCGGGCAACCGCAGCCAGCCCGAACTCAGTGACCTCCGCGATCTCTGCGTTTCAAAAGGAAGATCGAATGCGGCTCAGAAGTTACCCTGCCCTGAGTTTCACACTTGATCTCTCGATCAGAACAGGTTCTGATTTCTACAGTTACGCTCTTTCCAATCTCATCGCTTCTGTCTGAAGGGTTACCCGTGCAACTCGGTTTTGTTACTGCCATTCTCCCCGAATTGTCTCTGGCTGAAGTCGCTCAAGTTGCGAAGACCTCGGGATACTCCTGCATCGAAGTGATGTGCTGGCCTGTGACCAAGGCTGAACGTCGGTATGCCGGTATCACACATATCGATGTCACCGACTTCACACCGACTCAAGCCGATGATGTTCGAGCCGTGATGGCTCAGGCCGGCGTTGCCATCAGTTCGCTCGGATATTATCCCAATCCGCTCGCACCGGACCTGGTTGAGGCACAGAGGTATGTTGAACATATTCGCAAGGTGATCCGAGCCTCGTCACTGCTGGGTCTGGGCCGAATGACGACGTTTATTGGACGCGACTGGACAAAATCGGTCGACGATAATTGGCCTCGCTTCTGCGAAACCTGGAAGCCGCTGATTCAATTTGCTGAGGATCACGGTGTGCGGATCGGGATCGAGAACTGCCCGATGCTGTTCACAAAAGATGAATGGCCCGGGGGGAAAAATCTGGCGACATCGCCCGCCATCTGGCGGCGGATGTTTGACGAGATTCCCAGCACACATCTGGGGCTGAACTACGACCCGTCGCACATGATCTGGCAGCAGATGGACTACCTGCAGCCGATTCGTGAATTCGCCTCGCGGCTGGTTCATATCCACGCCAAGGATGTTCGGCTGGACCGTCACAAACTGAATGACGTCGGGATCATGGCACATCCGAACCTGTACCACACTCCCAAATTGCCGGGATTGGGGGACGTCAACTGGGGGCAATTCTTCAGTGTGCTGACAGATGTCGGCTATCGCGGTCCGGTCTGTGTTGAGGTCGAGGACCGGGCTTATGAAGCGACTCTCGATCTGCGGAAAGAATCTTTGCGGCAGAGTGCAGCATATCTGAAACAGTATGTTGTGGGGTAGGTCTGTAATGGCTGCTGTGGCAGAGTATTGAAGGCCCCAAGTACTGTCATCACAAAGGAGTCGTCGGATGTCGCGTGAATTGATGGCAATGATGATCGTACTCGGAACGTCAGTCGCTGCTTATGCTGAGTCACCACAGATCGAAACACCTAAGAAATCAGACGACGTCGGAAGTGGTCTGTTCAAGCATGTGCTTTCGCCAGAAATCGCATATGCGTGGCAGTCCACCGAGAAATACCTTGCTCCCGACTCGCAGAAATTCTTTCCCGAAAATGTCGAAGCGGGAACGGAACTGGACCGAGTCTTTTTGCAGAGGGGGCCGGAATTTAAGCCGGACGAGGCCGTTCTGAAACTGATCCGCCAGGGCCTGCGTAGTACGCGAGCACACCGCACAATCATCGTGAGATGGGTCGGGAATACTTACATCTGGGGAAAAGACGCGCAGAATCCTGATGCCATCGAACTGATGTATCACGCTGCCGATTTTCGAGGCCCCATGACCGATCCGTTTGGAACCCGCCACTACGCCGTGTACTTTGGTCTTTCCGTTGTCCAGAAAAAGAGCCCCGCAATCCTGCGAACACTGGTCGATCTGTCACTGGCGGTCGATGATCCAAACGACCTGGATCGAATTGCCTGGGGGTGCAAATCTCAGCGCGATGAACTCCTGGCCTTCGTCGAGCCTCACTTAAAATCAGAGAACGCTGCCATCCGCGAGAAAGCCCAGGTCTTAGAGCAGATCTTTCAGGGGAAGCTCAAGGCTTTCGGCTGGTCTGCAGAACAAGCCCGTCTGCGTGCACTTGCCAAATACGGTGAGCAACTTCCGAAGTTCAAGACGATCCTGAATGAAGGAACGTCCGAGGAGAGACTGCAACTCCTGGTGAAAATCGTCGACGAACAGATCTTCAGGATCATGGACGATTCATTTCTACCGGCCTTTGCCAAATGCGCCGAGGATTCCGACAGCCAGGTTCGAAATCAGGTTGTGATTGTTGCCGGGGGACATTGGATCTGGTGGCGCGAAAAGCAGAATCCTGACGCAATCCAATTGATGCTGACGATGTCACGGGATCAGGACGATCAAGTACGCTACAACGCCGTGTACTACGGGCTGTCGACGGTTCGCAACAAGAAGGATGACGTAATAAACAGGCTGCTGGAACTGGCCTTCGAGGCCCCCCTGTCTGATCTTCCAGGACGCGTCACCTGGGGACTGAGTACTGACAAGCCACGAACAAAGGTTCTGTTAACGAACATGATCAACGGAAAGGACGAGGAACTGGCCCGCAAAGCTCGCCAGCATTTCAAAGAGCTGACGGGCGAAGAGTTTTCCGTGAAGTAATTTTTCGCGTCTCAGCCGCATCGCTACTCGGGCGTTACAGGGATCTCTTCTGGGGGCGGGTCTTTCTCCGCAATCTCGTTGGCTTCTTGAGCGAATTGCTTCAGATATCGCTGCGGATCACGGAAGAATTGAGGTGTCCAGCAGCGAGCCAGTCTCCAGCCCTGACCTTCGAGGATCGAGGTCCGGAAGAGATCCCACGCCACGGGATCATCTGCGTACTGAAATCGAGTTCCATCGCACAGCAATCCCAAGGTTCGATCTTCGGGATACTTCGGATGATGGAAGGCAATATCGACACAGAATCCATCGTTTCCCCAGTGAACGTCGCTGCCGATGCTTTGGCGGATCTGCATCAATTGAGCCAACTGCCCGGCGAAGTGTGAAGGAGAGCGGGTTGGCCGGGGGATGACTCGCGTCTGCGGTGAGGCGTCCGACGGATCGCTGCGCCATTCATTGTAGATCTCTGACAGTTTCTCGGCGTATGCCAGGTATGCAAAAAGGAGCCAACCTCCTCCCGGTTGGTGTCCT
>CAZSTW010000149.1:0-12737 GCA_964609845.1 uncultured Planctomycetaceae bacterium | reverse complement strand
CTCCCGGTTGCTGTCCTTCAGGGACCGTGGGAAGATTGCGATAGTATGCCGGTGGGATCGATGTCACGAGATGAACTTCTTCGCGTGCCCGGGTGACCAGGACATTCAATCGCCTTCCCCCTCCCACCTGCCCCAACGGACCAAACCGGCGATAGAACTTTCCTTGAGGATCAGGGCCGTACGTCGTGCTGATAATCATGTGATCACGTTCGTCACCCTGGACGTTTTCCAGATTCTTGACAAACAAACCTTCAAACGCCCCTGCTCCCACTCGAGAACGAGACGTTGCCAGACGCGCCGCGAAATCCGGGTCCTCCGTTGCCATCTCATCGAGCGTTTCGAGAATCTTGTCGCGCTGAGTCAGATTGAAGCAGGCAATCCCGATCGAAGGTGGCTCCGCTCGTTTCAGCAGGTCTGCCACGATCTTGCAGACCTGCGTTGCTTCGATTGCGTTGGCCCGATCTTCATAGATCCCATTGGCCGGATAAACCGTAATCGGTGCAAAACGAATCCTGTTGCGGGGATGCCCCGGAATCGCTTGTAACCGCGATCCATAGAACTGCTGATTGCTGAATTCGACCAGGTCTGCGTTTCGCGAACGGTAATGAACATCCAGATGGCTTTCCTGAATGTCCAGCGACAGTGCCGCAGTCAACAAATCTTCGACTTCACTCTGATGTGCCTCAAACAATTCCTGCTCGGTTTCGACATCGGCATTGTCGCTCGTGACAACGGCCGTCTCGAAAAATCGGGTCGGAGGCAACTGTTTGGGATCGCCTGCGATAACGACTCGCCTGGCCCGAGTCAGCACGGGGAGTGCTTCTTCCAGGCGGCATTGTGAGGCTTCATCAAAGACGACGACATCAAACAAAGCTTCTCGCGGGAAGATCTGTGCGACCGTTTCCGGGCTCGCCATCCAGACCGGGCGCAAATCGAACAGTGGATCACCATCAGGAATCCTGGCGCCGACAGAGACGACCTGTCGCAAACGCATCGCTCGTTCGCCTCGTGTTGTGAGACGCCGGCGCAGATCCGCCCCCAGACTGCTCAGCCTCGATCCCGTGGATGCCAATAGCCGCTGTCGCTGACGATCTGTCCAGAGATCCAGAATCATGTCCCGAGTCGACACTCGCTGCTCGACTTCCAGTCGCTGGACTTCATGATGCAGGTTGGAAAGCTTGTTACCATCCAGTCCCTGCAACCGGGGATCTGACTTCAGCCATTGATCAATGTCCGCCGTCAGAACCTGATAGCGGACGTGATTCAGGATCTTTTCGACATCGTTAACCGTCTCGACCGCCGTGACAATTGCTTGAGCTAATGGCGATGGGACCTGACTGAGCAACGATTGAATCCGTAAGACTTCTTCGAGAGCGTCCACGCTTTTTTCGAGTTGTTGCAAATTGCCGACGATAGACTGCCCGGTACAAAGACGCTGGAACCGATCTCGCAACCAGTCGCCGTGGAAGATCTCTGATTCCACCATTTGTGAACGGAGCGTCTCCAATGCGCCAGCACGTCGTGAGGATACCTCCAGGGCTGCGGCGAATTCCTGATCACCTTTCGCCATCGCTTGTCGGATGTTGTCGTTCCACTTTCCCTGTTGGCCTGATGCCGCAGACGACTGTGTATCATGCGACAGTGAACAGGTGGAAAGGTCGATCAGCAGGTCGAGGCGTTCCAGATCCTGTGTCAGCATCGCATCGTCAAAGTTCTTCCATTCCGGTTTCTTTTCTTCCGTGACATCTTCCAGAACGCTGACGATCAGAGATCGCGCGTTGACGCCGACCAGGAATGATCGCAGGCGGAGTGCAGATTCCTTGCCCGGTTTCAGGCCGTACTTCTGCAGCAGTTCAGCCGCTTTTTTGCGGACTCCAAATGCAAACCACGCGTACCAGGTATCGCAAATATCCAGGTAAGCTTCGATGATCCCCAATTGCAGTGCCAGATCTGCAACAGTCGGCTGGCTTGCACGGACGATCATTCGTAACGCAGAGTCCAATGGGCCGGATGCCATGGTCGTTCGAGCATCGGCAGCTTCACCGATGCGTTGACGAGCCAGAGCGATGGTCGCATCAGTCGCTTTTGCCCACTTCTTTCGCCAGGCAGGACTGACACTCGCCAGGCACTTCTGCAGCTGAACGGCGACCTTATTCCGTACTGCCGCCTGGTGAACAAAGCTGCCAATTACGTCGTCACCTGACGAACGTTCCGCCAGATCACCGGGAGGGTCGAAGGGAAAAAGCGGATGGAATGGAACGGCATCAACGTCTTTTGCCAACTGCAGGATCGCCTGCAATTCCTGTTGAATCTCCGATTGCGGTCGTTGCAGATAGGTTGCCAGTGACAAGCCAACGCAACTTCGCCACGGCTGCCTGGCAAACCCGGACTTCGCTGCACGGGCGATGGCTTCTCGCACTGCTGTCGAATGCAATTCCAGGAGTTCAACACTGAGAATTCCGCCCGTATTTTCGCTGGAATTCTTTCGGCTCTTCGGTGCCGCCGGGGCTGTTATGCCCGCGGCAAGAAATGGGACTGCCGATTCAAGCCATTCCCCCATTCGTTCGTGAAACGAGATTTTGCGGTCAGGATGAGGTGACATCATCAGTGACCATGCTTCTGCCAGCGGTGCGATTGTTGTTTCCCTCTGTCGTTCCAGAGATTTCACGTGTGCAGCGGCACGGATGCCGACGGAAGTACTGGTCAGTTCTTCCAATTGCTCGCGCACACTCATATACAGATTGCGCTGATCATGTTGCGGATCATGAATCAATGCACACAGGTGCCCCAATCCAAGATGCTCCAGCCGGCGTGCCACAACATCCAGAGCCGTTCGTTTGTCACAAACCAGCAGCACTCGCTCTCCACGAGCCAGGTGGTCGCCGATGATGTTTGTGATCGTCTGGCTCTTTCCGGTACCTGGCGGTCCATGAATCACGAGTCCCTGGCAGTCGCGTGCGAGGCGAACAGCGCGCGCTTGACATGGATCTGCCATGGTGACCAGTCGCACATGCTCAGGCAGCGATGGGGCAACGGGAGTCGGTTCGGGAATCGGTTCAGAGGATGGCGGGGTGGGCTCAGAGTCGCTTTCCAGCGATTCATCGACTTCGATGGTGGAAAGGTTGTCGAGTGGATTATCGAGTTCAATGTTCGTTGTCAGAAAACTCTTAACCGGCCCGGTCAACGCTTCGGGGGCGGCGGTCATTTCCTGCATATCGCGCAAGAGTGACTGATTGTTCATCGGAAACAGCCCCAGGACCGCTGCTGGAACAATTTCAGCACGACCGTTTTCATCATCAACTCGAGGTGCCGCTCGAAGTTCGGTCAGAGATTCGGGCGAAAACGTCATTGAGGGCAAATGAAGGAGTTTGGCTATGCGTGCGACGAGGTCATTGACTTCCTGCCAGGGGTCATGTACCGCGGGATTGGACGATCGATCTTCAGTGTCGGACGACGTATCAGACGGGGCGTCAGGTATCGTGGAACTGGATTCCGGGCGGATTGCCTGGCCAGTCTGCCGTTCAAGCCAGGCGAAAAGCGCTTCGTTGGGAACGAGGAAATCCGCCCCATCATTTAATCCCGCCACTCCAACAACAGGTTGAGGCCCGGATCGCATTTCGAGCGATACAGGAATGAAGGCGATCGGGGCCAGCAGTCGTTTTGTCGCTCCTGGTGACGATTTCAATGCCCCCGCCACTCCAGGTGGAAGACTCAGCAAAGGAAAACCGACATGCAGGACGTGAACGCCTGTATCCTGCTCATAATCGCGGGCATCTTCGGCAAGTGCACGTAGTTTTGTCAGCAGAGCCTGCTGCGATGTCCATTGGCTGCGATGCTGACGCGCTTCCGGCGTCAGCGTCTCTTCAGTGGTTTCGGCGGATTCAGATGCAGTGGCAGTCTCGTTCACACCTGAAACATCGCCTGGCGTTTTCTTCCCTTTGGGTTTACCTGGCTTGGGAGGTGCCGTCACACGCGGCAGTAATTGCGTTGTTCGTTCCGAAAGCAGCTGACGCAATGCTTCTGCTGGCGGGCGATCCTGCAGGTTGGCGAACTGTGACCAGTCGACACGTTGCCGACTGGAATGTGGCCGACAATTGAGGTTCGGTCCGCTCGCCAGACCAGCAAACAGTCGGTCCAGCATTTTTGACAGGATAGTGTTCTGCGACATGACGTCGAATGTGCTACCAGTTTGAGGTGTTGCGAAGTCGAAAGAACTTGAACGACAAGAATTCAGACTGACCAGAATTTCATTTTGGCTGAGTTCCCTTCTTCTTCCCAGCCCCCTTCACTGTGGGCGTTGTCAATTGAATCAGCCCGGCCGGACCACACAACTCAGGTCGCCCACCACAACAGTCCTCCAGCAGAAACCCGACCAGTGAACCCATTCCGGCAGCGTTGAGCGAATAGAAAATGGACCGCCCTTCCCTGCGGTCCTGAATCAACCCCGCACCCACGAGTTCTTTCAGGTGAAATGACAAGGTGGCCGCGGGAAGTTCCAGTTGCTCTGCAATCAGTCCCGCAGGCATTCCCGTTCCACCACACTTCGTCAATAACCGAAAGATCCGCAGACGAGATTCGTGAGCGAGGGCTGCGAGGGCACGTATGGCTTGAGGTTCCTGCATATTTCCATTATTCTCGAAATGTCGAATCGTGTGCGGTGCGTTTCCAATGTCCGATCTGTTTCTGCAAGATCTGGCAGCCTGGAATCGGGCTCTACACGGTTGTCCCTGAAGATCGATTTCAGCAAGCATTGCGAAAGAATTGTAGTGTACGACCTGCCCGACGGGCAGTCCGCCAGCGAATGTCAACCGAATCGGTCATCAGCGATGACTACTTAGAACTCATCAGCCGGAACGCGTTAGCGTCCGGTTCCGGGTTTCCATCATGAAGGAGCGGATTGTGCCCGCAGAGTTGTTTTCATCGATTCGTCGCTACGTCGATGATCGGATCGCGGAATTCCACCAGATTCCCTCTGGACGTCAGCAGGAGTTGCTGGAAATTTCCCGCTATGTCACCGCCTGTCGGCAAGCGGCGCAACCGGCACGATTGACGTTCATTTGCACTCACAATTCCCGGCGGAGTCATCTTTCTCAGATCTGGGCAGCGATCGCCGCTGAAGTCTATGGGATTGCACGCGTAGAGACCTATTCGGGGGGAACAGAGGCGACGGCGTTTGCCAAACCGGCGCTGGCTGCACTGCGTCGAGTCGGGTTTGTCATCAATTCGCCCGATACCAGGAATCCGCACCACGTGCTGCAGTATCAGTTAATGGGAAGTCCACTGATCTGCTTCTCAAAAGTTTACAACGAAGCTCCGAATCCCGATTCAGGCTACTGTGCTGTGATGACCTGTCATCACGCGGATGTGAATTGTCCCGTTGTCTTCGGTGCCGCGAGTCGCATTAAAGTTCAATACGAAGATCCCAAGGTCTCAGATGGGACCCCTGCAGAAGCGGCAACCTATGACGAACGGTGCCGCCAGATTGCCCGCGAAATGCTGTTCGCGTTTTCACACGTGGAAAGGTAACGGATGTCTGCGCCCTGTCGTCGACAGTTGTCGTTTCTTGATCGGTACCTGACCGTCTGGATTTTTGGTGCCATGCTGGCGGGAGTTGCTGCCGGGTATTGCATTCCCGGTCTGGATGGGGCGATCAATTCACTCAACTGGGGAACAACAAATGTCCCCATCGCGCTCGGTCTGATCCTGATGATGTATCCACCACTCGCCAAGGTTCGGTACGAAGAACTGTGGCAAGTCTTTCGGAACTGGAAGATCCTGGCGCTTTCGCTCGTCCAGAACTGGCTGATTGGCCCCGTCCTGATGTTTGCACTGGCAATTCTATTTCTGAGTGATTCTCCAGGATACATGACCGGGCTGATCATGATCGGTCTGGCACGCTGCATCGCCATGGTGATCGTCTGGAATGAACTCGCGGACGGAGACCGTGAATATGCTGCCGGACTGGTTGCGTTCAACAGTCTGTTTCAGGTTCTGTTTTACAGCCTCTACGCATGGATCTTCATCACTCTGCTGCCGCCACTCTTCGGACTGACGGGAAGCCTGGTACCGATCACGATCAGTGAAATCGCGATCAGTGTCCTGATCTACCTGGGAATTCCTTTTCTCGCCGGGATCCTGAGCCGGGTAATCCTGATCAAGACAGCCGGACGAGACTGGTACGAGACCACTTTCATACCACGCATCAGCCCGATAACGCTTGTTTCCCTGCTGTTCACAATCGTGGTGATGTTCGGGCTGAAAGGTAACTTGATCGTCCAGATCCCGCTGGACGTCTTGCGAATTGCCGTACCTTTGCTGATCTATTTCGTGGTGATGTTTCTCGTCAGTTTCTGGATGGGCTGGCTCGTCGGAGCTGATTACTCGAAAACGGCCACGATTGCCTTCACGGCATCAAGCAACAACTTCGAACTGGCAATTGCCGTCGCAGTCGCCGTCTTCGGCATCAATTCGCAAGCAGCCTTCGCTGCAGTGATCGGCCCGCTCGTTGAAGTCCCCGTCCTGATCGGACTCGTCAATGTCTCACTGCGGCTCCAGAAACGTCTTTTTCCAGAGACGAAGTAATAATTGCCCTTCTCTTTTTCGTGTTATCTGTGCGCTCCGGGGAGCGTCTCAAGTTAGGGTGAATCAAATCCGTATTTCTTCAGGATGACCTGTCCCGTCTCGCCGATCAGAAACTCGCGATACTCTTTTGCGGCCCTGGGTGATGTGGCCGATTTCATGATGATGCCTCCCTGGACCAGTGGAGGATACAAGTCCTGCGGAACTTTCCAGTAGCGCCCTTTGTCGACCATTGCTGGCGAAATCGCGAGGGATTGCGCAATCAATCCGACATCCGCAGCACCTGTTTGCACGAACTGCGCTGTCTGCGAGACGGAATCTCCCAGCACCAGTCGCGATTCCAACTGTTCAAATCGGCCGGACTTTCTCAGTGCCGCTTCTGCGGCCCTGCCGTAGGGGGCATGTTTGGGATTGGCGATCGCAATTTTGCGGATCGCGGGATCAGATAGAAGCTCCATTCCTCGTTCGACGTCCAGCTTCGATTCGTGCGGTACCCAGATGACGAGATGTCCGATCCCGTAGGCAAATTCGGTCTGTTTCTCTGCCAGGCCCTGTTCGATCAACTTCCGTGGATAGTCGATGTCGGCGGACAAGAACACGCAGAACGGTGCCTGATTGGAAAGCTGAGTGTAGAAGTTGCCAGACGATCCATAGGTCACTTCAACCTGAATCTCTGCGTGAAGTCGGTGAAACTCCTTCAGAATCTCTTCCATCGCAAACCGAAGGTCCGAGGCGGCAGCCACCCGAATATTTTCACGGGCTGGTGGTTCAAAACTCTGGGATGCGGCTTCACCGGGCTCGGGCTTGGCAGTCTGCCCGCACCCGGTCGTGAGGAACAACACGAGGCCAAGGATTTGAAGAAATCGAACGTGGAATTTGTACATGTGCGAGCGCCGTTTTCTTGAGGAGAATGAAGCAATATTCTTAAGTTGGGGGGTGGCCGGGACTGGAGCGTCTTCGCGAAGTCCCGGAATGTGCGCTCCACACGAAGGCCGGGCCTTTCTTCGCAACCTCAGTCCAGTCCCGGCCACCCGACCGACTTTCACCACGGGTTGCTAGAGTAAGTGTCCGAACCAATAATCGACGGCCGCTTCGTTAATGCCGTCAGAACGGCGCCACCAGCAGGCGGGGTATTCCATATCGCCGCGATTCTGTTCACGGTCACTCCATGGGATAAAGCGATTCCTGAAGCCAGGCCGTTCCGCCGTTTCCAGGATCCCGCAATATCCAAAAATCTCGATCAGGACTTCGCGTTCTGACTTATTGGACCGCAAGACTCCCGCGAGCTGTCGTGCCGCCACAACTGCCGTTGTGTTGTCCGGAAGATTTTCTATTTCCATGAGAATATTTGCCAGCAATTTCACGTCGAGTCCCGAAGGAGTGACGGGGGAAAGTTGTCGAAAGAGTTGCAAATCGAAATTCGCATAAATCGGATCGTCGTGTCGCACTCCACCCCATTTGAACCGCTCATAGTTCAATCGATTCAGGTCGTGTAACTGGCCTGGGCCAATCCATCTTCCACAGATATTGCAATTTCCCGATGGTACGTTGGGGACATGCGATGGAAAGTGCTGCAAGATCGCATAACTTCCCATGGCGGATCGTAGATCGAGACGCTTTGTCGACAAGCTGGCAACGAATGCATCTGCAACGGATCGGCGATCAATGGTTTGAATCGCATTCAAAATCTGGCTTGCGACGTCGTCATGCGAGAGAAATTCGTCGTCAAACATCATTCCTGCAAGTTTTGCATATTCAAAGTCCTCCTTGGAACAGTCAGGGGCAAACCCTTCCGCATTCAGCAAGATCTGCAATGCTCGCTGATCGACTTCAATCACGATGAACTCGCTTCCAGACATACCGTCCACCACAAGTCGTCAGTGTACCAAGCGCCTCGGGCCAATCCACGCATGGCGACAAGTGGAACAGAGCCAATAGCGTTTTGAAGCTTGGCAGAATGTAGAGTTGCGGGAACGCCTGGAAACGAGATTTCCAACCGAAGGAATGGGTGCCACGGTCTTGGAGTCTGCGACAAGGCCGTGTCTGCGTTGCATCTTGAGAATATTCGAAATCTCATGGGTACTCCGAAGAGCTCGGTTGCGAAATGCTCGAAACGATATCCAGTACCCACCCTGCGAAATCGGTAAGAAGTTGAACCACGAAGAACGCGAAGGTCACGAAGGCTGGAGTCTCCCTCATTCTCAGGGTGGCCCGGCTTGCTTCAAGCGCTTGAAGCAAGCTGGGCCGCCCCGTATCGGATGTGATTATGGGAGTATTCCGTTTTTCAGAACCCGTGGCATTTGTGAGCCGGACGCTAGCGAGTTCCGGCTGATCGATGTCTCGAAATTCATACCCGGCTGGCGGTAGCAACTGGCACGCACAGATGTGGGTAACATTGACTCCACCCTACTGTGACGAAGCCGATTGCCCTGCGGGTGGAGGCCGCATTTCACATGGAAAACGTCGACACCAGACTGGAAAAAATCCGCAGAAAATATGTTGACTACAGCGATAGTCGCCGATAGTGTGACTACCGTTGTCGTCATGGACTTCTGGCGACGGCGAAATTTTCGAGGGAGGTGACATGGGAAAACAGAAGCCGGAAAGCCGGGCGACGCTCGGGCGGGCGGAACTGGAACTACTGCAATTCGTCGATGCAAATCCGGCGATCAGTGTGGGCGACGCCGTAACGCAGTTCGGAACGCCGCGTGGTCTGGCCAGGACGACCGTGTTGACGATGATGCAGCGGCTGGTGACCAAGGGGTTCCTCAAGCGGCAGCAGATCGACAACGTCTATCGCTACAGCACAAAAGTCTCTGCCGCGACAGCCGTGACCGAGATGGTCTCGGAATTTGTTCGTGGGGTGCTGGGAGGCTCTGTTTCGCCATTCGTCGCGTATCTCAGTGCTGCCGATGATCTGACGGACGAAGAGGTCGTTGAATTGCGTTCACTGGTCCAGGGACTGGATCAACGTTCGAAAAAGAAATCCAACCCCAAATCCAGTCACGGGGAGGGCTGATATGAATTACGAATGGATCGATGCATTCCTCGCGTTCTGGCGTGATTCTGTCTGCCGTGCTTCCATTCAGGCGGCAGGCGGAATCGTGCTGCTGCTGCTGATTGAGCGGGCGGTGCCATGGCTGAGCGCCAATGTCCGCAGCTGGCTCTGGCGACTGGTGTTTGTGAAGCTGGCGCTCGTGACTTGTCTGCCACTCGCCTGGCAGCTTCCCATACTCCCCGCGATGAAAACTCGGCCGGCAGTGGAATCTCGCTCAATCCGCAGTGTCCAGATTTCGGAAGTGCTCGTCGAACCAGCGGAAGCGGTCGATTCGCCTGCGATCTACCGTTCAAGCCAGCCCACGTGGATCTGGATCGCATTCTTCGTCTGGTCTCTCTGTGTCGCGACACAGATCGGATCATTGATTGTTCACTGGCGGCGGGCGTGGTCTCTGGTGCGAACGGCGGTTCCGTGTACCGATCCGGTGCTGCTGGATCTTTTGCACGACGTCGCCAGTGAAATCCAGTCACCACGAGTGCCGCGGCTGTTGATGGTTTCAGGAATCAGCAGTCCGATGGTCGTGGGGCATCGGCATCCATCCCTGCTGTGGCCGGTTTCGTTTACGAAGGGGGAGCGGTCGCGCCTTGCGAACCTGGAAGACCGACGCATGGCACTGGCACACGAGATGGCGCATGTGCTGCGTCATGATCTGGAGTGGAATCTGCTGGCTGCGATGGTCAATACCCTGCTCTGCTTTCATCCGGCAATGTGGCTCGCCAGTCGGCGTTATGTGATTGCACAGGAATCAGCCTGTGACGATCTGGCTGTCAATCGAGCCCGTTTGAATAAGGTTCGGTTCGCGGAACTATTGATTCGAGTTTCACAGCGTCCCCGCCAGCGGGTCTGGAGTCCGGCGAGTGTTTCGCTGGTTCAGGGGCACGGCATTCAACTTTTGCGAGAAAGGCTGAAACACATGCAACAAGGTCGTTCCAATCGCGTTCGCCAGCTGGTCGCCGGCGCCGCATCGGCACTGGGTCTGGCTCTTGCCATTCTTCCGTGGTCCGTCGGATTTGCCCAGTCAGGGAATGAAAGCGGTTCGAGGCAGACACGTATCAGAACTGAAAAGAGTTCCGGCGGTGGTGCCAGTGCCTCGGCCTCATCGTCGGGTTCCGCTTCAGGCTTTGGAAGTGCGAGTAGTGGCGGCAGCAGCGGGGGCAGCAGTAGTGGTGGTTCGTTCGGGAAAAGCGGCGGGTCCGGTGGTGGCGGTGGTCGTAAGTTCGGCAACGGGAATTCTGGCGGAAGTTCAGTGAGTGGCGGATCCGCGAAATCGAATAGCAAGGCATCCGCTTCCGTGAATGGTGGACCAGGCGGTGCTGCAGACGGGGCAACTGGCGGTCGAGCCGGAAATCGAGTGAACAAGTCGTCGGAATCCAATTCAACGACCACAAATGACGTTCAGGTCACGACCCATCGTGAAATGACGGACGAAGGGGAAGAGATCCGCGTGACAGCTCAGGAAAAGCTGCGCGACATTCAAATCCGCCAGAGTGAAGCCGATGGGATCGAAGTCTTCATTCGTCCCACAAAAAAGAACCCGGATCAGACGATCACCAATGTCACGGCAGCCACGGCCGATGAACTGAAGTCTCAGAATCCCCAGGCATATGAAGTCTATCGAAAATACCTGCAGGCCAATCTGAAAAAGATTCGCTCGAACGATGACCAGGAAGGCGCTTTCGATAACGCCGACAATGAAACGGATGGCAATCCTGCTCAACAGCTGATGATCAAACACCTGCGTGAAGTACTTGATCAGGAAGACATTCCTGCTGCGAATCGCGTGCAGATCGAGAAAATGCTGAAAGATATTCAAGGTGGGGGATCGCCAAATCCTCTGCTGCGACCGTAATTCCTGAGATCGCCACTTTCGAGGCATTAGTGCGTGTCGCACTTCCGTGTCGCGTCGGAACATGGGTTAGACGCTGTCGTTTGATGCGGGACGCCACACTGAAATGAGATGCGCTCTGATCCAAAAAGGCGGTTTGAACCTGATCAACCGCAATTCAAAATCAGAAGCGTGAAGATCAAGAAGTCACAGTTCTTTGATCACTACCGACCAACCGATTCCTGCAGTTTCGGCAAAGCTTTGAACCACGAAGGAAGTCAGCCTGCTGAGGGTTTTCTCAGCAAGCTCTGTCCCTTGTGGTTCAACGCTTTGCGGAAGTCCAGCCGGAATTCACTTCTTCTCGAACCGTGACCCGTCACATGCGGTGTCCCGCGTGAGTGATCAATCAATAAATCCTCCGCCGTTTCGTCGCGGTTTTTCTGCGTCGAGTTCTACCACACGCATTTCGTTGCCGTGAACGCGCCAGTTCTGCCGATGGCGAGTGGAACTGTTGGAAACGCCTCCCGACTCGAGTGTGCCTCGCATTGTTCCATATTGTCCGTTGAGCATGTTTTCGGGTACATCCGAACCTGGATCTGTCGAGTGTGCCGACGTTGCGGATTGGCAAAACCCGAACAGTTATGAGGGTTTGTTTGCCGATAAACTGAAGGCTCGCATTCAATCGCCTACGGCATTTCGAAGGAATTGTGATGGATCGTCGTGACTTCTGCATCAAACTGATGGGAACCGGCCTGGTACTCGGGGGACTCTCTAACGGGTCTCCGGCAGAATCTGCCGAACCTGCAGCTCCGCCTCAAAAGCTCGTCTGGCATAAAACGCTCAAGGCCGCCCATAAGCTCGCTATTGAAACCGACAAGCCGCTGCTGATCGTGTTCGGGGCCAGTTGGTGTGGGTTCTGTCACAAGCTCGAACGAGAAACGCTGGCCGACAAGCGCATCGTTCCAGTAATCGAACGCGACTTTATCCCCGTTCACCTCGACTTTGATCGCGACAGGAAAGTCGCCAAGATTCTCGAAGTCGAACACCTGCCCTGCACCGTGATCCTCAGCCCGGATGCAGACCTGCTGCAGAAAAGTGAAGGGTTCACAGACTACAAGGGATATATGAAGATCCTGCAGGCGGCTATGGAGAAACGAGCCACGATTCAGCAAGTTCAGAATCGCCAGCCGTAATCAATTAGAGCGCATCTCATTTCAGTGTGGCGTCCCGCGGGCATCAAACGACTGCGTCTAACCCATGTTTCGACGCGACACG
>CAZSTW010000148.1:2067-16176 GCA_964609845.1 uncultured Planctomycetaceae bacterium | reverse complement strand
CAAAGCCAGGGCACCGGCCGACTTGAGTGCGTGACGTCGAGTGATCATGCAGCGAGAGAGGTTTCTAAAGTGAGCCACCGACGGTGGTCCCGGTTGGATCCCGGCGCAAGCCTGTCTGTGTTGCGGTCAGGTCACAGTGGCCCGGGGCCCCTCGCCAGCCTTGCGCCCGCTTCGGGGGCGATCCTAGAATCGGGTCGTATGAGGTTGCTCCGAACCGGTTCCCTTTCGATGGCCTTGATTCTGGGCGGGACCCTGTCCCTTCGGGCGGAGATCACGCCCGAGGATATCCGCCAGCTGCAGACCCGTTTCCAGCAGGCCGAAGAATCCGAGGAGCGCCTGCGCGCCCGGATCCAGAAGCTCGAAGCCACGATCGCTGAACTGCGCTCGCAGCTCGGCGAGGTCCGTTCCGTGGCCGCGTCGGCCGGCAAGGAGGCGGTCACCCAGGAGCAACTCAAGAAGGTGCTCGACCAGTTGCGCGAACTCGACCGCCGCCGCCAGGATGACAACGAGAAGGTGGTCCAGCAGATCAAGCGCCTGGCCGATCTGCCCACGGCCCCCCCTCCGAGCTTCGACGACCCGAAGCCCAAGGGACGCAAGCCGGCCGCGGACTCGGGCACCGGTGCCGGTGCGGGCAAGGGGGACGCGAAGTCGGGCGAGCCCAAGAACGACTCCAAGACCGAGGCCCCGAAGCCGTCACTGCCGGCCGACTACGAATTCTACGAGCACGTGGTGCGCGAGAACCAGTCGCTGAGCCAGATCATCAACGAGTACAACAAGGGCTACGGCATGAAGGTGCGGATGAAGCACGTGCTGGAGGCCAACCCCAAGTTGCGTCCGGAGCGCCCGGTTCTGGTCACCGGACAGAAGATTCGCATCCCGGTCGTCAAGTGAGGCAGGCGGCCACTCCCACGGAAAATCGACGATGAAGCTGATCCGCAAACTCCATCTGTTCCTGGGGGTGTTCTTCACCCCGTTGCTGGTATTCTTCGTCGCCACCGGCTGGTACCAGACCCTGAACCCGGACCGTCTGAAATCCCCCGGCGAGGCCGAGACGCTGCTCCAGAAGTTCCGGGTGGTGCACACCGACATGATCTATCCGGGCGATCGGGAATTCACCCGGCCCACCTCGCCCAAACTCTTCCAGGGTCTGGTCGCGGCCATGTCGGCCGCCGTGTTGATCACCACCGCCCTCGGGGTCTTCCTGGCCTTCCGCACGGTCCGTGGCAAGGGCTGGGTGTTGTTCTGGTTGGTGGCCGGGCTGGCCGTGCCGGTGGGGCTGTTGTGGGCCGGTCGAAAGGGCTGAGCCATGGCGGCACCGCTTCCATGGATCTTGGCGGCGGCGGCGGTTGCGACCGTCGGGTTGGGCCTCTGGTACGCGCTGCGCACCCGGCTGCGGTACGTCATCGGCAAGACTTCGCTGAGGGTGGTGCTGGGCAAGACCACCGTGAGGCGGGTGCCCTACGACGAGATCCGCCGCATCCGCAAACCACGGCACACCCCTTCGTGGCGGTTGACCGAGAATTGGCGGAACGGGTTTTTCGATCATCACCGGGTGCTCATCCTGGAGCGCAATCGGGGTTGGTTTCCCTGGTTCGTGATCACGCCGGCCCGTCGCTACGAATTCCGCAGCCAATTGCGGGACGCCATGGCCCGCCACGGGGTCGTGACCCAGGACGACGATACCCCCCAGGACGACGATAGGGCCGATTGAGGCCGATGGGGCCGAGCGAGTCTTCGGCCCGGGTCCGGCCGTTCGCCCGCCGTTGCCGAACGGCTCGAGTCTGATTAGCGTCGGTCTCGAAATGCGATCATTGCTGATTTCAGGCGGTCGAGTGGTGGATCCGGCCAATCGGGTGGACGGAGTGGCCGACGTGTTGGTGACCGACGGGCGGATCGCCCGGGTCGGGCCGGGACTGAGCGCGCCGGCCGATGCCGAGCGGATCGATGCCACCGGGCAGGTCGTCTGCCCCGGCCTCATCGACCTGCACGTGCACTTCCGCGAACCCGGTCAGACCGCCAAGGAGACCATCGCCACCGGCGCCCAGGCCGCCGCCCGCGGGGGCTTCACCACGGTGGTGTGCATGCCCAACACCCAGCCGTCGATCGATTCGGCCAGCACCGTGGCGCTCATCCAGGACAAGGCGCGCACGGCGGCCATCCGGGTCGAGGTCTCCGGGGCCATGAGCAAGGGCATCCAGGGTGAGGAGTTGGCCTCCATCGGGTCCCTGGCCAAGGCCGGGGTGGTGGCGCTGACCGATGACGGTCATTGCATCCAGAACAACGACCTGATGCGCCGGGCCCTGGAATACGCCCGCCAGTTCGGCCTGCCGGTCATGGACCATTGTCAGGACTACGGCATGGTCATGAACGGCGTCATGCACGAGGGGCTTCACAGCCTGCGCCTCGGCCTGCGCGGTTGGCCCGCGGCGGGCGAGGAATTGATCGTCGCCCGCAACATCCTGCTCGCGGAGCAGACGGGCACTCCGGTGCACTGCCAGCACATGAGTGCGGCCGGCAGCGTGCGCCTGATCCGTGAGGCCAAGCGGCGCGGCGTGCCCATCTCGGGCGAAGCCTGTCCGCATCACCTGCTGTTTAACATTGATGATTACGCCCGTCTTGGCTCGCTCGTACAGATGAATCCCTCTATCAAGACGGCATCTGACAATCTGGCGCTTTGGAAGGCATTGCGCGAGGGACTGCTGCAGGTCGTCGCAACCGATCACGCTCCGCATACGATCGAAGAAAAACGGCAGCCCTATCCCAAGTCACCCTCAGGACTGCCCGCCGTTGAGAATTCCCTGGCACTGATGCTCGATAGCATCCATCGTGGACGCTGTACTCTGGAACAGGTCGTTCACTGGATGTGCGATGCCCCGGCACGTGTCTGGGATATGGTTGGCAAAGGAAGAATTGCTCCGGGGTACGATGCCGATCTGGTTCTGGTTGACCTCAATTTAGAGCAAACGATACGGAACGAAGAGCAGGAAACGAAGTCTCGGTGGAGTCCCTGGGATGGGACGAAATTGAAAGGCTGGCCCGTGCGAACCTGGGTGCTGGGGCAGACGGTCTATGACCACGGCCGGTTCGACGACAACATTCGCGGGGGTGAAATCCAGTTCGATCATGACCGCGGAGGATACTGGAAAACCGCCCAGTAGAACCCCGCCCCCGGAACCAAGAACCAAGAACCAAGAACCCGCATCACTCCGGGACCACAGCGACCGCTTCGATTTCGATCAACCAGTCGGGGCCGACAAGCGCTGAAACTCCAACCAGAGTGCTGACGGGTGGCGTTTCGGCGGATACGAATCGGCTGCGGACTTCGCGTAGAATCGGGACGTGTTCAGGTCGCAAGCCGACGACAAACAGGCTGGTTTTTACGACGTTGCGAAATGTGGTCCCCGCAGCTGTCAGCGCGATTTCAACATTGCGGAAGGCCTGTTCTGTCTGGACTTTCAGATCGCCTTTTCCAACAAGTTCGCCTCGCTCGTTAATACTCACCTGGCCGGAAATGTAAATCGTCTTTCCGCCAGTGACGCTGGCCACATGTGTCCAGCCGTAAGTCGGACAGAGCCGAGGGGGATTGAGATATTCGACCTTCATGAATGCCACCTCCGGGAGCATGATCGCTCGTGCGTGTCGCACTTCCGTGTCGCGTCGAAACATGGGTGAGACGCTGTCGTTTGATGCCTGCGGGACGCCACACTTAAATGAGATGCGCACTAGGACACTGTGACTCCGACGCCATACTTTGTCGCTGCAGCTTCATACTCACCGAGGGCTTCGGGAAGAAGTTTTGCCAGGTTTTCAGCTCGCGTTTCGTCAGAGGGGTGTGTCGATGCGTACCACGGCGTTTGTGATCCCCCTTTTTTCGCCCCGCTGAATCGTTGCCAGAATTTGGGAGCCTCATTGGGGTCGTAGCCTGCTTTGGCCATCAGGTGAATCCCCATTTCGTCCGCTTCTGTTTCGTGAAAGCGGCTGAACGGCAGCATCACTCCATATTCGGCCCCGACGTTGTAGGCATTCAATGCGAGCTTTTCCTGCTCGGCAGTCATCTTGACGCCCAGATATTTTGCCAGTGCGATTCCGCCTGTTCCGACCTTCTCCTCCACCATCTGCTGGCTCATCCGCTCGCCCCCATGACGGGCCAGAGCGTGGGAGATTTCATGAGACATCACGACGGCAACACCCGCTTCATTTGCACAGACCGGAATGATTCCTTCATAGAAGGCAACCTTCCCGCCAGGCAGGCAGAACGCATTCTGCGTTTTGTCCGCAATGACTGCGAACTCCCACGCATAGTCTCCGCGTTCCGAGACGGCAGCCAGTCGCTTGCCGACTCGCTCAACGATTTCAGTGTAAGTCTTGTTCGTCGACAGAGTGTTTTTCTTGCGAATATCTTCGAACGCCGTCAGGCCCATCTGCTGTTCCTGAGTTTCAGGGACCAGCGTCAGTTGACGACGATGAGTGATCGGCGTTTGACGACATCCGCAGTGGGCGATGCCGATGGCTGCAGAAGCGGACAGTCCCAGTTGCGCCAGAAACTGCCGACGAATGATCCCTTCCTGTTCTGAGGCAACGACTTCCAGGTAACGATGCTTTGAACTCATTCACTCTTCCTTGAGTGGCAATTAGCGCGGATTCAAAACGAAAACGGGCCATCCGCCCCGCGCTGTCGATGAACTGGAATCTTGACGGACGACTGACACTCACGTAAGAGCAATCGGCATTTTCCGGAAACCGGCAAGAGTCCCGCGAGCATAATTTCCTGAATCTTCGGCAGTGGATGCCGAACGGCCGAACTTGAGGCTGCGGCTTCAGCAAGAAGATTCAAACACAGAGGCAACAGAGGAGCACAGAGAAAAAAGAGGTCAGTCCGGGCGAACCCGCAGATACAGAGTGAATCCAATGATGTGGGCATTAAACGCGGTGCTTCTTTGATTCGGTGGAAATCCCGGCCATCTTCGTACTTCCGCAGAATGCTGTAAAAAAGACAGAGTTGGGATCGAACGCATGCCGATTCATTGATATACTGCGTCCGCTGTACCGGTGCGCCTTCAGCGGGGCTCCGGAAGTGAACGCAAGCTTAAATCCCTAAATGGGTTGCAGGGGAGTGGTTTTATGCTGACAGTCCAAGGCCGACCAGACAACGGTTCGTTCTGTGACCGATTGAGCCGTCGAAACTTCCTGCAGATCGGAACGCTCGGCCTGGGTGGGCTGACTCTGCCTCAATTGTTGAGGGCCGAATCGGGTTCTGGCAGCCGAAATTCGGTGAAGTCTGTCATCATGATTTACCTGGTGGGGGGACCTCCTCATCAAGATATGTTCGATCTGAAGCCACACGCTCCTCGCGAAGTGGCTGGCCCCTGGCGTCCCATTGCGACCAATGTTCCCGGCTTTGAAATCTGCGAAGCGTTTCCGCTTCTGGCAGGGATGGCGGACAAGTTCTCAATCATCCGTTCGCTCGTCGGTAACCAGGCCGATCACGATGCCATTCAGGTGTTTAACGGGCACCATCCCCGTAACCCGAAGCCGTCGGGAGGATGGCCGCAATTTGGTTCCATGGTTTCGAAGGTACTGGGACCAGCCAACATCGCGACTCCACCCTTCATCAGCCTTTGCTACCAGTGCACTCACGGTCCTTACAATGAACCTGGACCAGGTTTTCTGGGGGCATCACAGTCGCCATTCCGTCCGATGGGACCAACCCGCAGTGACATGGTTCTTAACGGAGTGACGCTTGAGCGACTTGGCGACCGCCGATCATTGATGCGAAGTTTCGACCAGTTCCGTCGCGATGCCGACCACACGCGCATGATGGAAGGGATGGACCATTTTTCCGAGCAGGCGATGGGATTGTTGACGTCCTCGAAATTGGCGGAAGCACTCGACCTCTCGAAAGAAGATCCACGGATTGTTGATCGATATGGAACCGGAGACCCCAAGGTCTTCATGGACGGAAACGGCGCACCTCGGGTGCCACAGAGCTTGCTGATGGCTCGACGCCTGATCGAAGCAGGGGCTCGCGTCGTAACGCTCAACTACAGCAAATGGGACTGGCACGGTGGCCTCAATGCCGAAGGACGCGCCAATAACTCCATTTTCCTGCGTGAAGAAGAAGACTTCCCGGTCTTCGATAAGTGTGTCAGTGCATTGCTGGAAGACCTTCACCAGCGAGGACTCGATCAGGACTGCTCTGTCCTGATCGCAGGCGAGTTTGGACGCACGCCGAAAATCAGTGCACAGGTTGGACGTGACCACTGGCCGCAAGTGAACTGCGCGTTGCTGGCTGGTGGAGGCATGAAGCATGGACAGGTGATTGGAGCGACCGATCGCCTGGCAGGCGAAGCGGTCGCACGTCCTGTCACATTCGGCGAAATCTATTCGACGTTGTTCCATAACCTCGGGATCGATGCCTCGCATGCGACGATTCAGGACCTGAACGGGCGTCCTCAGTATCTGGTCGAAGACGCGGCCAAGCCGATTTCTGAATTGATCTGATCGGTGATGAATCGCCGGGTTGATACGCGAGGCCTGTGCTTATTCGCCCTGTGGGTACTGTCTGTTCCCGCAGCGGCGGGTGAGTCGTGGTATGTGTCGCCAACCGGCAATGATCACGCCACTGGCACAATTGAAACCCCATTCGCAACGGTCTCTCGAGCCCAACAGGCCGCCTCACCCGGTGATACGGTCTTCTTACGGGGTGGCAAATACCGATTGACCGAGGGGGTGTCCGCGCGTCATCGTCGGGGCCTGTTCGCTCGTCTGATTGTACTCGACAAGAGCGGCACACCAGGGCATCCCATCACGTATCGAGCGTACGCGGATGAAACCCCAGTTTTTGACTGCTCAGAAGCAAAACCTCCGGGCCAGCGTGTCACCGCATTTTACGTCAGTGGTTCATGGCTTCGACTGCAGGGGATTGAAGTTACAGGAGTCCAGGTCACCATCAAGAATCACACTCAATCAATCTGCGTTGAAAGTCAGGGAAGTCACAATGTGTTCGAACGCCTGCGGATGCACGATGGTCAGGCGATTGGAATCTACCATGTACACGGATCCAATAACCTGTTTCTGAACTGCGACGCCTGGAACAATTGGGATCAGGTCTCTGAAGATGGAAAAGGTGGCAACGTCGACGGATTCGGCTGTCATCCGACGAAAGGGAGTATCAATAACGTCTTTCGTGGATGTCGAGCCTGGTACAACAGTGATGATGGGTTCGACTGTATCAATGCCCACGAAGCCGTGACATTCGAAAACTGCTGGGCAGCGTACAACGGACTTTCTCCAGAAGGGAAGAAACTGGCCGACGGCAACGGATTCAAGGCCGGGGGATACGGGTCACTTGATGCCCGGCAGCTTCCGAGCCCGATACCGAGGCACATGGTTCAAAACTGTATCGCCGCTGGTAACAAGAGCAGTGGCTTCTATGCCAATCATCACCCCGGCGGCTGCGACTGGATCAGCAATCGTTCCTTTCGGAACGGTGCCAACTTCAACATGCTGGGCCGCCTGGCGGACAATCGAACAGACGTTGATGGCACCGGGCATAAACTTGTGAATAACCTGAGCCACGGATCTCGCCGGGACATTATCGCGATTGAAACCGCAAAGTGTGAACTGAACGGAAATTCATTCACTGCGGATGCAAAGTTAACAGACGACGATTTCGCGAGCCTCGACGAAACCGAGATCACATCCCCACGCCAACCCGACGGAAACTTGCCTGTGATCCGATTTCTCATCAAAAGGTCGGAACTCAAAGAGTGACCTGCTCGATTCTGGCTGTCGCTATTTCCGCTGTTCCATCTTGCAATCGGGATCTACTGGAACCGATGGTCCGACCTTGTCGACAGGATGAGTAAACAGGTATTTCCAGGCCGCCTCATGAATGAACTTTCCGGCGGCATCTTTGCCGGCTGAACCTCCTGGGACGACAGTGGTGTGGGCTCGATTAGCGTCGTTTTTCACGTCGCTGGTCGTAATCAGTCGGCGCGTGTTTCCATACGGTGGTTTTGTTTCATCAACGTTCACGATCGGACCGTATTCCTGCAGTTTCAACAACTGCCATGATCGGCAGTAATGATCAGCGACCCAGCCCCCATCCAGAACATGAGTAAATCCGAAAAAGCGGTTTGCCGGAGTGGCTGACGGCAGTCCCTGCCATGTTTCTGTATTATCACGCGGTCCGGAAAACATCACGACGCGATCGACTTTCTGATGAATTGCAAATCGAGCGGCGGTCGTACTGCCGTGTGAAATTCCGGCCAGGATCACTTTGTCCCAATTCAGTCCCTTGCCATCTGCAGCAATAAACTGCTGCCACTTTCCTTGTGGATTTTCCTTTGATAACCATTTCACAAATTGAAACGCTCGCTCGGATATACCATCCGGTTTGGGAATCGAAACGATCGGACTGTGATCTTCTCCTGTGGCGGCTTCGAGTCGGATTTTACCGAGACTCTGACCATCGTTGAGTTGCTCCTTTGTCAGCCCTGAAAACCAGCGATTTGCGTAACTGACCTGAATGCCGTGCAGACCGTAGCCAGAGATACGCTCAAACAATCCGGCATTATGGTCCATCAGCCAGATCACCAGCTTGCCCTGCGGGGCCACTCGCGTATCAACGACCGCATGCTGCAGGTCGAGAATCTTTCCTTTGTCATCCTTAAAAACAAATCCGATCTCGGGATGCTCACGCGTTCGCGAATCGATTTCGCTGGCACGTCGCGAAAGGTCGAATCGTTGTTTGGCAGGTTGGGCGGCGTGAGCCAGATTGACCAGCGAGATCAAGCTCAGAGCGATCAGGGGGAGTTTGTGTTTCATTCATGATCCTGGAAATCAGCGAAGATTGCCTGACGATTGAGATCCTGTTGAGAATCAACAGCGTTTGGTCTTTAAGTTTCGACCCGTAAGCCCGCTTTGACAAATGCCGGCTGCAGATTCTTGTAGCATTTCTTTGCGGCAGCGATCGGATCGTAGCCCGGTTTTCCCGAGACCTGAGCGCTGACTTCGACCACGACAGCTCCGCGATAGCCGCCGCCACGCAACTGCTTCAAATACTGGACGTAGTCGATGTCACCCGCGTCGCCTGGCAGGGCAAATTCGGTCTTGCCGTCTGTCGTCACATTGTCCTTGACATGAACAAAGACCGTTTTCGACAACATCTTCGCGAGCGATTCCTGCAACGGCAGTCCCTGGCGCTGGAAATGACTGTAGTCGAAGACCAGGCGAATCCATGGGCTGTTGATTTGTTCGGCCAGCCAGACCGCATCGTGCGGGGTATGCAGCGCGCCGAACGCATGTGCCTTGATCGCAATCACTGTCCGCTGTGCTGCGGCGACCTTTTCCCAATCCTTCAGCTTTTCGACCATTCGATCCTTGGCGTTGTTCCAATCGTCGGGCTTACCACCCAGTACGGATTCGATGATCGGAGGGGCGTCGGGACAAAGGTCATGCCCCAGTTGACTGACCAGTTTTAGACGCTCCAGATTGGTGCGATGAACTTCATCCGAAACCAGCAGTCCCAGGTTGTCCATCAGGCCGGGAAGATCGAGGGCCAGATCATTCAGTTCCGATCGCAGGGCTTTGCGATCAGAGGGCTGCAGAAGTAATGGATCACAGGGCCAGTCTTTGAGGCAAGCCAGTTCGACGCCACTGTATCCAATATCGGCACAGACCTTCAGTGCCTGAGAAGTCTTGATTGACTTCATGCCATACAGGCTGAATCCAAACCCGATTTTCGGGGGTGGCTCGGCAGATTTGACATCAGTTTCCCTGACGAGTGCCGCGGTGGCGGCTGTGATGGCCAGAAATCGACGTCGAGTCATGCATTCAGACGACATAAGTAACCTCTCCACAGGGACTTTTGCGAAGATACGAGGATACCGGTATCGGCCCGTTCGTCCAATCGAGATTCGGATCAGAAACCTGCCATATTTTGGTCCCGCATTGTTCGAAGCAGAGGGTTCCGATAGACTCCACTCAGGGTTGGAAGGGCTTGCCTGGCAGGTATTTCCCCATGATTTTCCCCGAATGCAGCGTCCCGACAGGTCGCTTTGCGTTTCAACACAATCGAGCAGTTTCGTGACGATGGCAGATTTGCCGATAGACTGGAAACACGCGGACCGAGGTTCATCGGCACTGGAAGTCTTTCTCCTGGGGACGGTCGAGCTGGAATCCGCACTCACACTGCAAGCTCGAATTGTTGACCAGATCTCACAGCGCAACGATCAGCATGGGGTTGTGCTCGTGTGTGAGCATCCACCTGCGATTACCATCGGACGTGAGGGAAGTTTCTCAGATGTTCTGTTGGAGCCCGAAGAACTGGTTGCTCGTCAGACAGAAGTCCGGTGGCTGAGCCGCGGTGGCGGGACGATTGCTCATGCTCCCGGACAAGTCGCCGTATATTCCCAGATTCCTCTCCATCGATTGAATCTGGGACTCGTCAGTTATCGCCAGCGACTGGAACAGACACTCGTCGCGACCGCCGCCGACCAGGGGGTTGAAGCAACGCCTGCGATCATCCCCGGTGCGACATGCCGTTGCGGCCAGTTTGCCTTCATCGGTGCGGCTGTCCGCGATGGCGTGACTCACGGCGGGATGTATGTCAATGTGGCTGTTCCGCACGAAGGGCTGAATCTGGTGAACTGGTCACATAGTGGCCAGCGAGTGACATCACTCGCCACTCAACGAACTCGACCAACCAGCATGGCCTCGGTACGCGAATGTCTGATTCGGCATCTGGCACAATCACTTGGTTACGAATCCTATCATCTTTACACCGGACATCCGTTGCTGCGGCGATCCACACGGAAGGTGTATGTGTACGCATGACAGGTTGTCTCAAAACGGAATACGACTCGAAATGACCACAAATTCACTGAATATCCTCCCCAGCGATCCCGTGAGCGAAGCGCCCGCTCGCCAGCGTTTGCCGAAGTGGCTGCGCCGGCCGCTGCCTCAGGCAGGAATGCAATTCACGACGGATGTCATCGCCGATCTGCGACTGGAAACGGTTTGCGAGAGTGCCAAGTGTCCCAATCGGACCGAATGCTGGTCTCAGCAAACGGCAACGTTCATGATCCTGGGCAATGTCTGCACTCGTCCTTGCGGATTCTGTTCGGTTCCTCGAGGCAAGACGGAAACCGTGCAATTGGACGAGCCAGAACGCGTCGCCGAAGCGGCACAACGCCTGGGATTGAAGTATGTCGTCATTACGTCTGTGACCCGGGACGATCTTTCGGACGGCGGAGCCAATCACTTCTACGAATGCGTGCTGGCGGTTCGAAATAAAACGGGTGCCCGCGTTGAAGTGCTGACTCCCGACTTCAAGGGGAATCGAGCGGCAATCCATCGTGTTATCGAATCGCGTCCTGACGTCTTCAATCACAACACCGAAACCGTCCCGCGGCTGTATGACCGAGTCCGTCGGAATGCCGAGTACCAGCGGACGCTTGATCTGTTGAAACAGGTCAAAGATGAAGCCCCCGAGATGGCAACGAAGAGTGGTCTGATGTTGGGCCTGGGGGAAACTCGCGAAGAACTGTTGGAAGTCTGTGCGGATCTGCGAGCTGTCGGTTGCGACATGCTGACGCTGGGGCAATACCTGCAACCGACGCTCGACCATCTGCCAGTGGAACGCTATGTCCCGCCCGAAGAATTCGACGAGATCGGCGAACTGGTCCGAAAGCTCGGCTTCAGCATGGTGGCAAGCGGCCCGTTCGTTCGCTCCAGCTATCACGCGGGCGAAATGGCCGACGTTCTGCGGGTGTGAACCTGACTGATGCCAGACATTGCTGCCGATCACCGAATTCCGATTCTGGTTCCTGACCTGGGAACCGAACAGGAAACATTACGCATCAGTGCCCGGCTTGTAGAACCGGGGCAGGCGGTTGTCGTCGGCGATCGGCTAGTCGAACTACTGATTCCCGGAATCACCTACGACATTTCCGCGCCTCAAAACGGTGAACTCGTTTCAATCGTACGCCATGTCGATGCAATCGTCTCCACGGGGGACGTCATTGGGTGGCTTGAGCCGGATCAAGGCTGACATGCGGGACGGATTCCGGGTGGCCGGGGCTGGACCAAAGGTGAACCCGGGATGAAGTCGATTGACGTAGATGACAAACGCAGTGCAGGTGATGGCTGATTGGCAAGTATCCGGGGCTTCCCTCGCAAAGCCTCAGTCCAGCCTCGGCCACCCGTCGCGTCTGTCACACTGAGTTCAAAAAACTCGTTATTCCCACTCGATCGTACTTGGTGGTTTTGAGCTGATGTCGTAGACGACTCGATTGACCCCGCGAACTTCGTTGATGATTCGTGTCGAGATCCGGCCCAGAACGTCATGCGGCATTGGGAACCAGTCGGCGGTCATGAAGTCGTCGGTCTGGACGGCTCGTACCGCGATCACTTCTTCATACGTTCGACCGTCGCCCATCACTCCGACAGATTGCACCGGCAGCAACACTGCGAAGGCCTGCTGGATCTTGCGGTACAGTCCGGCCGCACGCAGTTCTTCCAGAACGATGGTGTCGGCTTCTCGCAGCTTTGTCAGTCGCTCATCCGTCAGCGGGCCAAGACAACGCACACCCAGGCCGGGGCCCGGGAACGGATGTCGCCAGACCAGTTCTTCGGTCAGGCCAAGCTCCAGACCCATTCGGCGGACTTCGTCCTTGAACAGGTCTCGCAGCGGTTCGATCAATTCGAAGCCAAGCTCTTCGGGAAGCCCACCGACGTTGTGATGAGCCTTGATGGTCGCGGCGGGGCCGTCGACATTGGCTCCAGATTCGATGACGTCAGGATACAACGTCCCCTGTGCCAGGAAGCGAGCATCGGGAATCGATTCGGCTTCTTTGCGGAAGACTTCGATGAAGACGCGGCCAATGATTTTTCGCTTGATCTGCGGGTCGGTCACTCCGTTCAGTTCGGAGAGGAACCGTTCCTTCGCATCCACCACATGCAGGTCTGTTTTGAAGTGGTTCTGGAATCGATCACGAACCTTTTCCGCTTCACCTTTGCGCAACAGCCCGTTGTCGACGAAGATGCACGACAGTTGTGAACCGATCGCCTTGTAAAGGATTGCTGCAACAACCGATGAATCGACGCCACCTGACAGCCCGCAGATGACGCGGCTGTTGCCGACTCGAGCACGGATCGACGCGACTTCTCGTTCGATCAGCGAGCTGATCTTCCAGGTTCCGCGGCAGCCACAGACCTGCTTGACGAAATTCGAAAGGAGCAACGAACCGTCGACGGTGTGAGTCACTTCAGGATGGAACTGCAATCCATAAACGGGCAGCGTCGAATGCTTGACTGCCGCAAATGGACAGGTTGGTGTCGCCATCAGGGCTACGAACGAGGCCGACGTTGAGTCGACCTGGTCGCCGTGACTCATCCAGACCGTTGTTGTTGCGGGAAGACCTTGCAGAAGCGGATCGGCATGAACGACGTTCGATTCCGTGCGGCCAAACTCACGCTTTGTTCCCGGCTTGACGGTGCCTCCCAGTGCCTGGCAGGCGAGCTGCATGCCATAGCAGATTCCCAGGATGGGGATACCGAGTTGGAACAGTGCAGGATCGACGTGGGGTGCCCCCTGGTCGTAGACGCTGGCGGGGCCGCCAGACAAAATCAGGCCGCGCGGATTCAGTTCGCGGATGCGATCGATCGACAGATCATGCCGGACCAGTTGGCAGAAGACACTCTGGTCGCGGACTCGTCGGGCGATCAGCTGTGCGGTCTGTCCCCCGAAATCGAGAACCAGAATCAGTTCTTCTTGTTTAGGATCTACGAAACCTCGATAGGAATTTTCGAGGGCAGCAGCGGTCATCTCTGTCATTCTGTCAGCCGTTGGAACGGGATTTCGCTCCAGATTTTCTGAAGCGGAAAAACGAAACATTTTAGCGTCGAACCGGCCGGAAACAATTCTCACCCCAAAACTGGCGGGCGAGAAACCGAAGAAAATGAATCGCCAAACACTGTTGTGAGCAATCCCTCGTTGACAGCGGGCGCGCGCGAGCGGTACGTTATCGGTGGAAAGATACTCCTGTTTTGCGGTATGGCGCGGTAGGAACCGCCCTGCGGGTAGTTGGCGTCAGGGAAGAGAGA
>CAZSTW010000148.1:0-1937 GCA_964609845.1 uncultured Planctomycetaceae bacterium | reverse complement strand
AGAGACGGGCAAAGCTACCGGTTGAGGGGTTGTCGCCAAATCAGAGGAAACGCAAGCAATGTCGCCTTTATGCCGATTGAGTCTGTTTGTGATGTGTGTCGCCGGGTTCGGATTGCCGGGAACGGCCAATGCCCAGCTCTTTTCATGGGCGTATGGATCCGGGTACACCCCCTATTACACCGGCTATTCGGGTTATTACGGAACGCCGTATTCCACGAGCTACGCGCCCGGGATTGGTTGCAGTTCCTGTCAGTCTTACGTCGCTGATTGTGGCTGCTCCCCCTGTGCCGGCGGTTGCTCCACGGGTTGTGCATCCGGGAACTGCAGTTCTGGCAATTGCGCGACCACAACCAATCTTGCTCCTGGCGGAACCCTGACGCCTCGACCAGATCCCGCCAATGGATCTCGTTCGATTGAACAGCGACTCGAAGCGATCGAACGCGAACTGCGAATCGTTCCTCCGCGCACAAATCGCGAGCGTACGTACAACAACACCCCAGACAGTTTTAACTCGGTCCCACGTTCCCGTGGCACAGGAACCGACACCACGATTCCGTCCCGAAGAACGAACGAGAATTTTGAAGATCCGGTCCCCGCGACGACCACCCCGACGGATAACACTCCATTTGAGGAAAATCCTCCGGCGGAACGTCGCAACAGCCTGCGACCACCGCTCGGTGACCCAGCTCCGGCCGACGCCCACACCGACGCTGGGATTCCAATCCCCAGCAAGGAAACGACACCCGATAAGAAGAAGCCCGCTGCGGGTGAGCCCAAAGACAACGACCAGACGTTGCGACTCGATTCCCGAGTCACTTCACGCGCGGTCTCGCCACGTGAACGATTGGCCTCTTCGACATCCGTCGAAAAGCCAGCCGTTGCTGCCAAAAAACCTGCCAAGCTGCAAGTCGATGCTCAGCCACGCGACGTAAAGATGGCTCGCTATTAATCCGCGATTCCGTTCTGATGTTTGAAACAGGGGTGCCAGGCCTGAGCTTGGCACCCTTTTTCTGTAGACGGTACCGCATCGTCACAACACGTGAAAACAACGGGCTCAACTGAGCCTTGAGAGAATCAGGAAAAGGAAGAATGTCATGCGTCGAGTAGCCGTCGTAGGACTGGGACGGTTTGGGATGGCGGTCGTGGACCAATTGGCATCCAGCGGTGTGCAAGTCATCGCGGTCGATTCGGATCACGAACTTGTGGATGAAGTCAAGCACAAAGTCGACGTGGCTGTAACGCTCGATTCAACCGATGAACGAGCGTTGCGTAGTCAGGAGATTCATCAGGTTGATGTGCTGATTGTTGCGATCGGTGAAAACTTTGAAGCAGCCCTGTTGACCGCGGCAATCGCTAAGAAGCAGTTGAAGATTCCGCGCGTGATTTGCCGTGCGGCGACATCCATCCATGCTGAGATCTTCAGTCAGATCGGTGCTGATGAAGTGATTCAACCGGAATCCGAAACCGGACGCCAACTGGCTCGCAAGCTGGCCAATCCATTCCTCGAAGACTTCATCGACCTCGGCGAAGGCTTCACGCTGATCGAACTGCATGCCCCCAGTTCTTTCCGAGGCAAGACGCTGCGTGATTTGAATCTGCGAGTCCGCTATGGGGTCAACCTGGTCGCAATTCGTCGTACTGTTCGGTCTGCCGATAAGAACGGAGTCGAAGAGACTCGCGAAAGCCTTTCGGTGCCACAGCCGGATGAAATCATTCAAACCGAAGACATGTTATTGCTGATCGGGGCGACCGAAAATCTGTCGCGACTTCCCAAAGAGTGATGGCGTATGATCAAACGCGTTGTCGGAATCATCGTTGTAGCAGCGGTCCTGATGGGGCTGCTGATTTACAGCCAGCACCGTATGGAGCCGTTGCATGTTTCCGGATTCGTCGAGGCACATGAAATCCGGATTGGCTCGCGCGTCGGTGGTCGCGTC
>CAZSTW010000147.1:3087-16399 GCA_964609845.1 uncultured Planctomycetaceae bacterium | reverse complement strand
TTCTCGCCACAGCGACAAAAAGTCCCGACGCCTGATTAACGCAATCGCCGATTCGATTCCACCTGGGCATCCCAAAAAATCCTGAAACAGAAGTTTGTACGAAATCGGGTGAACACGCTCCGGCAACCGTGTATACTCAAGGTGACCGTAATTGATTCTGGATAAGGAAGTTGCCCGATGTACCTGCGGATGGCTCGACGGCTGTTGTTGGAAACCGATAAGCGATTGCTCTGGAAGCTGGCGTACAACTTCGGATTCAAAGGGATGCTGTCCGTAGAACGCTTCAAACGCCGAATGAAGCGAGGTGAGTTCTTCCCTCCCTTTTTGTACATCTCGGTAATCAACAGTTGTAACCTGCGCTGCCAGGGTTGCTGGGTCGACGTCGCAGCCAAACAGCAGATCATCGATCTTCCGGCAATGAATCGCCTGATCAACGAAGCCAAGCAGGCCGGAAACAGCTTTTTCGGAATCGTTGGGGGTGAGCCATTCATGCACCCTCAATTGCTGGAAATTCTTGCAGCACATCCCGACTGCTATTTCCAGGTCTTCACAAATGGTCACTTCATTACCCCTGAAGTCGCTGCCGAACTGCGTCGACTGGGAAATGTCACGCCGCTGATCAGTGTTGAAGGGACCGAAATCATCAGCGACGAACGGCGGGGAAGAATGAACGTTCTTTCCAAGACCATGGAAGGCTTGCAGAATTGCCTGAAAAATAAGGTCCTGACAGGCGTCTGCACCAGCGTCTGCCAGACGAACATTGACGACCTGGTCAATGAAGCGTGGCTCGATCGATTGATCGAAATGGGTGTGATGTATTCGTGGTTTCACGTATATCGCCCCATGGGGCCAAACCCACAGCCAGAACTGTCGCTCACACGCGAACAGCAACTGCGGATTCGCAAATTCGTCGTCGATATGCGTGTGAAAAAACCGATTGGGATCATCGACGCCTATTACGACGGAGAAGGCCAGGCGATCTGTCCGGCGGCTTCCGGGCTGACGCATCATATCAACCCGTGGGGTGGAATTGAGCCCTGTCCGATTATCCAGTTTGCAAAGGAATCGATTCACGAGCAGCGCCACATCAAAGACGTGATCGGCCAGTCGGAATTCTTGCGTGACTTCCGTCAGCTGGCTGCGAAATCAACCCGCGGCTGCATTGTGCTGGAACGCCCTGACCTGCTGCACGAACTCGTCGTCCTGCACAATGCAGAAGATCAGACGGCACGCAAGACAGCCGTGGCAGAGTTATTGGCCATGGAATCGCGCCCGTCGCAATTTGGTCCTGGTCAGGAAATCCCGGAACGAAGCTGGGCCTACCGTTTGGCGAAGCGATTCTGGTTTAACGATTTTGGTGCCTACAAGGCCTTGGATGCCAGCATGGCTGAACCAGTTCATTCGTGAATTCAGACGTCGTCTTTCAAAGTCGGGATATCGCTGACGGGAACGTGTGAAGGACTCGCCTCAAATATTCGCTGTCGGTCTGCGGCCAGCCACCCAGGTTTCAATCAATAAAAAGACAATCGCGGCAAGTATTCCCCACCGCCAGAGTTTCTGGACGTGCTCAAGCTCTTCAAGCTGAAGTTGTCGCTCGCGTTCGCGAACTCGTCGAAGATCTTCTGGCGATTCGGTCGCCCCCAGGCGAACTCCAAGTGCTTCCAGTTGATCCAGAGGTAACGGAGCGGTCTGGCTTTCTGAAGCGGCAAGATTGACCGCCACAGTATCTGTCCGTCCATCGGCTTGCATCGTGTAAAGGCCCGGAGAATCCGTCGGCTTGAAAGGGGCATTCACCGCAACAGCCTGAACAGCACCATTCGGAGTTTGAACCACCCCCTGAACAGCCGATTCCAGACCCGGAAGTCGCCAGACGATTTCCGTTCCCACGGGCAGACTTTCGGCTCGAACCGTATCTCCTGCCGCCTGTTCCAATATTCGAAACAACAGCGGTGGAAACTTGGAAGACCGGGCGAGTTGACTGTCGGCCGGGTGCCAGCCTCCCGCCAAGAACCAGACACGCCCGCGTTCCGGTTTGAATTCCACAAACGCGGGCGACTTATCGTCATATCTAGCCAGCACTTTTCCTTGATGCGGACCATTTGCAGTTTCGGCGGAAAACCCCGCCAGCAACCTGTGTTTCCAGAAGCGAATCCCCGTAAAGTCACTGAACTGAGACTCCGCGAACGGCGCGAACAGGGGGTGCTCGAAATCAATATCCCCCAACATTGCGTCTCGCTTCACGCTGGCTTCCGTCACCTCCACATCCGTCAGTCCACACTGTTTCAGTGACTCCAACGCTGCTATCGCAGTCCCGGAAGAGATCAGGACAGTCCCCCCTTGGGCGAGATGCGCCTTTACAAAATCAGCGGCATCCGCTTCGGGTTCGACCAGTACCACGAGAGCTGGCCGATCCGCCTTCGATTCCGTTAACGCGTCTCGCCATCCGCGAATCTGAATCTGATAGCGCTGTGCGGCGCCAAACAACCCCTCAAGATAGAACCGGGGGCCATTGGAATCATCTGCAGAGTCTGACCCGCAGTAGACGACCAGGCGGGATTCTTCTCGCGTCGGTGCGATGTGAACCGTGTTATCGAAATCATCGTCATCACCCTGGAGTTGCAATGATGTGACCGCAACGTTGCCTGGCCGCTTGGAAGGAATCACCAATCGGCTTTGCCCCGGTGGAACATAAACGTTGGTAGTCGTCGAGCTGTCACCTGACCATGCCAGTGTAAACTGCTCTTTCTTTGAATTTGCCGCATTGCTGATGCGAACTCTCAGAACATCGTCACCCGCATCCAGATTCCGCTCGACAAGCTGCAGCCCGGCGTTTGATGTTGATCTGGCATCCGCGATCAATAACTCCAACCGCAGATCCGCAGGCCATTCATATCCATTGAGGGGATCCAGTTTAGAACCATTCTGCAGATCTGAAGCGAGAATAATCCGCAAACGAGCCGGAATCGCCTGCTCTGCCTGTGTCTCCTGCAACGCAGACGCGGTTCGAACGAGGGCCTCACCGAGATTCGTTCCGCGCCAGCCTGGTTTCAATTCTGCCATTCGCGATTTGACCACCTCTCGACGCTCTTCGGGAGGCAGCCGTTTCAGTTCGGCAAACTCTGCGTCGGCCGACCATTGCTCATCGAAGTGATACAGGGCAACGGTCGCTGTGGCTGGCAACTGTGACAGTTTTTCCTCAAGCCGCTTCTGTAGATCTGTCCATGCACCGTCACGGCGCAGACTGGCGCTTGTATCAACGAGAATCGCAATCAACTCTTCGTTCGCGGGCTTTTCCTGACCTGAAATGACTGTTCGCCATAAGGGACGGGCGAACGCAAAAGCCAGCAGACACAGAACCGAGGCGCGCAGTAACAGCAGCAGCCAGTGTTCGACTCGACTGCGCGATGTGACCCGCGGCGGCGAAGGCGTCAGGAACATCAACGTGGAAAATTCGCGCCGTCCGCGCGGGGTCCGCCTCCATAAATGGAACAGGATCGGGCCAGCAACAGCGAATGCGGCGAGCAGGTACAACGGAGCGAGTGGCGTCATGCGGGGCTCCTCATCTTCGCGCAGTCCTTGTCCGGCTGTTCCCTCGCGTCTGCATCCGCACCCGAACGACTTCCGGCAACGCTGTCTCGAGGGGTGTATCTGTTGAAAGCCGGTGGTACGTCAGTCCCAATCGCGCACAAACCGCTTCAATCGCACTCAAATGACCGCCAAATCGTTTCAGGTATTCACTTCGAATTGCCGCAGGATCAACGTACAGCCGTTCCTTTGATTCCAGATCCTCAAACATCTCGGGAGATGCGTAGTCAAAATTCAATTCTTCCGGATCAAGGATGTGGAACACCACTACTTCCTGACCGCGAGCCGCCAAGGCCCCCAGACTTAGCTCAAGCGTCTCCAGCGGAGCCAGCAGATCCGAGATCAGAACCAGAAGTCCGCGCTTATTCAGTCGCTCGGCAATCTGTTCCAGTGGTTTGGAAAGATGAGTTGAGGTCCCTTCGGCGGCTCGTTCGAGTGATACCAGGATTCGCCGTAAATGCCCGACGCGGAATCGAGGAGGAATGAAATCATCGATCTCGGAAGAAAAAGTCGCCAGTCCAACAGCATCTCGCTGCGCGTTCAAGAAATACGCCAGCGTTGCGACCAAAGTTCTGGCATATTCGGACTTGGAATACCCCGTCGAGCCAAAATTCATGGACTGGCTTTTATCAAGCAGCATCAGGCTGCGCAGGTTCGTTTCGTCCTCGAATCGCTTAATATAATAGCGATCGCTGCGAGCGAACAATCGCCAGTCCAAATGCCGCGGGTCATCCCCCTGCGTGTATTGGCGATACTCGGTGAATTCGACTGAGAAACCGTGATACGGGCTGCGGTTGAGCCCCGTCATGAATCCTTCCACCACATGTCGGGCCCTGAGTTCGAGCGACTTCAAATGCATCAACGTCGCCGGGTCGATCAACCCGTTAACGGACTCGGCACGTGGAGATCGATCTGGGGCTGCCATCTTGGAAAGTTCTTGTTTGGCTGGAGTCAGCGTGTCGGTTCCAGCGAGATGTTACGACTCTGGAATTGCGTCAAAGTTTTTTCGCGGGGTCAGGACTCTTTTACGGATTCGAGCAATCGGCCAATGATGGTCTCGACCGTCATTCCCGCAGCTTCGGCTCGATAGTTGATCAGGATACGATGCCGCAGTACCGGTGCCGCCAGTGCACGAATGTCATCTCGCGTGACATGGGCTCGACCTGCCAGCAGTGCCCGTGCCTTGCCGCCAAGTGTGAGATACTGGGCGGCTCGTAACCCTGCCCCCCAGGAAACCCATTCGTTCACAAAATCGGGCGTTCCGGGCTGCTGCGGTCGCGAGGCAGCTGCCAGTCGGACGGCATACCGGACGACATCTTCTGCGACAGGGACCTTGCGAACCAGTTCATGAATTCGCTGTACGTCGAGTCCCGTGAAGAGAGCATCGATTGATTCCGACGCACCTGAAGTCGTTCGAGCCACGACAGCAACTTCGTCATCTTCCGGCAGATAATCGATCACGACATTGAACATGAATCGATCAAGCTGTGCTTCCGGAAGCGGATAGGTTCCTTCCATCTCGATCGGATTCTGGGTCGCCAGCACGAAGAAGGGTTCTTCGAGCTTATACCGAGTTCCCGCGGCTGTGACCTGATGTTCCTGCATTGCTTCCAGCAAGGCTGCCTGAGTCTTCGGCGGCGTGCGGTTAATTTCGTCGGCAAGCAGTACATTCGCAAAGATCGGCCCTTTGACGAAGACCATGGTTCGCTTGCCGTCATCGTCCTGCTCCAGGATTTCCGTCCCTGTAATGTCGGCAGGCATCAGATCGGGCGTAAACTGAATGCGCTGAAAGTTCAAATGGAAGACCTGCGCGATCGATTTCACCAGCAGAGTCTTGGCAAGTCCAGGAGCTCCCGTGATCAGGCAGTGACCGCCAGCAAACAATGAAATGAGCAGTTGCTCAACGGCTTCATTCTGCCCGACGATCGTCTTGGCGAGTTCCGCACGAATCCGTTGCCGACCCGAGCGAACCAGTTCCAAAACCTGCAATTCTGCTTCGTCGGCATCCGTGAGTGGTGTCACTGTCATGAGTTATTCCAAAATGCACAGTCAATCGAATTCATTTCCGTGGTTCAAAGGCTTTGCAGTGCCTGATCAAGAGAGATCATCATGCATCGCCTGTTCACCACCGAAATCGACTCGATGTGATCGGTGAGGGGACTTCAGGTTAGTGTGTCATCGCGTAAAAAATGATGTTGATTCCCAGCGGATAGGCTTTCTTTTCGGAGAATTCGCGGAAGTACCAGGGGTCTTCCCCTTCACGCTCCCAGCCGTCGCCCAGGTCGGTATTGTGACAGATGATGACCATCATCCGTCCTTTGTCATCAAATATTCCCTTGTAGTGAACTTCTTTCGCGTCTGGACGTTCCCAGGTGATTCCCTGTCCACGCCCGTTCTGCGCGACGCCGATACTGGGGACCTGAGGCTTTTCCTTCAAGTCATAGACGCAATGGAAAATGGGATGATCCAAAGGCAACTCGATCGGTTCCCGGTCAGGAAAAACCTTCTTAATTTCCATGTAGAAGTTGGCGTACTCAGCCTCACCCCAGAAGTCGTCCACCATCAGGAATCCACCGTTCAGCAGATACCGACGCAGTGCAGGAACCTCATCCGGCAAGAACTCCAGGTCACCCGGTTCGATCATGTACAGAAACGGATAGCGGAACAGTTCCGGATCGGTCAGTTCGAGGATTTTTCCATTCGGGTCAACTTTCAGTGACGTCAACTGCTGCAGGCGGTACGAGAAATTCAGATCACTGTCCGGAAAATCCGTGGCCCACCGTCCCCAGCGACCGCTGGAGTTGTATCTCACACGAACGAAGGTAAAGACATCGTCTTTGAAGGACGGATCCACATCCCAGGTCGGGACGCCATTACGGTCTGCGGGCATGATCATGGTGCGGCGCTGCGCGTGCCCGACCTGCATCAGGCAGGTGACAGCCAGCAATAATCCTAGAATACGAGCAGCGTTTCGCATCACAGATTTCCGCGCAGGTTATTTCTTGTTTTCGCGAACAATTTTCAATAACAGCTTTTGTGCATCACGATATCGTGGTGCAGTCTCCAATGCTTGCAGCACATGCTCTTTCGCACGAGGATCATTGGCCTCGTGCAGCAGCACGGCCAATCGATAATGAATTTCGGCAGGATCGTCGGGTTCCATCTGTAACATGGCCTGCAGAGCCAGCACGGCGGTGTCTCGATCACCAAGGTGCTCGGCGGCGAGTGAACGAGCTTTCTGCGTCTGCTGCAACAATGGATTAATGGAAACCAGCCGTTGTGAGGTCTCACGCAGCGCAGCCCAATCTGCGGCCTCCGTTTGAAGCTCCACCAGCCTCAGCAGTGCTGCGAGTGCCGAGTCACTGCGTCCGGTGTACTGCTCCAGAACTTTTCGTTCGTCGTTAGTCTCTTTTAATTCGCGATGAACGGCCGCCAGCAAGTCATAGGGACTCCCCTGGCCGAGTTGCTCTGGATACAACTCGATCAGTTTCTTCAATACAGGTTTCGCCTTCACAAATTCGCGCCGTTCGATGAACTGCGACCCCAGCAGCGTCAGTCCTTGAATGCTTGTCGGATGGTCTGCAACCCATCGCTCCAGGCGTTCGGGATCGTCATCATCGCGAATTGCGGAGAGATCGTACTTTTCCCAATCCAGATCGGGGGCAAGATCCCGAGCCAGTTGAGAGGCATACTCACGAAACTCTTCGTCGATCTGTTCCAGATCAGTCAGGTGGCGTTCGAGCGCGGCATCAAGCGGCAATCCGGTCGCCAGTTCCTTCAGCACTTCCTTGACCTTCTCCAGGCCGTAACGTTCGATGATGTGTTCCACGACCAGAGATGACTGGTAGTACGCGAAATTCAGATCGGCGGGAGTTTCTGGATGAAGAAACGCACTGCTGAGTTCTCGAATGGGAGTCAGTCGGCCGGCCATGATTCGCGTCCGATTGACCGGGGTCATCCGCTGTCCCCAGGTTGGATTGGCCTGGCGCTCTTCGTAGACCGAAATCCCTTCACTCAACCACCGCGGCATCCGATTGTGTGTCAATTCGAGCGTCACCACATGACAGAATTCATGCCACAAGACCGCTTGCCAGTTGGTGGGGTGATCTTTCTGCGATGCAGGGCTGTTTGCCGTGATGACTTTTCCAAAGCAGACGCCTAAGTAGCCCGAAATCGCAGGCATGCCAAATGTCCGCACGGCAAAGTCGTTCGGCTCCGCGAAGATTTCGACAGTGATTCTGTCCTTCAGCTCCAGTCCATATTTTTCGCACAGCGTCTTGCGGGCTCGCTGTAGGAGTTTTTGAACTTCAGCCCCGTAGATCTCTGCTTCTCTGGCGTCCATCCGGATCAGAAATTCATCAGTCTCCAGCGTCCGATATTTGGAGATCGCATCGTGCAACTGCATCAGGTTGAAGAGATGGACATCGTACGCATCGGCCTTATGAGCTTCTTCGCCAAGTTTCCAGCCTTCTTCTTCCCGACCGAGTCGCAACAGATCTTGAGTCAATTGAACTCGAGCGGGCCCATACCCGGCAGCGAATTCGAGAGCCTGCTTCTGGTGTGACGCCCCTTCAGTAAATCGGTACTTCTGAGACAGCTTGCGGCCGATCAGATAGTCGACCACCGGATTCTTGTTCCATGTCGAAAGAGCCCCAACCCGGAAAATATTCGCCCCGCGCTGATCGTTGCGCAGGTTGGCAATGACGGATCGATAGGCCCAGGCTTCAGGATGCTTGGAATTAATTGCCAGGACCTTATCGATCTGCTCCAGGGCGAGGTCGTACTGCTCGGCATCAATGGCGTTCTCGGCCCGATACAGCAAGGCAGGGATGTGTCGATGATTCAACTTGAAAGTCATCGACAGAGCATGCGCTGACAATGCAGGCTCGCTACGATCCAGGCTGCGGACGACTCCAAAGTACATGTCCGCATCTTCGGGATACTTTTTAACGCCAGCCTGAAACAGTTCCCCCGCCAATTCGAAATCCTGCTTGAGGAGTGCAAGTTCCCCGCTGGCAAGCATGGCATCGCGGTGCTGCGGATGCATTTTCAGAGCGCGATCGTAGAATTTTTCGAGAACGCTGCGAGCATCCAGTCCCGCGTCCAGAGCGGCCCGCCCCAGGATCACCAGATTGTCGGGGTCCGAATACCGCCAGGGGGCTCGACCGGCGAAGTCAACGATTTCTGTCTGCCACACTGTCGCCTGTTCTGCCTGACCACTCATACGAGCCGCTTCGATGCCGACATACCGCATCCGGATACTCCACGAGTACCGTGCCAAACCGTCCACGATCGTATCGTAGGCCGTGCGATATTCGCCGGTCTGATTCTCAGCCTCCGCTTTCAGCAGGTAGAATTCTTCACCAAAAGCACGGTTCTTGATCGCCTTGTCAGAAATCTCAATGCACAGAGCATGATTGCCGACTCGCAAGGCCTTGATGGCGTCATCGAGTTCCGTGCAGCCTCCCTGCTGCGCCGTCAGGCCAGTTAGAAGGCCAAGCAACATCCCGGCGACAGAAATCAGCCGTCGCACATGTGAGAAGGGCAACTGCACGGTCGAGGGATACCTTGGAAGAAATGGACAACGAATGTTCACGCCAGCGCTGGAGTATACCCCGCTCCGGTTCGCAGCAACAGTAGCCGAGCCTTGGGGTTCCCGCATCTTTGCAGGAACTCGAGCGGATACGGTCAGCGATTGTCACCGTGGCATTTGAATTCAACAGGCTCGCACGATTCAATAGCAGTCCGAGACCGTTGCCAACAGAGAGGTTGAAGCATGTCTGTGACTCGACGTCAGTTTCTGGCCACCACTGCGGGAGCCTGCGCCTTCACTCCCTATTCCTGGACATCGGGGGCAGAAGAGAAGACGGTACCACGCTCACCGAACGACCGATGGCGGATTGGCTGCATCGGGATGCGGTACCAGGGATCGGTGATTGCTCGAGAAGCCCTGCCCTACGGCGACATTGTGGCAATCTGCGATGTCGACCGACATGTGCGAGAACAGGCACGGGCAAGCTTTGGCAGCACGGCCCAGATCTTTGAAAATTATCAGGATTTGCTCGCAAAGAAGGGAATTGACGTCGTCCTGATCGGAACCCCGGACCACTGGCATGCCAAGATGCTGATCGATGCCTGTCGAGCGGGTAAAGACGTTTATTGCGAAAAGCCGTTGACCCTGACTGTGGCCGAAGGGCAACGAGTCTGTGACGTTGTGCGCGAAACCGATCGAGTGGTTCAGGTTGGGACATGGCAACGCAGTGACGCCAGGTTTCGACGGGCGGTAGAAATGGTGCATGCCGGGCGGATCGGCACGCTGCGCCGCATGGTGGTCGTCATGGGAAAAAACACGCAGGGAGGCCCGTTCACTCCTCAACCCGTTCCTCGACATTTCAACTGGGATCTCTGGCAGGGTCAAACCCCGGATGTTCCCTACCTTGCAGAACGAAGTCACTATACGTTCCGCTGGTGGTACGAATACTCCGGAGGAGAAATGACAGATACGGGGGCTCATCATCTCGACATCGCTCAATGGGGCGCGGGCTTACAGCATTCCGGACCCGTAGAAATCGAAGGGACCGCCCGATTCCCCACCGTCGAAAACGGATTCAACGTCGCAATTGATTACCACGCGAAATACCGTTACGCCAACGGAGTTGAACTGGAGGTTCTTGATTCCCCGCGAGGCGACTACAACCGCGATGGAATAATGTTCGAAGGGGATGAAGGCCGGATTTTCGTGAACCGGGGAACTCTGGCCGGAAAACCCGTCGAAGATCTTGCGAGTCGGCCGCTACGGCGCGAGGACTTCCGAGCCTATTCCAGCGACAACCTGGATCGCGTCGAGCGGATGGGAAAGATTGACGCCATCAAGAATCACATGGGAAACTTTTTCGACTGTACAATCAGCCGGAAAACTCCAATATCCGATGTCATCAGCCAGCATCGCTCTGTCAGCCTGTGCCATCTGGGAAACATCGCCATGAAGGTGGGAACAAAGCTGTCGTGGAATCCCGAAACAGAACAATTCGTAGATTCACCCGCTGCGACGAAGTTGCTGAAACGAGACCAGCGGAAAGGCTTTGAAATCGGGTGATATTCGCTGAGGTTTTGACTGGCTAGCCCCGATTGCCCATTCGGTTCATGGAACAGGCACCGGACGTCCGTAACGTGCGACGACAACGACGCCGCACTGCACTAATCCGTTTGACTTTCTGTGACGTCGTCACCCCAGTAGGTCGGGATGTGCCTAACGACACATTATTATTGGGCGTCCAGCTTTGAACCATTCAGGCACAGCCTGATCTTCGCCTACTCAGCTGCCTCGGGTGGACACCGAAAACGCTATTGAGTCAACTCCACTCGCAGGTAGGCTACTTTTGCCGTCTTCGAGCTACCAGATGGCACAGCCAGAGGACGTTGTGATTTCAATCGCTTTTGTTCAGAATCCTCTGAATGGGCGTGGACAGCAAGAAGTTAACGCAAGAGAACAACATGCGGATTGCCAGTCGAATTGCACTTTTGAATTTGGGCGTATGTCTGGCTGTACTCATTGTAATGCTCCTCAGTGTGAACAGTTTACGGGCGCAGTCGCCAGAAAAACGGCAAGTAGCGATGCCGGAGACACAACGAGGCTTCTTCGTAAAGTACTGCGTCACGTGCCACAGCGCAGAGAAGCAGGAAGGAAAGCTGCGACTCGACAATATCTCGCTGACGTTGGACTCTGTCGAGGCAGCTGATCGCTGGCAGAAGATTCTCAACCAGATCAACTCAGGAGATATGCCCCCGGAAGAAGCGAAACAACCGGATCCTGACGCTAAAACCGAATTTCTCGACAATCTTGCTACCACGCTGGTCGCGGCTCGCAAGGTGCTGAGCGACCAGGGGGGCCGCATCGTAATGCGACGCTTGAACCGTCGCGAATACAAAAACACGATACGTGATCTCCTCGGCGTCGAGATCGGGGTGAAAGAATTACCTGCGGATGGTGGTGCAGGGACGTTCGACACGGTAGGAGCATCGCTCTTCATGTCGAGCGATCAATTCGAACAATACCTCGCTCTCGGTCGCACGGCGATTGATGAGCACTTCGCGAGGTTTATCGATTTGGCAGGCTCAAAGCCGGTTGTACCTCGACGCATCCATATCGAGACCGAAACAACAAACGAGCGGATCGCGAAGGGACTCAAGCAGCGGATCGACTTTCGAGATCGCTATGTGAAGTGGACCGATGCCGTCGATGAAGCTGCGAAGAAGCCGGAGAACATTGCGGTCGCGGACGAGATCCGCAAAGCAAAGCCGGACTCCGCGACTCATCTTTATTCGCAGTGGCAACGTATCAAAGGAGCACCATCGCCAAAGGAATTTGGCTGGGTCGACGACATCAATGCCGATCAGCAGGGCAGACGAGACTGGGTGCATTTCGTGCCATATCATCGAGCTTACGTCGAGCACCCGCTCACGAAGACAGGTACGTTTCTCACGATCGACGACGCCTATGTGAACTCACGGCAGTTGTTTCGCATCCCCAATGACTGGCCGTCAGGAGACTATGTCGTTCGCGTGCGGATCGCGGCAATGGACGGAATCGCGAAGGAGCGACGCTTTGTCGAATTCGGTCCACAACACGAAAGTGGCGTCTGCACTGTTGCAAGCACGCACGAGATCACGGGCACGATTTCCGCTCCGCAGTTGCTGGAGATCCCGCTGAAGGTCACTTCGTCGAGCAGTCGCATCTACATGTTCCGCGAGCGCGGCTCGCATGAAACCGACGCTGCAGCCAGTCGTCTCTTCGCTGAAGCGAGACAACGTAATGGAATCGGCCCTGAGTTCGCATTATGGCTTGACTGGATCGAAGTTGAGAGCCGTAGTGTGGAGCTTGAATCGGTTTCACCTGCACATGCTTCGGTGACGATCAAGCAGCGACGCGAAGTTGAACTGCACGCGAATGCGATGGTCGGCGGTACATACAACGGGTATTTCAAGGGGGGTAATGAAGCGGCGAAAGAGTTCCTTGCAACGGGCAAGCCTCAAAAGGGCATTCCCGATGAACAAGAGGCGAAATTCCGCGTGAAGGTGTTTGAAGAGCACGGTCCGACTTTCATGCGATACCTCGAAGATCCGCTCACGAAGACTGGCGCTTATCTTACGATCTTCAACGTGCACCCCGAAGAGGTCATTACGCTGCCGCCCGATCAGCCGTCGGGATGGCTGAAGACCAAGCACGAAGTCGAACGGGTAACTCCAGGTGAGTACATGCTTCGCTTTCGCATCGGTGCTGTAAAAGGCACGCCAAAGGAAAGGCACTTCGTCGCGTTCGGCGGCCGGATGAAGCCCGAAGAGAAAGAAGACTTTACGCTGTACAAGACCTTTCAAATCACCGGTACGACCGACGAACCGCAGATCATCGAAGTCCCGATAAGCATCACCGCCGATGGTCCGCGAACGTTCGTACTGCGAGAGAGACGCGACGTGAAGCTGGACCACGAGATTTACACCGCCGCTCGCAAAGAGACGGGAGTCGGTCCGGTCTCCGCTCTCTGGATTGACTGGGTCGAGTGGGAAGGACCGCTGACGAAGCCGACAACGCTTGCGAAAAAGGTGCACATCGAAGTTGAGAAAAAGACGGAAGAGCTGAAGCGTCAGATCGCATACATGACCACTCAGCACGAGAACTTCGAGAAATGGAAGGCAGCCGGAGCCATCGAAGCGGACCTGCCTCAGTTTG
>CAZSTW010000147.1:0-2978 GCA_964609845.1 uncultured Planctomycetaceae bacterium | reverse complement strand
AGCCGCGGGCGCCGTGGAGGACGACCTGCCCAAATTCGGCTTCCCGACCCGCTACCACGCTGACTTCCGCAACAGCGTTTGGGAAGGAAATCATGAGTGGTTCCAGAAGTACGTTGATCGCCCCGAAGCGAAGACAGGGCAGTTCCTCGACAATTCGATCAACGAAACGAGCGAGCTTGTCACCGACCTACCCGCCGACATTGGTCACGGCGATTACACCCTGCGTGTGAAGATCGGTCGCGTGCCGGACATGCCTGCCGAACGAGCGTTCCTTACTTTTGTCGAAGCGAGCCCGATCGACAAAGACGACCGTACGTTCCTGGCGAACAAGCAAATCACCGCGACGATCGACAAAACAGAGATCATCGAGATGCCCTTTAAGGTTCGTCCCGGAGGTCCGCGCAAGTTCGTACTTTTCGAGAAACGCCCCTTGAAGAAGGAAGGCATCAGCTTGCCCGGTCGCACACGCGCGATCGCCGATCCGAAGCAGCGCGATCCCGTCTTATGGATTGACTGGATCGAGTATGAAGGGCCAGTCATTGCGACATCTCCAACATCACCACCACCAATCTTCCTGGCGAACACAAGTGGTCTGTCCGATCGTGATCATGCGCACGCAATCCTTGAACGATTCGCATTGCGTGCCTTCCGTGACCAGCCACCAGGCCCTGCTTACATCGACCGACTGGTGAAGCTCTTTGAAACTAATTTTGCAGCGGGTAACCGCTTCGACGTCGCGATCCGCGAACCCCTCAGCGTCGTACTCGCCTCACCAGGGTTCTTGTATCTGTCAGAACCGAAATCAGCAGCAAGTCCCACCACCGTACTTCCGGTGGAACTGACTCAGCGAGAGCTGGCTGTTCGTCTGAGCTATTTCCTGTGGAGTGCCCCGCCTGACGAAGAACTGCTCGACCTCGCACGACGCGGTGAACTTATCAAGTCCGAAGTCCTTGCCCGTCAGGTTGACCGCTTAATCGACTCGCCAAGGTCCAGTGAATTCATCAGCGGCTTCGTGCATCAGTGGCTGAGCATGGATCGGTTGGACTTCTTTCAATTTGACACAAAGCTCCATCGTGACTTCGACGAAAGTGCCAAAGCCGCCGCCCGCCGTGAGGTCTATGAGACGATTACGTATCTTCTAAAAGGCAACGAACCACTCGGCCGTTTGCTGAAGAGCGACTTCGTCGTTGTCAATGGCCTGCTCGCAACATACTACGGTATCGAGGGAGTGACAGGCGACGAGTTCCGTAAAGTGCCGCTCCCCAGTGACTCGCCACGCGGGGGATTGCTCGGCATGGCGGCGATCCTCGCGATGGGAAGCAACGGGACCGAGTCAAGTCCAGTCGAACGCGGCGCCTGGGTATTGCGCAAGCTGCTGCACGACCCGCCACCCCCGGCGCCACCGAATGTTCCGCAGATTTCGCGACTCGAAGGGAAACTCCTTACCACCCGCGAACGACTGCTCGCGCATCAGGAGCAGCCACAGTGCGCCAGCTGTCATCGCAAAATCGATCCGATCGGATTCGGTCTGGAAAACTTCAATGCATCAGGCAAGTGGCGTACGGTCGATCGTTACGAGAAACGGGGCGTGGGAAAAAGAGAATGGCCTATTGATGCGTCTGGTGCTTTCCACAAAGGGCCAACATTCGCCGACTTCTTCGCGCTGCGAGAGATCATTGCCGCGCGTGAATCTGACTTCGCGCGAGGCTTCGCCGAAAACCTCATCGAATATGCCCTTGGTCGTCCCTACGGTTTCAGTGACGAGGAACTCGCCAGGGAGATCGTTGCTGCCGCCCAACACGAGGGATTTGCCATGAGGCGTTTTCTTCATGCCCTCGTCGCCAGTAAGGCGTTTCAGCAGAAATAGTCGTTACTCAGATCCAGGATATTTTCCAGATGATCACTCGCCGCCGTTTTCTTCGTGCGACCGGATCGCATATTGCACTGCCGTTTTTGGGATCGCTGGGCTGGCGACGTTTCGGTGCCGCGGCAGAAGTCACCAAGCCGCCGACACGTATAGTCTTCCTCAGCTTCGGATGGGGCGTGACAAACGAAACGTGGTTTCCGAACCTGAAGCAAACCGGCTCAGAGTGGGAACTTCCCGAGGGTTTGAAACCGCTCACTCGGCACAAGGGCGACATCACCGTCGTGCAGGGCTGCTCCAACAAGTTTGCCAACGAAGCTCATTGGGGCAGCACGTTCTGGCTCACCGGAGCGAACCGCTATGCCGAGCCGGGACAGAGTTTTCATAACTCAATCAGTGCCGATCAGGTCGCGGCAGGGCATCTCGGTCGTGACACCCGGTTTGCTTCAATCCAGCTTGGGACTCCCGATGCCACGAACTCAGGACACGGTCCGGGACTGTCTTTGGCCTGGGATCAGCGTGGGAAGCCGCTTGCTGGTTTCGACAATCCTGTGGTTGCATTTCACCGGCTGTTCTCGGACGACTCGACTCCACTCGCGGAGCGACAGGCGATGCTCGCACAGAAGCGCAGCGTGCTCGACGCGGTCCTGGAAGATGCCAACCGTGTTCAGAAAGGGCTTTCGCACACAGATGCTGACAAGCTTGGCGAATACTTCCAGAGCATCCGCGACATTGAAGTGCGGCTCGGCAAAGACGAGCAATGGCTTTCGGTGCCGAAAGCGAAATCTCCCGTCAGTGAACCGAAGCCTGGCCTGGCGGGGAAAGCTGAAATTGAAGTGATGTACGACCTCATCGTCGCCGCGCTGCAGACGGATAGTACTCGGGTCATCACTTACCGACAACCGGTCGGCACTTTACTGCAAAGCCTCGACATCAAGGTTGCTCCGCATGACATGAGCCACTATTCACCAGGTGATCGCATGGCCGCCTCCCAAAAGCGAGACGAGACGCAATCCGAACTCCTCGCGTATCTGATCGACAAACTGAAGGGCGTGAAGGAAGCCGACGGCAGTTCGCTCTTCGATCACACGAGCCTGGCCTACGGCAGCAACAT
>CAZSTW010000146.1:0-16754 GCA_964609845.1 uncultured Planctomycetaceae bacterium | reverse complement strand
GCATTCCCAGGGTAGCCGCGAAACGCGGCAACCCTGGGCTATATGACGTAACTCCTTCGGAGTATTTGTGACGACAAGCTCCCCGAAATCTGTTCCGTTGGCTCGACGGGCAAGCAGTTCTAACTGCACTCCCGTTTGCCAGCCTGGCCCATCTGATTGAGAAACCTCTTTTGAGTCTTCCAGAAAATTTGTGACCGGCCCCGATCACTGTCTCACGGATTGACGCATGCCAACGCGATGAGTGACATAGTGAGCCAGTACCGCATCCAGGTGTTCGCTGGTACGAATCGTCTGGTAGTCGATCATCTGCTTGGTGCAGTTGCGGCGGACGTCATCCACGAATGCATTCACTGCTGCTGTGTAGCCTTCTCGCAGTGATCGTGGATCGCAGATCAGGTCGCCCATCTCTTCCATGCCTTCGAACTTTGTTGTTCCGGCATAGGTGAAGTCCAGTTCTTCGTCGTCCAGTACATGGAAGACCATCACGTCATGGCCACGCGTACGCAGCAGTTTCAATCCTTTGAACAAGCCCGCTCGATCGACGAACAGGTCTGATACCAGCACAATCAGCCCGCGGCGAGTCTGCTGGTCTGCGACCTGGGCGAGCAGAGTCTGCAGGTCGGTCTTTTTGGCTGGCTTTTGAATATCGAGCGACGTCAGGATCGCCTGAAGATGGTTCTGCTTACTGCTGGGGGGAACCGTTGAACGGACGACATTGTCAAACGTCACCATTCCGACAGAATCTTGCTGCCGTAGCAGCAGGTATGACAGCGAAGCCGCGATCCGGCACGCGTATTCGTACTTGGAAAGTGCATGCGAACCAAACTGCATCGATTCTGAAAGATCGACCAGCAGCGTCGTCCGAAGATTGGTTTCCTCTTCGTACTGCTTGATGTAGTAGCGGTCCGTCTTCGACCAGACCTTCCAGTCGATACGCCGGATATCATCACCCGGTGCGTATTCGCGATGCTGCGCGAATTCGACCGACTGACCGAAGTACGGGCTGCGATGAAGACCGGACAGAAAACCTTCGACCACACTTCGCGCCAGAACTTCCAGCCGCGAAATGCGAGCGATGGCTTCAGGCGGCAAAAATCTTCGCGAGGTTTGGGTCACGGGTCAATTCGCCTTCTTTCGACGGTGTGGACTGAATCAACTGAGCGACGATCTTGTCCGACGTGATCCCTTCGCTCTCGGCGGCGAAACTGACCACGATACGATGTCGCAGGACGGGTGCTGCCAGGGCCTGGATGTCCTCGGTCGAGACATACGTCCGACCATTCAGCAGGGCGCGTGCCTTGGCCCCCAGCAACAGGAACTGCACGGCTCGAGGACCCGCTCCCCAGCTCAATTGATCTTCGACAAATTTCGGAACACCGGGTTCGCCAACGCGAGTCTGGCGGACCAGCGCCAGGGCATAGTCGACGACATGGTCACTGGCAGGAACCTGGCGTACCAGTTTTTGCAGGGCCAGGATTTCCGCCGCATCCAGCACCTTCTTGATATCGTCACTCTGGATGGATGTCGTTCGCTTGGCGATCTGCCTCTCTTCATCAAAGGTGGGGTAGCGAACAAAAACTTTGAACATGAAGCGGTCCTGCTGCGCTTCGGGAAGCGAATAGGTCCCTTCCTGTTCAATCGGGTTTTGAGTTGCCAGCACGAAGAATGGATCCGCAAGCAGGTGTCGGTTTTGTCCGACGGTGACCTGGCGCTCCTGCATCGCTTCCAGCAGCGAGGCTTGTGTCTTGGGTGGCGTACGGTTGATTTCGTCGGCCAGGATGACATTGTGGAACAATGGGCCGGCGATGAACTGAGGCTCGCGGCGACCTGTTTCGCGATTCTCCTGAAGCACGTCTGTTCCGGTGATATCGGCGGGCATCAGGTCGGGGGTGAACTGGATGCGGGCGAAGGTCATGGAAAGACAGCGGGCCAGGGTGCTGATCATCAGCGTCTTGGCGAGGCCGGGAACCCCTTCGAGCAGGCAATGCCCGCGGCTGAAGAGTGCGATCAGCAACTGCTCGATCACGTCGTCCTGCCCGACGATGACCTTGGCCATCTGTTCGCGAATTGCCTTATAGGCCTGGCCGAGTTTGGCGATCGACGCTTCGATCTCGCCCTGTGACACTGAATCGCTCATCTGCTTGCCATCTCCCCGTGCGAAGGAAGGGACTATGAAGATTTCAAGAACACAGGCATCCTACCGACCCCGCCCGGCGGGCAGAAGGGGTCCAGAGTTCAAAAATCAAATTTGTGCGGGAAGCTCTCGCGTATCCCGATCGAACGACGGTTGAAAAATCAGGGCTCCGGATCGATCGGTACCAATGGACTTCTGTGCGAGATCTGTTCATGATTCAGACGCTTACGACTTCAGCGTGTGACTGTCCGAAAGCGTCCTATGAACTATTTCTGTCATGCACTGAACCATCTGGATCGTCCCTATTTCATGGCGGGGACGGCGGTTCCCGACTGGTTGTCGGTCGCAGATCGCCGTGTCCGTTTTCGTCCGCAGCACCTGAGCCCGTTTGCTGATTCGGGTGGAACGGTCCTTTCCGAAGTCGCCGCAGGAACATTGCAGCACCTGCAGGATGACGACTGGTTCCATGCGACGCGCGGTTTCTTCGAAGTGACGACGGAAATCGCCGGATTGTTTCGAACGGCATTGGGTCACGAAGGGGATTTTCATTTTGGATTTCTGGGCCATGTCGGCATGGAAATGCTGCTCGATGCGGTGTTGATCGAACGATTTCCCGATCACTTTGATCGTTACTATCAGACACTCGCTGATGTCGATCCATCAGCAATCCAGGACTCAATCAACCATATCGCTCGAGTCCCAACAGACCGGTTGGCATGGTTCATCGGCTTGTTTCGAGTCGAACAGTTTTTGCGAGACTACGTCAATGATGAGCGACTGTTGCACCGCTTGAACCAGGTGATGTCGCGGGTCAAGCTGACGCAGCTCCCGCCACGCGCCGTTGGCGTTCTTGAAGAAGCACGCTCACTCGTCCGTGGTCGAATCCGTGATCTACTTCCCGAGGAGTTCTATACGTTTCCTTCCGAAAGTAGCCTTCATCGCTCCGCGTGAAGTCAGCCGATGGCCGTTTGACATTCTATTCACGACGCAGCTTTTTCCTTACAACGTCCTGCTGGCTGCTTTGCTTGAATAGAAGAGGAGACCTTCGGTCGACTGTTTCGGCGGGGTCGGGAGACCCGCGCCGAGCGACGACCGTTTGACATTCTATTCAAGACGCAGCTTTTTCCTGCCGCTCATCGTTCTGCCGGCTGCTTTGCTCGAATAGAAGAGGAGACCTTCGGTCGTCCGTTTCGGCGGGGTCGGGAGACCCGCGCCGAGCGAAGCGGTGTGACCAGCCACCCTTCGAACGAAGAACCAAGAACGAAGAACCAGGAACTAAGAACGAAGAACTAGTTCTCGAACAAGGGTTTCGCATACTTCGGGTTGCTGAGTCGACTGGTCCGTGACATCCCAGATGTCGTCTGGTTTTGAAAAGAGTTGGACCATTTCGGGCCAGGTGGCGTCACCGAAACAGACGTCAGGGGCGATGGAGCGATTCTCTTCGGCCAGTCGGACCAGGCAATTCCACGTGGTTGTCCGAATTCCCAAGTTTCTGTTGTCATCGCCAAAACGGACCTGCTTCCGAGTCGACTGGACGGCGAGAGCCTCCTTCAGCAGGCTGGTCCCTTCGCATCCCGAAGATGTCGGCAGGCCGAACCAGTCGAGCAGGGTTGGTACCAGATCCGTGGTTTGAACGAAGTGAGGGCATCGGATCGCGTTGAAGTCTGCAAATGATTCTCCCCCCCCTTGAATGGAAAGAAACAGAGGGCTTTTCACTTCCTGATCGCGCAGCAGGTCGGATGGGGCTGTACCACGAACGGAGGGAACTTCTGCCAGAAATCCTTCGAGACAACTGCGACCTCGCGCAGCGGTGATGATCAACAGGGTTGGTTGTTCCTGGCTGAGCGCGTTGATCTGGCTGAGTAATTCACCGATCCAGTGATCCACCAATGAGACGCTACCTGCCGCCACGGCAATTTCTTTCAGCCAGTCTTCGCGCGGGACGTCTGCCATCGGCAGTCCTCGTTCTTCGAAATCTTCGAAGTAGAGGGTGGCGAAGCCTTCTGGAGGCAGACCCGGTTCGGGAGCATGCAGCCAGACCAGTCGATTTGTCGCAGGAGTTGGCTCGCGCAATAACGAGACGCCGGACTGGACAAGGCGAGCGATCGGGACTGCGTTAGGATCGACATCCAGACCGTCGTCACCCGCAGTCTGAACGACGCGATCAAAGTCGAGATTGTCCCAGCCGGATAGGCGGGAGCTTGCAGCAAGTCTCAATTCTGTCGTGACACCTGCCTGACGGAGTGCAGCAATCACATTGGGGACGGAATCGGGCAGGGCAGGGGTGCACGAGTGACGACCGGTGAACCAGGCTCGCCCTGCGTTCGGACCGACGCTATCAGCGAAATGGTTGTCGAACAGGGTCGCACTGGCAGCCAGTCGATCCAGATTCGGGGTTTCGATCCATTCGTTCCCATAGCACCCGATCAGGCGCGTGGCGAGTCGATCAAACGTCACAACGATCGCCTGCATAAACAAATTCTCTTGGGCTGATGCCAGTAAAAACAAAACCCGGCTTGGTTCCAAGCCGGGCTTCACGATATCACAAAGTACGGTGCAAACGCTTACACTGCGGCAAGGTCGCGCCGCCAGCGTGGGCTGGCAAGAATACTCTCGACCTGCATTTCATGGAGCTGATCGAGCCAGGTTCCATCAAATTCAAAGACTTCATACATCCGCTGCGAGCGGTCAAATCGGGGGTCGGTGGTACACCCACCTTCGTCAGTTCGAGACATCCGACTCGGAACAATCAGCAGCCATGTCCGATCACCAGCTCGTTCCCACGTCGGTTTCGTCCAACGAAAACCAACCTCCTGCAAATCCAATTGAGTCATCGTTCGGCCTCCCTGCCAGGTTGACGACAAGCAACTCACGCCATTGAGTCGCCTAGATCCAGTGTCGGCGGGATTATCAATCGGCAGCATTCGCCGGTCAACTCCAGAGCTGCGGGAGAATTGGGAAAATCAGGAATCCGTAGGAAGTGGTGGTTGGGTTGTTTGGTGAAGATGGGGTGTTTGTGTTTGGCGGGGGTTCAGCGTGTGACAAAAGTGAAATTACCGTAATTGGTCTCGCCGGAATCGGCGAAATCCGCTACTAGTGCGTGTCGCACTTCCGTGTCGCGTCGAAACATGGGTTAGACGCTGTCGTTTGATGCCCGCGGGACGCCACACTTAAGTGAGATGCGCTCTAGACGGCAGTTTACCGCCGTCACTCGGCTGTGACGGAGGCTTGTCCGGAGACCTGAATGTCCGCATCACTGACAACTGGCGATCCGACTCCCATCCATTCGGTGGGGCGTCTGGTAGTCAATTTTATTATCGCCGTGGGGGATCTGACCCGTTTTCTCTTCCAGACGATGGGGGGACTCGTTGGCCAGATGCCTCGGTCGCGCGTGCTGTGGCCGGTCATGTACGAAGTCGGGGTTCGCAGCGTTCCGGTCATTGCAGTAACGGGACTGTTTATCGGCATGGTTCTGGCCGTCCAGTCGTACGACACCCTGCGAATGTATCGCCTGGAGTCTCGCATCGGTTCGGTGATTAACGTCTCTCTGGTAAAAGAGTTAGGGCCGGTGCTTGCGGCCACGATGCTGGCGGGGCGAGTCGGCTGCGCGATGGCGGCAGAAATCGGCACGATGCGAGTCACCGAGCAGATCGATGCTCTGAAAGCACTCGGGGCCGACCCGATTTCCTATCTGGTTGTCCCCCGATTTCTTGCCTGTTTCTGGCTGATACCAGCGTTGACTCTTGTTGCAGACGGAGTCGGGATGTTTGGAGGCTGGGTTGTCAGCGTCCAGATCCTGGGGGTCAGCGATCACTTTTTCTGGCTCTACTCGCAGCAATTCATTACCGCTTTCGACGTGGTTTCGGGCGTGATGAAGAGCATGTTTTTCGGGGCGGCGATTTCCATCATCGCCTGTCACCGTGGATTTCATTGTGGCAACGGTGCCGAAGGGGTCGGCCGGGCCGCAACGGATTCGTTTGTTTGCTCGTTCATCGCGATTCTGGCTCTCGATCTGGTACTGGTCCTGATGCTGAACAATCTCTACCGACTGCTCTGGTCTGTGGGGATTCAGGTCATTTAACGTTCTGTCGGGATTCATCTCACGTGACTGCTGTTGTCCGATCACAATCACCGCTGGCCGCCATCGCTCCGGTTCTGGAATTGCGAAATATCACCATGGAATTTGGTGCACAGCGCGTCCTGCAGGAGATCACGATTCAGGTCCGCCGCGGCGAGACACTGGTCCTGATTGGTGAAAGCGGTTGTGGCAAAAGCGTAACGACGAAGCTTCTGGCTGGATTGCTGGAACCGACACGGGGCGAGGTCTTGTGGGATGGTCGACCGGTCCGCAACCGATCCGCGCGGGAAATGCATCGAGATCGATTGAGGTTTGGTTACCTGTTCCAGGGGGCGGCGCTGTTCGACAGCATGAACGTCTTTGAAAACGTGGCGTTTGGACTGCGGGAAAATACCGACCTGAAGCCGGAACAGATCCGGGACGTTGTCCATGAACGGCTGCGCGAGGTTGGACTGGCGGCTGCGGTGGGAGAAAAGCGTCCTTCGGATCTTTCGGGGGGGATGAAAAAGCGAGTCGGCCTGGCACGGGCACTGGCGATGTCACCGGATGTCGTTTTTTACGACGAACCGACAACCGGGCTGGACCCGGTCATGAGTGATGTGATCAACGAATTGATCCTGCAGACTCAGGCGAATCGGAAGGTGACCAGCGTTGTCGTCACGCATGACATGCACACTGTTCGGCGCGTGGCGGATCGAGTTGTCATGCTTTATCCGCTCAGTCGTGTCGCTCCTCAGCAACCGCAGCTGATCTTTGAAGGTACCCCTGAAGAAGCCTTTGAATTCAGTGACCCGCGAGTGACCAGTTTCGTACGGGGCGAGGCTGGAGCACGCTTGAAAGAGATGTACGCAGCATAGGAAAAGTTGGAGGAGAGCCGCACGGAAAAGAGTTTGGGTTAGGCAATCGGACAGTGGGTGGTAGCCCACGGTTTAAACCGGACGCTAGCGTGTTCCGGGTCTGGACTGAGGCTTTGCGAAGGAAGGCCCGGTCTTCGCGTGGAGCGGACATTCCGGGACTTCGCGAAGCCGCTCCAGTCCCGGCCACCCCCTAACGCGTTCCGGCTGATGGTCGAACCTGGAATACGTTGCGGTGTGGCGTTGGCTTAGAAAAAGACGCGAGATTCGGGCAAGGATGCAAGAATATGGCGACGGAGCGACAGCTTCAGTTTCGAATTGGAATGCTGGTCATGATCGCCCTTGGGATCGGTGGCTGGCTCGTCTATGAATTCGGTGATTTGAAGCAATTCACTCAAAAACGCTATCAGTTGGCTCTGCACTTTGATTCGGCTTCGGGGTTGTACCCGACCGCACCAGTGACCTTCAGCGGATTGACCGTTGGAACAGTGAAGCAGATTCAGCTGGATGACCGGCGCGGCGGGGTGCTTGTGACGGTGATGGTCCGTGAAGGAGTCGCCATTCCTGCTGACAGTCGGGCGGTGATCGTTCGATCGATCCTTGGTGAGACTGCGATCGATATAACTGCCGGACGGACGAACGACTACTTGAAGTCAGGCGGGAAAATGGATGGTCAATTGGCCGTCGATCCACTGGAGATGGTTCAGCGGATGGAGGGACGCGCTGTCGAAGTTCTGGAAGCAGTGACATCGACCAGCAAGGAATGGGAACTGGTTGCCAAAAACATCAACAACCTGATGGACACCAAGCGAGGCGACCTGGATCAGGTCGTTGAACGGGCATCAGAGTCGCTGCACCAGTTCACAGTGGCGATGGCTCATGTCAACGAATTATTGAAGTCAGCCAACAAGGTTGTGGGTGATCCGGAAGCTCAGCAGGCCTTGCATGACACGCTGGTGGCCATGCCGAAGCTGGTGAAAGAGACCCATGGAACGATTGCCGAAACCCGTTCTGCTGTCGCATCGTCACGATTGGTGCTGGAGAGTGTGAACAAGAACCTGGTGAATCTGACTCAACTGACTGAACCTGTCGGGAAGAAGGGAGAGCAGATGGTCGAAAAGCTGGATAACAGCCTGACGAGTCTCGACACCCTGCTTAGTGAACTGAGTGCGTTCGCCAAACTGGTGAACACCAAGGATGGGTCCCTGCAGAAGTTCGCGTCCGATCCCTCGTTGTACGACAATCTGGACCGGTCGTCCCAATCGATGGCGGTCCTGCTGAAGAACTTCGAGCCGATCCTGAAAGATCTGCACGAATTCAGTGATAAAGTGGCTCGCAAGCCCGAACTCCTGGGCGTCGGCGGAGCGGTCCGTCCCAGTGCAGGCCTGAAGGATTCGGAAGTTCTGAATCCCAAACCGGTCGTTCGTGGAAACGGTAAGTAGATTTTCGCGCGACGATTTGGGAAGTGTTGCAGGGCCAATGGCTTTTGTAAGCTGCGGAAGATGTAGGGTGGTCCACCTTACGTCAGCACAGACGTGACTGTGGATGTGTTCCGTTGTTTCCGAACCCGTTGAGATTCGAGCAGTAATCAACTGGGTGAAACCGTCGCATAAGTTGCGCCCATCAGCCGGAACGCGCTAGCGTCCGGTTTCTGGAGATGCGTGTCTTCCGTCGTCTATTGGGAACCGGACGCTAGCGCGTTCCGGCTGATCGATGTCTCGAAATTCACACTTGGATGGCGGCAGCAACTGGCAAGCACAGAGACAAGGATGTGGGTAACATTGACTCCACTGACGTGGGAATGCCGTTTGTCCTGGGAAGTGTTGGGACCCTGCTTTTCCTGTACAAACAATTATCCGTATGATGAATTGACTCAGGGGCACCGCGAAGAGATGGGGACTTAAAAGCTGCCGTGGCCGTTTCCAAGGGGGGAGTGATGTACAGGTATTGCGTGACGATTGGGTTGCTTTGCATCATCGGCTCAATTGTTTCGGTTACCGGTAGCAAATCTACTGCTCAGCAGCAGGCGGACGCGATTCTTCGAAGCGTCAATGCATCAGACGTGGGCAAGACTGTCAAAATCATTGGCCGTCTTGGAAAGCCGTTGACTGAACCGGTTGCCATCAAAGGTCACTGGCTTTTTGACGAAGGATCAAAAGCTTCGTCCTATGTATTCCGTGTAACAATGGTTGCGGGGAAGCAGCTTGACAAGCCCGTGCACTTCAATCAACGCGTGGTGAGTCTCGATGCAGTTCGTGTTACGGACGATATCTCAACTCCAGGCGAGACATGGACATGCGTGGCCATCGAGCTTGGGCAGTTTCGAAACATCACAGAGCGGAACTGGCGATTATTCTATGACACGAACCCTGGGACTTGGCTAAAGTATGGGGATGGACCGTTTGTATCAGAGTTGCTTCTGGCGAAACGATCCCTTGAGCGTGAAAAGGATGAAAGATTAAATTCCGACCAGTAGTGCCGCTTGTGATCTGCCCCGTCACAATTCCAGCGGGGCATATTCGATGGTCACGACAATCGCGTGAATTGGACTGACAGAATGCGCGTCGGCTAACTCACGGAAAGGGGAATTGGTGGGCCGGCGCGGCGAAGCGCCGCTGGTCCCACCCTACTTTTTGTGAGGGTCACCTTCCCACAACTCAATCCGGTATCAATCAGATACCCACAAAGAGGGGGACTCTCTCTGTTTCGTCAGTGGTTGATGATGAACTCGTTCGAGTTCAACAGCGCCCAGAAGACGTCTTGCAATCCGTGAATCGGATCGCGGTCTTTGCTGTTTTGGAAGGCCTTGTCGAACGCGGACATCTCGGCTGCGGTTGGTTTTCTCGCCAAGGCTGTCAGGTACAGGATTTCGATCTTGCCTGGGATTCCCTTGGTGAATTTCATGGGAGTTGATTTGGCAGGCTTCGCAGGGACTCGGGATGTCTTTGATTTCCCGGTTTCTTCCGGCTTCAGGACGGATCCATCCATGACTCGTCGCAGGAAGCCTCCCTGGTCACCACTGATGGCGGTGCGGATCAGATCGCCGTTCATCATGACCAGGGCTTGAGGGACCGTTCCGTTGAAGTCGGTTGATTCGTCGTTCTCGTCGGTTCCGAAGGTTCGCACGAACTGGCCCAGCCATTCATTCCGCTGGCGTTCTGACTGTTCGTAGTTCCGGCCGGTTTTGTGTGCTTCTGTGGCGACGATCAGCGAATCGTAAAGCTGTTCGGCAGTAAACGGCTTGACGTACATCCGGCTGAACAGTGGAGTGCTACCGGTCGCCGGATCGTCGATCTTGTTGCCATCGTGTCCCTGGCTGGTGAGGTTGTAGGTTTCGCTGGCTGTAATCCACCGAGAGAGTCGCTTCAGGTCGTATCCCGCCGTTCGGAACTCCGTTGCCATATACGCGATCAGGTCTGGGTTGGACGGAGGGTTATGCGGCCCCATGTCGTCGATTGGTTTTGTGAAGCCAACGCCGACGTAATGGGCCCACATCCGATTGACGATTGCTTGAGCCATGAACGGCTTCTTGGGATCGGTCACCATTTTTGCCAGTTGTTTGCGTGGCGTGTCCGACGATGCCGAATCGGTCGGGGTCCCGTCGACAAACTGGCGACCGATCGCTTCCATTAATCCTGATCGTTTTTCGAAAAAGATAATCGGATCAGCTTCGTTATCGGACAGGGTGAATTCGTCACGTTGATTGCCCCCGGCTCCCTGGCGGCGGGTTCCTCGAAAGAAGGCATTCATGCCCCAGAACTGCGACTGCTTCCAGTCGTTAAAGGGGTGGTTGTGACATTGAGTGCACTGGACCTGCATTCCCAGGAAAATACGAGCGGTAATGGCTGTGGCCGGAACGGCGTTGTCGTTCAGGTGAGCGGCCAGGAAACCGACAGCACCGTTACTGCGACTTTCTCCTTCGGCAGCAATCAGTTCATAGGTGAACTGGTCGTAACTGAGATTCTTTTCGAATTGTCGCTTCAGCCAGCGTTCGAGTTCGCCGCGATTTGTGCGACGGTTGTTGGCCCGGCCGATCAGAATATTTCCCCAGATCGTCGAGAAGTGTTCTGCGTAATCGGGATCGTCGAGCAGTTCGTCGACAAAACGGGCTCGCTTATCAGGACTGGTGTCCCCCAGGAATTGAACGAGGCGATTGAATGAGGGGGTTCGGCCGAGGATGTCGAGCGACACGCGTCGGGCAAATTCGCCATCGTCAGCCCGTGGAGACGGCGTGACATCATTATCTTTCCAGCTTTGCTTCAAGAATTCGTTGATCTTGGCAATGATCTCTTCATCAGACGATGCGCCCCAGCTGACGCTGGTGAACGAAAAGACCAGGGTTGCGGCGAAAACAACGTTCAGAATGGAACGGTTCAGAATTGACCGGAAAGAAATGGCGGGACCGGGCATTTTAGGTTCCTTCGAAAGTCGATTCGCCTGAACGGATATTGATATGTAACCCACCAGAACCAAGAAAGGTTCGTGGGGCTTTTGAACTCGCCCCGATTGACCGATATCATAGCGTCCCAGCGCTCCGGCAGGCAAAGTCCGAAAGGGGATCGGAAGTTACGATCTTCGGGTTGCATCGGGAAGTCTCGATGCAATCGGGTTTTCGGAATTTATATTACCTTCACGCCAGAAACGACTTGCGACAATTCAAGGAAGCTTTCATGTTGAACATTCCCGCTCAAGGTGCTCTCGATTTTCTCTCACTGGGGGCGCTCGTCCACCGGCTCGATCCCGGAATTATCCCATTCCGAAAGGCGAATGAGTGCCGGATTCACGTCAGCGGCGGCGAATTCAACGTCTCGGCAAACCTGTCCGACTGCTTCCGGATGAACACGGGCGTCGCTTCGGCGATGGTGAATTATCCGATCGGTGATCTGATTGCCGAACGCGTTCGGGCCATGGGAGTCAAGCCGTTTTACAAGCGATTTGAGCATGACGGCGTGACCGGCCCCAACATGGCGACGGTCTACAGCGATCAGGGTTTGGGTGTGCGAGCACCGGTCGTATTTTACAACCGCTGCAATGAAGCGGCCGCTCAATTGAAGCCGGGCGATTTCGACTGGAAGACGATTTTCGGCAGCGGCGTTCGCTGGTTCCACAGCGGCGGGATCTTTTCGGCACTGTCGAAGACAACGCCCGAGTTGGTCATTGAAGGGATGAAGGCCGCGAAAGCAGCCGGAGCGATTACCTCGTTCGACCTGAATTTCCGCGCGAAGCTCTGGCAGATCTCGGGTGGACTGGAAACGGCGCAGGCGACGTTGCGGCGCGTTTGTGAACACGTCGATGTTCTCGTCGGGAACGAAGAAGATCTGCAGAAGGGACTGGGGCTGAAAGGGCAGGACGTTGAGGCGTCATCGAAACTCGATCCTTCCGCCTTCTTCGGAATGATGGACGACGTGGTCAAGCAACTGCCAAACGTCAAAGTGGTGGCTACCACCTTGCGTGAAGTTCATTCGACCAACCGACACGACTGGAGTGCGGTGTGTTGGATCGAAGGGAAGACCTATCAGGCTCCGACATGTGCACTGGACGTGTATGACCGCGTGGGTGGTGGCGATGGCTTCGCAGCCGGATTCTTCTATGGACTGCTCAACGGCCGATCTCCCGAAGAGTCGATCAAGCTCGGTTGGGCTCACGGTGCGTTGCTGACAACGTTCCCCGGGGACACCACGATGGCGACGCTGGAGCAGGTTGAAGCCTTTGCCAAGGGAGGCTCAGCGCGGATTCAGCGATAGTTCGCAAGTTCGGTATCATATTAAATTCCGGGCGTCTGGCTTTCGCGTTGAAGGCCAGACGCTTGCGGAGAAATCCAGAAAACTCGGGTGCGAATGCAGAGCTAAAGCATAGTCTCATCGACGTGGAACGGACCATGATCACAACGCTGCCTGAAGCGGCTCAACATCTGATGACCCTCGACGAATTCATAGTACTAGCGGACGATGAAGGGGTGGATCGCATGTTGATTCAGGGTCGCTTGTGGGAGAGACCCATGACTCGACGCAATCGTTGGCATGCTGCCTGTGAAGCAGCAATCTCACGTTTAATTGGCAATTGGGTCATGTCACAACCCAAGCCGCGTGGAATGGTGTTTTCGGGCGAAGCGGGATTTGTTCTGCGAGGGACTCCTGCATCGGCGGTCGGAATCGATGTTGCTTATGCCAGTCATGACGTCGTTTCCCGGTCGGACCATGGGACGCGGATGGTTGATGGCCCACCGATTCTGGCCGTAGAGATTCTGTCACCCAACGACAAGCAGGATGAGGTTCTGGCGAAAGTCCGTGAGTGTCTGGATGTTGGCGTCCCGCTGACATGGGTTGTCGAACGCGTTTTTCAGACAGTGACGGTGTACCGTCCGAATGAACGGCCAAAGTTGTATTCAGGAACAGACGTTCTGACGGGCGAAAACCACATGCCAGGTTTTCAGATCACGGTTCAGGAAATATTTGAGAATTGAGGATCGGAATGTGCGAGCCATCCGGCTCGCCCATCGAAAGAAAATACGGGCTGGCCTTGTGGGCTGGTCGCGAGGCAAGCAAAAATCTCGGAAAGGATCTTTTTTCAGTCATGTCGCAGCACGATATTGGTCTGGTTGGTCTGGCCGTCATGGGTCAGAATCTGGTTTTGAATATGGCCAATAATGGCTTTTCTGTCGGGGTGTACAATCGTACGACCGAGACCACTGACGCCTTCGTCGGTGGCTTGAAGAACGAACCGGCGGACAAAGTTCATGCCGGGACCGCTGAACGGATCAAGGGTTATCATTCTCTGGAAGAATTCGTCGGCAGCCTGAAGTCGCCGCGCCGCGTCATGATCATGGTGAAGGCGGGGGCTCCCGTCGATGGCGTCATCGAACAACTGAAGCCGCTGCTTTCTCCCGGTGACATCATCATCGATGGTGGAAATTCGGACTTTGTCGACACGAACCGACGGCACGTCGATCTGAAGGCTGCGGGGCTTCGCTTTATCGGAACAGGTGTTTCCGGTGGTGAAGAAGGGGCCTTGAAGGGCCCGAGCATTATGCCAGGTGGGCACCACGAAGCATGGCCGTTCGTCAAGGACGTGTTCCAGAAGATTTCGGCAAAGGTCGGCCCGAACAACGACATTCCCTGCTGCGACTGGGTTGGTGAAGCAGGAGCGGGTCACTATGTGAAGATGGTTCACAACGGAATTGAATACGGCGACATGCAGCTGATCTGCGAAGCCTACTTCATCCTGAAGAACACGCTCGGTCTGTCAAATGACGAGCTTTATCAGGTCTTCAAGACGTGGAACGAAGGGGAACTGGAAAGCTACCTGATCGAAATCACGCGCGACATCTTCACCGTGAAGGACAAATTGACCGGCGAATACCTGGTCGACAAGATCCTGGATACGGCACAGCAGAAGGGGACTGGTAAGTGGATGAGCCAGCATGCACTCGATCTTGGTGTGCCGACGACGCTGATCACCGAAGCCGTTTATGCTCGCTGCCTCTCCGCTCAGAAAGATGCTCGCGTTCGTGCCAGTGCTGTGCTGAAGGGCCCCGCCGACGCCAAGTTTACTGGTGACAAAGCACAGTTCATCGAAGACGTTCGCCAGGCGCTGTACGCTTCGAAGCTTTGCAGCTACGCCCAGGGTTATGTGCAACTGGACGCGGCCGCCAAAGAATTCGGCTGGAAGCTGAACAATGGCAACATTGCCTTGCTGTGGCGAGGCGGTTGCATCATCCGTTCGCGATTCCTGGGAGACATCAAGGCCGCGTTTGACAAGAATCCCAACTTGGAAAACCTGCTGCTGGACGACTTCTTCAAGGCCGCGATCGACAAGGCTCAACCAAGCTGGCGACGTGTCGTTGCGACATCGGTTCAAATGGGTCTGCCGATCCCGGTCTTCAGTGCTGCCTTGAGCTACTATGATGGCTACCGCAACGGTCGGCTTCCTGCCAACCTGCTGCAAGCTCAGCGAGACTACTTCGGGGCTCACACCTACGAGCGAACCGACAAGCCTCGCGGAGAAATGTCGCACACGGACTGGATTCGCGAACGAAAACTGACGTGATTTCGAAACAGATCCCACCGAGCTCAACTCGGTGGGATTTTGCTGTGGGTCTTTTTGTCAAATCGCGTTGACGGTAGCCTGTCGTTTGCCAGGACGGTAACAGTGCCTGTTGTTCAGCAGACGTTGCAGGCGACTGTGATCAGCACTTCTGAAAGACCCTGCTGAGCAGATTGGCCGGAGTAGTATCTATGCGACTGATTTTTCTCGGTACCGGCGGATACCACTCAAACGAACGGCGCGAGACGGCGTCGCTTTTGATTCCCGATCTGGGGCTGATCTTCGATGCTGGCAGCAGCATCTTTCGAGTCGCAAGCCGGTTGCTGTCGCCCGAAGTCGACCTGTTTCTGACTCACGCGCATCTCGACCATATTATGGGTTTGACGATCCTGCTGGTTCCGATGCTGAAGAAGGAAATCACGCGTTGCCGAATCCATGCCGAGCCGCGTGTGATTGATGCGGTCAAAACGCACCTGTTCTCGCAGCCGATCTTCCCGGTCCTTCCCGAGTTTGAGTTTATTCCGCTGACGGATCGAGTTCTGATTGCAGATGGTCGTGCCGAGATCACTTCCCATCCCTTGAAGCACCCCGGCGGTTCACGCGGATTTCTTCTGAACGTCGACGGGCATCGCCTGGCCTATATCACGGATACCACGGTCGATGGTTCGTACACAGAATTCATTCGCGGAGCGGATGTGTTAATCCACGAGTGCAATTTTGGCGACGACATGTCTCAATGGTGCCAGCCGACAGGGCACAGCCACACGTCTGCGGTGGCTCAACTGGCCAGAGAAGCTGGCGTGGGGCGACTCTATCTGACGCACATCGACCCGCAGCGACCTGATGACGATCCAATCGGGATCGACGTTGCCCGGTCAATCTTTCCGCAGTCCATCCTGGCCGAAGATCTACTGGAGATTGAGTTCTGATGGAGAGCTCACAGGTCGCTCAGTCGGGACTGGTCTCGGTTCTACGTTGCCCGGCCTGCCAGTCGGTTCTTACGCGTCATGGCGATCGGATTGAATGTACAACGTGTAAGTTGTCCGTGCCTGTCGTTGATGAGATTCCGCGTTTCACGGGGGATCAGCATCTGGCAAGTTTTGGGCGACAGTGGAACAAATACGAAGTTGCTCACGACGATGAAGACCGAGCTACCTTTCAGGCGAAGACGGGTATTTCCCTGTCAGAACTGAAGGGGATGCGAGTTCTCGATGCGGGTTGCGGTGGCGGTCGCTACAGCAAAGTTTGTGGCGAAGCGGGAGCCACGGTGATCGGGGCCGATCATAGTGCTGCGGTTTCGAAGGCGAGACAACTCTGTTCTCACCTGCCCAATGTGGCGTTCGTGCAGGCTGATCTGAAGCATTTACCGCTCGAGCCACAGTCATTCGACTTTGTCTTTTCCATCGGTGTCATGCACCATGATGCGGATACAAAGTCGGTGTTCGATGCTGTCGCGAAACTGGTCAAACCGGGAGGTCGTTATTCGGTCTGGCTCTACCGCCGCAATCAGTGGTGGCAGGAATGGATCAACAGTTCTCTGAGGTCTCGTACGATCCAGATGGATTCCGAGAAACTGGAACGATGGTGTGAATGGGGGGCGTGGCTCGGTGGACTTCCCGTGATCAACAAAACGCTGAACAAGATC
>CAZSTW010000145.1:1248-16931 GCA_964609845.1 uncultured Planctomycetaceae bacterium | reverse complement strand
AGATGCGTGTCTCCAGTCGTCCATCGGAACCGGACGCTAACGCGTTCCGGCTGATGGATGTCTCGAAATTCACATCTGGCTGGCGGTAGCAAATGGCAAGCACAGAGACAAAGATGTGGGTAACGTTGACTCCACCCTACGTCCTGCCCAGCTTCTAACTGGCAGGGCAACGACGCTACTGAATTCCAAAACCTCAGTGAATGACAACCATCTTCTCTTCGGTCATCTCCCGGATCGCAGAGCGTGGCCCCTCTTTTCCCAGGCCGCTGTCTTTCAGACCACCGTACGGCATCAGATCGGCACGCCACTGAGTTCCCCAGTTGATGTGCAGGTTTCCCGCATCGACTTCTCTGGCAAATCGCATGGCCCGGTCGATATCACGCGTAAAAATGCTGGCGGCCAGGCCATAGTTCGTCGCATTCGCCAGGTTGATCGCTTCGTCAAATGTCGAGAACGGTGTCACTGCCACCGCCGGACCAAACAACTCCTCGCGACTGACTCGCAGTGACGGATCGACGTCACACAAAATTGTGGCCGAGTGGACTGTCCCCTGACGCGTTCCCCCGGTCACCAGTTTCGCGCCGCTGGCGATCGCTTCATTCACCCACGATTCAATCCGCACGGCATCCGATTCCCGAACCATCGGCCCCATCTTTGTCGAGGCGTCCAGAGGATCGCCGGTCGTCAGGAGTTCGACCTTCGGTTTGAGTGCATCCAGAAAGTCGCCATAGCACTTTCGCGACGTCAGGATACGCTGGGCTGAGATGCAGACTTGTCCGGCGTTGCCGAACCCAGATGCCGCGACCAGTTGAGCCGCTCGGTCCAGATCAGCGTCATCCATGATGATCACGGGACTGTTGCTGCCGAGTTCCATCGTCACTCGTTTGATTCCCGCCATCCGGCAGATCGATTCACCGACCTGATAGCTTCCTGTGAAACTGATCTTCCGGACTCGTCGATCCGTACAGATTGCTTCGCCGAGTTCACCTCCGGGTCCGGTAATGCAGGCAATCGCCTGCGGAGGAATCCCCGCATCCAGCAGAATCTTCACCAGCTTGAGGGCAGTCAGTGGTGTATCCCCGGCGGGCTTGATGAGTACCGCGTTACCAGCAGCGAGTGCCGGGCCAACCTTATGCATCACCAGGTTCAGCGGGAAGTTAAACGGGCAGATCGCCGCCACAACCCCGCAGGGGATTCGCAGCGTGAACCCGAATTTCCCTGCACCACCCGGAGCTGATTCCAGGGGAATCACGTCACCCGTAATCCGCTTGGCTTCTTCCGCAGAGACTTCCAGAGTTTCAGCCGCACGACTGACCTCCAGGCGGCTCTCTGCCAGGATTTTCCCCTCTTCACGCGTAATCGTCTGAGCAAAGTCCTCGGCCTGGTGACGCAGCAGTCTCACGGCTCCCTGCAGAATCCGGCACCGATCGGCTGCAGACATCGCCCGCATCAAGCGAGCACCTTCAACCAGTGTCTCCAGTGCCAGCGACACATCTGCGGCGGTACCGTGCGGCACAGTATCGATGACAGTTCCATCAAACGGATTCGCCACCTCGATTTTCTGGGGACGGTCCTGCCATTCACCAGCGATAAACATCTGCATTGTGATTCAGTACCATTGGTAAGCGGGATTCTCAGGGGTGCCCGAGCTTCGACTGAGCGCCGCGCATTCCCCAACCACCCCTACTATTCAAACCGATCCCCTCGCGACAGCTTGCGACCTCGCAGAAATTCGGGCGCCGCCATCGGACGCTTCCCATCCGGCTGCAGTTGCACGATCTGCACAGCGTTGTCACCGCACTTTACCAGGATCTCATCCGGGTTGATTAACAAAACGTCCCCGGGACGTTCGCTGCCAGACGATTCCCGCGCGATGACTCGTACTGACTGAATCTGGATCCGCTGAGCCGGGCGCCCTAACTGATGCAGTTCCGTAAACGGGCCTGGCCAGGGCTGCATTCCCCGCACATGACGTTCGACTTCAACGGCTGCTCGCGACCAGTCGATCCGGCCGTCCGGCTTCGCCAGCTTGCGGACGCGAGTCACCTGGTTCGGGTCCTGAGTCACCGCTGTCACAGTTCCTGCTTCGATCTGGTCTATCACGTCCATCACAAGGGGCACAGCCATCTGTGACAATCGCTCTTCGAGCTGACCAGTCGTTTCCTCGGGTTGAATGGGGGTTCTCACGACACCCAGCATCGGCCCCGCGTCCATCTTGGGCTCGATCTGAATAATCGTCACCCCTGTTTCTGAATCTCCGTTCAGAATGGCGGCATGGATCGGTGTCGCCCCCCGGTATTTCGGCAGCAGTGATGCATGGATGTTGATCGTTCCCAGACGCGGAACAGCCAGCACATCAGTCGACAGCATCTGCCCGTACGCGGCGACGACGAACAGATCGGCCCCCAGTTGCCGCAAGGATTCAACAGCCTCCGCAGCCTTGATTGATTCCGGCTGCAAAACCGTGACACCACGTTCCACGGCTGCCTGCTTGAGCGGGTTGATGTGCTGATGGTGCCCCCGCCCGACTCGGTCAGGTTGAGTCACCAGGCCGACGATCTGGTGTTTGGAATCGAGCAGCGTCAGGAACGCGGGAATGGCCAGATTCCCTGTCCCGAAATAAGCAATCCGGATCGACAAGAGGGATTCACCTTTAGAGATCGAGAATCACGTCAGTGCGACAAACAAGGTTGTCATAAAGTTACTTCGGTTCCAGACGAGCCAGTTCTTCGCGAACGACATCGTCCGACGGATATCGGCCTTCGGCCTGCCAGCGACGATACTGAGCTTCAAAGTCCGCAATGACAGGAGAAAGGTCACGGCGCGAACTATCGGTCAGGCGATCGATAAACAGGACACCATCCAGATGGTCTGTTTCGTGCTGGACCGCGCGCGATGCCAGGTCATCCAGTGCATATTCGAAGCATTCCCCTTTCAGGTTGAATGCTTCGACGGCGATCTTGGCCGCCCGTTTGACATTCCCGTACATCCCCGGAAAGCTGAGGCAACCTTCTTCGCCTTCGGTGGTCCCTTTGCGCCGGATGATTTCCGGATTGATAAAAACGATCTCTTCCTCTTTCACATCCTTATCGGCGGTCAGGTTCAGGATGAAGACTCGGTAAGGCAAAGCGACCTGATTGGCAGCCAGCCCGATCCCTTTGGCCGTGTACATCAGCTCGAACATCTCTTCGACAACGCGACGAAGTTCGGCATTGATTTCACGGACAGGCTTCGACTTCCAGCGCAGGGCCGGGTGAGGATATGGAACGATTTCCATCGCAGTTACGTCAATCTCAAGGATTCTGGGCGTAGCAAAGTTCGCAATTGTAGGCGAGCCCCCGCCCAGTTTCGAGCCCGAAGCCCCGGATTCAAGGCTGATGGCGACGCAAGAAGATTTACCATAGAGGGCACGGAGGGGCACAGAGAAATACAGGGGGAATTGAATGCCAGAGAATTCCGTGGCTCTGGCAAGGATCACATTCATGTCCTCGGAGACATTTACCTGCATTTGACCATTTTTTGAATGAACCTCTGTGCCCCTCCGTGGCCTCTGTGGTAAACCTCTCCTGTCGGTCGTTTGGTTGGCGTCATCCGGGTTCGCGATTTGATGTGTTCAGGCTGATCCACAGAGTTTCGCCGACAGCGATTCGTTCGGCTGGAAGAGGATCAAATTCAACCGTCAAACTGCCACGGACTCGTTCCCAGACGATTGAGGTCACGCTGCCAACTTGCTTGTTCCCGCGAAATACGGGATCGCCCAAAGCGATACTGGGACGAATCCCTTCCAGGCCGCCGTTGCGGCCTGTAAACCCGGGGGTATCACCCTGGTACTTGGCATCGAAACTTTCGACGACGTCAAATTCAAATCTCATTCGGTCTGCAGGGGCCTCGACCAGCACCAAGGGCTTTCCCGGTTGTGCGGACATCGCCTGGTGGCAGACAAAACCTGCTGAAAACACCAGCCCGATCACGATGGCGATTCTGAACGGCTTTTTCACGAATGAACTTCCTTGAGCACGAAGGGATATTGGATTGACGTTCTCGCAACGCCAGGCAATCACGCAGTTTCTGCCTGACGAAACGGGCATTTGGAATTGATGCAGCAGTATGACGACATCCGCACGACGCGTGAACTGCATCTGATTGTCAGCAGAATTTACGAGCACGGTTTTCGAAACGCGTGCTCGGGATGGTAGAATCCGCCATGAACAAAAAATCTGAGAATGTTGCCGGGACGTCACGTCACTCCACAACCGAGTCGCCGCTAACGTCATCCAGCCGGTCCCGGTTTGAAAGATATCGTGGCAAGATCCGGCGTCGAGAATTACCCGGCGGATCAATCCATGGATCGGGGAATGCCCGTGCGGCGAAGGATCGGGTTCGCTCAAGCAGTCAGTTGATCAAACAGTTCCTGCAGTTGCTGCGGCCATTTCGTACCGCAGTGACCTGGATCCTGGTGTCGGTCACGGCATCGACATTGATCGGGCTGCTGCCCCCCGCAGGAACCAAGTTTGTCATCGATTATGGACTCAGCGGAAAGCCGTTACCCGAGTTCTTTCGGACGCGATTTCCCTGGTTGACGGAACCGAAGGCCTTGTTGCTCGCCACCGTACTGGCGGTTTCATTTGTGACACTGCTCAAAATCCTGATTCATATCTGGGGCCGGTGGTATGCCACGCTCATCTCCAAGCAGATTCAGTTGAATTTGCGCCGTCGCGTCTTCGAACATGCCGTGCGCCTGCCACTGCATCGCGTGCAGGAACTGCGTTCCGGGGGTGTGGCATCGATTCTCAGGGAAGATGGCGGCAGCGTCGGTGAACTGGTTTTCGGGATGCTGTTCAATCCCTGGCGAGCCATCATCCAACTGCTGGGAAGCCTGGTGATCCTGGCCTGGGTCGATTGGACGCTGCTTGTCGGTGCCGTCATCCTGCTGCCGATGGTCTTCGTGACACATCGTGCCTGGATCAATCGCATTCGACCTCAATTTCGCGAAATTCGTAAGCAGCGCGAGCTGATTGATGCATCCGCGACCGAGTCCTTTGCGGGAATGCGCATTGTCCGAGCCTTCAGTCGGCAGAAGCGTGAAGCGGCCCGGTTCACGACGGAAAACAACCTGATGGCACGTCAGGAATTGTATGCCTGGTGGTGGATGCGTGTCGTCGAAATGGTCTGGGAAGCACTCATTCCACTGGCCAGTGCGGCGTTGCTCTTCTACGGTGGCTGGCGAGTTCTTGAAGGACATCTGACCGTGGGCGACCTGATGATGTTCCTGGTCTATCTGCTGCTTTTGCTGGAACCGCTGGCAACACTGGCATCCAGTGCCACTCAGTTTCAGAACAGCCTGAGTGGTCTGGACCGCGTGCTCGACCTTCTGGGGGAGGCTCGTGAAATGCCATCCTCGCCCGAGTCACGTAAAGTCGATCGGCAACAGGTCGTCGGCCGGATTGCCTTCGAAAATGTTTCGTTTACGTATCCCGGTGCAGACTCCCCGGCATTGAAGGGGATTCACCTGGAAGTCGGTGCTGGCCAGACGGTCGCACTGGTTGGCCCCAGTGGCGCCGGAAAAACGACGCTCAGCAATCTGGTCGCCCGTTTCTACGACCCGACGGAAGGCCGAGTCACTCTGGATGGCATTGATCTGCGCGATTTTGATGTCGAATCGTTTCGCAGCCTGCTCGGGGTTGTCGAGCAGGACGTCTTTCTATTTGACGGGACCATTCACCAGAATATTGCGTATGCTCGGCGCGAAGCCTCTGAGGCAGACATCCGCGCCGCGGCAGAAGCAGCGAACGCGACTGAATTTATCGATCGCCTGACCGACGGTATGCAGACTGTGATCGGCGAGCGCGGTGTTCGGCTCAGCGGTGGGCAGCGTCAACGGCTGGCGATTGCCCGGGCGATTCTGGCCGACCCAAAGCTGCTGATCCTGGACGAAGCCACCAGCAATCTGGATACAGAAAGCGAACGACTGATCCAGCAGAGCTTGAGTACCTTGATGCGAGGCAGAACCAGTTTCGTGATCGCTCATCGCCTAAGCACGATTGCCGGAGCCGATTTGATCGTCGTTGTCGAAAACGGATGTATCAGCCAGACGGGGACGCATGATGAACTGATGGCACAGGGTGGCAAGTACAAGACGATGGTCGAACAGCAGATCCACATGACGCTTGGGAACATCACTACCGGACGTCACAAGGAAACTGTGCGATGAGTAGAATGCCAGCGGCGAGCGGGATGATGTCATCCGGGAGAGTCGTTTCCAAAAATCGTGCCCAATTCGCCCCAAATCGTCTGGCCGATTGACACTGCGCGAAACGGGACTCTAAAATCGGGGTTTTTCCCCGTGCGGGTTTCTGTGAGACTGATTGATGCCGCAAAATCTGGATGAAGCTGTTCGTAAAGCGGATGTTCTGCTGGAGGCACTGGGCTGGATTCGCCAGTTTCGGGGTCGCCATGTCGTCATCAAACTGGGCGGCAGTGCAATGGAAGAGACCGAAGCGATTCGGTCCTGCCTGACAGACGTGATTTTCATGTCGACGGTCGGGATGCGGCCAGTCCTTGTTCACGGTGGAGGCAAGGCGATTAACGCCGCGATGACCAAAGCCGGGATCCAGCCTCGATTTGTGCAGGGACGACGCTATACGGACGACGAAACACTCGAAATCGTCGCTCAGACTCTCTGTGGAGAAATCTGCCAGGGACTGGTTGATGAAATCACACGGCAGGGGGGAGACGCCCGCGGCCTGAACTATCAGACTTTGAACTGTCTGATCGGGAAAAAACTGATGCTCCCCGTCGAGAATGGTGAACCGATTGATCTGGGGCGTGTCGGAGAAGTCACGGATATTGATCGCGATTTGTTGCTGATGACCTGCCGCGAAGGGGTGATCCCCGTTCTGCCATCAGTAGCTCTGGATGAATCGGGAGCCAAGCTGAACGTCAACGCTGATACCGCTGCTGCTGCTGTGGCACGATTGATTCAGGCCGAAAAACTGGTTTTCCTGAGTGATGTACCGGGGATTTTCCTGGATCGAAAAGATCCGTCGACGCTGCAGTCACACCTGACCGCAGCTCGCTGCCGCGAATTGATTCGCGACGGCATCATTGATGCAGGGATGGTTCCCAAGGTTGAAGCTGCACTCGAAGCCCTCCAGGCGGGGGTCAAGAAGGTCCATATCATCGACGCTCGGATTGCCCATTCCGTCTTGTTGGAAATCTATTCAAACGAAGGCATTGGTACTGAAATCGTCTTGTAGCACAGTATTTTCCGCCCGTTGACAATCGACCTGGAACGCAATCTTTTGGGTTTGGGAATTGTTGAGGGGTCGCCGAAGTTTTTTCACGGTCCAAGTTACTCCGAACCGACAGTCGTAATTTCCATTTCACGAAATCTGGTTTTCTCATGCATCCAGCCGCCACTCGCACCAGTCAGGAAACGATCGAACAGTTCGGCAAGTACGTCATTCCCAATTACAGGCGATATCCCGTTTGTATCGTCCACGGGGAAGGTACTGCCGTCTGGGATGCCGAGGGAAAGCGTTATCTCGACCTGTTTCCAGGCTGGGGCTGCAATATCCTTGGGCACTGCCCACCGAAAGTTGTGAAAGCCGTTCAGGATCAGGTCGCACACCTGATCCATGTCCCCAACACATGGTATACCGAAGCTCAAGGTGACTTTGCCGAGGCGATCTGCTCTCGCAGCTTTGGTAAGGCATTCTTTGCCAACAGCGGTGCTGAAGCGAATGAAGGGGCGATCAAGCTCGCTCGCCTGCATTGTGGGCCGCAAAAGTTCCGCACCATCAGCTTTACCAACGGCTTCCACGGCCGGACGTTTGCGGCCGTCACGGCGACCGCTCAACCGAAATACCATGAAGGGCTTGGCCCACTGCTGCCAGGGTTCCGATACGCTCCCTACAACGATCTGGAAGCGGTGCGACAACTGGTGGACGACGAAACCTGCGCCATTCTGCTGGAACCGGTCCAGGGTGAAGGGGGCGTCAACATCGCGGACGAATCGTTCCTGAAGGGACTGCGTCAGTTGTGCGATGAACGTGGCATGCTGCTGATTTTCGACGAAGTGCAGACCGGGATCGGACGAACGGGTCACTGGTTCGGCTACCAGCATTCGGGAGTTCAGCCCGACATCATGACGCTCGCCAAGGGCCTGGCCGCCGGAGTCGCCTGTGGAGCATTCGTTTGTCGTGATCACATTGCACCGAGTCTGCGTCCCGGAATGCATGCGAGCACATTTGGTGGCAATCCCCTCGCCATGGCAGCAGGGATCGCGACCATCCGTACGATCGAAGAGGAAGGACTGCTCGACAACTGTCGACGCATGGCCGATCGGTTCCGCACGCATTTCAGCAAGTTGCGGGAAGAGTTGCCGATCATCAAGGATCTGCGGATTCGCGGAATGATGATCGGTGTCGAGTTGTCGATCCCGGCGACGCCCGCTGTCGCGAAGTGTATGGAACGCGGCATCCTGATCAACGCCACTCATGACACGGTCGTCCGATTGTTGCCTCCGCTGAACATCACAGAGGAACAGGTGGATGAAGGATGCGACGTTATTGCAACTGTATTGCGGGAAATGGCCAACGAAGCATGATCGCCGCTCGTACGAACGACGTTCGTCGTGAATGCATGCTCTGACAGAGAATTGATCAACGACTGACAGCAGATATTGAGGGGAAATCATCATGAATCGCCACGACTTGCGTCCGCCATCTAGCGGGGCCTTCGCGACTCACCAGCGTGAGCCGCGCGAAGGCCATCGTTTTGTGGTGCGTCGCTGCGTCGTGAAATCTTCATGACGCCTTTTCTTCAGTCTGGTTTGTCATTTGGATCGATCTGTCATGCGTCATTTGAATTCCCTGCTGGATATGAAACCCGCAGATGTCGAAGCAATCTTCGCTGTTTCCCACGAACTGAAAGCTCGTAATGCCAAAGGGGACAGGCCCCAACTGCTGCAGGGACGGGTTCTAACCCAGGTCTTTGAAAAGCCCTCGCTACGTACCAGGCTCAGCTTCGATGCTGCCATGATGCAACTGGGAGGAAACAGCATTTTCCTGTCAGCCCAGGAAGCGGGAATCGGCGGGCGTGAAGCGGTGAAAGACGTTGCTCGCGTCATTGGCGGTTACAGCGATGTCATCGCACTGCGGACGTTCTCGCAGAAGCTGATCGACAACTTTATCGAGTTTTCCGGTGCGGCGGTCATCAATGGTCTGTCGGACGAGCGGCATCCCTGCCAGGCCTTGACCGACCTGTTTACGATGCGTGAAGCATTTGGTGAACTGCGCAATCAAAAAATCGCTTTCGTTGGCGATGGTAATAACGTCGCGAATTCGCTGGCGATCGCCGCAGCGATCTGCGGCGTCGCCATGTCCGTCTGCGCTCCCCCCGGTTATCGTCTGGACGAAGATTTCCTGAAGAAGCTGAAGAAGCAGTTTCCGAACGCCAACGTGACTCAGACGGACGATTTTAAAGTCGCGTTGAAAGACGCATCGGTCGTCTATACGGATGTCTGGACAAGCATGGGTCAGGAAGCGGAAGAGTCACAGCGACGGCAGGTGTTCGGCCCGTTCCAGGTCAACGCCAAGTTGATGAAACTGGCCCCCAAGACAGCCCGTTTCATGCATTGCCTGCCTGCCAAGCGTGGCCTGGAAGTCACGGACGATGTGATTGACGGGCCACAGAGTATCGCTTTTGAGCAGGCTGAGAACAGGATGCATCTGGCCAAGGGATTGATCCTGTGGGTCCTGGAGAAGTCGATAGGTTGAGCCATGGAAATGAACCTCGATCCCGACAAGATTGACAACGCTGTCCTGGCTCTGCTCCTGCTCGGACTCCACGACGGAGTCCGCACATGGAAGGGATTTGACTGGGAAGCCATGAATCGTTTACACGAAAAGGGATTCATTTCCAATCCGCTGGGTAAGGCCAAATCCGTCGTATTGACCGAAGAGGGGTTGGCGCAATCCAGGAAGCTGGCGGAAGAATTGTTCGGCGAATCAGACGTCGCTTGATGGGATGTCGTGGGCGCACGTCATCATCCTCACCGACCTGAGATGGTTCGACACTGACCCGGCCTGGAGATGATTCATGGATACCGACCGTATAGTCACTCAACCTTCGGCCTTCATTCCGAAAGCGAGTTGTCTTGCTGCAGGCCTTTCGGTGTTGCCAGTTCTGGGGCTTGTTCTCGTTGGCACACCCTCAAATAACAGTGCCAATGTGTCTTTGGCATTTTTCGTGAGTGCCTCTCTGGCCGTAGCAGCACTGGTCCTGGGCTTGATCGGCCTCGTCGTGGGGCGTCCGTACCTGTACTCCATTTCTGGAGTTGTGCTGAGCGGTGTTGTGCTTCTGTTCTGGGGACTTCTGCTTCTGATGGCAGTTGTTACGGCCATGATTGCGTTGCCGTAGCAACCCCTGCGGTGACGACCAGAAACTACGCGACGCATCCCTGGCATGAGTCGTCGTCGTACATCCATTCCGGGGGTTTTGTTTCACCGCATCGGCTGCACTTACGGAATTGTGATTGTCGCAACTGGCGGGCCGTTTCGATCATGTCCTGCAACAGTGAAGTTAGTTGCGCGGCCGGGACAACGCGCCAGTTCAGGCTCATGATCGGTTGAGTGCGGACGACGGGTGTGTGGGGACCTTCGAAGACGATCGAGAAGACGGAAATCGTGATGCGACTCCCCGCCACTCGAACCACAACCTCACCCGGATCACCACCGACGAAAACCAGTGAGCCATCCGCGCAGTTTTCTTCACGGGTTGGCAGCGGGATCGTGGCATGGATCAGCTTGAGTAACGAACGCCGATCAAACGGCTGCAAATCGGTCGTATTCGCTGATGTGCGAGCTTCACCGATGACTGGTGTCTTGGTTGAGAATTTGGGCTTCGAGCGATTGAGCGGAGGCATTTCAGTTTGCAGCCTGTGCTGTTTTGGAAGGAACACGGTCGTTGCGGCGACTTCGTAAGTACCCGTTTTGCGGGTTCGAAAGCGGTTTTCTCACGATATCGAAAAACCTTCCTGAGACTTTATTGCCAGCAGACCAGAAGGATCAAGCGAATTACAAACGAAGTTCTCTGAAATTCATTCACGCGTCAGTCTGAACAATGACTTGCCTGTCAGCTGGCGTCGATTGCCAGCGCCGTTGGAACTCAATCGCCGCTGCATTGAATCGCTGGGGCTGACTGGCTGCAACGAGGACTGGAATCCCATTGATTCGGGTAATGCAGACCTGATTCCCCTTTCGATCGCTGACCCGGGCAACCACAGGGTAATCCCGGTTGCCTTGTTCCGTGGGGAGTATTCGCATGGCAGCATCCCACATTGCATTATTGCCGACTTCGAGCAGTGACACTTCCAGAATTTGAACACCAACAAACGCAGACATCTACCAGGCACTTTCTAAAGTCCGTTGCCTTAACTACATCCGCCACTGGCAGTTGCTCTTTCGGTTCGGAAATACAAAACGATGTTCCGGGAACCTTCGGTTTGATCTCCAACGGAGTTTACACCCCAAGGAATGGCTCGCTGTTCGAAGATTTTGACGCGAAATTCAGAAAAAAAGAAGAATGTGTTAACGACGAGAGATGGAAATCTTTTCGCCATGTTTCACAACTTGTTTTTGAAAAACATGTTACGGTCAGCATCAGGGCCAGGGCTGTGAACGCAAGTTCGGTTTCTACGCGAAAATTGTTATCCGATACTCACCCGTCACGGCATGGAACCTGAAATTTGGAGTGGGCAGCAAAAAAGCCTTACTCACCAAAGAGCAAGGCTTCGATCACAGCAATCAATTTCTGTCGCGGCCAGTGCTGATCACCAGACCAGATCATCCTGAAAGTCAATCGTGACTGGCGTGTAGGCCCCATAGGGAACTCCACCGAAACCTGGTGCATATGGCAGCCCATACCCCGCCCCGCCGAATCCGCCAAACCCATACGCTCCCAACGATCCCGTACCGTAAATTCCAGCGCTGCCGTAAGCCGGAACTGGGATGTCATTTGACGCTGGTGCGTACGCGGAGATCGATTGTCCGCCGTACGGATGCAATGTTTCAGGAGCATTTCCTACGTCAATCTGACTGGACTGACAGCAAGTGGGAGCGTAACTGATCATCGGAGCGGCACAGGCACACGTAGGAGCGGGCATCGCAACATAGACGGGTGCGGAATAGACAGGCTGACAACCGGGACAGAAGACTCGAAAATGTCGCAAACCTGCATTGGCAGCAGAAACCTGAAGACTGAGACCAAGCACCACCACAGCCACTGCCGCTCGTAACGTCGTTCGCATAATGCGCTCCTTGCTCAGGAAATTGATTAGCCGCCCGCTGATTTCAATTGCGGGTCATCCAACCACTGAGGCTAGCTGCCGGAGAAATGCTGGTGGAAGACGAATTCTGCCTGTCCGATGCGGTTCATTCCCGATGGATAAATTTGTAGCGGTCGTAGCGGATATAATGGCAGGTCACAGGACTGATGAAGACCGAGAGCCCGCGGTGCAGTGTGGGCAGAAGACGACACCACCGTGTCCAATAATCCTCGCAAATATGTCCACCACGCAGAAGGTTACGATTTCAACTCCAGCCCGGTCAGTGTCCCTGTGCTTGAGCCGAAGGTGTCCGATTCGATGCCCAACCGTTGCAACATGGAAACGAACAGATTGCTCATCGGCGGGTTCCTGGCAGGATCGAATGCCAGGTGCTGGCCATGGCGGAATCCACCTCCTGCCAGCAGGACAGGCAGGTTTCGGCACGAGTGACTGCTGGCATTCCCCAGATTGCTGCTGAAGAATACCGTCGTTCGATCAAGGAGCGATTCTTCGTCTTCTTTGGTCTGCTTCAACTTCGTCAGCAGTTCATGCAGCACTTTGAGCTTTTCCTGTTCCACGATCTGCAACTGTTTCAGCTTGCCGGGATCCTGACCGTGGTGTGACAAATTGTGATGTCCATCATTCACGCCAGCGATGGGAGGAACAAGACTCGTTCCCAGCAACATGATCGTGATCAAACGCGTGGAATCGGTTTGCAGGGCCAGATGTGTCAGATCGAACAGCAATCTGGTTCGTCCGACCAGGTCGGCTGGGTTGGCAATGTCCTGCGGTTGTTTGGCATCCACCCTGGGCTTCGGCTTGCGTGACCATTCTTCCGCGCGGGCCAGCCGCTGTTCCAGTTCCCTCACGCTCGTAAAGTACTCGTCGATTTTTTCGCGGTCGCCGACGCCAAGTGATGCATTCATTCGTTTTGCCTGGGCACTGACCTGATCCAGGATGCTTTGACCATCTTTCAGACGCCTGATCTGAGCCTGGACTTCATCGGGGCGGCCATCCAGGAACAGGCGAGCGAAGACGCGGGCAGGCGACGTTTCAGACGGTACAAGAGCTCCGCTGCGCGTCCACGACAGGCTGAATCCTTCAGCCGAAAGTACCAGGCTTGGGAAGCGGGTTTCGGTCCCCAGTTTTTCAGCGGCGAACTGATCCAGCGAAATCGCATTGCGAAAACCAGCGCGTCGTTCGGGATGAGGTGCTGCGGTCAGAAAGCTGTAAATGGAATCATGCCCCGATTCCACTTCGGGATGCGACAGTCCCGAGATCACTGTCAGGTCGTCGCGAAGATCCTGAAACGCTTCCAGATAAGGAGTCTTTTCGTAGTCTCGCCCGGTAGTCCTGGGAAAGAAATGAGGCGCGTGCAACCCCAGTGGAGTGCAGACGCAGACCATTCGCCGCGCGACATTCTTTTCTCTTCCGACTTCGCCGCGGGCAAACCTGTCGAGAAGTGGCAGCGACAAAGCGATTCCGGAAGCCCGCAAGAACTGGCGACGGCTGACATTCATGGATCGTGTCCCCAGTCTGAAATCGGTCGAAGTGGACTTCACAGACGCTAACTCACCGCTGTAGAGAGTGCAAGGAATTGCCCATGTTCGAACCGGGAAACGAAAGAAGCCCGCTTGATGGCGGGCTTCTTCGTGATGTACTCGTCAGCGTCAGGTTCGATGGTACATCGATTAATACCCGGCACGTCGGATGTGCCCGCTGTCTGCCGAGTTCTGGAATCGTCCAGGAGTTGGCGGAATTGCGGCGTCTTTACCTTTATCGTCACCGGGGGCACCCGGCAGCAGTGTTGGTTCACCGGCGGGAGCAGCAGGAGCACTGGAAGGCGCCGTCGTGGGGCAATTGTTCGTCGGGCAGCCGTAGTTGTATCCATGCAGTCCGTGATAGCAGTTGCCATAACCATAGTTACAGCAGTATCCGTATTGGCATCCCCCTTGACCATTGTGGAATGCCGAGGCATGGACTGCAGGGGCGGTGATATGCCACTGAGCAGGAATCGGACGCTGTGGCAGTGTGTTCGCCGATGGCTGCCAGAAAGGAACGTGCTGGTAGCTATAGCCTAACTGAGTCGTATCGGTCGCCTGATAGACCATCGGGGCGGGGGCATAGCTGGCACCTGGTGTTCCGTACCACTGGTGCGGAAACATGGTGTCGTACTGCACGCCGCGTCGATGTAGAGGATACTTGGCGGGGGGCGAATACCCGTGATCTGGCGAATTCTTGCAATACCGCTCGTTGAAGAATCCATTACAGAACTGGCCATTGTAGCAACCGTTGTTGCATCCGTTATAGCATCCGTTCTGACAGTTCCCTGTCTGGCAATTGCCGGTCTGACAGTTGCCTGTCTGTCCACCGTGGTGACCGTGGAAAGAGGCCCCCTGAACGGTCGTCCGTGACTTACCGTCCGAGATCCGGACCATCCCCACGGAACCGTCGTCCTGGCCATATCCGGCAGCCGAGCAGGACAGGGCAGCCATGAAGGCCGCAGCTATCCAGTTTGATTTCCTGAGCGTCATTCGCCTGTTCCTTCAGACCGCAAGACGACCGCTTGCAGAGAATTATCAGATCACGAGGTCAAAGTATTGTACGAGGCATCCGCGGCCTCGTTTGCTTGCACGACGGCAGACCTTCCGACCTGCCGTCGTTTCAATTGTCATTAGTAGGCCGGACGCGAAATCGGTGTCAGGCGGCTGGATGGTGAACCCCATCCGTAGTTGTAAGCATGACCGACAGTCGGAGCCAGCGGCACTGTCATCGGAATGCCATACCCCTGAGCTCCCCAGGCCTGTCCATCGCGCTGATCGAAGTAGTACGGGTCCTGAGGATAAACGCGTGAATACTTCCCAGCCAATGGAACTCCCGCTCCGCCAGCACCCGTCGGGATGAAGTATCCAAACTTGCAGCGGAAGTATTCGGCCATGGCTCGACCGTTCTGATTGCAACAGCCATTGCAGCCATTGCAGCCACCGTATTGGCAGCCACCGAATTGGCAACCGCCGTGTCGACAGGCACCGAACTGACATCCACCGTGCGGACAACCGCCCTGATTCTGGCAACCACCCGCCTGACAGTCACAATTGGATTGCCCGCCGCCGTGGAAGCCGCCATGACCTTGATGGGCAAACCGAGCCTGGATGATTTCTCGAGGACTCTGCACTTCAACCGTTTTGGGCTTGGTGATTCGCACCATACCAGGAGCTTCCTCCTGAGCATTCGCGCTGAATGTGGCGACAAGACCCAGCCCCGCCACCAGGGATGCTCGAACGAGCTTTTGCAACAGCGACTTCATGTCATCAGTTCCTTCCATTCGAGCCGACAGGACGGCGGTACACAAATC
>CAZSTW010000145.1:0-1148 GCA_964609845.1 uncultured Planctomycetaceae bacterium | reverse complement strand
GTTCCACCTGCGAGCACCATCATCAGGCCAGCAAACAAGACCGTTTGAAGTAGGGTGATCTTTCGCACCATGTGAACTCCGTTTCAGCCTCAAATTGACTCACGTCCTGTGACACCAAACCTCATCCGTGAGGCATCAGTGCGAGTGGACCGGCGGCAACCACATGCTCTTGGTGATCAGCGGCACATGGGATCGGTACTTCACTTCAACCTGGGTCCCTTGCAGTTCCCATCGTTCGTGTGAACGAATCCCGAATGGCGTCCAGATCCAGCCACCCTTGACACGGTGGTAGTAAGGACCGCTCATCGAGCGATAGGTGTGTGGATACAACATTTCATGCGGAGCAAATGCGGGGTTGGTGATCATCGTCGAACCGGTCCAGATCGGAATGTTCGGACGAGGGCTCGGATAAAGCGGTGCCCCCAACCGGACATATCCGGGCTGCTGATTCGGGTACTGCGGCGGGACTGCATAGGCATCTGGATTGATCGGCATCGGCCCCGGTTGCTGAGTCGTCTCTGTCGCCTGGCGATAGATCGCCGATTGAGGCACGACGGGGGTCCGAGCAGAAATCGGCTGAGCGACCGGTTCGTCATACGTCAGCGGTGCAGGAACCGTCAACGGAGGTGTCTGCAGTTCTGCTGCGAATGGATCTGCCAGTTCGTCTGCCCGCGTCGAAGGCAGCATCACAGCAGATAAGACCACACTAATCGTGGCTCGGATAAACGTGTTGCGAGTCATCTCGTCCCTCCCTGGATCGATTGGTAGCCGCTGGCGGGCAAGATTCCGTGTCTGCCACAAACCGCGCGGCTCGCCAAGCAGTTACAGTTTCGGTTGGTTCGGGCCGCTTGAATGAATCATTCCGTGTGTACCGGAACTAACAAGGCCGATTTTGGCAAATAGTTTGGCGGAAAGACCTTACGCACCATTGAAAAATCGATACAGGCGTTGTAAACGATACTTTCGGCAATCTCGTCCCCCCCGGAAATTACATCGTAAATTACCCGGTTGATCATGGGGTGAGATCGAAGTTTTACCGGTCAGCATCCGTGGCAGGATGAAGACCGCCGAATGAAGTGACCGCCAAATGACGATAGCAATCGTGAGCCCGCGAGTATCAATTCCGATGTGAGAGTGAATTCTGCCCG
>CAZSTW010000144.1:0-17213 GCA_964609845.1 uncultured Planctomycetaceae bacterium | reverse complement strand
GAAGCGGACTGCGGAATTGTCTGTATGCACATGCAGGGGACCCCGCAAACGATGCAGATCAACCCGCAGTACGATGATGTCGTCGAGGAAATCAACAACTTCTTTTCCGAACGCCTGCAGACTTTTATCCAGGCCGGGATCCCGCCAGAACGCGTTGCCCTTGATCCCGGAGTCGGGTTTGGCAAGACCCCGCAGCACAACGTTACGATTCTTTCGTCGATCCGCCAATTTCAGGAATTGGGCCGTCCCGTATTGATCGGACATTCCCGAAAGCGGTTCCTCCACAAACTGCTTGGAAAGCCCGTCGACGATCGTGTTTTCGGGACTGTTGGAGTTTCTGTGGCTCTCGCCAGTCAGGGAGTGGACATCATCCGGGTTCACGATGTCGCTGCGAACGCCGATGCGATCACGGCATTTCGGGCGATCCGGCCAGTTGTCAGTTGACGAACCGGTTGTCAGTTGACGAACAGGAACTCGTTGCTGTTCAAGAGCAGTCGGCAGGTATTGGCCAGGCCATGTTTCTGGGAATAGGCTCCGATGGATTCGATTTCCTTTTCCGTCGCAGGTCGACACAGGATCAATTCGATTGCTCGTGCGACCTGCTTTCTGCGTTGATCCATTCCGGGGATTTCCGATTCGATCCTCGCCGCGATGTGTTCGCAATGTCGCGCCATAAACACGTCATTCCAGAGAGCCAGGGCCTGCTGGACTGTGACACTGTTCGTGCGCAACGGAGTGATCTGGTCGCCGGAAGGGCAATCCAATGTTTCCATGAACGGATCGGGAAGCGTTCGAAACAGAAACCGATAAATGCTTCTCCGTCGCCCCAGATCACTGTCGAGATTGAACTTTGTGTAGTCGACCTTGGGAGTGACATGAATTCCCGGTTGTAAATCGAACTGCCGGTCCGAGGGACCTCCCATTCGCAGATCGAGTCTCCCTGAAATCTGCAGGACCGCGTCGCGAATGCTCTCGGCATCGAGACGGCTGCGATTCGCATGCGACAGCAGGCGATTGTCAGGGTCCGTCGTTGCGGCTTGTGGCTCACCTCGGGACGACTGACGATATGTGGCACTGGTGACAATCAATCGATGCAGTTTCTTCAGCGACTGGTCGCCGTCACGAAACTCAACCGCCAGCCAATCCAGCAATTCCGGATGAGAGGGGATTTCTCCCATATGTCCAAAATCATTCAACGTCCCAACGAGCCCACGACCAAAATGATGATGCCAGACTCGGTTGACGATGGATCGCCATGTGAGGGGATTGCGTGGATCCGTCAGCCACTTCGCCAAAGCGGCTCGACGTACCGATTCCGGTGCCGCAGGATCGACTTCAAACCGGGATGGGAGCGGTAAGCAGCCCAGTGTTCCCGGGTTTGCCAGATCACGTGGTTGGTTGATGTCGCCTCGATGAAGCACGTGAATCGGGCGAGGACCTGGTGGAGGGCGCAATCCTCCGTCGGGTTCGAAGTCGGCGGCTGCCGCATAGACACGAGAAGGTTTGGCGAGCGTCGCAATCCGTTGTTCAACCACTTCACGCTGCTGAAACAATGCCAGGTCCAATCGCTGTTGTTCGCTGCGCTGATCGGCTGGAACCGCCAGGATCGCAGCGATCGATTCGGGCAGCAATTCCAGCCTGACGGGGGGCATCGCATCGGAGATGAGCAACCGGGTTCGTCCGATCAGATGACCTCCTCCATGCCGCTGTTTCAGGACGAACCTCAACTTGATCGGGGCGGTGACAGTAATCGGATCTTTCAGTTCGAACACCGCGGCGTGCGACATACCAACTTTGGGATAAATGCCCCAGGCCGTTGGTTCAGACTTGTCGATCGCCTTCGCGATTCCCCAGTCCTGCTGGTCAAAATCGGCACGTGGATTCACCAGGATCAATGGCGTTTCCTGACCTTCGATGAAGACTTCAAATTCCGAAAGGTGCAGGTTTCCGTTGTCTTGACGGCCGGGGCCATGCTGCGGCAGGCTGTCGTCAGAGAGAACCTCAAGCTTGATCGCTGTGACCCGGGTCAGTCCCACAGGGGCAACGACTGTTACGGTATCCTTTTCCGGGCGGATTCCGCCCGACAAGACGGATCCATCTGGCAGTTTCTTGAGCGTCGCGCCATCTGACGACGTAAATGTTTCGGGATCTGCCAGTTTCCAGACGGTTCCCTGAGCCCCCAGTTTCTGTTCCCAGGCGAGTACCTGATCCTGAATTGCGGCCCCTTTCAGTTCAACTGCCAGGTCCGGAGTCACCTGTTGAAGCTGTGACCGGCGCTGAGTCAATGTTCGGCGTAAAGTGGTGGTGGCGGGATCGGGATCGTACAGCCTGTTCGCCCGCTCGACGCCCGCGAAAACGGCCTGCAATGCATAATAGTCTGACTGAGGGATCGGATCGAACTTGTGATCATGACACCGGGAACACTGCACAGTCAGGCTGGTGATGTTATTGATCACGGTCGAAACCATGTCATCGCGATCGAGGTAACGAGCGATCTGCCGGTCCAGTGTATCTTCGCGAATATCCTTCAGAGAACTTTCGTCCCATGGGCCCGCAGCGAGGAACCCGAGGGCCACCGTGGCCTGCGGATCGTCGGGAAACAGGACATCTCCTGCGATCTGTTCCTGCACGAATCGCCCGTATGGCTTGTCCTGATTCAGCGATTGAATCAGGTAATCACGATAAGGCCAGGCGTTTTCGCGGATACGATCCTGGTCATTGCCATGAGTCTCTGCGAAGTGTGCGGCATCCATCCAGTGCCGTGCCCATCGTTCGCCGTAACGCGGGGATTCGAGCAGACGGTCGACCAGTTTGTCATAAGCCTTCGGATCGGGATCATTCACGAACGTCTGCACTTCGTCTGGCGTGGGAGGAAGCCCCGTCAAATCGATCGTCAGCCGACGGATCAGAATCCGGCGGTCCGCCTGGGGAGCCGATTTGAGTCCCGCCGAATCAAGTCCTTCTCGAATGAACCGGTCGATCGAAAGGACTTCTCCTGGTGACACTGATTTCTCTGGCAGCGGGCGCAGTGACCACCAGTCCTTTTTGTCCTTGACGGTCCCGGCAACAGCATCGGGCCAGTTTGCTCCCTGATCGATCCATGTGCGCAATGTGGAAATCTCGGCGGCGGTCAGCTTTTCGCCTTCCGGTGGCATCACCAGGTCGCCCGAGCCGGAAATGAAACGAATCAGCGGACTGCTGACACTTTTGCCGGGAATGATGTTCGGAGCGTAAGACTCGCCCCCCTTCAGAGCAATTTCGCGTACATCAACGCGGTAGTCCCCCTTCTGTTTTTCAGGGCCGTGACAACGCAGGCAGGCTCGCTGAAAAATTGGACGTACGTCACGTACAAAGTCGACTTTGACCTCGTCCGCAGGGACAGATGCCACCCCGCAAAAGAGGATCACAACAAGCCAGGCAGGAATCACAACATTTTTATTCACAGGAGGTTCCGCCAAGGAATCAACTTCAGGATTCAACGGTTCTCTTCGGAACGGCGATCATAGATCCACGCCACTGGGTTTCACATCTATCACAAGTCTTTGACAAGCTGCCTGGCAGGCATACATCCACGCCGATCCGCACGGACCATTCATTCGCGTCGGGTTGCACGAATTGCGAGTGATTCTGCCAGTTTTCACTTACGTCCAACAACCGATTTTGGTATTTCATTTAAACTATTGCTGATGGATTCGCGAGGATTATTGAGCAGCCAGACGAAATTGTCGAAGGAGTTTCGGTATGGATCAACGCTTCGAAGGCCAACCGAAGGCAGAAATTCGCCTCGAAGGTCGCCGACTGATTCGTGGTGAAGTGACCAACGACTGGGGATCTCAGTTGATCTGGGAGATTCGTCGTAATGGCGAAGTCGCCGCCACGGCTGCCGCTCGTGCCAATGAGTCCTATGAAGTGACTGAAACCGCGCCCGGCCAGTACGAAGTTGTGTTGCGGATGTTTAACTACGAGGGCTATGAAAAAGACAAAGATGGCAAGTACACGAAGAGCAAGTTCGTTGACATCTCGAATAAGTTAACCTGGACGGTATAGCTCATCGGCTGTTGAGCTACGGTGTCGTGTCGACATCCTGTGACGCCGCTCTGAACCGGCACCAGATTGGGGCAAGAAACCTGGCCCAGCCGCACGAGCAATTCCCCACGCATTTGAGGGATTTTGATTATGTTTCAAATCGGTAACGAGCGAGTTCCCGTCTGCCACGGAGTGACGCGTCGCAGTTTCCTCGAAGCGGGGTCCGCCGGGCTGGCGGGATTAAGTCTGCCATCGGTTCTGGCACTGGAAGCCGCGGGAGCCGTCGATCCCGCCAAGGCAGAAATCCGCAACTGCATCACGATCTTTCTGGTCGGTTCGCCAGGTCATCTCGATACGTGGGACATGAAGCCCGAAGCCCCTGCAGAAATTCGCGGGAAGTTCAAACCGATCGATACGAATGTTTCTGGCATTCAGATCTGCGAGCATTTTCCGCTAATGGCTCGCATGATGGACAAGGTCGCATTGATCCGCAGCCTGCACCACAAAACAGGAGCGACTCACGAAAACGGTCAGCGGTGGATGATGACCGGGCATGACTTCAACCCCGACAGTGTGAAGCCTCATTGCGGTTCGGTGATATCCCGCGTGTTTGGAAATCGCGGAACCCTGCCAGCGGCAGTTGTGCTCCCCGGTAAAATCGGCAATACCGGGGCTGGTCCGTTCCACGGGCAGACAGCAGGTTACCTGGGAAGTGCTCACGAGCCGTTCTTCCTGGGGTCTGATCCGGCACGCTCTGACTTCAAAGTGTCAGACCTTTCGGCCCCGGCGGGTCAAACCGAATTCCGCCTGAACGCCCGCCGCGAACTATTGCGTCAAGTTGATGAAGTACAACGCAGGACCGAAACAAATTCATCGCTGGGACGCGACACCGCCTATGCACGGGCCTTCAACTTGCTCACATCGGCTGAAGCCAAGCAGGCGTTTGAACTGGGGCAGGAATCAGACAAACTCCGTGACCGCTACGGGCGAAACACGCTCGGACAAAGCTGTCTGATGGCACGACGGCTGGTTGAACGAGGCTGTCGGCATGTCACCATCAATCACTTCGAAACCGTGTTCAATATCTCGTGCTGGGACATGCACGCGGATGGCGGCGGATTGAACAACACATATGCAGACTACGAACAATTGCTGTGCCCTCAGTTCGACTGGGCGTTCACGGCGCTGATCGAAGATCTGTCCCAACGCGGCTTGCTCGATAACACCGTTGTCTGCGTATTGAGCGAAATGGGACGCACCCCGAACCTGAATGGTCGCGGTGGTCGCGATCATCATCCGAATGCCTGGACGAACTTCATGGTCGGCGGTCCGATCCGCGGCGGACAGGTGATCGGTTCCACCGATAAGACCGGAGCCCGTCCTCAGAACAACCCGATTGAGCCACCGCAGATCCTGGCATCGATTTACCATGCGATGGGGATCGATCTGGAAACGACAATGTTGCCGGGGCCGGGCAGCCGTCCGATCCGACTGGTGGAAGCCGAACCGATTTCCCAGCTCTTTTCCTGACGCTGTTGTTGAGCCGCTGTTTGGCAAAGGGTCGACAAGGCCGTGCTCTCGTAGTGAGGCCACGTCAGATTCCAGCACGTTGATCTCTGATCAGCGCTGGTACCTGTCGATGCAGGAGCATTTTGACTGATGGTACGACGTATTCTCTCGCCGCAATCTCTTTGCCAAATCATTCTGTTTGCCGCTGTAACACTGTCAGTCTCGCAATCTGCAGATGCCCGGCCACCCGAGATTCGCAATATCAATCTGCGCGGACTGCAGATCGGTCAGCCAACGGTCGTCATCATCGATGGCACCGATCTTTTACCCAACCCGCAGCTCTTTCTGGGACAACAACAGCTCAAGGAAATCACGCTCGATCCCGCCAGTACGACCACACGCCTCGTTCTGTCGATCATCGTTCCGGACACCACACTGACAGGAATCAGCCCGCTCCGCCTGGCGACCTCGGAAGGTTTTTCTAATAGCCTGCTTGTCGGAGTCGACCGGCTTAAACAGATTCCAATTGCTGACAAGACAGAAGCTTTGAATGTTGCTCTGCATGGTTCGGTTGCCGGAATCAATGTGAGCAAGACAACATTTTCGGGCAAAGCCGGTGAAGAGTTAATTGCGGAAGTGGAGGCCCGTCGACTGGGTGGCAAACTGCGACCGGTGATCCACCTGTATGACTCACGCCGAGTCCAGGTGGCCTGGGCCACTCCTTCGAATACACTCGCTGGAGATGCACGCATCGTGACGAAGCTGCCGCGCGATGACCAGTACACCCTCGAGATCCATGACACCCAGTACGCTCCTCCCGGCCCTGGCTTTTTTAGACTGAAGATTGGACGCTGGGACTTCGCAGATCTTGTCTTTCCACCGGCCGTTGCCCGCGGTCAAAGCCTTCCGGTCGAACTGCTTGGCAATGTGAATGCCGTTAAAGTTCCCGTTCAGGTGAATGATGCCGCGATTGCGCCCGTTCCCTGGTCCAGCCCGTTAACGGGTCAGTCACCGAGCATTACAGGGAGTCTTATTCCTGAACTCGTGGAAGGTCCAGACAACCAGCCAACGGCTTTGCCGGGTCTTCCAGTTGCAGTCAGTGGCAGACTGACCGCCCCCGGTCAGCGCGATCGGTATCTGTTGCCCGTGACACCGAACAAGAAGCTGTTGCTGGAAGTGTTTGCTGAGCGAATCGGTTCGAGAATTGATGCTGTGCTGGAGATCCGCAACAAGCAGAACGTGCTGGTTGCCTCGAACGACGATGGGCCTGCTTCGACAGATCCTCGACTGGAATACACGGTCCCGGCCGATCAGGATGCATTGGAACTGACGATTCGAGACAACCTGGATCTGTCCGGGCCCGCAGCTATCTATCGCCTGGTGGTGACGGCGGTGGATTCTCCGCTGCGTCAGTTCGAAGTCGCCATCAAGTCTGACACAGTGAACGTCGCTTCCGGCGAATCCGCTGTCCTGGAAGTCTTTGCACTACGACAGGCGTATGACGGGCCGATTCAGCTTCAGTTCGATAACCTCCCTGCTGGCGTCGTCGCCGCTGGCATAGAAATCCGCGCAGGAATGAACGGCAGTCTGGTCACATTTACGAATAACGGTGAAGGTTTGGCTCCCACGGTGATTCGTGCTAAAGCGAGATCGGCTGATGGAACGATCACGCAACCGATTCGTATGGAGACGACTCCCGATGATCGCTCGCCCGCCTGGATGCGTGAGCAACTGGCGATCGCGAATACACCCAAACCGGCCAGCCCCTTCGTAGCTGCGATCGTCAACGACGCCGCGCTGCCGCAACTGGCGATGGCCTCGAAACCAACAATGGCCGTCAAGGTGATTCGTCCTCCGAATACATTCGGCCCGGTTCGATTGTCACTGGTGACATCTCAACCTGTCATCAAGGTCAACGGTCAACCCAACCTTCCCCAGATGATTCGCGCCGAGAAGCCGGTAGAAATCCCGATCGACAACGCGGTGAAAGCCGCCGGAGATGCCTTGGCCGCAGCCGACAAACTGTTTGTGGAGGCCTCCAAGGTGGCCCAGTCGGCTCAGGGAGACGCCAAAGTTACAGCCGATGCGAAGGTCGAGGAACTGAAGGGAAAACGATCAGCGGCTGAGACCGCCTTACGTGAGGCGGAAGCGAAGGCGGTCTATCAGACCGACTATGCCATTTTCGTCCCCTCGACGCTGGCCGACAACCAGTGCGATATCTCGATTCGCGCCGAACTATTGAACCCGGAGCGAAACACGGTCCTGCGAACAACCTGGACGCCGGTCAGGCGAATTCCGACGTTGAATCCACTGGTGATCAAACTGGCTGGACCATCACCGCTGGAAGTACCGCTCGATCCAAAAACAGGTGCGGTCGCAAAAGTAACTGGAACCATCGAGCGATTGGCTGGCTACGCAGGCGATGTCACGCTCTCGGTCACGGGCCTGCCCGCTGGCGTTGCTGCTCCCAACGTTGTGGTGAAAGCGGCGGACTCAGCCTTTACATTCGAAGTCCGCATCCCCGCGAATTTCGCGGGAACAGAGATTCCCGATTTGAAATTGATCGCCACGGGCCCGCCGGACCCTCAATCCGGAAATCTCCCTGTGAAGAGCGTGGAAGCCTTATTCGTGATCAAAGTCACGAAAGCTCCACAATAGCTGCCAGGGTCAAAACGATGCAGGTATCGGACGAATGAGACCATGACGGAAAGGCAGGTTATGCATGGCGCAGATCCCCACATTCAAGATCGCGCCACGATGAATCCTGAACAAATGCCAGAACGCGTCGTCGGCGGGAATTCATGAGCAAGTTGCTCAAGCGGGGTCGGTGGACGTGTTCAAGACTTCCTGCTGTATCGAATAAAACGGTCGAACGACCGGCATAAACTGCTCTAGTTCATTCACGCGTCAGAATCCGATGGTATCTGTCAGGTCGAGAATTGCGACCGCGTGGGAACGGAACCCACGATTGCGTCGGGAACAGGAGGCTTTTCCCGCTCGTTTTCGTGTGGAAGGACCAGTCCCGTGTCGCTGCAATACCTGACAGTCGGTTCGATGTTTCGCCGGATCGCGATTGCGGTCGCCGTGATGACCGCTTTCGTGGCCTCACTTTCTATTCAACAGGCTGTGGCAACGACCGATGGCTGGATATCAACTTCGGCGGCAGTGGGTTCAAAACCCGCCCGGACGGTGCGAATCCAGCAACCCCGGCCTGAATCGGCTCCGACAGCTCCGGATGGATATGCCGTAGAGTTGACCGGGACCATTGAATTCTCGCCAATTCCACGCCAGCCACGTCCCCTCTCTGCTGCTCCGCGATGGTTTGGTGATCAGGGTCCGCTGTGATCGTACATCGCCGCCCGCTCACTTCGTCATAACCTGGCACAGTGCGTGTCGCACTTCCGTTTCGCATCGAAACATGGGTTAGACGCTGTCGTTTGATGCCCGCGGGACGCCGCACTTAAATGAAATGTGCTTTAGGCCGTGGGAATTCCCCCCGGATGCTCGCCGCGTTCATAGACAATATGAGCGCGGCCAACCAGCAGAGGATCAAGGGGCCCGATCGCCTCGACATCTTTTCCCTGGTACGCCAGTCGATGCAACACGTATCGCATTGCGTTCAATCGGGCTCGTTTCTTGCAGTCCGATTTGATCACGGTCCACGGGGCATCGGCCGTATCCGTGTGAAAGAACATTGCCTCTTTCGCCTTGGTGTAGGCATCCCACTTGTCGAGCGAAGAAAGATCGACCGGCGACAGCTTCCATTGTTTCAGCGGATGAGCCTTGCGTTCTTCAAAACGACGTAATTGCTCAGACTGGCTGACCGAGAACCAGAACTTGATCAGGTGAACGCCACTGCGGACCAGATTACGTTCAAATTCCGGTGCCTGCCGAACGAACTCGCTGTATTCATCATCCGAGCAAAACCCCATCACGCGTTCAACCCCTGCGCGGTTGTACCAGCTTCGGTCAAACATCACGATCTCACCTGCCGTCGGCAGGTGTTGGACATAGCGCTGAAAGTACCATTGGCCGCGCTCGACTTCGCTGGGCTTTTCCAGGGCGACAACACGAGCGCCGCGTGGATTCAGATGTTCCATAAACCGCTTGATAGTCCCCCCTTTTCCTGCGGCGTCACGACCTTCAAACAAGATCACGACTTTCTGGCGAGTTGCCTTGACCCATGCCTGAACTTTCAACAGCTCCACCTGAAGGTGGTATTTCTGCTTTTCATAACTCTTCCGCGACAGCAGATTCTTGTAGGGATAGCCTCCATCACGCCAGTCGGCCGACAATTCTGTATCCGGATTGACTGGAGACTTCGTTTCCGTTGCAACACTTGAAGGCTGCAGCAGTTGACGAAGTTTGACGGCATCGTCTGGAGATGCCCCTTCCAGAATCGATCGTAGCGAATGGGCGAGGGCGGTCATGTCGTGGGGCGCAGAACTGGCAATGATATCGCGTATCGCCTCTGCCTGAGTGTCCTGGGCCGACGCAATCGATTCTGTGATCTGGAACTTTTCGATGTTCGCAGCAGCCAGATCGGGAGCGGTATCACCGGACTGAACCGACCGCGGCCGACTGGAGTTCCGTGCTGGTGCCTTTGATCTTGTATTGCGTGTGCGACCGGCTGACGGACTGCGTTGCGAGACTTTCTTGACCATATTTCCCGTTCCCCAGATCTGTATCGATGATCGCAAACCCTGCACAAAGATGGGCGTTCCGAATCCCACTGAACTCTAACGCGAGTCTGACTGGTGTCGATTGGATTTTCAGGAACATCCGGCATCTTTTCGAACCATTGGCCCGACTCTCCTGAATCCTCCGATTGCAATACTACACCTAATGGTATAGTATTCAAGCTGACGATATCAAAATCAGTTTTCGCCGCAGTTGTCCGCAGGGAACTTACGGGCGAGAAAGCACAGGAACGAGAAGGGAACAGTCATGCTGTCCAAGACCGCCGATTACGCATTGCGGACGGTCGCCGCTTTGGCAGGTTCTGAGGAATCAGCCGAGTCGGCCGATGCGCTTTCCGATCAGACTAAGGTCCCGCGGCGTTACCTGCACAAGGTTCTTCAAGATCTGGTTGCAGCAGAATTGGTGCGATCACGGCCCGGACCCGGGGGTGGCTATTCACTCGCTCGTTCGCCCGACGCGATATCGATTCTGGACGTCGTGAACGCAGTCGCTCCGCTGGAACGCATTCGACATTGTCCATTGGGACTTCCATCACATACCAGCCTCTGCCCGCTCCATCGTGAACTCGACAAGGCATACGCTGCAACAGAGTTGGCATTTTCTCGAGTATCAATTGGCCAATTACTGCGGTCAGCCAATGGAATCATTCCGCTGTGTGACGTCGCCCGACTGGCGGGATCAACCTGATCTCAGTTCAAACAACGAAAATCAATCGACACGTGTCGCAACATCATCACCAGTAGAGGAACACCGCATGAGCATCAACAATCACATTTTTGCAGTGCTGGCCCTGGGAATAATCGGGCTGGTCAGTTCTGGCCTGACTGCGGAATCGGCGGATGAAAAAGCCAGTACTGAAAAGCCCGCCGCAACGAAGCCGCGAGACGATCGAGTGACACTCGCCGTGGCTCGTGATCGCGCCAAGGTGATGGAAGATGTCTACAAAACAACTCTCGACGTAATTCACCATCGCTATTTTCATGGTGAACGGGCGGCGGTACCGGCCCGTGCCATGGAAGACGTGTTTGCAGAAATGAAACGGCAGTCGAAAGTCGAAGCCCGCTGGATCTCGATCAACACCAAAGCCATGAGCATCAACCACGATCCCAAGACCGATTTCGAATTGCGAGCCGTCAAAGAGCTGGGAGACGAAAAGACGGAAATCGAAACGGTCGAAGACGGATACTACCGTCGGGCGGGAGTGATACCACTCACCAGTGGATGCCTCAGCTGCCACGAAGGCCTCTTCAAGTCATCGTCCAAAGTCCAGCGGTATGCTGGCCTGGTCATCAGCATCCCTATCCGCGAAGAACCTGCGAAACAGGAATGACGATTCGATACGGCATCCAACACTTCGGGCCACCCTGTCACATTACGTCGTTTGTCTCGAAGAAAGACTCATCGCTGCGTCTGATCCCACGCGAGTCCGAATCGGCTCAGGTACTTGCGTAATCGATCGGCATCGTTCGGTTGACTCTTTCTGGCCCGAGATGCGGCAAACAATGTTCGGCCAGCAGCGGACAACGACTCGGACTCGCGGCAGACTTGGACCACTCTTGCGAGCTGGCAACGATCGAACAAATCCAGCTCGGCCAGCTGTTCTTCCGTCATGATGTCACTCAGAACATCCGCTTCCGTGGATTTTGTTCTGCTCCACGAAGCCGTCAGTCGGTCGATTTCCTCATCAACGTCACCGAGTGCAATTCGACCGTTGCTGGCGAGAGTGGCCATTCGAGTGACCGCCGCACCCAGATCGCGAAAGTTTGCCGACCATGCCGCGCCGGCAGATTTCGCGAACTCAAGAAAGCGGGTTCGTGCCTCCTTGTTCATGGCCACCTTGTGACCCGTCGAAGTCGAATGGCGTTCCAATTCATAGTCGAGGTTTGGCGCGATGTCCTCGGTCCGTTCGGCCAGACCCGGCAATCGGAACGTCCACAGATTGATTCGGGCGAGCAGATCTTCACGAAATTTTCCCTGACCCACTTCGACCTGCAGGTCCCGATTGGTTCCCGCAATCAATTGGAAGTGACTTGCCACTTCGTGGTCGGCTCCGACGGGCAGGAACCGCTGATCTTCAATGGCGCGCAGCAGCATCGCCTGCTCGTCAGTACCGAGTTCCCCGATCTCGTCCAGAAAAAGTAGGCCACCGTCGGCTGCTTTCAAGAGGCCCGGACGAGCCGATGTTGCTCCCGTAAAGGCCCCCTTGATGTGACCAAACAATGCCGACATCGCCTGGTCGCCCCGAAGTGTGGCACAATTCACTTCAACAAAGTCCCCCTGCAGTTGTTCGCGGCGGCGTTTCAACTCATAAATCCGCCGCGCCAGATGCGACTTGCCAGCACCTGTCGGTCCGGTGAGCAGCAGTGGTGATGTGCTGGCAATGGCGACTCGTTCGATCCGCTCGATCAGCGCGTTGAATGCGGTATTCCGGGTCGCGATTCCCGACTTCAGAAATGCGTGACCTTCCTGTCTTTCAACCGAGAACCGCGATGCCAGGGCGTCATAGCGCGAGAGATCGAGATCGATGATTCGGTAGGAACCCTCACCCGGCTGATTTCGTGGAGGTGGAGATGTCTGCAGTAACCGCCCGGGCAAGTGACGCGATTCGGCCAGCAGGAACAGGCAGATCTGCTCGACGTGCGTCCCCGTCGTGATGTGAATCAGATAGTCTTCGGTGTCAGTCGCAAATTGATATCGACGGGCAAAGTCATGGAGCTGCCCGAAGACCTCTTCGAAATCCCAGGGGTCATTGAGCGAAAGTTCGTGCAGATGAACGGTCGTTTCTGGCGAGACTGTCGCGATGTCTGCCATGACCGTGCGAGCCAGCGCCGCCTCTTTCTTTTCATGAAACAATTCGAACCGTGAAACCAGCAGATCTTCATGCTGGCAGATCCCGACAGTGGGTCGCCACCCCTGCCATCGATCCGAACCCGCCCGGGCGCGATCGAGGAGCGTTCCCAGGATGCCAATCACGACGACAGGACGGGGCTTTTTCAAAGTAGACCTCAAACGAAAAGTATCCGCCGGAAATTGTTCCTGATCGATGACGTACGAAGCCCACCCCAAATTTCTCCCATAGTATAAACACTAATCCTGTGGTATCGCAATTGATGGAGGCCATCACATTGCCATTTTTGGTGTGTCACCACAAAACCCTGTATTTCAGGCCTGTTGCGAATTCTTTTTGGAAAAGGGGGCTTCTGGCACAGGGCGTGCGTTACTGCAGAGTCAGTCAAGATTTGCACAAGCGGCTCAACGAAACAGGAAACAGAACCATGGCCAACAAGACCTTGTTCCAGACGATTGCTGGACGATTTCTGCCACACGTGGACGCTCGCAACGAAGCGGGTGCCCCGGCCTACAAGTTGTCTCCGCAGCAGACTCTGGCTCAGTACGCCAGCACGGGATGCTTCAACAACACGTTCTACGCCAGCGCCGCTGAGCAGCTCGACCACGTACTGTCTCTCTGCAACGAAGTACCACCAGAGTTTATTGCTCGAACCGCACTTTACGTTCGGCAGCGAAACCATATGAAAGATATGCCAGCTCTGCTGTGTGCCGTTCTGTCTGTAAAGAGTCCGGGATTGATGGCCGAGATTTTTGATCGAGTGATCGATAACGGCAAGATGTTGCGTAACTTTGTGCAGATCATTCGATCAGGTGTGGTGGGACGCAAGAGCCTGGGAACGTTGCCAAAGCGACTGGTTTGCCAGTGGATCGAATCACGAACCGATGAGCAATTGTTCCAGGCATCGATTGGAAACACCCCGTCACTGGCCGACGTGATTAAGATGGTTCATCCGAAGCCCTCAACGGCATCGCGAACGGCGTTGTTTGGCTACCTGCTTGGTCGCGAACACGACGCGTCAGTGCTGCCAGACCTGGTTCATCAATACGAAAAATTTCGACGCAACACCAACCCCGGCAAAGTTCCTGTGCCAGATGTGCCATTTCAACTGCTGACAGCACTCCCTTTGACGAAGAAGGACTGGTGTCAGATTGCTCGAAATGCCTCATGGCAGACGAGCCGTATGAACCTGAACACGTTCCAGCGACACGGCGTATTCGAAAACCAGGAGCTGACGGGATTGATTGCGAACCGCTTGCGCGATCGTGATCAGATTGCTCGATCCAAAGTGCTGCCGTATCAGTTACTGGCGGCTTTCATGAATGCCGAGGATTCGATTCCGACGTTGATTCGTAGCGCATTGCAGGACGCCATGGAGATTGCCATCGAAAACGTTCCAGAGATTGAAGGGCAGATTTATGTCTGTCCCGATATTTCTGGTTCAATGCGAACGCCAATTACCGGTGTCCGGGAAGGCGCAACTTCGAAAATTCGGTGCATTGACGTGGCGGCCCTCGTCGCCGCAGCCTTGCTGCGAAAGAACCCAAATGCCGAAGTGATTCCGTTTGAGTCCAACATTGTGAAGTGCGATTTGAATCCTCGCGATTCAGTAATGACGAATGCTGCGAAGTTGTCGTCATTGCCAGCGGGAGGAACAAACTGCAGTGCGCCACTGACGGAACTCAATCGACGTCACGCGAAAGGAGATTTGATTGTGTATGTGTCAGACAATGAATCCTGGGTCGACGCACCGAGCTACGGTCGCTTCGGAGGAAGCGTAACCGAAACGATGACGCAATGGTCCCAGTTCAAGCGGCGCAATCCGCAGGCGAATATGATCTGTATCGACATTCAGCCGTATGCAACGACGCAGGCGGCTGAGCGATCGGACATCATCAACGTCGGGGGATTCAGCGACCAGGTCTTTGGACTGATTGCCGATGTCGCGGCTGGTCGATTCTCACAGGACCACTGGGTTCGAGAAATCGAGCGAATGACCTTATGACAACGTAACAAGCACTGTCGAATGCCGTGGGGAGTACATGTCCAGTGGGGGCCGAACCCCACTCCGTGAAAGCGGAGAACTCTCAACAAATCTCGTCGACAGTGTTATTCACACATGGAACGGGAACGGTCCCGTTCGTCAGGAGATACCCGGCACAACGAATGCCGATGGAACTACAAGGTTTTAAGCACCCGTGGTCGTGGGTTCGAGTCCCACCAGCCCTATTGCGGTTCAACCGCGTCGCCTGCTCATACAGGCAATCCGGGGCTGTAGCTCAGTTGGATAGAGCACGTATCTGTTTCATCAATCGTTGTCGTTGTGCCGGGTTTTGTTTTACATAAATCTGATTGACAAGTTTTCGATCACGCTGACTTCATTTTCTGGAATGCACCAATCATGCCTCCGCAAATCATAGCGACCGACGAAGCGACCGGAATTCTGCCAACCAACGGACACACAAAGCCTGTTACCGTCATCGGGACTCAGGCGATTCGTGACACATTTGATGAAGGCTGCCTGCAGCAGGCGATCAATTCGCGGCTGGCTCCCGGAGTCACCGATCTGATCCTGAACCCCGATGGACATTGTGGATACGGTGCACCGGTCGGTTGCGTGATGGTTTCACCAACGCACATCTACCCTGGCCCGGTCGGGGTCGACATCAAGTGTTCGATGAGTCTGCTTCAGCTGGATCTGCCAGCCGATGCCATTATCGAGAAGCCAATCCGCCGGGCTCTGATCAATGCGATCTGCGAACGTACACCAACCGGTGCTGGTCGCGGCCAGCGGCATGCAGTGAAGGCACGCAAAGTGGATGCTGACGTTGGGCGTCGAGTCCTGATCGAAGGAGCTTCGGCTGAAGTCTGTCAGGCGGTCGGGATACCTCCCGAATGGGCTGCAAACTGCGAAGATGCAACGCATGTGGGTCATGACGACACACATGATGCTCTTGGTGAACGGTTGCAGCGACATCTGGACCAGGGATTCTTCCGCAACTTCGCTGACAAGATCAGCCAGCTTGGTTCGTATGGAGGAGGGAATCATTTTGGTGAGTGCGAAGTAGTGCAGATCGCGGACAACGATCGGGCTCGTCAGGCCGCCGATGTCTTCGGGATGAAGGATGGGTGCGTGGCGTTCCTGTCACACTGCGGATCACGTGGGATTGGTCATCTTCTGGCTTCGGGTCAGTTCAAAGCGTTGCAGAACAAGTTTGCCCAATGGGATATTCCACTTCCGGGCCAGGACCGGGAACTGGTTTACGCGCCGCTGGGAACGGACGAAGCAGATGCGTATCTGGACGACATGGCTCTGGGAGCAAATTTCGCGACGATCAATCACCTGCTCATCAATGCCCTTGTTCTGGAAGCTTTTCAGGAAGTGATTCCGGGGGTGACCGGACGACTGGTGTACTTCATCAGCCACAACATCGCGCGGAAAGAGATTGTCGACAATCGCCAGGCGTGGGTTCATCGCAAGGGTTCGACTCGCGCCTTCCCGGCGGGGCATCACGCGCTGAAAGGAACGATTTATGAGCACACAGGACATCCCATCCTGTTGCCGGGGAACCCGCAGGCGGGGTCGAGTGTTATGGTGGCGGATCCGGGAGCCGCGATCAGCTGCTACAGTGTGAATCACGGAGCGGGCCGAGCCCTGGGCCGAAAGAAGGCGATCCGCGAACTGGATCAAGGTTTGATCGATCAATCCTTCGAAGCGGCGGACATCATGACGAACTGTCGTACGTATCCTAAGGACGAAGCTCCGGCCGCGTACAAGGATTTCGACGAAGTTCTGAAAAGTGTCAAGACGGCAGGCCTGGCAACGGAAGTCGCCCGACTGAAGGCACGGTTCGTGATCAAGGATGGCGATCAGGCGGATGATTAAGACATGAACCGCCAGACTGCAGTCGCCTGTTGCGTTCACGAGTGCCGTAACGACGGCACTCGTGAACGCCGGGCCGGATAAACCCGATGATTTCTGTACGACCATCAGCCGGAACGCGTTAGCGTCCGGTTCTGCGTATGTACGCAACCAGATGTCGTTCGAAGCCGGGCGCTAACAGCCCGTAGTGCAAGTCGTCGGGTGGCCGGGACTGGACTGAGGCTTTGCGAAGGAAGGCCCGGTCTT